>CAZIAD010000031.1:0-39843 GCA_964537555.1 uncultured Brevinematales bacterium
ACTGTTAAGTTTATTTTGTGGAGATCACCGTTAAGTATTTATGTTGAACCACAGTATGTTTTATATAAACTCTGCCATTGCAGAGGATCCAGTTCCTGAGGGCGTTTTCCCGGATCTATTCCCAGAGAAAGTATTTGTTCAGTACTGATTCCCAGCTTTTTCATATTATTGGCCAGGGTCTTGCGCTTTGCTGAAAAAGACTTTACCAGGAAATCACGGAAAGCATCCTGCCTGATATCTACCTGTTTTTTACTGATAGTGATGACCTGTGAATCTACTGAGGGTGCCGGAAAATAAGCGGAACGCTTAACATCAAACTGGATTTCTATGTCTAAAAAAGTCTGGCTGAGTATACTCATGACCGCGTAAAATTTAGATCCTACCGGGGCGTTCATACGGGAGACGAATTCCTTCTGTAACATTAATACGCCCCGGCTGAACACGGGACTGTTGATGAAGATCTTTATGGCTTCACCAGAAATGGAATAGGGCAGGTTTGAGACAAAAAAATAGTGTTTAGCCTCCAGTACAGACAGGTCCATTTTCAAAAAATCCTGATGATGTAAACTGTCCATCAAAGCAGGTACATATTGTAAAAGAAGAAGAAAGATACCTTTATCGATCTCAATTGCATAGATTTCCTGTCGCTTCATAATGAGGTGGGTCAGCGCTCCCAGGCCGGTACCTACCTCAAATACAGGACTATCCGGAGGAATCAGTTCCATCATCTTATCGGCTGTATTTTTATCGATGAGGTAATTTTGGCCGCGGTTTTTGGATAGCCACAGATTGTTCTGCTGCAGGGCCTTTCTGATAAACTGGGGTGAAAAGGGATTGTACTTCATGCTATTCCTGAAAAATTTATTACTAGATTCAACGCACCTATAGCTAAATATTGACCCACATCTTTAATCACAATCAGTTGAATCTTCTTTTTCTGAAAGCTTTCTCAGGGTCTTCAATATCTCCGGTAACCTCTCCTGGGCGGCGTCAATCCGCTTGGAAAACATCATGTCCCGGGCCGGAGTCCCACGCAGTACACTATGAGAATCTATCTTGTGACGGTCTACCCCCGCCTGGGCCAGAAGGGTGACGTGATCACCTATAGTGACATGGTCTGCTATACCTACTTGTCCCAGCACAAAACAATTCTTTCCCATAGTCGAACTTCCGGCTATACCGGACTGTGAGGCAAATATACAATTTTCATCAATGGTGACATTATGAGCGATCTGTACCAGATTATCTATCTTTACCCCTTTTTTAATGAGGGTGCTGCCTATAGTAGAGCGGTCAATGGTGACACAGGAGCCTATTTCCACATCATCCTCTATGATGATATTTCCGATCTGGGGGACTTTGATGTTGCGCCCATCCTGCTGAATGTATCCGAAGCCTTCACCCCCTAAGACCGAATTGTGATGTATGATGACATTATCTCCAATGAGAGTATGATCATCTATTTTTACGCCTGCCTTTATAGTGCAGTTTCTTCCTATTTTTACATCCTGGCCAATAAATACCTGAGGATAGATGCAGGTATTATCCCCAATTACCGCACCTTTCATGATAGAAGTCATGGGCATAATAGTGACATCCCGGCCTATAAGGGCAGTTTCATCGATATATACCTGGGGATAGACTCCTTTTTCATATTCCTGGTAGGGACTGAATAGCCGGAGCAGCTGTGAAAAGGCTATTTTAGGATGAGTGACTCTGATCACAGGTTTACCTGTGTATTCCAGATCAGGGGTAAGGATGAGGGCGGAAACTTCTGAGCCGGCTAATTTATGGAGATTTTTTTTACTGTCAGCATAGGCTATGGTTCCTTTGAGCTGCTTGTCCAGGTTGGACAAGCCGGAGATCTCCAGGTCGTCCCCTTCCAGACTACCCTGGACCAGTTGTGCAATTTGGGATAATTTCATGGGTATTACTCCTTAATTAATATATATTATCCTGATTTTTTAAAAGTATCAAGATAGTCCTTGGGATATCAGATCTCTAAAAAAAAGTATTCCGGATTTTGACAAAGCCTGCATTTCAGTGTAAAATTAATGCTAAAACTATCTATAGGAGATTACATTGGCCGTACATATCCGCTTAATGAGAATGGGCAAGAAAAAAAGACCATATTACCGTGTGGTTGTGAATGACGGACGTATCCAGAGAGATGGTGACTACATTGAATCTTTAGGTTATTATCATCCTATTGAAGCTGATGACAAGATTAAGCTGGATATGGATAAGTATAATGAATGGGTGAGCAAAGGTGCTGTAGTTACTCTGGCTGCCAAAAACGTAGTAAAACGTTATAAAAAACTGGTTCTTAATAAGTCTTAGGTGATAATGCTGTAATGAAAGCAATGGTAATTGGAAAATTCCAGAAGGCACACGGACTTAAGGGTCAGTTGAAGACGGAATTCTACACAGATGATCTGGACGAACTAAACGCTTTCTCAGCATTTTATATCAAAGATCATCGCTCTCCCGGAGGGATGAAAGAATTTCAGTTTGAAGATATACATGATCAGGGCACTCGGGTAGTCTGTAAGATAGATATCTGTCCTGACAGGAATACCGCAGAGACATTTCAAAATGTTGAGATCCTGGTAGACGAAGATGAGCTGCCTCAGACTGAGGACGATCAGTTTTATATCAGGGATCTGATGGATTGTCAGGTAGAATACAATAAAGAAGATATGGGCCGGGTTTTTAATATTATAGAAGTTGCGGACCAGTATGTGCTGTTCATAAAAACACCTTCAAAGAAAGAGATTGCTCTGCCTTTTGAAGATGAACGATTGGAAAAAGTTGATATAGAGAATAAGAAGATTATCTTTAAAAATATCAGCGATTTACTGTAAGGGGTGTTGCCCTTGCGTTTTCATGTGATAAGTATTTTTCCTCAAATGATAGAGGATTATTTCAGGCAGGGGATATTATCCCGGGCACTGGAACAGGGGCTGATAGATCTGAATGTGATAGACCTCAAGCCCTATGCTGGTAATAGTTATAATAAAGTAGATAAACCTATTTACGGATACGGAAAAGGGATGTTGTATCAGGCTCAGGCACTCAAAGATGCCCTGGCTGATATCAGCAGCAATGAGAGACGGCCAAAAGTGCTTTATCTGAGTCCGGGAGGAAAAGTCCTGGACAATAAAATGGCCCGCCAGCTGGCCCGCGAAGAAGATCTGGTGCTGATTGCAGCCCGTTATGAAGGAATAGATCAGCGATTTATCGACCTGTATGTGGATGAAGAGGTCTCGATAGGAGACTATGTGCTGACTGGGGGAGAACTGCCTGCCCTGGTATTGATAGATGCAGTGAGTAGATTTATCCCCGGATCTATAAAGCAGGAATCCGCAGAAGATGAGAGTTTTGAAAATGGATTGCTGGAATATGCCCATTATACTGAACCGGTAGAATGGGAAGGTATGAAAGTACCTGAGGTCCTGAGAAGCGGTGATCATAAGAAAGTGGAAGAGTACCGCAGGTACTCCAGTCTGAGAAAGACTTACTTTCAAAGAACGGAACTGTTGTGGGCATTCCAACCGGAATGGAATATGCCTCAGACGCAAAACGAAGTAAAAATATTAAAGAGTAAAAATACTCAGAGGAAGCAATTCCTCACAATGATACAAAAAATGGCCAAGGAGTGGAAACATGGCAGAAGAAATGGACAAAAACATGGATAACCAGGAAGAAACTGTTGCTGAGGAACAGGTAAGTGATGCAGCTGCTGAAGAATCTGCTGCTCCAGCGGAAGCTGTAGAAGCTCCTGCGAAGACTACAGGTCCTCTTGCAAAAAATACTATGTATGCGATCGAACAGGAGATCCTGGCTGAACAGAATAATGATGGAAAGTTCCCCGAATTCAATGTGGGAGATACCATAAAGGTGTATGTCAAGATCAGTGAAGGGAACAAAGAGCGTCTCCAGCCTTATGAGGGTGTGGTTATGGGCTTTAAACATGGCGCAAACCGCAAGAGCTTTATTGTCAGACGTATCAGCTTTGAAGTTGCGGTAGAAAGGGTATTCCCCTTCCATTCACCTTATATCGAAAAGATCGATCTGGTCCGCAGAGGTAGAGTAAGAAGAGCTAAGCTCTATTACCTCAGAGGCAGATTCGGTAAGGCTGCTAAGATCAGAGAAAAAGTAAACGCACACAAATAATGCGACGGCCAGATAAAGACACATTACTCCATTATGAGAGTGCTCTCTGGTCTCAAAATTTTTCAAAAATCGCAGGTATAGATGAAGCAGGACGGGGCCCCATAGCGGGCCCCGTTGTTGCAGCCTGTGTCATTTTCCAGCCCGGCCATTTCATCGAAGGGGTATGGGATTCCAAAATGATCAGTGCTTCAAAAAGAGAGCAGCATTACACCACGATTATTCAAAGTGCTCTGGCTTATGGCGTAGGAATAGTAGATCATCTCACTATTGATAAGATCAATATATATGAAGCTTCTAAGCTGGCCATGCTATTGGCCATCCAGGAATGTAAAATAGAGCCGGATTACCTTCTTATTGATGCCATGAGCCTGGATACTCCCTATCCGGAGCAGCCCCTGATAAAGGGAGATCAGAAGTCTTTTAGTATCGCGGCTGCCTCTATCGTGGCTAAGGTGACACGGGACCGTATTATGAGGGAATACCATGAGCAGTATCCTATTTATGGCTGGGAGTCTAACAAAGGTTATCCTACTGCCCAGCACCGGATTGCAGTACTGGAACATGGTTATAGCCCCTATCACAGAAAAAGTTTTAGTGTATCAGATCCCAGGAGGCTGACATGAAGAATCCTTTTGATTTTGAACTGGGGGACCTGAGCCAGTATAAAAGGTACTGGAAACTGGTCAATGATATACTTAAGACCGGCAGATCGGAGGATAGCGATATTCCTGAGATGCCCCGTTCACCAGAGTGGAAGACCCTGAAAGCTTTTAAAGCCTGGCTGGAAAGACAGGATATAATATTACTCCTCCATAATGATATGGTGCACGATTTCATAGGAATGGTCTGCATGGAGAAGACCCATGTCTCCCTGTGGGTGCTAGACAAGGAGGATCAGGGTAAAGACCTGGGCAAGATCATGTTTTATCATCTGTTGAACCAGATACAGTACAGTCTGACTCTGGTAGATTATATTACTATAGAGGCAAAGACTGGATCCGGGCATATACTGGAGTCATTGGGCTGGGAGCTGGATCAGCAAACAGGCCAAAAAACAGCTCTCTATACATTTCCTATCCACAAATAAATCTCACTAAGAAAAACTTATTAAAATCGCTGTTCTACCGATGATTAAAGTGTAGCTAGTCCAAGGAGGCTCATATGCGTAGAGCAGAAGTGTATATTGAAGATGGAAAGTACTGGGTGATGATCGACGAAGAAGACATACATCTGGAACGGTCATTTAACTCCAATGAAAAGGCCTTTGATTTCTTAAAGGAAGAAGAGATCATCAGACAGACTGCATAAATGGATTTACAGTACAGTACCGCCCGGATGGGCGGTTTTTTTTTACCTTTTTGTAAAAAATGATTATCTTTATATATATCAAAACGGGGTATGATACATGAATAATATTGATGCTATAAAAATACGCAGGTCGGTCCGGACATTTCAGAAAAAAGAAATAGACTCTTCTCTCATCCAAAAAATCACGGAGTATCTTGAGGTCAGAGAGCATCTGAGGGGACCCTTTAGGCAGGAGATTATGATTCAATATATCCCCGGTACTAATGACCATCTGGAGTCGGGACAAAAAATAGGGACCTATGGCTTCATCAAGAATGCTCAAGCCTATATAGCCGGGTCTTGTGAAAATGATATTCAGGCTCTGACGGATATGGGATATGTAATGGAAAAGATGATACTCTGGCTGACCGCCCAGGGTTTAGGTACCTGTTGGCTGGGAGGGACATTTAATAGACAGATCTTTGCCCGATTAGTGGACAATACTAAGGGCAGGATCATACCGGCTGTCAGTCCTCTGGGTTATATTGAGGAGAAGCAACGTTTCTTTGAAAGGACTACCCGGCGAGCCATCAATGCGGACAACAAAAAAAGCTGGAAAGACCTGTTTTTTGTTAATGAATTTGATTCCCCCCTCGATGAAGATTCCGCCGGAATGTGGGCTATACCCCTGGAAATGCTGAGACTGGGCCCATCCGCTTCCAATAAACAAGCCTGGAGAGTAATCCTTCAGGATAATCGTCTGCACCTTTATCTCAATGAGTCTCCGGGCTATAACCATGCCCTGGGATATGAGATAAAGCGCCTGGATATGGGGATCGCTATGTGTCATCTGGAGCTGTCCGCCATGGAAATGGGCATGAAGACTAAATGGATATTTTCAGAGCCGAAAATAGTAAAACACAGGCCGGAATTAAAGTATATTGCCACACTCTCAATTTAAAAATCGGGTTAGTTATTTATACTTTTCTGCAAGTAGGTGATCACAGCTTTTTTGTAGACAGGAAAGGTAATATTAAATTGAATATCACTCATGGTATTGATCTGTTCTGACATGGCATCGATAGACTTAAGGGATAACATCTTTTCCATAATACTGCGAAGCTGTTCAGACTCCTGGGGAGTACTGTTAATGTGTTTCAGGACCAGGTCTATAGCAGCTGCTTTGGTCTGAGTACTGCTGTTTTTATACTCCCGGGCAGCATTCCGGACCTGTTCCGCAGTGACCGCCTCTATTACTTTGATCAGGCTCTGAGTGACCGCCCGGGCATTATCAGGGCCACCCAGTAATTCTGAAGGGATATTTAGAACAGAAGCAGGAGGCTGGGGCCGTCTCAGACTGGTTCGCAGTATGATAAATCCCAACATAGCAAAGATAGCTATGATAAATAATACAGTATACTTCTTTTGACGGGCATGGGCCGCTTTGATCTCATCCATGCGCAGCTTGTTTTGTTGTGCTTTATTGTTTTCCATAAAAGTATTATAAGCTAAAAAGAGAGTTTTGGAAAGTTTGAAGCCTGAATAATCCTAAGCAGAATGTGAGCATACAGCTTTCTAAAAGAAATATATACATTCTTAACAGATTAACATAAACAGGATTTTAAAAAAAAGGATTCATAGGAGTATCTTCTGTCTATGTTTAAAATAACAGGGCTGCATAAGATCAATCTGAATCTTGTCAAAATCTGCGGCGATGTCTTCAATACTGTGGGCGTCAGAACCTATAGTGATATGTTTCCCCCCCGTTGTTATATACCACTTCAGAATATTTTGACTGGGGTAGTATTCAGTATAGGCTTTTCTGAGCGGGGAGGTATTGACCTCCAGGCAGATGTCTTTGCTGATTAAAAGAGAGAGAATCTCCTGGATCAGGGAAACCGGTTCGTAAGTGCACTGCAAGTATCTCTTGGGGAAATCAATATGGGCCAGGCTGTCAAACATCCCGTTCTGACAGGCTTTGAGGGTCTCCTGGTAATGTGCCAAAAACAATTCCTCTGTAGTATGTGCCTTCTGGTAAGACTGGTCTCCTATCCAGGATGAGCCGATCCAGTGCACACTCCCCAGTATATAATCAAAACCCAGGCGGTTCATTTTCTCCAGCTCCCGGGGATACAGGTGGGGTTCTGAAAATTCCAGGCCTTTCAGGATGATGAGCCGGCCTTCATACATTTCCCTGGCCTGGTCGATCTGCCGGGTGTACAGTTCATAATCAAAAAATTGGTAACCATAGTCTTTGGGGTTCATATCAAAGTGTTCAGTAAAGCATACGGCATCCAGACCCCGGTCAATGGCTGAACGGCACATTGCTTCAATAGAGTCTTTTCCATCACAGGAGATAGTAGAGTGAATATGGGTGTCGATCTTCACTGTAGAGCTATTCCTTTATCTTTGTTCTTTATAATCAATGACACCTGTTTATCTTCCCTCATTTCGGACAGGCTAAACCAGCGGATGTCCTGCAGCATCTTGTCCTGCTTGGAAAGATGCCTGTCCTCGGGGTCAAATCCCAATGCCGCATTTTTAGTGGGGTCAGTCTCATGCAGGAAGAAACACCGGCAAATATGGCCACTGACCATGTCCTCATCAAAGGCCGGGGTATGAACGCTGACGGCCAGGCCGGTTTCCTCCTCGAACTCCCGGATGACTGCCTGCTCCGGAGTCTCGCCCGGTTCAATCTCGCCCCCCGGTAGGGTCCAGTATTCACAGCCGTCAGTCCGGTGCAGGACCATGAGGATCCGGTCTTCCCGAATGAGGGCACCACAGGCTCTTTGAATAATCTTCATAGAGCTTTCCTCTTATGTTATTTGCAGGTATAGCATATCTGTCAGTGAAAATGTACCATTGAAAGAGGCATTTTCTCTGAGTGTGCATTTATCCCCTTAATCGTCTGTATAATCCATTATCTTCCGGGCTGCCTGTTCCGGGGAGAGATCGGTATTGTCGATCACCAGGCTCTCCCGGCCCGGTATGAGCTGGAAGAATTCGTATTGGGTCATAAATTCCTCCAGAAAATCCACATCCTGGATTTTATGATATTTCTTACGGGATTCACTCAACACTCTTTCTTTTAGGCTATCCCGGGAGCAAAACAGGTGAACAGTATAGAATGCCACATTATGCTCTTCAAAAAAGTCGGTCAGGTCCCTGATAAACTGATCATCTAAGGGAGGGGCATAGCAGGCAGTCATGATCAGGCTGACGTCCGATTGTACAGCATACTTCAAGGTCAGGAATTTCATATCTTCGGCCATGCGGGCATATTCTTCGGTGCCAAAGGTCAGTAACTCAGAGATATAGTCGTTAACCAGATGATTGTGGAATACTTTGTAGTCTGACATCTCTGCCACTTTCCGGGCGACAGTGAGCTTCCCGGCAGCAGGCGGGCCGTAGATCATTATCACTTTCATATATTGTTGCCTCTCCTCGGGATGACTCATTATCACCTATGCTTTTCAATATCCTATAGCAAGGACTGTTTTTTTTCAATATTTGTCATTATTCGGGAGAAATACACCCTTGCCGGGTTAAAAGTTTTTAGCCTTTTGTCTCTGAATATTTTATAATTATATCAGTAAGGACAAAGGAATGCCCGGGAGTAGACGATGAAGTTTGAAGTACATGAAAGCACCACCCATACCAGTGCGGAGATCACTGAGCTGGATCATGTCATAGATTCGGAACAGGCCTTTCTGGATATCATCGTCAATATCCCCCATGACCGCATCCTGTTCCGGGAGGAGATGTTTATTCCTGCTTTCTTCGACCTCAAGACGGGGCTGGCAGGGGCCATACTGCAGAAGGTAAGCCTGTACCGGCTGAAGATAGGCATCATAGGGGACTATAGTAAATACAGCAGTAAGAGCCTGAGGGATTTTATCTACGAGAGCAACCGGCAGGGGCAGGTCATCTTTCATGCGGACCGGGAGTATATTGCAAGTAGACTTTCCAAATAATTAATATGCTTATGGAATGTATTCTTGCAAATTAAATCTAGAGTCCTAAATGTCGTCTTTTTATACAGAATGACACTTGACTTTTGGAAATATGCAGATTAACATAGAAATATTGGAATTATAAAATATTTATAAGTAGGTAAGATGTATGGATACAAAAATGAAGATGATCTACTGGAAATCAGATAGGTTTTGGTTAGGAAAATTACTGGAACATCCTGAAATCATGACACAGGGTGAGACTTTGGAAGAATTGGAAGAGAATCTGAAAGATGCCTATCTGATGATGGCTATGGATGATGTTCCGGATATGTTATGAGACCAAAGAAATCGCAATATGAAGCGAAAGAAACTGATTCAATATTTAGAAAGCAAAGGCTGTACATTATTAAGACATGGCAGCAGGCATGATATATATCTTAATCCGGTGAATAATTCAAAACAACCAGTACCAAGACATAGTGATATAGATGAATAACTGGCAGCTCATATTATCAAATACTTAGGAATTTAATGTATTTTCACATATACAAAAATGTCATTCCTATAAATAAGTTTTAAAAATAGCAGATTCAAGTCTATAAAGTATGTATAATCAACCCACGTTTATCCGCTCAGTCAGATAGAGAGTCAATGAAAGTGTGAAAGTAGGCATATACATATGGGACTCCCCGTGGGCAGCTGGACGCACCTGAGTCCCGGCAGGTGCCGTAAGGACGCCGGCCCCGGGGGACGGCCTGGAGGGATAGATTATTGTAACAGGAAGAGAGATTTAAAAAGCCGGCCCTAAAGTCAAAGGGCCGGCTCTTTTTATATTCACGATATATCTTAATTTATCCAGAATCTTCCTATTTCTTATGCGTAAAAGTAAACTCATCGCCTTTGGCGTCCACGGTGATCTTGTGGTCGTCCCCGTTTTCGCCCTTGAGGACCTCGATGGCCAGGGGGTCCAGGATGTGGCGCTGGATGATGCGCTTGAGGGGGCGGGCGCCGAAGTCGGGATCATAACCCTGGCGGGCGGCCAGCTTTTTGGCGGCATCGGTGATGGAGAGGATGATATTTCGGGCCTTGAGACGGGCCTGGACCTGGGCCATCTGTATGTCCACGATAGCCAGGATGTCGTCCTCTTCCAGAGCGCGGAAGGTGATGATGTCGTCCACCCGGTTCAGGAACTCGGGGCGGAAGGTCTGCTTGAGCTGGGCGTGGAGCTCACCCTTGAGGGCGTGATTGGTATCCGCGCCGCTGGCGAATCCCTTGACCTGGATGGTGTGGGAGCCGATGTTGGAGGTCATGATGATGATGGTATTGCTGAAGTCCACAGTGCGGCCCTGCCCGTCGGTGAGGCGGCCGTCGTCCAGGATCTGGAGGAGGACATTAAAGATGTCGGGGTGGGCCTTTTCGATCTCGTCAAACAGGATGACCGAGAAAGGGCGGCGGCGGATCATCTCGGTGAGCTGGCCTCCCTCGTCATAACCCACGTATCCCGGAGGGGCCCCGATGAGGCGCTGTACGCTGAACTTTTCCATGTATTCACTCATGTCCACCCGGATGAGGGCCTTTTCGGTGTCGAACAGGATCTCGGCCAGGGCCTTGGAGGTCTCGGTCTTACCCACACCGGTGGGGCCCAGGAACATAAAGGAGCCGATAGGACGGTGGGCTTCCTGCAGTCCGGCCCGGGTGCGGCGTACGGCATTGGCCACTGAAGTAATGGCGATATCCTGGCCTACCACGCGGCGGCGCAGCTCGTCCTCCAGGCGGAGGAGCTTCTGCTTTTCACTCTCCATCATGCGGGACACGGGTATGCCGGTCCACTGGGACACGATCTGGGCGATGTCTTCCTCATCGATCTCCTCCCGGAGCATGGGGTGGTCGCCCTGGACCTTGTGCAGTTTGTCCTGGAGCTCTTTGAGCTCCTTTTCGGCCCCGGGGATGAGAGAGTAGCGGATCTCGGCTACCCGTTCCAGGTTATTGGCACGCTGTACGGATTCCTCCTCCAGCTTGAGGTCGTCTATCTGTTTCTTGAGCTCTTTTATCTTTACGATGACGCTGCGTTCCTTTTCCCAGGTGGCCTTGACAGCGGTGTGTTTCTCCTGCAATGCTGCCAGCTCCTGTTCCAGGAGGGCCAGGCGCTCTTTAGAGTCGCGGTCGCTTTCCTTGGACAGGGCCTGTTTTTCGATGGACAGGCGCATGAGCTTACGCTCCAGGTCGTCCACTTCCTGGGGCTGGCTCTCTATCTCCAGGCGGATCTTGGAGCTGGCCTCATCCACCAGGTCGATGGCTTTGTCGGGGAGGTGGCGCTCGGTGAGGTAGCGTACCGAGAGCTCTACGGCGGAGACCAGGGAGTTGTCCGATATGCGGATACCGTGGTGTACTTCGTACTTTTCCTTGATCCCCCGCAGGATGGCGATACTGTCCTCGATGGTGGGTTCTTCCACCTTGACGGGCTGGAAGCGGCGCTCCAGGGCTTTGTCTTTTTCTATGTACTTGCGGTATTCATCAGTGGTGGTGGCACCTATGACCCTGATCTCTCCCCGGGCCAGGGCGGGCTTGAGCAGGTTACCGGCATCGATAGCCCCTTCGGCATTACCGGCGCCCACCACAGTGTGGAGCTCGTCTATGAACAGGATGACCTCTCCGTCGGAGTCTATGACTTCCTTGACCAGGGCCTTGAGCCGCTCTTCAAACTCGCCCCGGAACTTGGCCCCCGCGATGAGCAGGCCCAGGTCCAGGGTGAGGATTCGGCGGTTCTTCAGAGAGTCGGGGACATCACCGTCCACGATACGCCGGGCGATACCCTCAGCGATGGCGGTCTTACCCACACCGGCCTCTCCTATGAGGACGGGGTTGTTCTTGGTACGGCGGGTCAGGACCTGCATGACCCGGCGGATCTCCTGGTTACGGCCGATCACGGGATCGAGCTTACCCTTGCGGGCCATCTCGGTGAGGTCCATGGTGTACTTGTCCAGGGCCTTGTACTTGGCCTCGGGGGAGTCACTGGTGACCCGGTGTGATCCCCGCATATTTTTTATGGTCAATAAGACGGAGTCATAGTGCAGATTCATCTCATGGAGGGCCTTCTGCCACAGGGGGTCCTTGGAGTCCAGGATGGCCAGGAACAGATGTTCGGTGGACATGAATTCATCCCCCAGCTTGTCGGCTTCTTTACCGGCCCGTTCCAGAGTGCTGTTCATCTCCCGGGATACCATGACCTGGGCCATGCCCTGTACCTTGGGCTTGGCAGCCAGCATTTCTTCTATATGTTTGTAGACCTTGTCCATGTTGATCTCCAGGTTCTGGAGAATGGGCTTGACCAGGCCCTCTTCCTGCTCGATGAGGGCCAGCATGAGGTGGGGAGTGTCTACTTCCTGGTGGTTCTGTTCAGCGGCCAGCATCACGGAGCGCTGCATGGCTTCCTGGGCCTTGATGGTCATTTTGTTGGGGTTCATTGTTCCTCCTGTGGGCAGTGTTTTTGCTGTATTAAAGATAGTAAGAGTCGGGGCGGGCGTCAAGTGGTGGTGTGGGGAGGTCTCTCACTGAGGCACAGAGGAGGAGTGAGGAGGTGGTCACCTGGTGGTGGGCGTCTGGGCATGGGCTGCCACCCAGTGCCTATGCCAGCGATAGCTGGCGGGCGGCGGTATTTCTTTGCCCAGGGCAGCAAAGAACCCATTCGACCAGCTCAGGGACCATGTCTTACGGTCACCGAGTCATATCGAGGTGTCCGCGAAATGTCTGCTGGAGTATAGCAGTTCAATGTGCCGGGCGGGCTGAATGGCCGGAGGCTGGGTTTAGGCTTGGGTAGGTCAGCCCTGGTGGGGTGTATGGTGGGGCGCACATTGAGGAGCATAGCAAGTAGCCTTCGGCGGAGAAGTAAGGCTTGGTGGGGTTGAAGATTATGTATCTGTTTGAGTGTTAAGGCTCGGGCTTTACAGAAAGGACAACTCTATTGACTATAGACTATCGACTATTGACCAATAGCCCTCTATATCCTAGACAAAACCGGGATTCTACGATAAATTATAAGTCATTAAAAAACAGCCGGGGGGAAAGCTCCCCGGGATAAGGAATGAACAAATGCATTTATTGAAACGACTATCTGTTATAATCGTGACCTATATGATTTTGCCTGTTTTGATCTTCAGTGCTGCCCTAAAAGGTGAACTGCCTGATCAGGTCTTCCGTTTATCCAAAGGACTGGAAGTCAGCACAGAAGACTGTAGACAGGGTTACAGTATAGTGGATGAGGGGGCATCAGTATTATTCCTGTTTTATCCGCCCCTGTTTGAGCAGGACAATATAAAGATGGTACAGGTAGCGGGTACCTTTACCCGCTGGAAAGAACTCCCGGAGTGGGTCTTAAAGAAACAGGGGCGCAGCGGCTTGTGGACATTAAAGGTGCCTATTGAAAAAGTCGAGATCCCTGGAAATTCGGGCCAACCTGAGTTTAAGTTTGTGGTAAGTACGGGCAAGCCTGCGGGTACCTGGCTTAGTAGTAAGTCACCCTGGCAGCTGGGGGCTAATAATCTCATTCTACTGCCCGGTGATGATACCAATGAATTAAGGGCCAATATAGAACTGGCCCTGACCCTGAAAAGACCCACGGATTTTGATCTGAACAATCCCGTGGATGAAGCTATGCTGGCCAACTTCCGGCAGGCCCCGGGAACTCAAAATCTATACCGATCCTATCATCCCTATAAGATCTCCCGGGCCCTCAATAAGACCGAGCCCATGCGCATCGAGGCTGTAAAAAGACTGATGCTGAAGTATAGTATACATTCTGTGATCTGTCTGTCCGGGAATGAAAAGGCCTTTGCCAATGCCAATGAAAACATTTCTGACTATCAACAGAAGATCATAGATAATAAACACGAACTTTTTGAAAATGCCAACTACAACCTGGTCTATTATGAATCCACCAGCCGGGAAATGGGCCTGATGGTGCAGAGGGTCGTGCAGTTCATCCTGGATGAAAAGAACAGCGGGCCTTTTCTGGTACACTGTCGCCTTGGTACTGACCGGACCGGAGTAATGGTGGGGATATTAAGCGGCCTCTGTGGTAGCCCCTGGAAGGATATACGACAGGATTATCAGAAGAGTAATAACATGGGTATGAAGGAATTCCGGGATTATAAACTCCTGCGCTATGCTCTGGAACAGATGATAGGCGAGAAACTGACAGATGGCACCGACCTGCAGGCCGGACTGTCACAGTATTTTATCAAAAACGGCTATCTGAGCCGGGAACAGATTGACGCTTTGGGGCAGAAGCTGAAGTAGCTAAAGGGCAGATGCAGGTTGGAGTGAGCTTATATACGGGCTGTCTGTGCCTACTTAAGCCGGATAAAAGTTGATTTCTTTTCCCCCTGCACAGACACTCACCATCAGGTGTTGACCGGGCTACTCCCACCTGCTGGCGTATCCGGGAAGCCCTGGAATTGCCCCAGTGATGAACGCTACCTCCCCATGAGGTAGTACACTGCCTTCCTGATAAAATACCCCTTTCCCGAGGTATACTCCGGGTGGGGTACAAACAGCAGTATCTTCCCCTTACCATACTTGCTCAGGATTATCGCCTCCCGCCCCGCCATGATATCGGGTGCACCATTCTCTGCCAGTCCGTTTACAAAACGGGCTAGTACTTCATAGGGCTCTCCCTGGGTTTTGTCATAAGGCTCCATCATGGTACCATTAGCATAGCGCATCCAAAAAGGATGATGTATTTCCCCAAACACAGACTGCCCCTTTGTACTGAGTTGAACCAGGACATCACCGGTACCCCGGGCCCAGTTTTTGGTATTAAAGGGTACAGCATCCACCAGATCCAGATGCTTGTCATCTATAGCAAAGTAGGTCCCGGCGCAGATACCTATAAAATGTCCGCCAATTTGGATAAAGTCGCGGATGGCCTGGTGTCCCTTTTCATCCAGGCCTTTGGAATAGTCATCGGGATTGCCTCCCGGATTGATCAGTACATCTATGCCGGAGAGGCGGCCCTTGAGGATGTCGGAGGCGCTGATCTTACTCAGGACGATATCATCCACTCCCTCCAGGTGCTCCGCAAATTCCTCCATGAGGCCGTCATATATCTCATAGACTCCCACCCTGATAGCCTGGTTTGATTTCTTTTCCGGTACTACAGGTAGAGGCCGGTAATCCTGTCCGTAGAGTTCCTTGATGGTGGCCACTGACTTTTCATTTCCCAGAACAGCAGACTTTTTAAAATAGGCCAGGGCTTCCTCTTTCCGGTTCAGGCTGCGCAGCAGCCAGGCATAGTCTCGATAGGCCTGGTGGTAGGTAGGTGCATACTGCATGGCTTTTTCTATGAGCATCTTCTTAGTATCGTTGTCCATGGGTGTGTAATAGGTGGGGTAGAGGTAGGCCAAGGCTACTTTTTTACCGAAAGAAGGGGTGTTAAGCAGAGCCTGGCTGAATAGTTTTTCTGCATCTTCGTACTTTTTACGGTGCAGCTGTACTTCCCCCAGGGCAATATAGCACAAAGGGTCTTCGGGGAAGTATTCCAGTCCGGCCTTAAAGTCCTGCTCCGCCAGGGCCAGGTCCTTTTTATCATAGAGGTAGAAATAGCCCCGGGCCCGGGTGTATTCATTATTAGCCGGGTTCAGATCTACCAGCAGGTTATAAAGATTTTCCTGCTCTTCCAGGCCTTTGACATAATTTGCAGAGTCTTTTAGATAGTAGGCCACGGATATTTTGTCCCAGAATCCAAAGACCTGATATGAGACCCCTTCATTGACCAAACTGTTTAGTTCATCGTAATTCTCCAGCCAGTAAGCAGTTTTTATTCTGAGCAGAATATAGTCAGGAGAGAGTGGGTCCAGGCGGTATAGGGAGGACGCGATCTTTTCTGCTTCGGGGTATTTTTTTTGTTTGATCAGCTCACCCCCTTTTTCATAGAGCAGGTAAGGATGCTCAGGGTAGGACTTCAGCCCCTGGTCTATGCGGTTCGCTTTATAGTCACTGTAGGCTTTTTCATTTTGAGCATAGCTGTATTTTTTATATAGAGACAGGTAGTTTTCAAAGATGTCCTTTTGCAGTCCCAGGTGGTAGCGATAGCGGTAATTGATATCTTTCCATTGGTAATGAGACAGGGAGGTGTCAAATCTCCACTGATAATATTCATATTCACTCTCACCGCTAAATCCGGGTATCTGGTCTTTACGGTAATCCATCCAGCCGTGGGAGGGAAACATCCCCACATTGTACTCCAGGGTATGAAATATCTCATGGATGAATGTGTTTCGGGTCTCAGGACTGGCAGTCCAGTTAGCAGGAATGACGGTGTATCCTCGCTGAGGATTCTGATAGAGGTAGGGGAGGAGGGAATACTGCATACCGATTCCTCCTTCGCCCTGGGTCCTGCCGAAGGGTTTGGGCCAGATATAGCAGAATACGTCATAGTCATTGTATTTCTCATACAGAAATCTGCGGTAATCCACCCCCGGCTCCAGGCTGAGGATATCGGCCACATTGACCTGTTTGTGTTCCAGGTCATCCATCCGGGTCACCTTAAAAGGAGTCTCTACGTAGCTGGTCTCTACTACCAGATTACCCCGGGAAAAGGCTTCCACAAAATGTTTCTGGTATTCAAAAAAGATCCTGGTCTTGCGGATCTGATCGGGGGTGATGGTGGATGTACCGGGTTTCAGTTTTCCGTCGGTGTCCAGCAGTACCGCGTCTGTCTCTTTCAGAAAGATGACCAGGACTTTGTATTTTTGGGGGTCTTTTACGGATTTTAGCGAAATGAGTTTTTCCAGTACAGTGATCTCTTCATCCAGGCCCCAGTCCAGGACAGACTGCAGGCCTTCTTCCTGGGCCGACTTCTGGATCTGGGAAAATATTTTTTTGGCACTTACAAAATCCCTCTTCGCTCCGGCTTCTCTGCCTTCCCACATACGGGCTGCCAGGACTTCGTAAGAGCTTTCTGCATGGATAAGCTGAGTAAGCAGACATAGTGACATAGATAATGAGAATACCTTGAACAAAGACATATTTCCTCCCGTTGATAAACATAAATAGATCTCATAACCGGTTAAATCTTAAAACAGTATATGTTTTGAGTCAATGAGCAGGTCGAGGAATTAACAGGATTAAAAAATGGACAGTAGAGTCGGGAAATTATTTGACAGTTAATATTATCTGCATTAACATATACGCATATCCATATATAAACATATAGGAGCCTTTTATGTCTTCCCGAAAAATGAGTGTATTCGATAGATTTCTCAGTGTCTGGGTGCTGCTGTGTATTGCAGCCGGTATTTTGCTGGGACACTTTTTCCCGGCTGTTCCTGCCTTTTTAGGTAGCCTGGAAGTGGCCCATGTTTCTATCCCTATAGCCCTACTGATATGGCTCATGGTATTCCCCATGATGCTGAAGATAGACTTCGGCAGTATACTGCATCATGCCAAACAGCCCAAAGGCCTCAGTATCACCATTGTCACGAACTGGCTTATCAAGCCTTTTAGCATGTACGGTATTGCCTACTTGTTTTTCCATGTGATATTTAAAGATGTGATCACTCCGGAAAATGCCCGGGAATACCTGGCCGGGGCGGTGTTGCTGGGGGCTGCTCCCTGTACGGCTATGGTATTTGTATGGAGCCATCTCACCGACGGTAATCCTGAATATACCCTGGTCCAGGTAGCCATCAATGATCTCATCATCCTGGTAGCCTTTACCCCTATCGTGGGCCTGCTCCTGGGGCTGAGTAATATAGCCGTTCCCTACGATACATTGATACTATCCGTAGTCTTATTTGTATTGATACCCTTTTCAGCCAGCCTCCTGGTAAGGTCCCGGGTCATTCAGAAGAAGGGGGAGAGCTATTTCAAAGAGTCTTTTCTTAAGAAGTTCAGCGGCATTTCCATTAGCGGCCTGCTGCTGACCCTGATCATCATCTTTTCTTTTCAGGGGCAACGTATCCTTAAACAGCCTCTGGATATCGTGCTCATCTCAGTTCCCCTGATCATTCAGACCTTTCTGATATTTTTCCTGGCTTATACCTGGGCCCGGCTCTGGAAACTGGACCATAGTATTGCCGCACCGGCCAGTATGATCGGCGCCAGTAATTTCTTTGAGCTGGCCGTGGCAGTGGCTATCTCCTTATTCGGATTTGAATCGGGAGCTACCCTGGCCACTGTGGTGGGGGTGCTGGTGGAAGTCCCCATCATGCTCACTCTAGTCCGGATTGCCAATAGTACAAAGCACTGGTTTTCAGTACCTGTAAAAGTGTAATAGGAGAGACAATGCATAAAATAGTAGACCTTTTAAAGAGCCTGTCTGATGAGACCCGCCTGCGCAGTATGTGCCTTATAGTGAATTATGGAGAGCTCTGTGTGTGTGAGCTGTCCTGGGCCCTGGACCTGTCCCAGCCCAAAATATCCCGGC
This sequence comes from uncultured Brevinematales bacterium, assembly GCA_964537555.1. GTDB lineage: Bacteria > Spirochaetota > Brevinematia > Brevinematales > CAYRWR01 > CAYRWR01. The sequence goes on from CAZIAD010000031.1 coordinate 18,844, forward strand.
ACCTGGCCCGTATGCGTACCGAAGGCATTCTGGATACCCGCCGGGATGGACAGTGGGTACTGTATTCCCTGAATGCGGATATTGCTCCCGGGATCCGTGCAATTGTAGAAAGCATTGTGGCCCAGGATAGCCTTAGGTCGCAGTATAAACAGGATAGTGAACGCCTGGACGCTATGAAAGACCGGCCCCGGGTATCCTGCGTGGGCAGCTGTAAAAATGTTTAAATGGCTGGGAGACATGGTAGCCTACCGGATACTCCCCCTTATACCTCAGACTCCCCTGGGGGATGCGGTACAGTTTTTTATCATGGATGTGGCCAAGATCTTTGTGATGTTAATACTGGTCATCTATATCATGGGACTGTTCCGTTCCTTTGTGTCACCTGAAAAGGTACGCCTGTTTATACAAGGCAAGTCCAGGTTTACGGCCCGTATCCTGGCCATACTGCTGGGGTCGGTGACCCCCTTTTGTTCCTGTTCCTCGGTGCCCCTGTTTATAGGATTCGTAGAGGCTGGTATCCCCCTGGGGGTGACCTTTTCCTTTCTGATAGCCAGTCCCATGATCAGCGAAGTGGCGGTAGTGATGCTCCTGGGCGTAGTAGGCTGGCAGGTCACCGTTCTTTATGTAGGAGCGGGATTACTGGTAGCTTTTTTCGGGGGGATGCTCATAGAGCAGTTTCGTCCGGAGCGCTGGGTGGAGTCCTATGTATGGGACATTAAGATGGGGCAGGCCGCTGAATTGGAAGAGGACCGCTCCTTCAAAGGCCGTCATCAGTATGCCTGGGGCGAAGTCAGAGAGATTGTGGGCCGGATATGGATCTGGGTGCTGGTGGGAGTAGGGGCGGGAGCCGCTTTTCATGGATTCTTTCCCCGGGAGTGGGTGGAAGTACTGAGCGGACAGAACAGTTTTCTGGCGGTCCCTCTGGCCGTTATACTGGGAGTCCCCCTGTACTCCAATGCTATCGGAGTCATTCCCCTGGCGGAGGCTATGCTGGGCAAGGGGGTAGCCATGGGTACGACCCTGGCTTTTATGATGAGCATCGCGGCTATATCCCTGCCGGAGATCCTGATCTTAAAGAAGATCCTCAAGTGGCAGGCCCAGGTCTTGTTTGTAGGAGTGATCAGCCTGTCCATCATGCTGGTGGGCTGGTTGTTTAACATGGTATTATAAAGAGTATGGAGGATAATATGCTGCTGGTAAAAGTACTGGGTGGAGGCTGCCGCAACTGTGAAGTAACTCAGCGTATGATCGAAGAGGTGGCCGCCGATAACGGTATAGAGATTTATATCGATAAAGTGACGGATATGCAGGATATCATGGCCTACGGTGTGATGTCTACCCCGGCGGTCGTGATCGATGAAAAGGTAGTGCACAAGGGCGGAGTTCCGGCAAAAGAGAATATTCTGGGATGGTTGAAATAAGTATCTCTGGGAATATTATCAGAAAGAAAACGGGAAGACGATGAGTCTTCCCGTTTTATGATTATAGTCTAGTATTTCATGGGGAGTAGATCATACTGCTCAGAACTATTCATGCCAGTCTTTGAAAAGTCCAGTTCAGATTCCTGGCTTTCTCCACTGAGGTTGACCAGCACCAGAACGGTGCCGTTTGTCCCGGTCCTCATATAGGACAGAATACTTTTATTGGCCGATTTGACTACTTCTATCTCACCCCGGGTCAGGGCAGGGGTCTTCTTTCGCAGAGCGATCAGGCGTTTATAGGTATTGAGCAAAGAGCCGGGATCATTGATCTGGGCTGCTACGTTTCGGGGGTCCTTGTGAGGGGACAGGGGTATCCAGGGCTTACCCGTAGTAAATCCACCCGTGCTGCTGTCATCCCATACCATAGGATTGTATTGCCCCAGGGTACCCACCTCTGATCCGAAGTAGACATAGGGGGTTCCTTTAAAGGTCAGCAGGATGGCTGCCCCCAGTTTTGCTTTTTCAAAGTTGTTCTTGAAAGCTCCCATGATACGGCTCATGTCGTGATTATCCAGGAAGGGGGCAAAGAAATTAGGGCCTACAGCATACTTTTGATTCTTGATGTAATAATAAAGATCGGTGGACCTTTCTGATTTGAGGCTATTGGCTACTTTGCCCTGAAAGTCAAAGCTGAAGGCCTGGTCCAGGCCCCGGCCATCGAGGTAGTATTTGGCGACATCATTGTCCCCCGACCATATCTCTCCTACCGTCATAGCCTGGGGATTGGCCTTTTTGACTACATCATGATATTCCTTCATATAATTCAGAGAAGATACTGTATCAGCCTGAAGAGGGTGAGGGCCCTCTTCTATGAGGTAGCGGATGGCATCCAGGCGGTAACCATCTACTCCTTTATCCAGCCAGAACCGTGCGATTTTGGCTGCTTCTTTTTTGACCTCAGGATTTTTGAAATTCAGCTCGCCGCCCCAGGTAGCATAGAATAATTCATTGGTACGGATAGAAGAATGATGCCATACACTGGCAGTATGGCCACTGCCCCAGGGCATCTTCCATCCTTCCTGTTGCAACTGTTCCATTTTTTTGGAGGTCCAGATATACCAGTCATTATATTTTGGGTCCTTATTCTCAGATGCAATAAACCAGGGGTGGGTTTTTGAAGTATGGTTCATGACCATATCCAGTATCACCTTAATATCCCGTTTATGGGCCTGGGCCAGGTATTCATCAAAGTCTGCCATTGAACCATAGACCGGATTGATCCCATAGTAATCAATGGCTTCGTACCCCAGGGCTCGTCCTACTGAGCCGTCATTCAGGGCATAGAAAACAGGCAGGGTCCAAATGGCGTTAAATCCCAAGTCCTTAATATAATCCAGTTTGGAGCTAAGGCCGGGCAGATCTCCATGACCATCTCCATCGCTGTCATAAAAACTACGGGGATATACCTGGTAGACCACTGCATCTTTCCACCATCCCGGCTCAGTATCAGCCAGAGGGCGGGTGTAATTGGAAATATAGATCAGTTGAAAGCTATAAGGCTGCATCTTGATGCTATAGCTATCGAAATTCGCACTATTGACAGAACGGTCAAATCTACCGGCTTTATTTTTAATGACAGATTCACATCCGCTCAGGACTATAATACTTCCCAGGAGCAGGATACTTAGCACTCTCTTCAATTTTTTCCCCCGATTTTTATTTATTGTACTATGTGCCGTATAATAAGCAAGTACATTTTGCTTATATAGATGCCGACAATATATTATAGTTACCGATTTGACAGCTTTTGACCCGCATTGTAACATGAGTCACAGGGAAAACAATGGATTATCATAAAATGACTAAAGCAGAGCTGATCCATGAGCTGGAAAAAATGTCAGGGATTGTGGAGCAGGCCAGTCAGGACATACACCTGATCGAATATTTTCCTATACCGGCTCTGATACGGGACCATGCCGGAAATGCACTCCTGGTCAATAAAAGCTTTCAGGAGCTCCTGGGTTATACTCTGGACGACCTTAATCCTATAGAGAAGTGGTTCGAGGAAGCCTATCCTGAACCCAAGTATCGGGAGGAAGTGAGGCATAATTGGGAGACCTCTATTCCCCAGCTGGAGGCGGGCCGCGTACTGAGAAGGTTCTATGTAGTAAAAAACAAACAAGGCAACGAAGTCAATATCAAGTTCACGACTTTCCTTTGGAATCCGGATAAATTCTGCCTGCTTCTGGAAGATGTATCTCTGCACAATCGTATGCTAAAAGAGCTGCAGGCCAGTCAGAAAAAATACAGCCTGCTGTTCCATAAATCCTACGACGCAGTGATCATACATGATGCCCAGGGTAAGATCATCGATGTCAATGAAAAAGCACTTAATCTTTTTGGCTATAGCTATGGAAAGGTACTGCAGCTGGAGGTCAGGGATATGCTGGGCAGTGATTTCCAGGAAAATCTGACCTATGCAATGAAGCATATGAAGTCAGACGTGCATCTCTTTACAGAAGCCGAGCTGAAAGATAAATCAGGCAAAGTATTTAATGCTGAGATATCCGCCAGTCTATTTAGGCTGGGTGAGCAGTATTTTTTTCAGGCGGTGATCAAAGACCTCACTCTGAGAAGGGCTGCCGAAAAAAAAGCAGACCTGCTCACTACCGCCATTTCACACACAGCAGAAAGCATAGAAATCACCGACTATGAAGGCAAGATAGTGTATGTCAATCCAGCCTACGAAAAACAGACAGGCTATACCCTGGCTGAAGTGATGGGGAAAAACCCTTCGGTATTAAATAGTGGCAGGCAGGATAAAAAATTCTATACCGAGTTGTGGGATACCATCAAAAAAGGGGAAGTGTGGAGCGGACATTTTAGCAACCGGACCAAAGCAGGAGTCTTATTTGAGGAAGACGCTACTATCTCTCCGGTCAGAGATAAACAGGGAAATATCACCCATTTTGTTGCTGTAAAGCGCGATGTCACGGAAGAGTTGCTCCTGGAACGGCAGCTCCGTCAATCTCAAAAAATGGAGGCCATAGGGACCCTGGCCGGGGGTATTACTCACGACTTTAATAACATCCTCACTGCCATACTGGGCTATTCTGAGCTGGCTTTATATAATAAGCAGGACATGGTGAAGCAGGAGGGATATCTTAGAGAGATCCTGGCAGGAAGTAACCGGGCCAAAGAACTGGTCAAGCAGATACTGACCTTTTCACGGCAGCAGGAATATGAACAGGCCCCCCTCATCCTGAGCTCAGTGGTAAAAGAAGTGATGAAGTTTATGGAATCCATTATACCTAAGATGATACATATTGTGGTTGATATGAGAGATAACCGCAGTATGATCATGGGGAATTCAACTCAGATCCACCAGGTCATTATGAACCTCTGCTCCAATGCCAATCACGCCATGAAGGAAAAGGGTGGTACACTGACAGTGATCCTGGAGAAAACAAAGATCTCTCATGATGACTACTTAAGCAGGGAAATGGGTGAAGGGGATTTTATGCGGCTGAGTGTTTCTGATACCGGGTGCGGTATGGGACAGGATGTTTTAGAGAAGATATTTGACCCCTATTTTACTACTAAATCCCGGGATGAAGGGACTGGACTGGGCCTGTCTGTGGTCCATGGTATTGTACAGGAGCATCACGGTATCATACAGGTAAAGAGTGAGCTGGGTCAGGGGAGTACTTTCGAGATCTATTTACCGGTTCACAGCCAGTTAGGGGCAGGCAGTGATGAAGCACGCCAGGATATAGTCGGTGGAACGGAAAGGATATTATTTGTGGATGATGAACTAATGGTCTGCAGACTGGCAGAATCTATGCTCAGTGAACTGGGCTACAATGTCACTGTGAAGCAGGATAGTCAGGCAGCCCTGGAGATGTACAGAGAGGATGCTGCAAACTATGACTTGCTTATCTGTGATAAAAATATGCCTGAACTGGATGGTATTGGCCTGATAGACGGTATTCATGATATATCTCCCCGTTTCCCGGTTATTCTCACCAGTGGTGATATTAAGGCACTTTCAGAAGTAGACCTGAAAGCCCATCATATCCATGCTATTTGTCCCAAACCTTTTCAACTACAGAATTTCAGTTCGCTCATCCGTACTGTTTTTTCCTGATTTAATATCCTGTGAATTGACAGAGTGTGTGCTCTCCTGTAAAATCTATGGTCGTGTAATTAAAAACAACAGGAGAGGAATCGATGTCTGAATTTGCCTGGAAGAGCGAATATCTGGTCCCGGTGGTGGTCCTGCTTACTGCAGGTCTGGGATTTGTACTTTACTTTTTTACTTCTTTTTCATCCAGGTACAGAGCTGCCCTGAAAAAGAAGTATGATCAGCAAAAGGCAGAGATCATCTATGTCCTCTCCGAAAAGTTAAGCGGAGTGATCTTTTTGGGAATACTCCCCGCAGTGGCTATAGCCATTATTCTAAAGGTCAATATTCTGGAAATGGGAATCACCACTATAAATCATACTATCTCACCTCTGTGGTACATCGGGGTGAGTATTTTGATCACCTCGGTAAATTTCCTTTTTAAACCCAATGCCCATCATCAAAAGATGTATCCCCAGATGCGGATCCCGGAATGGTCAGCCCGGCCTCTCATCCTGGATGGAATCGGTTGGTTGTTTTATCTTTTGGCCTATGAGTTTATGTTCCGGGGCTTTGTACTCTTTCTCCTGGTCCCGGTACTGGGAGTGTGGCCCGCTATCATGGTCAGTACTGTCATGTATGCCCTGGCCCATGTCCCCTACCAGATGCCTGAGGCAGTGGGAGCTTTTCCATTCGGTGTCTTTATGTGTATGATCACTCTCTATACCGGCAATATCTGGCTGGCCTATGTCATCCATGTATCTCTGGCGGTATCCAATAATGTGTCCGGGGTATTTCATCATCCCGATATGAAATTTAAATCAGGAAAAACAGTATGAAGATATTTATGACAGGGGCCACCGGATTTATCGGAGCCCGTCTGGCTCAGACCCTGGCTGAACAGGGACACACTGTACACGCTCTGGTACGTAAGACTTCAGATGTGTCGGTGATACAGCATAAAAATATTAAGCTCTTTGTGGGGGATATCAGTGATGGCCCCAGTCTGGAAAAAGCTATCAAGGGATGTGATCAGGTCTATCACCTGGGAGCCTATGTCAAGGTGTGGGCTAAGGATCCTGCTCAGTTTTTCCGTATCAATGTGACCGGGACTATACTAATATTACAGGCCGCGGAAAAACTCAAAGTCAAAAAGACGGTGATCACTTCTACCGCAGATGTATATGGCCCTTCCGGAAAGGATCTCCTCCATGAAGATTCTATCCGGCTCACGGAGTTTATGAGTGAATATGAGTCTTCCAAATTTATGTCCGAGGAAAAGATACAGCATTTTATCCGCCGTCATAAGATGGATGTGGTGATCGTGAATCCCACCCGGCTTTACGGGCCGGGCCTGCTCAATGATTCCAATGCTGTGACCAAGATGATCAAGGATTACATCTCGGGTAAATGGCACATCATCCCCGGGGATGGACTGAGCGTAGGTAATTATGTCTATGTGGAAGATGTGGTGCAGGGCCATATTCTGGCTATGGAAAAGGGAAGGTGCGGGGAGAAATATATCCTGGGTGGAGAGAATATCAGCTATTCCGGATTCTTTGAAGTACTTACTGAAGTATCTGGAAAAAAACACTGGCTCATCAAAGTGCCCTTATGGCTGATGCTAATGGTAGGACGCATTCAGTTATTAATGGCTAAAGTATTTGGTATAGCCCCTCTGATCGTACCCCGATGGGTGCGGCGCTTTATGCTTAACTGGGCTCTCAGCAGTGACAAGGCTGCCCAGGAACTGGGGTATAAACCTGTCTCCCTGAAAGAGGGTTTTAAAAAGACTATTGAGTGGTTACATTCTGAAGAAGGGAAAGAGCTATAATGGTCATAGTGAAGAAAGAGGACTGGCAGGACTTTAAAGATGTGGAAAATCTTCTCCGGCAGGCTTTTCCCACCAGTGAAGAAGCTATTCTGGTCAATAAACTGCGCCTCAGTGAGGCTTTTGTGCCTGAGCTTTCTCTGGTGGCCCGTATGGACCATCAGATCGTGGGCCATAATATGCTGACCAGATTGTCTATTCAGGATGGTGAGGGGGTCTTTTCAGCTCTGGCTCTGGCTCCCCTGGCTGTACTCCCCCTGTTTCAAAGGCAGGGCTATGGCAGCAGGCTGGTAAAAATGGCAGTGTCTGAAGCTACGCGCCTGGGATACTCTCTTATACTGGTATTGGGGGATCCACAGTATTACAGCCGTTTTGGTTTTGTGCCTGCGGTCGAAAAAGGCATTTACCCTCCGGAAGAATCCTGGAAGGATGCATTCCAGGTACTGGAGCTGGTCCCCGGTGCTCTGCAAAATATCCAGGGTCAGGTCCTATACCCTCCTGAATTTTCTGCATAATGAATTTTTTTTTCATTGAATGTGTAACCCTTCCTTGTCTTATTTAGTATACTTATTAAGGAGTTATTGTATTAATTTCTTAAGGAAGTAACTAATGAGCGGTTTCAAATTTCACCTTGTGAATTTCAAGGAGAACAGTTACCCTGCTATTGAAGGCATAAATGTCCCCGATGAATTTTATATCATCAAAAAAGGCCGGGTATTACGCAGCACCAATAATCTACCTGTTAATTATAGCTTGGAAGAAGTCCTGGAAGCAGGAGATTTTTTTGGAGTAATTTCCTGTATGGCACGCCGCCCTCACCTGCACAGCATTCATGTATTGGAAGATAGCCAATTTATTGTAGTCAGACGTGAGGAATTTAAGAATCTGATAGTACAAAATACACCGATAGCCTTAAAAATCATCCGACATTTTAGCAAGAAGCTACGATTTTGTGATAATATATTTGCCATGTTGTCTTTCCAGATGAATCAGACTCATAATACTGCTCAACTTTTTAATTTAGGTGAATACTTTTTAGGACAGAGAAAAATCGGGCATCATGCAGCTTACGCATATATGCGATTTCTGGAATACAACCCTCATCATAAAAATGCTGGATTGGCTCGTTCCAGATTAGAGTTGATAAAAAAGCACTACACAGATGAACATAAAAAGATCTCTGAAGACATTTATACTCTTTATGATGATAATTGTATAGTTTTTTTGGAAAATGAAGCGGGGCATTCTCTTTATATTATCCAAAAGGGTGAAGTGAGAATAACCAGGATATATAAGGATAAGGAAGTGCTCCTGAATATCCTGAAGCAGGGGGATATTTTTGGAGAGATGGCTATATTGGAACACAAACCCAGAAATGCCAATGCTTTTACTAACGGCCCCACTACATTATTGGAAGTAAATAGCTCGAATTTTGAGGACATGGTAAAAAAATATCCCGAAATAGCATCGCGCATTATTGAATTATTATCAGACCGGATATGGTTTGTGCATCAGCATATTTCAACTGTATTGATAAGTGATCCTTTAACAAGGATTTATGATGCTTTGTATATTCATTTACTGAGAGATAGAATCGATGCTGAAGCAGGAGGTCCCCACTTATTTAATCTGAGTTGGGAAGATCTGCTTCAGTTCTGTGGACTGGATACACATCAATCACGATCTGCATTATTTCAATTCTTTATTCAGAATCACATCTATAGCCTGGAAGAAAATCATATATATTGTGATGATATAAAAGATATATATAGACAAAGAAATAAAGCAAGAAATAAAATGACGATAACAAAAATAAGGTCTTTTCTTGAATAAAAGCATCATTTTCATTAATCTGAAATTCATCAGTAGAAAATATCTTCTAGTGGTTGATAATTCCATAGGAAAATGTTATACTGAAAGATAATTTTGAAATTTTCAGTGAAGTATTACATCTGTTGGCGATTCATTCTGTATGAGATCGTATAGATAGGATATATGATTTTCCTAATTATTTAGCAGTACAAATCTTTGGATAGTACTGCAGGGAGTAAGAATCATGATCACTATCCATAAAGTAAACACAAAGTCAGAATACCGCCAATTTATCGATGTCCCTTTTTCTTTATACCCTAAAGACAGCAACTGGGTACCCCCTATAAAAGCAGATGAGATGGCTAATTTTCACCCTTCCAAAAATCCTTCCTATAAAGATTCTGAAGCAGCATTCTGGCTGGCCCGGGATGGCCGCAAAAATGTGGGACGTATAGCAGCCATAGTCAATCATGCTGCTCAGAAGAAGTGGAACAATAAACTGGGCCGCTTTAGCTATGTGAATTTTACTGATGACCAGGAAGTAAGCACCGCCCTATTCAATACAGCAGAATCCTGGCTCAAAGAAAAGGGCTGTGACGGAGTGATAGGGCCTATGGGCTTTACCGATATAGATGAAGAGGGCCTGCTGGTAGAGGGTTTTGACGAGCCCGGTACCCTGCCTATGATCTACACTCATTCCTGGTATAAGACTCATATAGAAGCCTTAGGATATAGTAAAGAGATAGACTGGCTGGAACATCGCATTGAATTACCCACACAGATCCCCAAAAAGATCCTCAGCGCGGCTGAGTGGGCCCGGGATCTATTGCCCGAAGTCACCATTCTGGAAGCTAAAAAAAGAGAAGATTTTAAACCCTATATACCCGGGGTATTTGAGCTGCTTAATGAGACCTACAAGCATCTGTTTGGAACCATGGAATTCACCCCGGAGCAGGCCCATTTTTATGCTGAGCAGTATTTTTCTTTTTTACATCCTGATTTTACCAAGCTGGCCCTCAGTCCGGATAACCAGGTGATCGGCCTCATAGTGGCTATGCCCACTCTCACCAAAGCCTTTCAAAAGATACGGGGACATCTTTTTCCATTCGGCTTTTTAAGAGTGCTAAAAGATATGAAAAAGACCGAAGAGGTAGACGTCTACCTGGCTGCTACCCACCCGGATTATGATAATTCCGGCCTGATCGCTCTTATCATAGTATCATTTATGAAGTCTCTCTATAAAAACGGGGTCAAATGGGTGGAGACCAGCGCCAATCTGGAGACCAATGACCGGGTCCTGTCCTTCTGGAAGGAATTTAAGCACCGCCAGCACAAGCGGCGCCGGGTCTATCAGAAAAAACTGTCCTAAGTCCCGTTACATTGACTCATTGATACTTTATTTGGCCTCCCATACTATCCACTCTATCTTCTGTTCTATAGGATCTGCCGAGGGAATGAAGACCCTATTTCCTGATACCAGGAGGTCATCCCGGGGACTGAGACGGACATGGGAGCTCAGGGCGGTGGGGCCGCTTTTAATCTTGCCTTTTTGATCAATGATCAACATATAGGTGTTTTCATAATCCACAGCATTGTTTTTATCTGAATATAATTCATAGAAGATACAGATATCTTTATTGTCTAATATTGCGGCTTTTACCCGTTTTACACTTCCTTTCTGAAGGGAGCTATATTGGGTCAGCCAGTTTACTCCTTTATTACGCTGCTCTGACCAGCCTCCTCCAAAAGAATAAAATCCACCTTTCTCTTCCTTTCCTTTGGATAATACCAGATCATCAGATATGATGTTGGCTTTTCCGGACGCATTCTCAAAATCCTTTCTGACTATAACGTATCCCAGATTGCGGGGATCTTTGAACTCACCCCCGGTCCTGCTGTTATCTATAGATCGTCCATCCGGGCTGGGTTCACCTGCGAAGATCACGATATAAGCATCATCCGTCTCTAATACGGCTCCTAATTCGGTGTAGGTACCGTTATCATTGGACCATTTGTAAAACTGTTTAGTGGCAGTACTGATTTCCGGATAAGCGGGGTAGGTCTTTCCCGCAGGGCTTTTAGGTGTGGTGCCATGCAGAGTCTTGAATGTATAGACTACTTTTGAAGTCCTCCTCTGGTCGAAGAAACGATGCAGATTGATCCCCCGGGGATAATTATCCCCCAGGTCTATAGCGATAAAGTCTCCCTTTGAGTCTACTGTGAGATAGTTATCGAAGGAGTGCCCTGAGGTCTGCCCGGTATTGATGACTACCTTGAGTGTCTCCGCATCAAAGACCACTGCGATACCTCCCTGGTGGTTCAGGCCATCGCCCCCTCTAAACATGCGACGGGCAATGAGCAGGGCCAGCTTGCCGTTACTGTAGCGCAGGCTGGCCGGATAATCACCCGGATCCCAGATATTCAGGGCTGATTGGGAAGTGTCAGGATTATTTCTGCGGAGTTCTTTGCCCTGGCTGTCAGATTTAAGGATGACCAGTTTGTCTTCCTGATAGCCGCTTACTTTTTTTACATATGCCAGGTAGATATTACCTTTGTCATCCCCGGTGGCTGCTACCAGTGTGCTTTGCGGTATATAGGGTAGAGCGATAGTATTGTTGAAGGACAGGTCTGTTTTCATGGTAGTGATATAAGATCTTTTATTGACTGTATCCTGATAGATCATAGCCGGACTGCTGCCCGTCAGACTGACTGGAAAATAATTCCTGATGTGAGGGCTTTGTGTAATACTGCTGAGACGGGCGTTAACCGGATATTTGAATTTAAGGAGACGGCCGCTCGCGAATGTTTGTATCTGTGCGCCCTCAGTGTGGGGGGAGAGCTCACTAAAAGAACTGATCCGGGTCTGAGCCGGTACAGCGAAATAAGTCCGGGGACTGGTTAGTGTACTTACTTCCATATCTTTTATCTGAATAAATTTTCCCGGGATGATATCCTGAGAGGGGATAGTGTATTTCTTTTCTACTTTTGTACCATCCAGTTCATAAATAGTGTAATCTGTGCGCTCACTGAATCGGAAATATACCCCATGACGGGATGCCAGAAATTTAGTGGCTTTATGATCAGGAGGATAAATACGGTAGGCATCGAACTTCCTGTTTTCATTATCTTTGATAAAGCCTTTTTCTACTTTAAAATCATTATGATTATAAGTGCCGCTGGTATAACAGCCGTTCTGGTAGAACAGAGCAGCCAGGCCCAGGTCTCCTATAGTCTCATCCTCCCTGAAAGCATCACTGGAGCGTTTTTCTACCTCCAGCCCTTTGATAATAGTGGATGTTTCAGGGCTAAAGGTATAGAGGTTTAAGGGAGGAATATTTTTTAAAGAAGAAGGCTTAATGATTTTTTTATCTGTGGAATCAGACTTGCTATCATTAGTAGGTATGTCGATATTCTTGTCTGATTCACTCTTTTCCTGTGAAGCAGGCAGTATATACACTTTCTTAAAATTTTTTCGCTCCAGGATGGCGCCGGCTTCTTCTGCTTCTGAAAGTGTAGGGGCTGAAATGACTACCACATAATCCCTGCCTTTCAGGTAATTATATTGCCGGTATTTTACATCTTCTATCGTCAAGGGGATGGCTCCCGGGACACTGATTTTTTTACTCTCAGTCTCAGTCCCGATGAAAAGAAATCGGGCATGTTTCTGCTCCAGAAGCAGTCCAGCCTCATCAGTACTGATCTTTTTATAAGAAAATCCGGAATTAATGAGGCAGAACACGAACAGACTGGTAAATAATATAAATGAAGTCTTCATTTTAATCCTCCCAGGGGTCAATTCAGACAGACAATACCCGATTGTAGAAGATTTCTGTGGTTTTGGCAACATTAAATAAAGATATTTACATGTGTCAATCACTTTTTTTTAGGGGTATATTATAGGGGGATTTATGATAATTGCCAGCATCATGCCCCCGTGCTATAATAAATCACATTAAAGAGGATATTGACATTATGAAATATACCCGGATCTTTTTGGTGCGGCCTCATCCACCTGTGGACATACTTCAGGGAGATACACCTATACCGGACAGCGGCCGATATCATTGGGAGCCCATGGCTTTAAAACTGATAGCGCTGGCTCTGCACAGAGTTCAGGATCTGGATCCTGACATTGAAATATGGCATCTCACTTCACCGAAGGATGAAGCTGATTTTTATTCTGCCCTCCGGGATAGAGAAGTACATATAGTAGTGTTCAGTGAGATCGATATTCTGGTTACAGCAGTGACCCGGATGGCCAGCCATATAAAGAAATACCATTCCGGTATCGTGACTATTGCCGGTGGTAAACAGACCTCTCTGTTAAGTCCGGGTGACCGTTTCCCCTTCAGGGGCATAGATCATGCTTTCAGAGGAGACGGGTGTACAGCTATCCCCCGGGCGGTAGTTGCTCTTCAGGCTGAAATGGCATTAGGAGATATTGAAGGCTATGTGCATGTTGACGACTCTGGGATGGTTCGTGAACCCCTCACCTATGCCCCGAGACACAGCCTGGACAACAGGGGACTCTCTGAGCTTAGTTCTATCCCGGTACATAATCACAGTTTTGCCGAATATGTGCATTCATTACAGAATTTCCCCAGCCTCAGTCCGGATCCTGTTCCCACAGCCACACTTCCGGCAGGGATAGGCTGTGCTTATTCCTGTTCTTTCTGCCAGTCCCCCCGGGAATACGGGGCTGACAGTCATAAGGTATATTTAAGCCCTCCCGGGGATCTGGCACACTCTGTAGAGCTGATGCTGGGAAAAGAGGCATCCCTCCAGTTTTTTTCTCTGGAAGCCAATATGAATCTATTCAATGCGGCGGCCATGTATAAAGTACTGGATCAGAGGGGTATCAATAAGCTGTCCTATGCCGGATTTATCAGGGTGTCAGATGTCCTGCAGGCTCACCAGAAAGGGATTTTGTCCGGCCTGGCAGCACAGGGGATGAGATTTTTATCCATAGGCCTGGATATCCCGGGGGATTCGCAAAGAGATATCTATAACAAATCTTTTTCCTATGATGATATAAGACAGTGTCTGAAAGTCTGTGAAGAGGCCGGGATTATTGTCCTGGCTACCTTTGTGGGAGATCCTGATCTGACTCCGGATCAGTATCATGACCAGCTGGAGATATTATCTGAATACCCTGTAGCAGAAGTCGATGTGCGTCTGGCTATGGCATTACGTTCTACCCCCTATTTTATCAAAAACCGGAAGTATCTGATCTATGATCCGGACCACAGCGGCCAGGAGGAGTGGTATTATAACAGGCAGAATTACAGGTATCAGACTTTACAGTTTCCCGGAAAGATAGAGCCGGAAGAGACTTACCGGCTTACTCTGGATTTCCTGCATGCCTTTAAACAGAGCAATACCTATTTACACTTTGCAGACAGGATGATGGATCGATTTCCTGAGACCATACATTATTTCAGCAGGAATAGTGCCAGTAAAAAACTAAAAGGGGTATCTTAGATGATAGCTGTTATTTTTGATCCCCGGTATCCCTGGCAGGAACGAGGTACACTACTTAGGGCCAGACTGGAGCAGGAATATCCCGGTGAAGAGATCGTCATTCAGGCTATCCGGCATAAACAGGAATTGCTGAGTTTTCTGCACGCAGGACCTGTGTCCGGCTTACATTTTTTATTCGATTTTGATGTGTACGGCCCTGTCATGGGCAGTCCGGATTATCCAGAGCCGATATCAGCCCTGGAGTGGTCTGAGGCAAAGATCACGTTTGAAAATGATGCACAGGTCTGGTGCTATCAGGAAAAAGCAGCACTCTGGTTCGCCCCCTGGTGGGCCGCCCATTATCATGTCCCGGTGCAGGTACAGGACTGGGGCTGTAAAGTGACTCAGGTCATCAGTCCACAGGTCTTTGGAGAAAGTGCCGATTATGATGCCATAGCAGAACTCTATGGAAGGGTATTTGAAGACTTTAAGGTACGCCGGGATGAATGGGCATGGATACGTTCCTGTTTTAGGCAGGACCGCTCACTGTCAGTCCTGGATATCGGCTGCGGAAACGGTGCGGTATTATCGGAGCTGGCTTCTACTATATCAGAGGGGGTAGGAGTGGATATTTCAGGCCCGCTCTTAGATATAGCTACTAAACGCCAAAAAAATACCAGCCATCTGAAGTTTCATCAGCTCACCGGGGCCCTCCTCCCCTTTCCGGAGAAGAGTTTTGACCGGGTCTTGTCTGTGTTGTCATTCAGATACCTGGACTGGGACCCTATGATAGAGGAAATAAAAAGAGTGCTAAAACCTGATGGCCGGGTCCTCATACTGGATATGGTATCGCATCAGCCTGCTCCCTGGGAGTGGCCCCGTATGATCCTGGACAGTATCCGGAGCCGTATTCAAAAATGGCAAAATCCCCGCTATAGCCGGGCTCTGCAGGAGCTGGTCAGTCATCCCGACTGGAAGAAGATGTTGCGCCAGCATCCCATCCGCTCCTACCGTGAATACCGCTCCTACCTGTTCAGCCGCTTTCCCCGGGGACGGATGCGCAGTATAAATATCGGACTAAAGTCACGCATTATAGCTTTTGATTCGGGCCCGGCCGGGCAGGAGGGGGAACAGCATTGAGTTCAGAAATATCCCGGCCAGAGCTGGCCATAATGGATTTTGGCATAGGAGGGATGAGCTTTTACCGCATGTTTAAAGAGGCCTACCCTCATGTTTCGGTACTTTATTTTTCTGACTCAGGCTATATTCCCTATGGGACGCTTAGCGGGCAGGAATTAGAGGACAGGCTCAGGGCTATTATAGCATTTCTTATGGGGCAGGGCCTGCACAGCCTGGTAGTGGCCTGTAATGCTATGAGCACTATTCTGGATGAACCATTCCTCTCTTCCTACCCGGATTTCCCACTATGGGGTGTGATAGACAGTACTCTCAGTTATCTGATGGAAAGGCCGGACCTGCACAGACTGGCCCTGTTTGGGGGAGACCGCACGGTGCAGTCAGGGGTGTATTCCAGGCCCCTGCTACAGGCCGGCAAAGAGCTGCAACAGAGAAGTGCCCAACCGCTGTCACTCCTCATTGAGAGAGGGGAACAGGCTGGTGCCGACTTTGAAAAAGAATTTAACAGAATAACCGGAGCGGTACAGGATCCCCAGGCAGTAGTGCTGGCTTGTACCCATTATACGGCTGTCAGTCCGCTTTTTTCCAAAAGATTTCCAGGTGCTGAGATAGTCGATACTGCCCGCTGCACGCTTGATTTCTTACAGGATAAGCTGATGCTGCAATCCCGGGAAGGTGCAGATCTCTTTATGACCAGTGGTAATCCTGATGCCATGAGAAAGGCTTCGATACTGGCTTTCGGGATAGACCCGGGCCCGGTTCAGGTGCTGGATAGAGAACTGAATAATATAGAAGAAGGCCCATAATGCCTTCCCCTCCCTCAACTGTCAATATCTCTATCAGAATATTTGATATTGTCTTATCGCTTTTTCTGATCCTTCTGACCAGCCCTCTCTTAATACTTTCCCTGATTCTGTCTGCACTGTTTATTGGCTTTCCCCCCATATACATTTCCCTGCGCAGGAGGATAGAGGGCAGGGTGTTTCGGCATATCAAGATCAGGTCCATGCTCCCCGGCACAGAAGTGGGCAGGATATTCTATGAGCAACACCGCCTTAACGGATTAGGGCGAATGCTAAGACGGACCCATCTGGATGAACTCCCCGAGCTGTTTCATATCCTGAGCGGCAAGATGAGCTTTGTAGGCCCCCGTCCTCTGCTGCTGCCCGTTCTGGAGATCATGGACACCAGGGTCAGGCAGACCGTGCCCCCGGGCTGGACCGGCCCTGCCCAGATATGGCTCTTAAAGACCGGCCTCTTAAGTAAGCCCATGCAGGTACGCCTGGATAATCACTATGTGCGGCGACGCAGCCTGAAGTATAATCTGAGGCTGATAGGGGCTACCCTCTATTACTCTCTTAAGGGTAAACCACCAGACCTCTCCCCCGGAAGTACCGAAGCCCGGGTCCTGTTTAAAAAAAATGATTTTAAGTATAAGAAATAGCAAAAATTTTTGCTTTGGAGCTGCTTTCGTGTTAGTATAATACATTATAAAGGAGGTTCCCTATGAAACCTGTTGTCTTTATTTTTATGTTAGTATTTAGTTTTATGATGATTTCATGTAAGGACCAATTAAACACCCATTCTTCGGCTTATGGTGCCCCGGCAAAGCGTGAGGTACAGACCCGGGAATTATACGACGGCTTTTTCAGAAATAAAGGGGCCATTTCTTTATTTGATATAGCTGATTTTGATATTGAGCAGCTCGGATTTCTCAGGAATGAGATCTTTGCTATCCATGGCTATCAGTTTAAGACAGAAAAGTATAGAGAATATTTTAGCAAACAGAAATGGTATAAGGCAGACCCTACCTTCAGAATGGATGAGCTCAGTGATACGGAAAAAGCCAATGCAGCCCTGATACAGAATTGGGAATATTACCTGAAAGGACAGACTGATGATGCCGGAGTGTTGTTTAATGTGGGAACCATCAGTTTTAAAAACAGCAAGGCCTATGCCAATGTCCGGGGAGAATCTCTCCTGGGGCTTAACTGGTATTACAGGGCAGGTATGTATTATCGTGAAACTGAAAAAGAGTTAAAAGGTACTTATCATATCCTGGACAAAGTAGTCTATTTTGTATCCCAGGACAAAGACTTTTTTGCCTACTTTAAGGTCCCGGAGACTGACCAGGAAAAAAATTCCGGAGTGAGCCTGCACCTGGTCTATGACACGATCTCAGAATAACAGTCTCTGGATTTTATTTCTGGGAGGGCTGGTCCTGTTTAGTGCCATCCTGCTTCTGTTCAGTACGCCCTTTGCACCGGGAGTGGATGGCTATTACTATGCCTTACAGATCAGGGATAATATACTGCCTGACCCTTCCCTCTATTTTCCTTTAGCCCGTTTTTTCAACCTGTTTTTAAAGAATGCTGTTGTCACTGTGAAGATCCTCTCCCTTTTTAGTCAGCTCATTTGTGTATTATTTCTGTATTTCTATTTTGAAAAAAGGTCTCAGTCCCGCTTTGAGTCTTTTCTCTTAGCCGCTGTGGTAGGACTGTCTCCCTTGTGGCTCTATTTTGGAATGGAATTTCAGAAGAACTTCCTGGCTATGGCGTTCTTTATAGCCGCTCTGTATTTCATGGATCAGGAATCTCTGAATAAAAAAATGATGGCTATTCCCCTAATCCTGCTGGTCTTTTTTATACATAAAGGGGTAGCAGTCTATCTGGGCGCATTAAGCGGGATTTTGGTACTGCGCGGAATATATCACACAGTCCCCAAACAGGGCAGGGCGTGGGTCATAGTGGGCCTGATACTGATTATGGGCCTGGGTATCACAGCCGGTACCCTCAAAGGGGCGGACCTGCACAGGATCCTCTCTGAGCTCAGGTGGGCCTGGCCCTGGCAGAGATATGGCTTTGTACTGCATGCCGGGATCTCATATATAGAAAAAGCCTGGTTTATACTACTCAGTATTTTCCCCTTTCTGTTTCCTTTTATGCATAAGATCTTTTGTAAAAAATGGTGGCCTCAGGATGCTTTTCTGCATAGCAGCTGGCTGGCCCTGATCCTGTTTAATCTTCCATTCCTGTATTTCGATTTTGGGTCTTTGCCGTTTCGTTTTCTCCTGATAAGCCTCCCCCTGGTGGCTATGCTCCTGCAGAATATGCTGACCGGGCGGGCTTCCCAGGTTATCCTGATAGTCCTGATACTAAGCGGCCTGCTGAGCTCACTTTATTATCTGCCCCGGCGGCAGCCCGATTACCCGGCCTATCAGGAGACCATAGAGACTATTAAACAGGTACTACCTCCGGGCCATGCCCTTCTGGCCCATGAGGGACTGAATGATTATATCTGGTATGAGACGGGATTTAAGGTCAATTCATTTCTGCCCAACAGCCATGCAGAGCGTTATTACAGGGTGGTATATGGCCTGCGTGGGACCGCATTTCATGCCCTGGCCCGGAAACAATCATTACCTGAAGCTATCACCTTAAGCCCCTCCTATATCATGGTGTACGAGCCTTTGTACCGGATGTTTGAGGATACCTATCCCGAAAACAATCTGCTTAAGGATTTTAGAAACCATCTCATACCCCGTCCAGAGGGATTGTACTTTGTCGATCCTTTTAGGGAAGAATGATACCTTCCCGCATCTGATTATAAAACCATATTGATATATCATCTTAGAAATTTTTGACCAGAATTCTCTATAAAAGGGCTTACACTGAACTTACATATTTTGACTATTTCATAGTCTCGTGGTATAATTCTCACAAATAACTATCCTTCCGAGATATATAGGGATAAGGGGTAAAAAATGAAAAAATCACTATTATTACTGGCAGTGCTTATAACAATTATGGGTTGTTCTCTCTCTACTGAGCTTTCTACTGAACCAATCTCCGGAATATCCGGCTCGACCAGTTCTGTGTATGATAATGCGGCTGTCAAACTCTATTACGCTAATACAGGTTATATCGTGATAGGCAGTGCGATCGTAGAACGCTGGATCTCAGGACGGGTTTGCCTGAAGAATATTGCCTACACAAAAGAGATGGTAGTCCATTATTCCATCAATGGCGGTGCCTGGCAGCAAAAGTCTTACGGCAGATTTGGTTACCTGCAGGCAGCACCGGAACCGGGAAAAGAGGTGTGGTGGTTTAATATCGACCTGCCTCATGTAAATTATACATCAGCCTGGACCGGTCAGGTCTCAGAACCATGGGCTGCTGCCAATGTGGAATTTGCTGTGGAATACAAAGTGAACGGCCAGACCTATTGGGATAATAACAATGGCCAAAACTATAAGATCAGTTCCAGGGGGATAAACCCTCAATATAGCCTGGTTGCCCTGGGCCGGAGCCTGGTTGCACAGGAAGCTTATGTAACCCCGATCAATGGCAGGCAGTATTATGACAAGGTACAGATTGCGGTAGCCAATCTGGGATACAATAAGACTGTCCAGGTCCTTTATACTAAAGATAACTGGTCTACTTCCTCTTACCTGACTGCGGTATACAATGGTTCTTCTCCGGACGGGACTCAGGACTATTTCCTGGCTGACCTGCCCTATAATGACGGTGACCAGATCAAGTATGCCATTTCCTATACCGTAAACGGGATTACTACCTGGGACAACAACTTCGGAAATGACTACCAGATCTGACAGGTAAATACTGACTTTCCCTATTAAAAGAAAAAGAGAGCTCGGCTAAGTTTCTGGGCTCTCTTTTTTTATTCATCGATGATAGGGATATATCTCACCCTTAACTGGAGGCAAATCAGTCCTGTACTAATATACGACCGGCCCTATTCATAAGCACCCCAGCCTTCGTACTGTAATCCATGTTCCGCGCAAAATCCCCCCAGCAGTATCTCCAGGCGGATGATGATGTTATAATCCAGCTGCATATCAATAGAAAGGAGTATCTCATCATCTTCCAGGTCTATGTCATCGAAAATGACCTCGTTTTCTACCAGGTAGCCTTCCAGCCGGGATGCATCTTTTTTACCGGCGCCACTGATGTAGAATTCTACCTCATATAGATTTTCCAGATCGGGGTCCTGTTTTTTAAAGCTGTTTATACTGTCCATAGTCGCCGCTTTTTCCTCAGGGCTGAGTTCAAAAGGCATCTCTTTCCTCCCGGTTTCATTGTTTATATAATGATAGCATTAAATTATACTTTAATCACTAAATTATTGAGTAGTTCCTGACGGGACAGTTCCTGACGAGCATTCTGGACAAAAATCCCAAAGCGTGGTAAATTATA
>CAZIAD010000032.1:0-38274 GCA_964537555.1 uncultured Brevinematales bacterium
TAAGTCATTTGTGCGGAATGGGAGGATGAGAATACTGTAATCAAAATAAATTTTACAACCCAGGTATCTCACGGATTTTATTTTTTATTATGGATATTAATTTCATGCAATTCGTTTCACACATTATACGCACTACTCCTAAAAATATCAAAGGTCTTGATTTTTCCAGTAAACCCCCTTAAAATATTGACCCTGGACAAATTTGATTATATCATTATAGTCCAATAGCCAAAAAGGGTAGTGAGGTGTGTTATGCCCCAGTTTTATCTGGAATTTGAAAAGCCGATTGAAGAGATAGAAAAGAATATTGAAGAACTGACCAAAAGCTCTAAAAAGGATGCCAGTATCGATTTCTCTATCGAGATATCCGAACTGGAAAAGAAACGTACCTACGTCATCGATACCATCTACAAGAACCTGACCCCCTGGCAGATCACTCAGATCGCCCGGCACCCGGAGCGCCCCCTGTTCGGCGACTACCGTCAGCACCTGTTCAGCGACTATATCGAGATCCATGGTGACCGTCAGTTCAGAGACGACCCCTCCATAGTATGCGGACTGGCCACCTTCCAGGGCCAGAAGGTAGTCATCATAGGCCAGGACAAGGGAAAAGACACCAAAGAAAAGATCTATAGAAACTTCGGTATGCCTCAACCCGAAGGTTACCGCAAGGCCCTGCGGGTCATGAGGATGGCTGAAAAGTTTAAACGTCCGATATTGACGTTCATCGATACAGCCGGCGCCTTCCCCGGAATGGAGGGAGAAGAAAGAGGCCAGGGTGAAGCCATCGCCCGCAACCTGTTTGAGATGTCCGGCCTCAAGACCCCCATCGTGTCGGTAGTGATAGGCGAGGGCGGCTCCGGCGGCGCGCTGGGTATAGCCGTGTCCGACCGTATCCTTATGCTGGCTAATGCATACTACTCCGTGATATCCCCCGAATCCTGTGCCTCCATCCTGTGGAACGATGCCTCCAAGGCAGAGCAGGCTGCTACTGCCCTTAAGTACGTCGCTCCCGAGCTCAAGAAGTTCGGCGTTATTGAAGAGATCATTGCCGAGCCTCAGGGCGGAGCGCACCGGGACATAAAGAAGACTATGGAAAATGTCTCCGCAGCCATCCTGAAGCACCTCAATGAACTCATCAAGATCCCCATCCCTAAGCTCCTCCAGAAACGCTACGAACGTTTCAGAAAGCTGGGTGAGGTGGAGTTAATCGAAAGTCGATAGTCTTCAGTCAATAGTCAACTACTAATGGTTTCCACTCATGGTATGTTTCTTCTTTAGTCATACCTTTGTCATATTACGCCCCGTGGCCTCCTTAATGTCTGTCCCATGCACGATGAGGTTGACTTAGCCCCTCATAGAGGCTCATACTACTCCCTTCCTGGACAGCTATTCATTAGTAATCACAGATTTTATTTTTAAATATACTGTAATGGGGACTAAACTTCATGTTCAGCACATACGATCCTTCACTATCGACTATATATGCCTAACCCCCTCCTGGGTAAGGGAGGGGGCCGGCAGGGTTCAAATATTTGGGAGGTAGAGGAGTGTGTTTATAGTATCAGAGTCAAAAATACTTCCCGAGTTAGAAAAATATTTTTTTTCTGTAATCTGGCTCTCTAAAAAAGCAAGCCCTCCCGGGGTGAGGGAGGGCTGACAAGCTGTTCAATTTTGGAGGGAGGGAAGAGTGTTATAGTATATGAGTATGTCTCAGGAAATAAGTTAGATTGCATGAAAAAATATTCTGTCCTGAGAAAGCAGGGTATATCTCTGTAAAATACCGTAGGTATTGACAGGGACAGTCTATACCAGCTGTGAGAAAAGATATATATGCTTAGATCTTACCCCTAGGTCAAAGTGATTTCTCTCTGTGGCCGGAAGCAGAGTACCGGGGTCAGGGCTCAGTGGCTATGATCCTATAGTAAAATATGCGGGATGGGTACCACCATAGCCCGCAGAAAATAGGCTATCACAATGCCCCATTCTTAATTGTAATCGCCTTCTGTGCACCGTTAATTTAGCCTTAGATTTATCCTGAATACCCGGGCCATTCTGCATGAATCAGCCCTGATTTTGACGGAAAGCCCAAAACAGGCTATAATATTTTCAATTATTTAAGCCAATAAGGAGGCAGACATGGCTGATCTGGCTAGTGAACTCATCTCAATGGAATCACATAATTCACTGTTTGAAAGAGAGATACGGAAGCTGTCCGTACCCGTTCTGAATACCCTGGTCAAAGACGGTAAGATAAGCGCCACATCCTTTAAGGTCACAGACAAAGTGCTGGGTACCAAAGATGTAGACAAGGTAAGCGCCGCATTTAAAAAGACGGTGGCCCGGACCCAGAATAAAGTCATGGAAGCATCGGGCGAAGTCCCTACTGCCACCGGTAAAAGAGTGGCTGTACTGTTCTCGGGCGGGCCTGCATCAGGCGGCCACAATGTAGTAGTGGGCATCAAGAAAGCCCTGGGCCCCAAGAACACCCTGCTGGGCACCAAAGCCGGCCCTAAAGGACTGCTGGAAGGGGATTTCTTTGAGATCACCGACAAGGCTGTCAACAATATCATCAACACCGGCGGATTTGACTTTTTAGGCTCCGACCGTACCAAGATCAAGACCGAGGAGCAGTTTGCCCAGGTCAAAAAAGTGGTAAAAGACCACAAGCTGGACGCCATTATCGTAGCCGGAGGAGACGACTCCAACACCAATGCTGCGGTACTGGGTGAACTTCTGTTCGACGAGGGCGTACAGGTTATTGGCGTACCCAAGACTATCGACGGCGACCTGCAGATCGGGGACATGCTCCCTATTTCATTCGGATATGACACTGCCACCAAGATCTATTCAGAAGTGATCGGCAATATCCTCCAGGATACACCCTCCAGCCGTAAGTACTGGCACTTTATCAAGGTGATGGGACGCTCTGCCTCCCACGTGGCTCTGGAAATAGCCCTCCAGGTCAAGCCCGCTGTAGCCCTCATCTCCGAGGAGATCCTGGAGAGGGAACTGTCACTGGACGATATTATCAAAAATATCGCTGACGTGGTCGCTAAAAGACAGGCTATCGGTATCAATCACGGGGTAGTACTTATCCCCGAAGGGCTGATCGAGTTTATCCCTGAGATGCGCATCATGATCGAGGAGCTCAATGAGATCATCGCCAAGTATCATGATGACCTGGATGAGCTGCATGTATCCGAAAAGAAAGACTTTGTCTATAAACACATGACAGCTGAGTCCGCCCGTCTCATGGCCTCCCTGCCCAGCCAGATCGAGAATATGCTCCTCCTGGAAAGAGACAGCCACGGTAACCTGCCTGTGTCACAGATCCCTACCGAAGAGCTGCTCATCGGTATGGTAGAACAGCAGCTTTCCCTCATGAAGAAACACCCGGAAGAAATGGCACATCTGAAATTCAGCCAGGCTGAGTTTGACAGCTTTAAAAAGCAGAAGTTTTCCACTCTGAACCATTTCTTCGGCTACGAAGGCAGATGCGGTGCGCCCACTCTGTTTGATGCAGCCTATACCCTGAATCTGGGTATCATAGCCGGATCTCTGGTCCTGGACGGACACACCGGTTACATGGCCGGCATGTCTGACCTGCACAAGGGCGGCAAGGCCCTGGCTATCCCTCTCACCGGCCTTATCAACATCGAGCGCCGTCATGGCCAGGACGAGATGGTTATCGAGAAGGCCCTGGTCAAGCTGGACAGCCCCGCCTTTACCTTCTTTGCCCGCCGCAGGGAAGAGTGGGCCAAGAAGGACCTCTTCGCCAGCCCCGGACCCCGCCAGCTGTGGGGGCCCTCCGCTCACCAGCTCCCCTATACCGTAGCCCTCAACCGGGATTATCCCAACCTGAACTTCGACCTTGGCAAAGCGGTAGATGTCAGCAAGTAAGCATCCTTAATGAAAATAAGACGCTCCTCATTACGAGGGGCGTTTTTTTGTGCGCATGACAAGTTTTGACAATTTATTTCGATTAGGGCAGGAAAGGACTCTCGCAAAGGCGCAAAGTCCGCAAAGGAGGATGCTATGGATGAGAATAGATTATCACATATGATTATAGGTGCTGCCATTGAGGTACATAGGGTATTAGGGCCCGGTTTACTGGAGTCTGTTTATGAAGATGCTCTATGCTATGAATTGAGAAATCTGAGTCTGGTAGTAGAAAACCAATTGTACTTTCCCATTATCTATAAGAATAAAGAATTAGAACGTAGATTTGTAATTGATATTTTGGTTAACAGGAAAGTGATAGTTGAATTAAAGTCGGTCCGGACTGTAGAAGACGTACATCATAAGCAATTACTGAGCTATCTCAGACTGACAGGAAAAAAACTTGGTCTTTTAATAAACTTCAATGAATCTTTACTCAAAGATGGCATTCATAGATTAGTCAATAATCTTTCTATTATAAAATAATGTACTTTAGTATAGATATCTCATCCTTGCCCCTCTTTGCGATCTTAGCGCCTTTGCGAGAGGCCCACTCAAATCAGTCTAAAAATAAAGCTGATCATTGTACCGGTAAAAACCCGCTGATCCGATCCGGGTCTGTTAGTAACTTTCATTATAGATAGAATTGGGGACTTCGGTCTGCAAAAATGTTACTTGATTTAAATTTAATTTCCTGGAAGCTTGAAAAAACAGGACATTGCGGTATATTAAAAAGTATAAATTCTTGTTGTACCATCATATATTTTTCTACTGAGAATCATTACTCCCTTCTTTAATTTTTTTTTATTATATATAATAATGAGATACGTGAATCCATGTTAAACCGGCATATTAAAAAGCACCTTAAATGTTTTATATCTTGACGGATTCTGCACTTAAATTTATAATATCTGAGAAATTCAGTAATATTGACAGATACAATCAAAAACGATGACAGGGGAGTGAAGAGTGAAAAACAGGATTATGGTGGCCCTGATAGGGCTGATAGTGATGGGAAGTATAGCAGGCTGTAGTGATCAGCTGGGAATGCAGGACCTGGAGCTGAACGGGCCAGCCGATACCTTTAGTCTGCCCTATAGCTCAGAGGAGCTGGACCAGGGTGCCTATATAGGGGGAGCCCTGTATTTTAATGAACAGGATCAGATTATCAATCAGCTCACAGCGGGGCAGATGATACGGGTACGGCTGGAGAGAGTGGACCAGTATGACCCTGCCAAAAAGAAATATGTAGACCGCGGTGTACTGCATATTGATTCTATTCACTCCAATCAGCTCATATATGATATTATCCTGGTAGACCAGGCCGGCCAAGAGACTGTAAATAAACAGAATCAGGTACTGATGATAGGCCAGAGTGTGAGCCTGAATAATGATAATGTAGCCGACCTGTCTTTTCATAATGGGCATAACATAGAGGCTAAGCACCCCCAGTTTAAAGGGGGGCAATACCTGGACTTTCTGTCCTACAAGGACAAGGATATCAAATCTATGTATATGCTGCTGGCCCATGAATACCCTCGCGGGGTATTTCCCCTGGGACTGTCTGCTATCAATGATAGTGGAGATGCCATATTACAGATAGGAAGCCAGGCTATACAGAGTAATTTTGTGACCAATATCTCGGGTGAGACTACCAATGTGGTGGAGACCTCAGTATTTGAGATAGAATCAGTGAACATCTTTGAATGTGTAAAAGACGACTATATGGTGAATCAGAGGACGGGTACCACCTACAAGATACTGAGTGTACAGCAGACAGGCGATAAGAAAAGGATACAGGCCAAAAGCCTGCAGGACTATACTCCCTTTGAGATAATGTATTTTAATGTACAGGGAAACTATAAAGACCTTAAACAAGTCTATGACAGCGGATTGAGCCAGGACGAACTGGATGCACAGTTTGCTTCTTCCGGCTATTCCTTCAGCAGAAATCTATTTAATGTGAATGAACGCCGGAATATTTTTAATCATGCCGGATTCAGCCTGGATCTGGGACTGTATGCCAGTATGGACCTGTTTTTAGATGCAGGAGTCAATACGGGATGGTTCTGGGTATCAGGTTATGTAGAGACCATGATAGTAGCTGAAGGGACATTCGGACTGTATTTTAGCGGCCCGGCCCTGCACAGAGCCTGGACCAATGAGATAACCCTGGCTAATCCTACCTTTAACTTCATGGTGGGTCCGGTACCGGTATCGTTCTCTTTACCCGTAAAGATGGGTGTGGAATTAGAACTGGAAGCGGGTATCAGCGGTGTGTTTGAATTAGGATTTAAGGCTGTGTCAGGAAGCCGCACAGAAGTATCGGTAGGGACTCAGACCTATGTAAGACGCACTCCATTTAAATCCTTTGAATACACATTCCTGCCTCCCCAGATCAGTATCTATGGTTCCTTAAAGGTGACACCCTATATCTCTATCTCGCCTACCTTATCGGTAGCCTGGGTATTGCATACCGGATTGATCATTAAGCCCTACCTGGAGCTGGCAGTAGCAGGGATTGCTACCTATATGCCTACAGGCTTGTCGGGGAGTTTCAGCTTTGACGTGACAGCGGGATTAAAGCTGAGTGCCTTTGTAGCCTTAGGGGTAGAGTTCCTGGATATATACCGCCAGTGGAACCTGGGAGTCCTGTTTGACTGGAGGGTCAATCTCTATCACTGGGACTGGAGCACCGAGGATGAAGAAGTGGTCAGCCTGAGCCAGCCCCAGAACCTGCAGTTATCTACTGCTACTACCGGACAGGTAGACCTGAGCTGGGACTTTGTGAACATGGCCTCAGGCTTCTACATTACCCGTGCCACCAACGGGGTAGACGAAGAAGTGTTCTATACCAAAAACCGATACTATGAAGATAAGAAAAATCTCAAGCCGGAGATAAACTATAGCTACACTGTGAAGGCAGCCAATGGCACCAACCGCAGTATAGCCAGTGCACCTAAGAGTGTTACCTTTCATTTACCGGCTGCCCCTACAGGCATCAGCG
Organism: uncultured Brevinematales bacterium; assembly: GCA_964537555.1. Taxonomy (GTDB): domain Bacteria; phylum Spirochaetota; class Brevinematia; order Brevinematales; family CAYRWR01; genus CAYRWR01. The sequence goes on from CAZIAD010000032.1 coordinate 6,950, forward strand.
TCACAGCCATCCCCAATGGAAACCTGCTCCTGAACTGGAATACGGTAGCGGGCGCCATAGGCTATGAGGTGATACGCAGTAATGCCAATGAATCCAGCAAGGTATATTACCTGAATCAGCCTCCCTTTGAGAATGGGGGACTGCAAAAAGGGGTGACCAACTTCTATCGGGTAAGGACAGTGAGCTGGATAGGCAAAGGGACCAATAGCATAGCTAAGAGTGGCGTAGCGGTACTGCCTGCTACCCCGGCCGCACCTATACTGTATGGTATGACTACCACATCAGTTACCCTGGAATGGGGAGCTATACCGGGAGCCTATGAGTACCGCATACAGAGGACTACCGACGGCACCAATGCCGGGCTGAAGGAATACTTTACCAGTGCTACCCGCTTTACCGATGCCTGGATAGCCTGGGATACTACCTACTATTACAAAGTACTGGGTGTGAACTACCTGGGCCGGGGCAGTGCATCTCCTGCCTTACAGGTAAAAACAGCCAGCACCAATGCACCTCAGGTCACTGTAACCCAGCCTGGGCCTAATGGGATCGGGATGGATGTGCTTACGGTTAAAGGTAAAGCATTTACAGGGGGGACCATTCCCGCTAAGACTGTATACATAAAAATCGACGGACAATCATGGGCATCTGTTTCAGTAAGTAGTAATGGAAACTTTGTCTATAATGTACCATTCAGCATTACCCTTGGAGTCCATACTTTACAGGTTTATGCCAAAGATAAGTTTAATAAAGTAGGTATAACTAATACTTCCACATTTAATGGAGCCTTTATTGGAATTGGAACTTATTCAGCAATAACCTCCTATGTGGATACAGATACCTGGTCTTTAGCATATGATCCTACACCTGGAGAATACTATATTATCGATGAAGAAATTCCCCGTGCAGTGAAGTTTAACAGTTCCTTTACTTATGTGACACACTGGGGAAGTGCAGGTAATGGGCAGACACAGTTTGGCTTTGCTAGTGGTTGGGGGCCACAGGCATTGTGTGTGGCTTCGGGAGTACCAAATACTATTTATATTGGAGATACCTATAATTATAGAGTAGTGAAATCTGGATCAACTGGTGGTTTCCTGGCTAGTACTTCTATATCAGATCCAATAACTGATATAGAAGCAAGTGAAACAAGGACAATTTATGTCTATTCACAATATGGAAAGATAGATGTTTTTGACCATAATCTAAATTTTTATACAAATCTAAATTTACCTGGTGGTGGTTATCCCTATGGGGGAATTGCAGTGAAGAACGGATTAATATATGCCAATGAATCAGTATCAAATGCCATCAATATATTTACAACCAATGGGGTATATATAGATACATGGGCAACCCCCTATTGGGTTGATGATATAGAAGCAGGGGACGATTATCTGGTTATGAATAATGGTTCTAATAATAAAGTCTGGGCTTGCGACTATAACGGTTATTTTATTACCTATCTCACAGGAGGAGCTGGCTTGAATAATCCGGTATCAGTGGTTTTAAATGCTAACAGTATATATATATTGAATAATGGAGCAAGTGTAGATTACGTGCAGCAGTATTCAATTGTAAAATAAAAAAATAAGGAAAAAATAAATGAAAAAGATAATATTACTGATAATGATGATAACAGGCCTGGCGGCAGTGTCCTGTACCACCAACCCGGATGCAGTGTCCGGCATAGCCTTTACCAATTACGTGCAGCTCTTTATTACCAATACACCCGACCATATAGTGGATGTAGACATGATGAATGCGGTAAAAGGAGAATGGCTGGTCACCCTGGAGACCTATACCGATCAGTCCAATGCCACTATCGGAGGCACTAATGTGGTGGCAGTACATTATGTGCAGACCAATACCTATGATTCAGTGACCAATGGGGGATACGATGGGGCCTTCAGTTTTTTCTTTAAACCGGACTTTTTTGTAGACAAGATAGTATACAACAGCCAGGGTGGAGTATTATCCCGCTATACCAATGCCTATAAATACAGCATATTAAGCAATGAATCTGGATTACGTATGGCCCTGTCTATTGCCGGGTATTACACCAAGACCACATACCTGGAGCCGGTGGGCCCCTATACCTTTCTCACTGATCCCCTCACCAACATTCAGGTAAAGACGAACATAGGAGCCTATGGAGCTCTTACCAATGTCAGCTATACTACCAATGTGGATTATCTGGTGGTGAGCCAGACCAACTACTGGCAGCAGGTAATAGAGGTCTCTGAGACCACCGAATCCTATGAGTTTCAGTTTCTGATTCAGGGCAATGAGACCAACAGTATCTGGACTCCGGATCTGAATTATTTTAACGTGATGAACAGCCATGCCAGTACCCTGTCTATCATACAGGATACGGCCAATCAGACAGTGCCCCTGGATGGAGGCAGCAGTACGGAAAGTGTGCTGGTCGATTTTCAATTATATGAGAATAATTCTTATATGCTGAAGAAAATCAAATAGATTATTGAAATGAAATGAAAGAGGGATGCAGGACGGCATCCCTCTTTTTTTTTAAAACTCTAACCGAATTTGGCAAAGTCGAAGACTTGTGTTAAAATAAACCATTAGTAAAGGAGTCTGTCATGAAAAGAACGATCTTATTCTTCCTGATAATCATACTAACTTCAGCTACCTGGGCCCAGGACGGTAAGCTCCAGACTAAAGAGCCTCCTTCGACTATTATACTGCCCGATATCAAACTCACTATAGAAGACGAAAGCGAGATACCTCTCTTCTCCAATGAAAAAGACCTCCTGTCAGAGACATCTCCTGAAGTAAAACGTATAGATATTGAAGAACTGGCCAATACAAAAGTCAGTGAGAAGATCAAGCTGGAGCTTCTGGAAGACCGTAAAAAAGAAGCATTTTCCCTGTCTACCTTTAAGCTCTACTACGGCAGTTTTGATAACCTGATCATGGATTTTAATTTTGGGAAAAGCCTGGGAGGGCTCAATTACCTCATCACCTATCTGCGTAATAAGCGGTCCAGTCTCAGTTACCAGGGTACCAATTACTTTAATACAGACCTGGCTCTGGATGACCTGAATCTGGACTTCATTTATGGCATTGGTGATGAAAGTGACCTCAACGCGACTTTTGGATATTATGAGCGGTCTATTGGGCTGCACGAAAGTACGGTCAATGTAAATGAAAAGAAACTTAATATCCCGGCCAAGATAGATTTTCTGTATCACGGCGCCAATAACTACAAGCTGTCAATAGGCACTTATCTCAATTACCTGGCTATGACTCACCGTACTTCCACTCTGGAATTACTGGATGAGCTGTGGGAGAGTGGTTTAAATGTAAAATTTGATGCTAACTGGAGCCAGGATAATTTCTTTAAGGCCTGGGGAGATTTTAGATTCAGCAGCCTTCTCAGTAATCAGACTTACGAAGGGGGTGTCAATCTCATCGCCCGGTTTACCCTGCTCAAGTCCATTGCCCTGGAACTAGGCGGCGGCATGAGGGCTTATAGTTACGATCAGCTCTTTTTCTACCCAGACCTGGCCCTGATCTATAAATACTCCAAGATACTCAATCTGAAGGTAGGGGTCAGCGGCCTTCAAAAGACTTTCAATATAGAAGAAATACTCAATCACAATCAGATCACTTTGCAGCAATCTGATCCTGAAGAGAAGATAGAGTACAGGGTGTCTCTGAATTTTAGTCCCGTAAAATTTGCTACCCTCAGGGCATCTTTAGGATACCAGGTCTATTCCTCCTATTTATCACTGGACTATAACAGCACGCAGGATCTCTATGAGATGAACAGTATCAGCAATGTAAACGTACTGGAATCTGAGACTATTCTGGAATTTATGTTGGGTGAGAGGCTGGCTCTTAACATGATCTACAAGTACCAGATTCCGGACAGAGATGATCTCTTATTCAAGGCCCGTAATACCGCATCCGTCTTACTGGAATTTAAGCATAAAGAGATCGGTATGGAAATATCTTCGCGGCTGGACTATAAAGATATCGAGTATATCACACCGGGAGTTTACAAGCCCAGTGTAGTACTGTGGGATATACTGTTTTCTCAGTCCGTTTCACCTGAGATCCTGCTGGATATTAAAGTCAATAATATCCTGAATCAGGAAGATTATGAAAAGATCAATGTTCCCAGAGGCGGGGTAGGTGTCTATGGGGGCATAAGAATACTCTTATAAACGGTTCTTAATCACGGGGGTGATCAGGAGCAATACATGAAAAAGAGTGTGTGGAGCCTTGTGCTCCTAGTATTACTTTGTACCGTCAATGCCTATTCTGATACCACCCGGGGAGATGCCCTGGCAAATGCGGTCAATCTGGTCGATGACAGTACCAGTCTGTTTTATTTTCCGGCTCGTCTGCTGGAGCAGCGCAGCGCGGTATTTCTGAGAGTAGGTGATGCGGACTCTGCTGTGTACAATACGGTTTTTCACCCGGGGATACAGCTCATTCAGGAAAAAATAGCCTTTTCCTATCTTTATGGAAGATCTTTAGGGACTACACCCGCCATGATGGCCAATCCTGCTCTGGGATTCGTGAATGCTCCTTTTTCAGCACCAATCAGTATTATTGTAGCTAAGCCCGGTAAAACTATGGATATGGCCCTGGGCTACACGCTGGGATTATACTCCGTCAGTGAGCGGGAGCTGGATCTGAGTGGAGTTCTCTCCAATCTACAGATATCCTCTTATCAGCTCCATAGACTTCAGCCATCTGTGAAAATGGATCTGTCCAAAGAAAGTACTCTGGACCTGAGCCTGATACTGGCCCTGCAATTCCTGCAAAATACCGACCAGACTCCCAATAATACTAATCAGGTCCTGTCTTCCAGTCCTCTGCATACCCTGGCCCTGAACGCTCAGTATACCAGGCCCTTTGGGAAAAAGACCCAGGGGGCAGTCCGATTGGGTGCAGCTCTCACTAATCAGGGATATCTCAGTATCACGGGTGCCGGATCGACTAATGCATCCACTAATCAGCAGGTCAATAAACTGTGGCAGTTTGATCTGGCTGCCGGTATCAAGTACCAGGCATTTACGTCTGTGGATATCTTTTTTGATGTCCTGATGGGCTACCGCACGGTGGATCTTCAGAATATTCAAAACACCACCAATGTAGTGTCCTCTACAGACAGCAGTGCCATCATACTGCCGGTCAGTACCCGCCTGGGCATTGAGTTCACCACGGGAAACTGGCTGTTTCGCATGGCCGTGCAGACATCTATGAAGGCGGATATTATCAGAAACGGTACAGTCACCTCCACGCTGTATGGGCCACTCACTGTACTGCCCAGCATAGGGATAGGCTGGCACAAGGGGGACTGGGTCATCAATACTGTGATAAATCCCATGTTGTTTAACCGGACTATTTACCTGGTATCAGGCCAGGCTGTGACCCCCATCTTCCAGGTATCTCTTAATTACCTGTTCCCGGGAAAAAAAAGTCACAAAGGTACGGGGGATGGCAGCCAGTAAAAATACGACTTTTACTTGATTTTTTAACTGGTTTTATCTAAAATGGATTAATGTTGTAGTTAAAAAATAATTTGAAATGAGAAGTGTTAGTTAAAAATATTTTTTTAGGAGCGTGTGTATGAAAAAAGTACTTTTGTTGAGTGTGTTGTTGAGTTCTGTAGTGGTTTCAGGATTCGCCTCTTTACCAGTTCCCCAAAGGGAATTATCATTAGGGCAGACCATTTTGGCGGATAATTATGCTTTCCACTTTTTTCCCTCTTTGTTGCCTCAGGAAGATAGCCAGTTATGGATGACTTTTGCTGGTGGTAACTTTGCCAATGTTGCTATATTCTGCAAAAAGTCAGAACTCTTTAATCTCTTCCTGATTCATGACAATTTTGTTCAGCCTGTTACTGTGGTTAATAATTTATTCACTACTGCTTCCGGAGCATCTCCTTCTTTTGGCTATACGGAAAACTATCATTCACCCCTAAATTTTGGTTATGCCCTAAGCCTGGGAATGATGAGCCTGGGAATACTGGTAGATTATCAGTACTATAACGAAAAGGCGAATTTTTATGGTGCTAACACAAATATTTTGGATGTGAACAACACTGTTTTGGATATACGCCCTGGATTGAGTGTTGATCTGGGTGCACTTAAAATCGATGCCAGCCTCCCTGTAAGGTTGAACAGTTTAAAGTATGTTGATACTCTGGATAACTCTACTACTACCAATAATATTCAGATGCGCATTCCCTTCCTTAACAACCTGGGCCTGACTGTAAGAGCTCACTCTGAAATCAATGAGACCTGGAGCCTGGGCGCGTGGATTAATGCATCAGCAGAGACATTTAATAATGAATATGAAGATAATACCGCTGGTATAGAGTCTATAACTGCTGTCTGGGATGCAGTGACCTTTGTTTATTCTGCTACTGCTGGTTTTTCCTGTACCCCCAGTGAGAAGATAAGCATATATGGTGATGTCACTTATGGGCAGAGTATTGCAAATGCCGGAAAAAATGCACTTTACATTGACGGTGCCCGCAGCGGAGCTGTGACTACAAATAATGTTGTCACTACATCTACTCTGGCCCCTACTATGAACTTCGGTATTGAGATCAACCTGGGTAAATTTACTCCACGTTTCGGTATTCAGAACAGTTATACTCAGGTTAAGACCTATAATGAAGTATCTAAAAACATGGTCTTACAGCAACCGGCTTCAGCACAGACCCTGACAGCTGGATTTGGACTGGTATTGGGTGATTTTACCATTGATGGTACCCTGGCAGCAGGCGCTAATACTTTACTTGCAGCTATTAATAATCCTTTTATGATTCCTGCTACAGTAATAGGTAATCCCTCCGCCGCAAATACTATAGACAATGTATTTGCCAGCGTTGAAGTGAACTACCGTTTCTAAATCTATTCGGATTCTAAGCCTCGGCGGTCACTTTTGTGACCGCCGTTTTTATTTATTTATTTAACTTTTTGTATTATGATATAACGGTAAATAAAGGAGTTATCTGATGCGGTTTAGGTTAATTTTATCACTTTTATTGTTAATAAACACACTGAGCTATAGTTTGGAATTCATGCACCCTGATCAGATAAAACCCGGCATGAAGGGATATGGGCTCACTGTATTTAAGGGATGGGAGCCTAAACGTTTTGAAGTCGAGATCATAGATGTCATGAAGAATGTATTTCCCGATGGTGATATGATACTGGCCCGGGTCAGCGGCCCAGATATAGAAAAGAGCGGGGTGGCATCCGGTATGTCCGGTTCTCCCATATACATAGATGGTAAGCTCATCGGGGCTCTGGCTTTTACCTGGCCCTATGCCAATGAACCAGTAGCCGGGATCACCCCTATAGGCATGATGCTAAAAGAAAAAGACAATGCCGACCCCACATATTTTGACGAGAATAGTCAGATCAAACCTATCTCTACCCCCCTGATGGTATCCGGTATCAGCGGCCCGGCCTTGACCTACCTGGAACAGGCCCTGTCTAACCGGGGTTATGTGTTCACTCAGGGTGGAGGTTCCGGATATCAGGACAGTTCCCCTGAAGCACTCAAACCGGGTGACTCAGTGTCATTGAATATCGTAGATGGAGACCTGAACCTGTCCGCCATCGGTACAGTCACCCATGTGGATGGCAAAGATGTGTTTATTTTTGGCCACCCTATGAATACTACTGGTAACCTTTCCCTGCCGGTATCAAAATCCTATATCTATACTATCATGTCCTCTTCATACCTGTCCTTTAAGATGGGTGCCGCTTCCCGGCCCCAGGGCGCTACGGTGTATGACGGCCGTACTGCGGTCTACTGCGAGCTGGGCCGTCCCGCAGGTATGACTCCGGTTTCAGTAAAGATTAAGACCTGGAAGAGTGAAAAGACCTATAACTACCGAATTGCCAGTCATAGTGATTATTTTTCCTCTCTTTTAGCCAGTACTTTACTATCATCCATGACTATGCAGGCCGGCTACCTCGATGAAAAATCTATTACCCTGAAGTTTAAAATGGACCTGGAATATGATGGCAAAATATACTCAGTGACCAATCAGTTCTATTACTCCATGGTACCATCTTTCTTTGAAGTCTTCTCTCTTATGGCAGACCTGGATTATCTGTTTGCCACCATGACTTATGCCCGTTTTGGAAGGGTGAGGGTAGTAAGGGCTGATTTTGAAGTGCAGATAGATAAGGGAGTGGACTATTATTTAATAGATAATATTGTATCGGATCAACAGCTCTACCGTCCGGGCGATACGGTGAATCTAAAAGTCTTTTTAAAGAAAAACAAAGGAAAGTATTTCAGCCAAAATATTCAGATCCACCTGGATGAATCACTCAGCGAAGGAAGCTATCGTATATTCGTAGGAAATGACTATAGCCGCTTCTACCAGGAATGGAAAGCCTATCCCCATGTATTTCAGATCAATACTATGCAGGACCTGATGGGGGATATCCAGAGAAAGGTAGACCCTTATAAGATGAGCGCCTTTTTTGTAGTCCCGGTCAAAGGTATTGTGTACCAGGATAAAAACCTGGCTGATTTTCCTGAGACTTATATCAGGCTCCTTAATTTCAGGGATGCAACCGGAAAGTACTTTAAATTCCCGGAGACCTATAGCTATAATGCCACATTGGACCTGCCGGTAGTGGGCGGAAGCTTTGTCAATGTCAATATAGCAGAAAATAAAGTGCAGAAGGTTAAATAATGGAAAATTATGAGAGCATTCAGGATGAGCATATTATAGACCGGTTCTGGACCCTGCCTAATGTGATCTCCATGATACGTTTGCTCATGATACCCGTCATTATATGGTCCCTCACCCGGGATACAGGCTCTTATGACCTGCTGGCATTTTTCCTGATCGGGACAGCCTACTTTTCTGACTTCCTGGATGGCTATCTGGCCCGAAAAATGGGGCAGGTATCACGATTCGGTAAGATCATAGACCCTGTATGTGACAAGGTCATCACCATAGCCCTGGCGGTGAGCCTGTTTGCTCTGGGTAAGCTTCCTCTCTACTTTTTCATTATAGTCATCCTGCGGGACGTACTGATAGGGATTGGCTCCATAGTGGCCATGCAGAAGAGTCATCAGCTACCCCTGCCTCTACTATGGGGTAAATTATCGACTTTTGTGTATGGCATCGTGATCGCCTTTTATCCCCTGCACGGTTCCTCTATTTTAGACCGGTCCGCATCCTGGATCACGCCGGTGGTCAATGCGGTGGTTATCTATGGTACCTGGCTCTCCTCTGTACTCATCATATTATCCTTTGTGATTTATACCATATCCTACATCCAGAATGTCTCCATGAAAAAAAAATCACAATAATCCCAACCGGTTTATAATAATTCTGTATAATACTGCAGAATGATTTAAGGGATAAACATGAGCGTATGGGAAAAGTGGAAGATCCAGTTACAGATCAGTCTGGGCATCGAAGCTAAGGCCGGGGTCCTGCACCACATCTGGGATGAATTCCACCAGGCACTGAGCTGGTACATCCGCAGATTCATCAGGGACAGAGCTCAGGCGGAAGACATCCTGCAGGAAGTCATGCTGCAGATTTACGAACATCTGGATCACTATGACAGCCGCTATGCCCTCTCCACCTGGATCTATACCATCACCCGCAATCACTGCCTCAATCACCTCTCTAAAAAATCCAGTATAGCCCTGTCAGAACTACAGGAGGAGTACTTCAGCCGGGGCAGTGACCCCGAGCAGGAGATCATCATCAGGCAGGAGGTAGCGGATGTTGAGTCATTTCTGGAGGCTCTCCCCTTATCAGACAGGGAGATAGCTTTTTTACGCTTCTATCAGGAGATGCCCTATCAGGAGATGGCAGAGCTGACCGGGGTTCCCGAAGGGACACTGAAGTACCGGGTACATGCTATACGGAAGGCACTAAAGAAATATTTGGGGGACAAATATGAATAAAGCAGACAGGCTTCTGCATGAAGCCTTTAGCAGGCAGGTTAAGGAACAGGATATGCAGTTGAAATGGTCAGATATAGTCAATCACCTGCCGGCTACACCTAAGAATCAGGGCACAGTCTTTAATGGCTTAGTATATGTGTTGAGCATAAGTCTGTTGCTCTTTCTTATGATAGTAAGGGTACAACCTACTAAATTAAGACAGCAATTTACCCAATTGGTTCAGATGAGTCAGGACCCGGACCGGGAAAGTGATGTATTATATAAGAGCGCGCCTTATATGTTTAAAAGGAGGAATTTATGAAACGAGGTTTTTGGTTTTGGATGCTGTTGGCCTTAGGATTGATTTTTGGGGCTTTTTATCTGGCTTCAGGTGATATTGGTATTTATAGCGATCTTCCCAGCCTATTTATTTCTGTGATTATGGCATTCCTGATAAGTTTTACTTCCAGCAGTCCCCGGGAGATTGCGGCCTATATAAGACAGTCCAGAGAGACTTCAGACCTGGATCCTGTGGTAGCAAAACAGGGAATTAGTTATTTTAAAATGCTGCAAGGATTAGTCATCAGTCTGGGTATATTAGGCTCATTCATTGGTACTGTGGCTATGTTGAGAAATCTAACAGAAAAAGATATGGTTGCAATAGGTTTTAGTGTAGCAATTCTGACTACACTTTATAGTATTGCTTTCAGTCTGATTTTTACACAGCCTTTTATCGGTGCCCTGAAGAAAAAACTACTTTTAAAGAAGTAAGGAGCGGGTATGAAAAAGACATTTTGGATATGGGAAATGCTGGTTCTGTTACTTATAGCAGGTGGAGGATGGTTGGCCAGTGGGGATTTATCGATTTATTTAGACGCTGCTTCTGCCAGTCTAATACTGCTATTGCCTGTTATTGTAATCTTTACCTCATTTAAACCTAGAGAGATAGGCAGACATTTTAAAAATGCAAGAACTCAGGATACCAGTTTTACCGAACTACAGTCCAGCTTAGGTTTCTTCGAACAATATCAGCGAATTATACTTCTGGCAACACTTCTCCCTCTCTTCATTGGGGGGGTCTCGATGTTACGATTAGGTTTTGGTATTAAAGAAGGACCTAATTTTAGTATGATTGGGACTTCACTATCAATAATGTTAATTTCGGTTACTTACGGACTTAGTTTTATGGTATTGGTAACCTTGCCACGGATTGGAGCTCTGAAAAAGAGGCTAGCTGAATTTGATTAGATAATAGGGGTCGCCACAGGGCGGCCCTTACTTATAGCTCCTCGGGCAGATGCTCCAGAGCAGTGGCCAGGTCGGGGTAGGCCCTGAGGTAACGCAGCATAGCGGGATGGGGATGGGCGTAGATCCCGGGATGTTCTGTGATGCTGAGTTTGCGGGTAGGGGTGTAGAACAGGAGCTCACGGTGAGGTTGATATTCCACCGGGGCATGGTCCCTGTGCCCTACGATATCGATACGGTACCATTCCCCCGTATCTTCGTAATAAACGGCATTCAGCCCGTGCACAAATCGCAGAGAGGGCTGGATCAGGGTCTGATAGCAGAAACCAGCCGGAATAGCATTGGCCCGGCACAGAGCGGCAAAAAGGTGGGCCTTGGCCATACAGAGTCCGTGTCCGTTTTGCAGGACCTGGCTGGCTGTTATACTGATGACAGTCTTTTCAGCGATGTCTACGCTGTGGCGTATACTGTCCCGCATGTAGGTGTAGATATTTTTGAGGGTAGAGATGCTGTCTTCTCCCTGTAGCTGCAGGGCTTTTTCATGGACAGCAGGATGTTCATAGTCGATAATATCATTATTCTCTAAATACAGATGGCTATGCTCTGATTCCGGTTTTAGGTGTACCAAGTTTTCACTCCTCATATCATTTTAGTAGCCTTGCTTTGAAATGTCAACCGGAAATATTTACACACTCTCAATGGGTAAAAAATATACAATTGTTTCTAAAAGTGACATGAGAGACTTTTAGATAACTTAGCTAACTCTTTATATTGCAATGAGAAAAATATTTTTTCACTTGGCATCATTGTTGCTATTATATAGTTAAGTTAGTGATCTTATTTTGGGGGATTACAAGCCTGGATTTTATCCAGGCTTTTTTCATGGGCTCAGTCACGAAAATTCAGGACTTTTTTCAGGTCAGCCAGGGATATACTGTTAAAATCCTTTTTTTCCAGGGCTTTGATGCCTTCTATGATGATGAGGGAATAATATTGTTCTTTTCGTAATATCTGATACTGATCTTTGTATAGAGTATTGATCAAACGGGAGATCTTATTATTCTGATCGAAAAAATGAATCGTCTTTTTACTTTCCATCCGTGTTAACAAGATACATAGATGTGCTGAGGGGTATCACTAATGGCTGCTGCTATGAAAAGCCAAAAGTTCCTGGTTAAATAAAGGAGTAATGATCTTAACTTCTTCATTAGTGTAATACTGGTCTGCTTCATTCTGCTCTAATTCCACATCACAATATTCACCGTCAAAATATACCACTCGATACAACTTTGACATCTCTCCTCCTTCCCGATTAAATAATTGTACTTTTAATTCTCATATAAGTCAATAATAAATCTATAATTATGAGAATATATTGAGAAATAATTCTCAATAATAATTTATTAGCTCTAATATAATTATCGGCCATTCCTATGATTCGATTAGCTATCCGGATGGGGAAGCCTACTTGCGATTTTTCTCACACTCAGTTAAAATTTTCTCTACTATAGGGGGTTTTATGTCAGTTATCATAGCTGAATCTAAGGGAAGTCAGGACCTGAGTCCAATAACTGATGTGCGCATGGGCTGGGACATAAGCCTGGGCTGTTTTACTAACCTGGAACGACTGAGCCGGCAGTATCCCCAGGTCTCACTCGCTTCCTACCGCTTAAAGGAAATATCTGCACTTCTGGAAGAAAGAGACTTGAATGCCAGTGATGATCCTCAGGGTGCACCCTTGATCATTAACGCTCAGTTTATTCCATCCCTAAAGATCGAAGCGGGCCCTGATGTACTGGCCCTGGATAAACAAGGCCACCTGTGCTTTTTGAGGGCAGAGAGCTTAGCTGTACAAGACCTGCAGCATTTTTTGAATGAAGATATAAAAGAACTGCAAAAGAAGTTTAAGACTGAAGTCCTGGAGAACGGCTTTTATATGGGAAGCCTGGCTGATGTCATTGAGTATAATGCTGCGCTGATATCCCAGGATGCCCGCTTGTATCTGCGAAATAATAACTATGTGTCCCCCGGCCCAGATATTTTTATTCATAAGACAGCCAAGATAGATCAGTATGTATCCCTTAATTCAGAACAGGGCCCTATCGTCATAGATGAAAATACTCATATCAGGCCCTTCTCTATACTGGATGGCCCGGTCTATATTGGCAGGAATAGCCTACTGGATTCGGCCATGATACGTTCCGGTACCAGTATTAGGGATCACTGCCGTATCGGAGGAGAGGTAGAGTCCAGTATCATAGAGAGCTATACCAATAAACATCATGAGGGATTTCTGGGCCATTCCTATCTGGGATCCTGGGTAAATATAGGGGCCCTGGCTACCACCAGTGATCTTAAAAATAATTACGGAAAAATACGCCTCCAGATAGGAAAAAAGACCATCAATACAGGATCCATCAAGCTGGGTTCCATTATTGCAGATTATAGTAAAGTAGGGATCGGCATGATGCTGAATACCGGGACAGTCATCTCTCCGGGTGCTAACATTTTCCAGGATAAAGAACTCTATGGGAAATTCATGCGGCCTTTTCAATGGGGAAATCAGGGCATTTATGAACTCCCGCGCTTCATCAAAGACCTGAAGACCGTGATGTCGCGCAGAGCAGTCCAACCCGGGGACGCTCTGCTATTCTTTTTAGAAAGATACTATAAGAAGACTGTGAAAATAAAAAAGAAGGCATCGTCATGATAGTTTTAAAATATCTCTGGAGAATAATCATCACACTCTTAATGGCCACTGTGGGCCTGGCTTTTTTCCTGTTTAACACCATTCTCGCCCTGATAGCCGGTATTATAGGCTGGGATAAAGGGGTCTGGCTGGTATCACGGATGTGGAGTTATGGTACCTTTGCCCTCCTTTTTACGAGGATAAACATCAAGGGTAAAGAAAACCTGCAGAAAGGAAAAAGAGTCATTCTTATATCCAACCACTCTTCATTATTTGATATTCTGGCACTCTATCTTTTTACCCCTAATGCTGTCTCCTGGTTGGCTAAAGAATCACTCTTCAGGATCCCCATAGTAGGGTGGATGCTGGCTGCCATAGGCTCTATACCGGTAGACCGGGGCAATGCCCGGAAGACACAGCAAGTCCTCAATGCTAAACTGGAAACCAGGCATGAAAAACCCTGGATATGTATTTTCCCTGAGGGGACGCGCAGTAAAGACGGAAATCTCCAGTCCTTTAAAAAGGGCTTTATCAGGGTCATGCGCACCAAGGAGATGGATTTACAACCCGTCACTCTCAATGGTTTCTTCAGGTATAAACCTAATACCAGTCAGCTTCTTATCGACCCCTTTGTGGATCTGGAGATCGTAATACATCCTGTAGTGAAATACGAAACACTGAAAGATAAAACTGACCCTGAGATCCTCGCATTGACTAAAGACATAATCGAAAAAAGCTATTTCCGCTAATTCTATATTGAAACTGGAAATATAAGACGATTCAGATTATAATATACTATCACTTAATTTAAAAAAAATGGGAAGGCTTAATGGAAGTCGAGATAGGCCTGGATAGATTCATTCGGTGGTTTAAAGAAGTCATTATGGAGTTCTATTACCTGAATGACCACTATGACACCAAAAAGAATTCCTACACAGACTCTTATGATAAAGTATTTGCCCGCTGGAAAAGAGATATTTATAATAAATACAAGCACATGATATTGCATATGCACTGGGTCAGTGATTCCCACCTGGTATCAGAAAATGAAGTAGTACTCAATGTACTGTTTCAAAGTATATATCTCTTTGAGATTAAATATAAATTTGGTGACCGTATAAATATTAATTTTAATGACTATCTGGATAAATTCAAAGATATAACCAAGGCATTTGAAAGTTTTACTGATGATTATGATTTCAAAGCCCAGCCCGAGATTGTCAAGTTTGAAGAGTATTTTAGAAAGTGGAAAAAAGATTATAAGCTGGATGACAGTAGTATACTTATAGATATTGCCTGGAAGAACACTGAAAAGCTTTATGAAGATAATGCACTGTATTTGAACATCATGTACAAAGACGAGTATCTGTTCCAGGTTAAATATCAGGATAGACTTAATGAAGAAGAAATAGATGTCTGATATATGATTGCCTGTGCAAAAATATGAAAAAAGGAAATACCGAAGATGTCAGAGGAACAAAGACTAGACTACGGGACTTTTGAAGCCACCCTGGAAAAAAGTAAACTTTTAGAAAAAGATCTGGTGAAAAATCCGGGAAAATATAAAGTACTGACGGGAGACCGCCCTACCGGTAGTCTTCATATAGGCCATTTGTTCGGGTCTGTCCAGAACCGGGTCAGATTACACAGGCTGGGCGTTCCCACGTTCATAGTTATCGCTGATTACCAGGTCCTGACCGACAGGGATACCTTTGAGAATATTGCCACTAACATCAAACAGCTGACCCTGGATTATATGTCATCAGGCATCGACCCTACCGATGGAAAGACTTTTATCTTTCCCCATAGCCATGTTCCGGAGCTCAATCAGCTCCTTCTGCCCTTTTTAACCCTGGTCACCAATGCTGAACTGGACCGTAATCCTACTGTCAAAGAAGAGATCATCGCATCAGGACAGAAACGCATCAATGCCGGTATGTATACATACCCAGTGCATCAGGCGGCGGACATACTGTTTTGTAAAGGCAACGTAGTCCCGGTGGGTAAAGACCAGCTCCCTCATCTGGAGATAACACGGACTATTGCCAGACGTTTCAACGAACGCTTTGCCGCCAAAACTCCGGTATTTCCGGAGCCACAGCCCTTACTCAGTGAGTCCCCCATCATTCTTGGCCTGGACGGATCACAGAAAATGAGTAAGAGCAGGAATAATGCAGTCATGCTCAGTGCCAGCGAAGATGAGACTGCGGCCCTCATTAAAAAGGCTAAAACCGATTCTGAACGTAACATTACTTATGACCCTGATAACAGGCCGGAGGTCTCAAACCTACTACTACTGATTTCTCTGGCTACCGGACAGACTCCTGAGGCCATTGCCACGGAAATAGGTGAGGGGGGAGCCGGACAGCTTAAAAAGAGGCTGACTGATACCCTGAATGATTATCTCAAACCCATTCGCGCTAAAAGATTGGAGCTCGAAAAAAACATGGATTATGTAAGAGATGTTTTAAAAATGGGAGTAGAAGCTGCCCGCAAGGAAGCTCAACAGACCCTGGAAGAAGTACGCCAGGTAATGAATATGATCATCTAGTTGAATGCTCATTCACTTTAGTGTATAATCTTAAGTACAGAGAAAGGAGAACACTGTGATTGGTGTAATAAAAAGCGGCTATAATCTTAAACTTCAGAATTTCGAGGGTCCCTTAGACCTCCTCACAGAACTGATTGGAGATGCAAAGCTGGATATCACAGAGATATCTCTGTCCAATATTACCGATCAGTATCTGCAGTATATACGTACCATGCAGCTTTTTAATATTGATATTGCCAGTGAGTTTTTTGTGGTGGCAGCCAGCCTGGTATTTATCAAGACCAAGAAACTTCTGCCCCGCATGAAAGAAGATGAGGAAGAGATACTGGATGAACAGGAACTTCTGGAGCGTCTCAAGGAGTACAAGATATATCGGCATCTGGCCCGTGAGCTGGAAAAGATCAAGACCAATGGTTCTATTTATTTCCGCAGAGGCTATGTAAGATACCCCATGGGTGGAAAAAGTACGGTAAAAGAGATCGATAATCTTTTGATTGGCGACCTTATCTCAGTTCTAAGCCGCTACAAAGGGTCTTTTATTAAGAAAGCTATTCCTATTAAGAGACGGGAAGTCAGTGTAGAACAGAAAATGACCTTTATCACAGGTTTACTAAAACATAAAAAAATGTTAAAATTCAGTGAACTGGTACAGGGGGATAGTAACAAGATCGATAAGATCGCTACCTTTCTGGGCGCTACCGAGCTCAGTTTCAGGCAAAAAGTACTATTACGCCAGTTAAAATTATTTGCTGATATTGACATAGAAAGACGGGAAACTGAACTATACGCTTAAGCAACAGGGAGTAAAATAAACATGGGTTCTTCTTTATTTATCAATAAGACCTATTCGCGTAAACAGCTGATGGGCCTATTGGAAGCAATTTTATTCGTCAATGGAAAGCCGGTCAATTATGACCTGCTTAGTGAATCTCTGGATATGTCAAAAAAAGACCTGCAGGCCATGATAGATGAGATGAATGAGGATTTTGCGGCCAGTAATCGTGGTATAACCATCATAAAGGTGGCAGGCGGCTTTCAGCTGGTATCCAATCCTGCCTATGTTGAGGAACTGTCAGAACTCTTTACCAAAAGAAATGAGAATCAGCTCTCAAAATCTGCCATGGAGACCCTGGCGGTTATTGCCTATAAGCAGCCAGTCACCAAAGAAGCAGTCGATGAGATCAGAGGGGTATCCAGTACCCGATCCATTAACCTTCTCATTGGACTCAAACTGGTTGCTATTTCAGGTTCCACTGATGATATAGTCAAATCACCTCTTTACTCTACTACCTCTCATTTTATGGAACAGTTCAGGATACAAAGTCTGGACGACCTGCCTGATATAGATAGCCTGAATCTGGATGATTTTGAAAGTGAAGATGATGAGCCTTCAAGCGGTGATGAAGAAAACCCTGAAGAGCTGGATACTGAGAATGAAGATGATATGGATCTAAATCTGTCAGATGAGGAAGAGGAAAGTGGGACCACATGACGCCTTAGAACGTATCCTGGATAAAGCCGAGGATATGCCGGTATTGCCTCATATAGCTATGGAAATCCTGAACCTGATCGATGATAAATATTCTGTTCCTGACGATTTTGAAAATGTCGTAGAGAATGATCAGGTACTGACCCTGAAGATCCTGAAGCTGGCCAATTCTGCTTACTACGGATATCCCCGGGAGATCATTTCCATCAAAGAGGCTATTATTATTCTGGGCCTGGATACGCTTAAGAGCCTGGCTCTTTCTATGCTGACCCGGCGTATTTTATCCAAAAATCTCAACAATTACGGACTAAGCCGGGGACAGTTATGGGAACATTCGCTGGCGGTAGGTATGATCGCCCGTTCTCTGGCCCGTTCCTTAAAGCTGGCCAACCTGGAACGGTTTTTTGTATCCGGCCTTCTGCATGACATTGGCAAACTCCTGTTCGACCTTTACCTGGATCACTATGGAAAAGATTTTCACAGACAGATCCTGGAAGGGGGATTACAGTTTTCAGAAGCGGAAGCCCGTATTTCCGGGCATGACCATGCCTGGCTGGGATCTAAGCTTATAGAGCGCTGGAACCTCCCCGATTTTCTGGTACAGACTGTACGCTATCATCATCTCTGGGATAAAGCTCCCTCCCAGTATCAGAAAGATGCCTACATCATTAACATTGCCAACCGATTATCCTATAGTATAGCCCGGGGCTCTGGTACAGAGTTCCCCAATGACAAGTCAGTCAGCGCGGAAGAATATGGAAAGCTGGGCATGACCGGGGGAGACGTAGAAGACCTCCTCCAGTCCATCAAGAAGAGCTTACAGGTAGTAAAAATATAACGTTCCCACAAAGGAGAAACCCTTGGACAAAAAAGTATTAGAAGAACTCAGGAAAAAGATCAACAAAATTGACATATCACTGGTCAATCTCCTGGATGAAAGAGCAGAATATGTAAAGCAGATAGGTGAATATAAAAAACAAAACGATATTCCCATATATCAGCCTGACAGAGAAAAAAATGTAAAAGCCAGGGTAATGGAAGCTTCCCGTAAAATATTTCCCACTGATGCCCTGATGCATATATTTACCGAGATCGTTTCGGCTGCCCGCTCTCTGGAAGAGCCTTTGGAGATCGGATTCCTGGGCCCCGAAGGTTCATTTACCGAACAGGCCGCTATAAAACAATTCGGCAGTTCCGTGCAGCTGCATCCTATGCCTACTATTTCGGACGTCTTTAAAGAAGTGGAGAACGGCAAGATCAGTTATGGAGTAGTCCCTATAGAAAACTCAGTAGGAGGGACTGTGTACCAGACCCTGGATGAGTTTGTAGATTCTCCCGTACAGATAGTAGGTGAGAATTATCTGTCTATCCATCAGAACCTGCTCACCAACCTGGATGAGATCAATCTGATCAAGAGGATCTATTCCCATCCTCAGAGCTTTGCCCAGTGCCGTATCTGGCTGGAGACCCACCTGCCTAATGTGGAACGTATCGAAGTCTCCTCTAATTCCAAAGCGGCATCAATGGTATTAAGCGACCAGTTTTCGGCTGCTCTGGCCGGAGTCATGGCTGCTGAAAAGTATGGGCTAAACATTCTGGAACGTAATATCGAAGATAATCCTCAGAATACCACCCGATTTTTGATCATCGCAGGCCCCGACCAGATAATAGATAATCCCGATAAGACTTCTGTGCTGGTCTCTGTCAATGATAAACCGGGAGCCTTACTCAAGCTTCTCTCTCCCTTTCAGGTGTTTGGTATTAATATGTCTAAGATCGAGTCCCGTCCTTCTCAGCGCAGGCCCTGGGATTACCTCTTCTTTATTGATATAGACGGCAGCATAAACAGTGCCTCGGTAAAGAAAGCTCTGGAAAAAGTGAAAGAAGACGTGGTATTTTTAAAGGTCATCGGGTCCTATAATAAAAGTATCAGCTGAGCACCCAAAAATAGTAAGGATAGACAATGGACCTGGATAAAATATTAAACGTGGCCCGGGAAGCAGCACTGGCCGGAGGAGCTGTATTACAGCGTGGCTTTAATCTACATAAAGAGGTGCAATTCAAAGGCTTTGCTGATCCGGTGACACAGTTTGATAAAGAATCCGAGCAGGTGATAGTAGATATCATACAGAAGTATTTCCCTGCTCATTCCATCCTCACAGAGGAGGAACTCTCTTCAGACCAGGGCGGGGATTATAAATGGATCATAGACCCTCTGGATGGAACTGTTAATTTCACTCACCGCATCCCTTATATCTGTGTATCCATAGGCGTAGAGTTTAAGGGTGAAATAGTGGCAGGAGTGATCTACAATCCTATCCTTGATGAGTATTATCACGCCGCTCAGGGCCAGGGAGCCTGGCTCAACGGTGAATCCATCCATGTCTCCCAACAGGGAGATATCGGGAAGTCCTTACTGGCTACCGGTTTTCCTTATCACCGGGACGGCCGCCTGGAGCATCTGCTTACTCCCTTTAAAAAGGTAGTGATAGAGTATCAGGGCTTCCGCAGACTGGGTTCAGCCGCTATGGATATGGCCTATGTAGCCTGTGGAAAATGTGAGGGATTCTATGAAGAAGGCCTTCAGCCCTGGGATACCGCGGCCGGAGTCATACTTATCCAGGAAGCGGGCGGGGTAGTCACTGATTATTTTGGTAAGAAATTTTCCGCATATCAGAAGACTATTATTGCCAGTAATGGCATGATACAGGACTCCCTGATAGATATCTGCCATTCTGTAGTAGCCCCCCAATAAGCCCGTCAGGGCCATCAGAAATGATGGTTTTATCAAAAAGCTGATATGATTATTCCTGAAGGTTCCGGATCACCGGTATAGTGAGTTTGGTATTTCTTCCGCGAGTGTGCTTGCCGCAGCTTATTGCCTGATGTACAATACTACCCATTCATCCTTATTCATCATCAGCCCCCAGGGTATCCAGTCATTTTTAATAGCTTCATTGAGTCCGTCTTTCAGGTTTTTACTTTCGGGCTGATAGCTCTTGAGGAGCCATTCCTTGACTTCCCAGTCCTGCAGGCGGGCCATCAATACAAACTTTTGTCCGGCCCCGGCAGTGATAGCCAGAGGTGCCAGGCCGCTCTCTCCTTTTTCATTGAGAAGTGCTTCCTGGTCTTCGTAAGAATCCGGCAGGGGCAGCAGGTCCCACTCCAGCACAGCCATAGGGGATTTGAGATAGATGAGGTAGAGCTGGTCTTTATAGACTGAGATTGCCATAGGGATATAGGCATTTTCCATGCGTTCATTGAGTTTCCGGGGCAGGCTTTCCTCATCCTGGCTATCCAGGTCTATCACTTCCAGGAAATAATCACTGGCAAACGCTTGATAATTGATGTACAGTACGTACATCTGATCCTCATAGAGTTCCATGCCTATAGGACTGTATTTGTCCTGCCACAGTGCGTTCATTTCTTTTTGGAGAGTCTGACTATCCAGCTTATGCCTCTGGATCTTCCAGAAGGGTTTGGCAAAAAAAACAGCAGGTATGCATAAAAACAGCAGAATCATCACTTTCTTCATTTTAGTCCCCGTTTTTCTTTTGGATTAAAAGATCACTATAGGATGTACTGATCAGTTCATCATCTGTGATGCCTAATAATTCCAGATAGTGATCACATTGTTTTCTCAATGAATTTTGACCTATTTTGCCGCTTTTGTCAATAGCCTCTATCTCCATAAAGCTGCCTAATCCTTCCACATAATCAATGTGAAATTTCACATTTTCGATAAAAAATATTTCTCTGGACTTATCTACTACCACTTTAATACCCAGGCTGGCTTCCAGGAGCTGCAGCAGGTCACCATTATGGGCAGGATGATACAGATAGACATATGCTTTTTTGGGCCCGGACTGATTATTCCTTTCATAGTAGATCAGGTTATTTTCAATATTACCCTGTCTTAACTTGAGCCTGCCCTGAGGTACCTGAAAATAGGTATCTATCTGATGATCCATGCCATGACTGACGGCCCCGGCCAGCATCAGTTTTTTTCTGAGGGATTGAGGGTCTTTGCAGTGGGCCTTTATCTCTATGTTTATATGAGGCATCAGGGGCTGGAGACTTCATAGCCACCGGAAAAGGTTAGCTTGTAGTATTTTCGGTTTTTAGCCATGATCACATAGTCTTCCATGATCTTAACGGCTGTCTCTCCCATCACGGAGTCATTTTGTACTACCATAAAAGATTTGGAGGAAGAAGAGGTGATGGGCTGTCCATCAGGGCCAAAACGATAGGAGTAGGGTACTCCCGAGCTGTTCTGGTCACCGTAGTGCTGACTTTCTTCGAGGTTGGCATAATACACAGAGTTGACCTTGACTATGGATTTTAATTTAAAGCGGGATACAAAAGGCTTCTGCACCGGATCGACATTATACTGAGGAGTACTCTGCGAATTCTGGACAGTAGTAGTCTTTTTTACTGTCTTTTTTACGGTGTTATCCTGCTTAGGCCGCACCCCGTTCGGGATGAGGAAGGGGTCACGCATGGAATGAAAGTCTATAGGATTGAGCATCTCTTCCTGAGATCGGGTATCCTTGACCATGCTACCGGAGCCATCATCGCTGATATTAGAGATGACCTGGTGTACTACTTTTCCGATATTGGGAAAGATAAAAAAGGGCCAGATAACCACGTTGACTACTATAAAAAGTATGGTGAGATTACGTTTTTGTTTTTCATCCATGGCTTAGTCCTCGATATTTTTTTTGTAGATGCGGAGCATCATCTGGGTCTGGAGCTGATTCTTGACGAATTTCATCTCCAGGCTGGAGATCTGTATAGGTAACTTGGACCTTTCCAGGAAATCGATAAAATTAGCTATCTGGGGAAAGAGAGAGGAGGCTGTCACTTTCAGTACGGTTATCTCCAGGTCATTCTCGGTGCTGACCCCCTGACTTTCTATCTTTATATGGTCCAGGCCGGACAGATCGCCCAGTTTGGGCAGGGTAGCTATAAATTCTGAGGTGGATTTAGAAGTAAAGGACTGACGGCTTACATTTTCAAATTCCAGCTCCAGAGACCGTACGGTCCTTTCGTAGAAACGAATATTGTCCACATCTTTGAGGTTATCACTGATACGGCTCAGCTCTTTATTAATAATGTTGTAGTGATAAAAATTGTAGCCAAAAAAGGCTATCCAGGCCAGAGACAGGGCGATAAATATGATATAGAAATTGAATTGTTTCATTGTCTTACTCCAAATTCTATAGTGAATTCTAACTGAGAGCTGCTGTTGAGTTTGTTGAAGTCTGCATCTTTCAGTACTACATCTTTGAGTGTCTTGGAATTGACCATATAGACGATAAACTGCTCCAGGCCGCTGCTGGAGGAGGAATATCCTTTCATGATACCCTTATCATTATCCAGGGACAGGCTCTTGATCCAGACATCATCCGGGATGAGCCGGGACAGTTCGGCGATGATCAGTTTGAGGTTGGAGGACTGTACCCCTGAGTTTTTAATATCCTCGATCTTGGTCATAAGCTCATTTTGTCTGGCTTTCAGAGTAGTGATCTTATCGATCATGAAGAGATCTTCAGCCATCTCTTTCACCTTGGGGTTCTTGATCTGGTCCGCTTTTGTAGTCTTGGCCCGTTTTACAATACTGTACTTCTGGTTAGCTGCCAGTATCACCGGATAAAAGGAGATGGAAAAAACGTTCAGGATAATGAGCAGAACTACCACGATACGGATGACCACATCCCGGATATGCAGCTTTTTAACCTGTTGTGAAGAGATAGGCAGATTCAGATAGCTCTTATAGGAAAAGCCCAGGAGGTCATATATATTCTCATCCATGCCTTCTACCTGAAACACAGGGAGAAAGTCGGTCTTGGTGGCGGGTAGGGTGATAATATTAAGGGAGTCCAGTAGTGTCTCGGCTACGCTGCCATCACTGCCTTCAGTCTGGTTGATGACTACTATACGTTCCAGGAAGGAGACCCGTCGCTGTATAAAGTCAGCAAAATAATCCACTATATTATGGATAGTGATCTTATTGATATTGTCAAAGTTACCTATATAATGGGCAAAGCTTATGATCTTCTTTTTGAGAAGGACATAGAGCTCGATGGCATGCTGGGTAATATATACATATCCTATACTGTTATCAGTAGTGCCTACATCCAGGGTACTGAGTATATTGATGGGCAGATAGGACACATCTTCCACTATTATGCCCAGGTCTTTGAAGGTCTGGATATATTTATCCACTTCATCTTTTTTTGAGATCACAGCCAGCACATTCCATACTGTCACCCCGTTTTCAAATAACTGGGATACTATTTTATAAGTATAGTAGGCTTCATCTATAGACAGGGGGATATTTCTTTCCATCTCCCAGAGTATAGCTGATTCTATCTTATCACGGGGTATTCCGGGGAAGGTTAGGTAGAGAGGAATGATGGAGGTACTGGACAGGGTAAGATTGATACGTTTGATCTTATGGGAGGCATTTTTTTCCAGGAACCTTTCCAGAATAAAGGCAAAACGGGCTGAATCATATTGTTTTTCCGATCGTACCGTGATGATCTTGAATATCTTGAAGAAACGAATGGCCTCAATAAAGCGGATCTCTTCATTACCGATGTCGATAATGACTCTTAAGATACCCAGATATTCCAGAATTCTACGGAAAATTTTGATCCTGTTCATTGTGGTGTTTCTCCTTTTTGATATCCCAGTAACATGATCTTTTTTATGTCCTGGTCGGGCAGGTCTATATACAGAGAGATAGCCTGTCTTCCGCTGTTTTTCATCATTTTTATCTCTATGGCATTGGCATTATCCAGTACAAATATCTTCCGGCTGATCAGTCCCTGCTTACCGTATTTATCAAAAAAAACCGCCTTTCCCATCGTCGTAAACTGATTCCTGAACTGAGAAAAATCAGTAAGCAGGAGGCTGCCGTTGGTGTACTGCTGTACCGCATAGGAATCACGGGCTGTATTCTCCATGATGCGGGACAGGAGCAGGGCCTGGGTCTTACTGTCATCGGCTCCGGACATGGTCTCCATCAGCCTGACTGAAGTGGTAAGCAGATTGACTATAGCCAGCATCGCGATGGCAAACAGAGTCAGCGAAACCATCATCTCAATAAGGGTAAATGCCGGAAAGCCTTTCCTTTTTTTGTTCATTTCAGACTCATCAGGTATCGCTCTGAAATACTGGTCTCTACCCAGTATTGCCTGCTCCTGGCATTGCTGGAATCAGTAGGCTTCCAGATCACTTCCAGCCCGATGTCCACCAGGAGGGGGTCCAGTTTTCTTACCTTTTTATTGACCAGGAGCAGCAGCCCTTCCGGGGTGGTAATGCGCTGAGGAGCTAACAGCCGGGGCAGGGGCGCATTATAGGCCAGATTACTCAGGTCCTGGGGGCTAAACAGCTTCTGCCGTATATTGGTGGCCATATATATATCTGTGAGATAAGCATCACAGATCTGGGTGGCCAGCTGTAGTTTTGCGTCTACTCTCATGTATTTTGCGGCGTGGGAAAGCACAGTGATAATGCTGGTAGAGGCCAGGGCGATTATAGACATCGCCACCAGGACTTCTATCAGGGAAAATGCTTTAAATCTTTTCAAACGCCTGGGGCTCATCTAAATAGTATCCTCTTTTATGATATCATCATCCGTACCGTGTTGTTTATCAGGCCCGGCTGAACTGATGATGATGGTGGTAGCGCCATTAGGATTGGTTTTGTAAGCCAGTTTGTAATCCGTATTCCAGGGGTCTTTTTCCAGGTCTTTAGAAATAAATCCTTCATTCTGAAGGGCGGATACACTCTGCGGATAATTATTGTTGCTCTGTTTGTATGAATACAATGCCAGTTTGAGGTTATTCATCTCTACTTTTATGGCCTGTTTATTGGCAGTATCCTGCACCCGGCTGTAGGTAGCCATACCTATAGCCATGAGGATACCGATGATAGTCAGCACTATGAGCATTTCCAGCAGGGTAAATGCATCAAATTTTTGTTCATTGAGTTTTTTCATCCATTTATTTTGCACGTTTTGCCTCCTAAAACATTATACTTATTATAAAATAAAATTACAATATTGGAAGTAAGAATATCAATTATAGTGAAATAATTTTGCATAAAACCCTTTATAAACTACAATATATATTCAAACAGAAGGGGAGCATGATTGTGGGTAAAATAGCGGCACTGACTCTATTAATACTAATCCCCGGCCTGGCCTGGTGCGAGTATTTCGTTATCAAAGATTATTCAGTGATCATAGATGTTAAGACTGATGGTTCTCTGCGGGTCACGGAAAACATACTGGTAGATTTTAAAAAACCCCGCTACATGTTTTATCGTTTTATTCCCGCACATTCGTCATCTAAATACCATCCAGCCGGAATAAAAATATCTCATCTTCATAGCCAGGAAGCCATGCTGGTCAGAGTCCAGCCCCATACCATAGCCATACGGTTTGGACTGAGCAATGAATTGATCCCGGCCGGTGAAAAGCACTTTAGCTTTAGCTATCGAGTGGATAATGTCATAAAAACCGGGAATCAAAAATACGATGAACTGGTGTTGAATATCATAGGTACTGAGTGGAATGTCCCTATCTATAAGTCTTCTGTACGCATCGATTTTCCCGGAGGTTCTACAGCCTGGCCTGAGTCTTTGGCTTATGCGGTGTTTACCGGCAGCGAAGATGAGCCCCGGGTTTACAGCGAGAAGGCTGTGTCCCTTTCTCCTTCCCGGCCAATCCTTAAGCAGGAACCGGGGCTTACTCATAAGTTAGAGGCAAATAGTATCCATATAGAAAACTCTCAGGAACTCAGCAAAAATGAAGGCCTCACAGTACAGCTGAGAATAAAAAAGGGACGCATCAAAAAAACTGTTGTCAGTTCTCTGATCAGGGGCCTGGGCTTTTAACAACAGGCTTTATTATTAGCTAAAACAATAGGCTGTAAAACTTTGACAATCCCCTGCTTTCAATTACAATTAATCAAAACCTGCTACAGGAGCTCTATGATGTGGAAAAAGATCGTCCTTATACTGGCTTTATCATTACCACTACAGGCATGGCCCGAATATTTTGTGATCCGTGATTACCAGGTACTGATGGAGGTACATCCTGACGGCAGCATGAAGGTCACTGAGAATATCCTGGTGGATTTCAGTGAGTCCCGACGGGGCATCTACCGGACCATCCCCATCCATTCCTATGTAAACGGGGAATGGAAAGATATCCGGATCTCAAAAGTCAAGACCCAGGAACCCAAAAAGATCATGAAATCACCGGGAGAATGGAAGATCCGTTTTGGTGAAAGTGATGTGTGGATCCCGGCCGGGGAAAAGCTGTACAGTTTCTCCTACGAAGTCAATAAAGTCATGCTCACCGATAACACCAATTATGATGAGCTGTACTGGAATGCTATCGGCACCCAGTGGGAAGTGCCCATCTACAAGACCGGCATTAAGGTGACTTTTCCCGAAGGGATGAAACTCAGGGAGAACATGGAGTACCGGCTCTATATCGGGAAAGAAGGGGATACTACCGAGTACCACGATTATGAAAAAGACGACTGGGTCCGGGAAGAGGTACAGGACAGCTATGAAAGAGTACGGGATTCCCGTTTTACGAAAGTGCAGGCCTATGCCGGACTGGGCCAGTATATAGAGAATGACACCCTCTTTATCAATTATAACAACAAGTTGCAGCCCCGTGAAGGTATCACCCTCCAGATCCGCCTTAATAAAGGCTTTATCAAAATCCCGGGCTGGCAGCATTTCCTGGACTTCATGGCTCAGTGGTACCACCTGGTACTGACCGGACTGTTATTCCTGGTCTCTCTCCTGATATGGAATAAATATGGAAAAGATGAAAAAGTCCATGTCATGGTAGAGTTCTTCCCCCCCAAAGTGTCCCCTTCCGAGGCTTCCTCCATTTTGAAACAGGGCAGCAGCTTTAATCTCTCTGCCACCATAGTCGATCTGGCCCGGCGGGGCTACCTGGTCATAGGTGAGGATGATAAAAAGAAAAAATATGTGGAAAGACTAAAAGGCCCGGATGCGGCCCTTAAGTCCTACGAAAAAAAGCTGATGGAAAAGCTGTTTAAGTCCTCCTACACCCATTCCAAAAACCATAACCGGGTATACACCGATAAGCTCACCGATGTGTTTTATTCCGACTATGAGGTCATCAAAAATGACTTTAGCGCCCAGTTTGATAACAAAGGTTATTTTACCAAAGCGGGCAGCAACTGGAAAGCCTTCTATGTATTCCTCATTATTGTAGCAGCCGTACTCATGGTACTGGGCCTGATCTACTGGGAGTCGCCTAAGCAGCTGCTCCTCTTCCTCTTACTGTCCATGGTCAATAACGGCATCTTCGCCTATATCATGCCCCAGAAGTCCGACAAGGGCCTGGCCGAGTACCGCCGCATCCTGGGTTTCAAAGAGTTTATCCGTCGGGCCGAGGCTGACAAGATCATGCGCCTGTTTAACCAGGATCAGAAGTACTTCGATGAGACCATCGCCTATGCCATGGCTCTGGGCCTGGCCGGCAAATGGGCCCGCATGTTCGACAATCTCATGCAGGAGCCTCCCCAATGGTATCGCGGCTATAATTACTCCGGCCCTTACCGGGTCAGCAGTTTTCTCTATTCCGTAAATGCCTTCAGCCGCAACATACAGTCAAATGCCACTTCCAGTCCTTCTTCTTCCGGCTCTTCCAGCGGAGGCAGCTCTTCCTGGTCCGGGGGCGGAGGCAGCTGGGGCGGGTCTTCCGGCGGCGGTTTCGGGGGCGGGGGCGGCGGTTCCTGGTAGGATCGCTTTATTTGCCTTCCCAAATAAAGGGCTTTTGGATGAATGGATGGTCAGGGCTTAGCCCCGAGTCTTGAAAGCCTGGGGTGCACATTGTGGAGAAGAGCAGGCTTTCAAGACTCGGCAGTAGAGCTTTTCGTACAGACATCATACACTTCTTTTACCGGGACATCCTGCTGTGTTTTTTGACTCCTTATCTCTTTATTCGACTGAGAGAAGGACTGGGATGTTTTGGGCCGGGGACCTGTTTTACTGTGGAGCCAGGGCGGAACGGCTGATGTTTAGGGTATCGGAGCAGGGGAGAGTGCTTATTTTACTTATGCGATTGTCAGCCTGGAAGGCCTCCGGCTCCGATACAGCCATTTGATTAGAATACCAGGAGATTATTAATGAAAGAAAAACTGCACGACCACATACTGTCCGAGCTGAGGGCTAACGAAAAGACCAATACCACCTTTGTGATCACTGCTCTGGCCGTCAATATACTGACCCTTTCCATTAATGCGGCAGTCAGTTCCGGCGGTGATATCCTTAATACTCTAGTGATGGCCTTGCTCATCATTCTCAGTATTGCCTTTAGCAGCATCACCGTCATCGCTCTATCCAAGGGCCGGGATATCCGTTCTGAGCTCATACAGGGCCTCACAGAGCTCTATAAAGATGAGGGAGTGGATAAGTACTACAAAAACTCCCTCATCAGAGATTATGAGCTGAGATATAAGCTCTTGAGCCTGGTCATTATCCTGATCGGGATAGTCTCAGTGATCATCCCGCTTCTCATAGTCAGGATGGGTTAAAATGGAGCTCATACTAAAGATCATCTTTACCAGCGTTATTGCCTTGTTCTATCTTTTTTTCTTTATCAGGAATATCCTGCTGAGCTGGAAACTGGGCACATCAGTCAAGAATAAAGACCCTTTGGTCAATCTTTCAATATTGAGCAGTTTTCTGGCTACCAGCTATACCCTCACCATGAGCTGGATAGACAAGGAGGAGCTGTTTTTGTACAGATTCAGCTTTTATGCTCATCCCGGGCTTCGTATCACTTCGGTGGCCCTGGTAGCGGGGGGTATTATTCTGTCTATCATCTCTTCTCTCAGTCTGCAGGATTCCTGGAGGGTGGGGGTACATAAAGAGGCCCGTACCGCTCTCATCACCCATGGTATTTACAGCCGTATCCGCAATCCTTACTTTCTTTCCTCAGGACTGGTGATGCTGGCTTATTTTCTCTTTATACCCACCCTTATAGCTCTTGTACTGGGATTGCTTACTGTCACTACCTTTCATTTGCTGGCACTAAAGGAGGAAAAGTACCTGCTGCAGATACATGGAGACACTTATACAGATTATATCAGGAGAGTCAGACGTTATGGTTTATTTTAAGATTGAGCCGTATCTATGACCATACTTTCCTATGATAAGATATACCATTCATCAGCCTTTAATTATCCCCAAAATGAAAAGGCTGACCAGTATGAGCCCTCCATTTCATTGTTTGAGCATTATTTAAATAAAGGGACCTCCAAGTGTATATGCCGGGGCGTTTCTTTCTGGAAGTTTGATGGGGACGGTCTGGCCGACAGCGCTGCACCTGAAGCCCTGATCCCGGAACTTCTCAGCCTTCCTCAATTATCTGAGATCTACACTTATACCCCTTTTCTGGAGAAAATAAATAAAATCAGGAGTGAGGATCTCAGGCACATAAAAGATCTGGAGGCAGAGCTGCAGGATCGCTGTTATAGTTTTTCCGATACAACATCTATCACACCGGAGCAGGGTAAATCCTATATAAGGGATTTTATACAGGTTTATGGCCTTTCAGCTTATACCATTTACAGGGCTGATTTCCCCTGGTGTGACTGGTTTGCGGGGGATGGATGCGATTCGTTTCTTTTAGGTTATAATGCTCATAGTTTCTGGTTTATGAATTTTTATGAGAGTGATTAGCGATATTTAGAAAAAATATCTTTCTATACTGATCAGTGCAATGCGGTACTGGCCTGGCTTAGCCGCCGTACAGTCTCTTACGGGCACCATCGGCGGAGCTGGCTTTCGAGATGTCCGGGGCCACAATATTGGAGCGCTCATAAGCCGAAATGGCCTGGCGGTAATTCTTTACCTGCTCCATTTGCTTGCCCTGCTTGAAGTAGTACTCAGCATAGTTCTTCATGATCTCTTTGCTGGCTGTCTTGGAGAGCTGAATAGCTTTCTTCTCCCCTTTGTTCTCATTGACCATCTTAGCCGCTTTTTCCTGCTGGATCTGCTGCTCGATCTGCTTCTGCTGTTGTTCCCGGATCTTAACAGGGTCTTCCTGTTTTACCGGCTTAGGCTGGGGGATGTTCGGTGTTAATCCGTCAACTTTCATAGCTACCTCCCTGTAGACTAAGTCCTGGTGCCTTCACCAGGCTAACAAAATTGGAGACGGCGGGAATCGAACCCGCGTCCTAAAACAAGAACCATAAACTTCATTCACAAGCTTGTTTCTGCCATTGATTTCATGGTAAGCAGGGGGCAAAACAAAACCGACTTACCACTGAGCCTGAATTTCTCGATCAGCAGTCCAGGCTCCTGCTGACCCAGTCTCTATGCTATTAACCCGATACAGAAACTAGAGACGCATCTCTGTATAA
>CAZIAD010000033.1:0-34570 GCA_964537555.1 uncultured Brevinematales bacterium
TCATTTTACTGCTGGTTGGATTTATCTGGGGCTTTTCAAAAGGCTTTATCTATATGATTTTCTCCCTGATTGCCATTGTGGGTGGCGTTTTTGCAGCATCAAAATTATCTCCTCTAATCGTACCCTTGATCTTTAAAGCGAATGATTCCAGGGTCGGCTTCATAGTCATATTTATTGTAGTATTTACTCTGATTTACTTTATAGTAAAAAAACTGACCTATCTTTTTGAAGATATGATAGAGTTTATGGAGCTGGAATGGCTGGACAGTCTCGTAGGCGGAGTACTGGGCCTGGCCCAGCTTTTGATTATTGCGGGTATACTGGTCAATCTGGGACAGGGCACAGGCCTCCTGCAACTCATTCCCGGTTCAGAAAGCATCCAGTTTGCTTTCTTTGTCTCTGATACTTCCACACGGTTTATAGATTTCCTGGCTGGAAATATCCAGCAGATACAAAATATAAATTAATCATACTCTTTTCCTCCTGCATTGACTATTCCTGAATTTCGAAGTATATTATTGTGACCTGACCGAGGAGTTTATCATGCATAATAAAAGAACCTTAACACTTACGTTCAGCATATTGATGATAGTCAGTGCCATTTCTTTGCTATTTGCTCAGTCAAAAGTCAAGGCTAAGAACAGACAGGTAGCGACTGTGGAGATCAAAGAGGCTATCACTCCGGTTACTGTAAAGTACATGAAGCGTGCCCTGGTAGTCGCCGAAGAAAAGGGCTATAATACCCTGTTATTTACCCTGGATACCCCTGGAGGCCTGGTAGATTCCACTCGTGAGATAGTTCAGGAAATTATGAAAGCTGACCAAAAAGGCATAGATACCGTAGTCTATGTTGCACCTACGGGTTCCCGGGCCGGCTCTGCCGGAGTGTTTATCACTATGTCAGCAAAATACGCTGTAATGGCTCCGGGATGTAATATCGGCGCAGCCCATCCTGTCACCATGGGCCCCGGGCAGGCTAATGATAAACCCGATGATGAAAATGCCAGGCATCTGGCTCAGAAAATTGAAAATGATACTATCGCATTTATAAAAGGAATAGCTACCCAGAGAGGGCGAAATGTCACCTGGGCTATTCAAGCCGTAAAAGACAGCGTCTCTATTACCAGTGCAGAAGCACTGGATAAAAAAGTGATTGATTTTGTAGCCACAGATATGACAGAATTACTGGCCCAGATCTATGGGTCAGAAACCACTTATACCATACACACCATAGATAAGAGCTGGGGGGAAAATCTGCTCAGTGTTCTGGCCAATCCTAATCTGGCATACCTCTTTTTTGTGTTAGGCCTGTTGGGAATAGGGGTGGAGATCAGGAGTCCCGGTCTCATTTTCCCCGGGGCATTAGGCGCGTTATTTTTTATCCTGGGACTCTACGCTACTCAGGTCCTGCCTATTAATTACGCCGGCTTATTCTTACTGGTATTAGCCATAGTATTGTTCATACTGGAGATATCTATAGTCAGCTATGGCCTTTTGACTGTAGGTGGTATCATATCTTTGATAATAGGGTCTGCCATGTTATTTGATTCACCTTTACCCTATATGCGTGTGAATCCCTGGGTCATTGTGTCTACCGTACTTATGGTATTAACCGTATTCGGGCTGGTATTACTACTGGTGCTGCCCTCTCTGAAGAACAAAGTGGTATCAGGCCGTGAAGGCCTGCTGGATAATGTGGGTCAGGCTCTGAGTGATTTTAAAAATGGGTTAGGGCAGGTCCGGGTGCATGGCGAGATATGGACGGCCAGATCAGAGCAGGATATAGTCAAAGGTGACGAGGTAAGAGTGATTGCTTCAAAAGATTTAAGATTAACAGTGGTTAAGGAGTCATAGATGACATTTGCAGTTATACTGATTATTTTGTTTAGTGCCGCTTTACTGGCCGTGATTATATGGCTGATCATTAAGTCCATGACTTTAAAGACAGTATCCGGACGGGAGGGTATGATCGGTGAATCCGGGGTACTCATTTCACCTGTCTTGTCAGGCAAGGCTCAGGTCAGGGTCCATGGTGAGATCTGGCAGGCCACTTCGACTGAGGCACTGCAGGAAGGGGATAAAGTAATAGTCACCGGTATCGACCGGCTCATCCTGGAAGTAAAAAAGAAATAAAAAAAGGGAGTCATTTTTCAATGACTCCCTTTTTTTATGATTTTCTCATAGGTTTGTATTTATCATCCAGAGGGATCTCCAGACGGGCAATAGTCCCGTTATCGATGATACCTACCCGGAAGGTGGCCGGATTGATACCCATTTGGCGGAGTAGGTTGATGATCAGGATCAGGCCCAGGGAAGCCCCTTCGCCCGTATTTTCAGTGCCCTCGTTATAAAACAGGGAAAGATCAGAATCTTCATTGCTCATAGCCTGGCTCAGCATATAACGGATATTGGCTTCTTCATCGGGAAGAAGAGGGTTAGGGTTTTTGACGGAAATAACAATTCCCTTTCCTCTGTCTTTAAAAGTCACCTCGACATTATTGGAATGCTTTTGTAATTTTTGCCTCAGATAATAGAAATAGTTATCATTCATCAGTTTTTTTACTTTGACCTTGGCTATTTCATATTTGGCCCGATCTTCTTCGTTGATCCTGGCTTCCACAAAAAAGGTCTTTTTGATATTTGCCTTGGAAGCATTGACCATCAATTCCTTGACACAGGTATAGATGATACCTCTCCAGTCATCTTTGACTGTGTCTTTAAAGATCTCTTCTATCTCGTGACGGATAGTCTGTTCCGCTCCTTTATCGAGAGTAAAAAAAGAAATAGAAGTAGTCTTGCCCTTTCTTTTAACTGTGGGTTTTTCCATGCTGATTCCCCTTAAGAACTATTATTTAATATTTCGGTATTTTTTTCACTGGCATTAGTATAATACAGAATATAAAAAAAAGCAGCCTTTTGTTAAGAAGGCTGCTCTTTTTTTTATCTACAAATCTCTATTTACCTTTTTTCTCTTTGTATTTATCTATGAGACTGCCGGCTCCGCCTTTTTTATCTTTCATGACTTTATCCATAGCGTCCTCGTCACTGACTGATTCATCAAATTTTTCGTCTATCTTATTATCAATACCCAGCTTCTTTTTGGTCTCATCCACTTTTTTGTTGGCGACATCATCTTTAATATCATCCTGTATGGTAGTCTGATTCTTTCCTACTTTTTTACCGGCCATTGAGTTGGTACCCCGTCCTTTCTCCATGGCTTTTTCCAGCATTTCCTGGTCTTTTTTCTCTTCCATTTTTCTTTTCTTTTCATCCTGAAGCTGGTCCAGTTTCATCCTGATCTGTTCTTTCTTTTCTTCTTTAGAAAGGTTGTTCCAGGTATCTTTATCTTTGGTCATGACATTTTTCTTTTTCTGGGTATTGTTTTTACGGTGTTCCTTGGCTTTATCGACTGCTTCATCCGTATTCCCTTCTTTTACCGATTCCTTGATCTGTTCTTCCAGTTTTTCCTTGGATTCTTTGTCAAAAGAAACTTCCTCATTGGGAGCGACTTCTACTTCCAGGGCTTCATCCAGCGCTTCCTGTGCGGCTACATCACCCTCTATATCAATATTTTCCATGGCTACCACTTTTCCTTCATTTACAGTAGTGGTGGTGGTGTCACCATCGGTCTCTACTGTAAACTGGGTTCCCCGGGCTGCTACTACTGCCACATCTGTCTCTACTGTAAACTTCTCTTCAGATTTCAGTTTCTCAGTAATATTGACGTAGAGTTTTCCTTTCTTGACGGATATCTGTTCCAGTCTCTGGGTCAGATTTTTAAGATGAATGATAGTATCAAAGGAAATACGGAATATACCTCTTTCAGGCATTATTATATCAGCAAATGAGTCATTGCCCGTCTTAAGCATATCATTTTCACGGAGTATCATACCGATCTCTATGGGGATCCAGCTGTTTCCGGAATCATGAGATACCGACACATCACCTACATAAGTATCGACGATATAGGCCTTGGTGCCGGGTTTGACACTTTCACCTCCGGTACATGCCGGTATAAAAAATAATACAACTCCTAGACTTATGATAAATGCTGTGATCAGTTTTCGCATAATTTCCTCCTGTTATTTGTTTCATATTAAAGTTTTTAGAAAAAAAATGCAAGCAATCGCATTACAAAAAGAACTGGACTTTTAAATCAGCTATTTTATAATTATATTGAGAAATAAAGGAGTCGCTAGTGCCGAACCTTCATCATGTAAACAGTACAGCTTCCACTTTTACCTTACAGTTTTTTATACTTACTCCGGAGATCAATGAGCTCATTATGAATAAGACTATTGAGATCCTGGAGCGCTACAATAAGATCGATTATCATGAAGTGATCATAAGTGCCTTAAAGGAACTGATCTATAATGCCAGTAAAGCAAACCTGAAAAGAGTCTATTTCAGGGACAGAGGATGGGATCTTCATAACATGGGCCACTATGCCATGGGATTACCCCGTTTTAAAGAAATGATCGGCACCCGAGAGATGCAGGAGTATTTCCAGAGGTTTCCCCAACAGGATCTCTGGACTCGTTTCGCCATTGAGCACAGCAGCCTGGGTCTGCGTATGGAAGTCAGTAACCATAGTGCTATTATTCCTATAGAGGAAAAAAGGATCAGAATGAAACTGGCTCTGGCAATGAGCAGAGAAGATATTTTAGGATTTTATTACAAACTGAAAGATACCAGCGAAGGTGCCGGGCTGGGTATAGCATTGGTCATTAATCTCTTACGCAGTATTGGTATAGACCCTTCATTATTCCGGATAGGTTCTGAAGAAAATGTCACCACTGCCCGTATAGAAGTACCCTTCACTGAGGAATATATACGGTTTCGTAAAAACCATCAGTATTTCAGGAATATTCCTTGATCTTTTTTTCAATAAATTTGTAGATGCTGGATTCCAGTTCCCCTTTATGTTCCTTGAACTTTTTGGCTAGCTTATCAGGGTTAAACAGGCCATTAGCGATCAAAATAGGAGATTTCTTGTAGCTGCCTGTGATATTTCCATCATCTATACCATCATGTGAGAATCCATGTTCCCGGGTCCAGGTCAGGGCATGATCTCTTTCTGTCTCACCATAAGCCAGCTGAAAACCCGTCAGATCCTTATCTTTTTCTTCATACCACAGATAAAGATCAAAAAAATCATCGGAAAACCATCGTCTGAAGCCTTCTTCAGGAATCTGCCTGACATTCTTGATTTCCATTAACATCATGATTCACCACTCTTATAAATAATTATAAATTTAATTTATCTCAATAATGGCCAAAAGTCAAGCAGACACTGAGGTGATTATTTTGTAAGATGTCTATTTGACAATTCCCAATTGTAGCTTATAATATAGTAGATTATTCTTTGGAGGCTGAAATGGATTCAATAAAAATCCTGGTAGTAGATGACGAACCTTCTATTTGTAGTATGGTCAATCGTTTTTTAGAGATGAACAATTATCAGGCTGACATTGCCAATAATGGAAAAGAAGCCCTGGAAATGATTGAAAAAAACCATTATCAGCTGGTGCTCAGTGATATAAAGATGCCCGAGATGGATGGGATCTCTTTTATGCAGGCTGCCAAGGAAGTCAACCCTGAGATCCTGTTTATCATTATGAGCGGTTATGGGACTCTGGAAAGTGCTATTCAGGCCCAAAAATTGGGGGCTATCAATTTTATTAAAAAACCCCTTTCTGTAATTGAGCTTATTTCTACCATTAAAAAAGCAGAGGATCTTATCTTTAAGAAAAATGTACCCTATAAGATCAGCCCCTACATCAGGAATATAGATAAACACCTTATTTTTACAGCAAAAAATCTCAGTGAAAACATTGACCTCGTGGTGGATTATCTGGTATTGGAACTGCCTCACTTCAGCCTTACTGAGGTAAAGATTGATAATCTTACTTTGGCTCTGTATGAGACCATAAATAATGCCATTGAACACGGCTGCCTTAAACTGGATAAGATGATGGGAAGAGAAAATACTGTGGAGGAGTTCCAGGATTTCACTCGTGAAAAATTAAAAAGACTGGAGAAGCCTGAGTATTCTGAAAAAGAGATCGTTATTCGCTTAAACTATCTGGACAATATGATCAAATATAGCATTAAAGACAGTGGAGATGGATTTGATTATAAAAAGTATCAGAAAGATATTGACAATCAACTCTATGTCGATAGTATCAATAAAGGACTATTCCTGATACAAAACACTGTAGATGCAGTTGATTTTAATGATAAGGGAAATGAGATAATATTAACCATAAATACTCAAAAAGGATAAACAATATGCATAGACATTTGATTACAATATTAAGCCTGCTTATTTTTACTGCTGCAAATATTGTGAGTGCTCAGGATTCGAATACTGTAAAGCCCGTAAAAACAGTCAAGACAGTAGAAGATGCGGATACAGGGGACGAAGGTGATGATGAGCCTAGAGATAGCAGGCCAGTATATGATTCGGAAAGTCAGCTCCTAAACCGCATTAAGAATAATCCTAAAGATAAACAGGCCTATGATAGCTTAATCCGACTCTATTTCAATCAGAACAATCACTCAGCCCGCATCAGACTGGTCTCTCAGGCTATTCAGAACCTGGGAGAAAATGCTGAGTATTACATGATCATTGGAGATGAGTATAAGACTCTTAAGGAATACCTCAAAGCGGTGATTGCTTACCAGAAAGCTATACAGATACAGCCCCGCAACTCAGTTTTTTATAATCGCCTGGGACTGGTACAGTTAAAACTATCCTATTTTCATCAGGCTGAAGCTTCTTTTAAGGCAGCTATGTTTTATGGAAAAAACATCAGCCGCAAAGCCAAAGGCATATATATAAACAATCTGGGTGTAGCTTATGAAGCCAGGAGGGAATATAAGGATGCCGCAAAGTACTTTAAACTTTGCCTGTCTTATCACCCTACCTATAACAATGCCCTGGACAACCTGGAAAGAGTGACAGAGATGCTCAATAAACAGGGAACTGAATAAGATATATGAACGATGTCCATCCGGATATTCCTGTTTTTGAACTGCACGATGATAACAGCCTCAAGGAGATTCAGAACAGGATCAAAAAAGGCCTGGCTTTTGCGATTAAATTTTACTTCTTTGACCGCCTGGTCCTGACCAAGGTCAAGACTATTACCGATCTTATCCTGGAGCACCAGAATCAGGATAAGTTTTCAGATCTCCTTTATGGTGGGCTTAAAGAGATCGTGATCAATGGAGCAAAAGCCAATCTAAAACGTATCATCTATGAAAATAATGGCCTGACTCTTTCTGATCCAGCCCATACCTCTCAGGGCATAAGTATTTTAAAGTCATATATGCAGGAAAATTCTACCGATGAGATCAGTGCGCTTTTAAAACAGAAAGAATACCAGCTTAGTCTTTACTTTTTCCTCTCTGAGAACGGACTCCGTATAGAGGTGTTAAATAATGCCGGATTATCTGAAATAGAAGAATCCATTGTAAGAAAAAAATTCAGGGACGCCCTCAGACATGATAATCTTCTGGAGTTCCTGGAAGAACAGGGTGAGGTGATGGAAGGGGCTGGACTGGGTATATTTATGTTTGTTCTGATGTTAAAAAAAATGGGAGTCAATCCGGGTTATTTCCGCATTGGCCAAAGCCCGGAAGGCCACACCATATCCCGTATAGAGATTCCTTTTAATGAAAAATATATCAGCGTCAGAAAAAACTCTAAAAACAATCTGGCTAAGTAAGGTTATTTCTTGTCTTTTTATTCTTTTAAACTTATTATGAAATGAATACCGATAACACTATATAAAAGCTATAATTTAGAGGATATATAAATGCCCGAAGCTAAACATTATAAGCAGGACCTCTTTGAGATGGTATCAGTCATGAATGCCATTACCAGTGAGCGAAATCTGGAGAGATTATTAAAGCTGATAGTCACATCAGCGGTAGATATAACCCGTTCTGACGCGGCCAGCCTTTATCTGGTAGAAGAGGACAGGCTCAAATTTGTTGTCACAACCAACAAGACTCTGGAAAAAAGAATGGGTGTAAAAAAGTTTGAAGAAAACTTTAAGCCTTTTGATATGCCTATTTCTGAAGAATCCATTTCCGGATATGTGGCGGCTACCGGGAAAAATCTCAATATTAAAGATGTCTACAAGATAAAAGGTAAACCCTATTCTTTTTATAAAAATTTTGATGAAAAGAATAATTATCGTGGAAAATCAATGCTCACAGTCCCTCTCAATAACAGGGAGGGTCAGATTATAGGTGTCTTACAGCTCATGAATAAGCTGACCCCCAAGGGTAATGTCACCTTTTATAAGACCTATGATGAAGAAATAGCTGTCTCCCTGGGTTCCCAGGCCGCAATATCTCTGGATAATGTCCGTCTGAATGAACGCCTCAAAGAGTCTTATTATGAATCTATTATCAGGCTGTCCACCGCCAATGAATTCAGAGACAATGAGACAGGGGATCATGTGAAGCGTGTCTCATTTTATTGCGAAGAACTGGCCAAAGCCATGTCCTATACCCCGGAATATGTGACCAATATTAAATATGCCAGTCCACTTCATGATATTGGAAAGATAGGTATTCCTGATAATATTCTAAAAAAACCGGGAAAGCTGACAGACCAGGAATTCAAGATCATGCAGGAACATACAGTGATAGGTAACAAAATCCTGGGCCATCCTGACAATGAGATCATTGAGCTGGCCAAAGAGCTGACACTCTCACATCATGAAAAGTGGGATGGGAGTGGATATCCTCACGGACTCAAGGGAAAAGATATACCTCTATCCGGGCGTATTCTGGCCGTGGCTGATGTCTTTGATGCCTTATCCAACTCCAGAGTATATAAACCGGCGTTTACCCTGGAACAGACTTATGAGATCATGAAAGAAGGCAGGGGGAAGCATTTTGATCCTGAGCTGGTGGATGCTTTCTTCTCTATCAGAGCTACCGTGGAAGGGATATACGAGATCTATAAGGACAGAGAGCCTAAATAAAGGGAAAAAACTGGGGATTGATACGTAAAAACTGCAGAAACAGATTGGCATAGATCGCAGCCAGTACATCGCCCAGGACAATACCCATTCCCCCATCCATATTGAGAGTCTTCTTAATGGGGTAGGGCTTCCATATATCAAACAATCTAAACAGTAAAAAGCCCATGATCATATATTTATAACTTTCCAGGCTTCCGTCAAAGGGAAAAGATATCATGGTCACCAGGTATCCTACTATCTCATCTACCACAATATGAGGACTGTACTTGTCTTTAAAAATATGCTTTAAAGCGTAATCAGACAGAGCTACCGATCCGATCAGCAGTAGTGGCACCAAAGAATAGTAAAGCCAGGGTATATTACTGGTGAAGATATATATGACTACCCCGATCAGAGCTCCAAAAGTCCCGGGAATAAAAGGGAAGTACCCCGTAAAAAAACCTGTGACCAGAAACTCACTGATCTTGTGCTTTGCGTTATTTGCCATTTTTCTTTCCTTGTCGGATTAGGCCTGCGTATTCCACAATATATTTAAGGCTGGAATATATTGTAAGAATGACTGTAATAAGAGTCAAGATGAAAGGTATATAGCTAAAAAGAAGAGGATGCTGTATCCCGATAGACCCCCAGATCTCGGTGACAGGGCTTTGGGTCTGGCCTGACCGGAATGCGATGATCCTGGTGATCATCATAAAAGCCAGGATAACCCCCAGATTTACCATCTGGAACACCGTCTTGGTTTTGGCGATGATACTGGTGGTGAATTTGTATTCATGTCGGGAAAAATAGTTCCTGATCAGAGTGACGCCGATATCCCTCAGGTATAAGGGGAGAACCAGCCACCAGTATATATGATACTCCGGGAAAAAAATGAGGACAGTAAAAACACCCAAAGTCAGTATTTTATCAGCCAGAGGATCCCAATAAGCCCCAAATTCACTTTGCAGAGAAAGCTTTCTGGCCAGATGCCCATCCAGAATATCCGTAACTGATGATATGAGAAAAAGAATAAAT
Organism: uncultured Brevinematales bacterium; assembly: GCA_964537555.1. Taxonomy (GTDB): domain Bacteria; phylum Spirochaetota; class Brevinematia; order Brevinematales; family CAYRWR01; genus CAYRWR01. The sequence continues at coordinate 10,020 of CAZIAD010000033.1, forward strand.
GCTATGATCAGACTGAGAGGGGTATATATCCCTATGAGGATCAGGATCACCGGAACCAGAAAAATACGAAACATGGTCAGGATATTGGCTATATTCCAATCTATCTTATGCTTCAATACGGTCTCCCAGAAGGTCATAAGCATTAAACACTGAATGAATCTTTACTTTAATGAAGTCATCTTCTTCCATATTGATCTGATCACCGGGGACCAGTATTACTCCGTCGATCTCCGGCGCCTCATGCTGACTTCTCAGCTGATGATAGACTTTTCCATCCTGTTCACTCATGATACCATCATTGATACAGATCAGAGTCCGGCCCATGTACTTTTCCAATAGGGTTGCGGAGATTTCCTGCTGGACCCCGGCCAGGTATTTCAGACGCTTTTCAATTTCCAGAGAGGAGATCTTAGGAGTCATGCTATACGCTTTGGTATCTTCTTCATCTGAATAGGTGAAAAATCCCACCCGGTCGATCCGGGCGTCTTTTAAAAACTGTGCCAGGACCTCAACATCCTGGCTGGACTCACCGGGAAATCCTATGATAAAGGCAGAGCGAAGGGAAATGTGAGGTATAATCTCCCTGATCTCCTGAAACATTTTCAGATACTGATCAGCTCCCCCCGGCCTGTGCATTTTTTCTAATACAGATGGACTGGCATGCTGAAGAGGCATGTCAATGTAAGGACACAGATTAGGGTACTTTTTCATCAATAAGGCAATGTCTTTAAGTATAGGGTGGGGGAATAAATACATCAATCTGAGCCATGGTATTTCCAGGCTTAACAGATTCTCCAGGAGTGGGATGAGGCCGGTTGACCCATCCAGATCATCTCCATAGGCACACAAGTCTTCACCGATTAGAATGATCTCTTTGACACCCTGAGCCAGTAAAGTACGGGCTTCCTGCATGATTTGTTCTACACTTCTGCTGCGCAGAGGGCCCCGGATCCCGGGAATGGCACAAAAACTGCAGGCCCGGTCGCATCCTTCAGAGATCTTAAGGTAGGCATAATTCATCCCTGAAAAGACCAGATCCCTGCTGTCATTCTCCTGAACATCATGGAAGCGTCCATCATCCAGCATTTTTCCCTGAAAGGAACTGTGCAGTGCCTGGTTGATCAGGGAGGGGTCTCTTACCCCCAGCAGATTGTCTATTTCCGGAATGAGTTCTTTGAGTTGGCCTTTGTATCTTTCACTGAGGCATCCGGATACAATGATTTTAAGCTCAGGATTTTTTTCCTTGAGCCCGGCATAATCCAGAATAGTGTTTATAGATTCCTGTTTAGCGGTCTCAATAAAGCCGCAGGTATTGATAATAATGGCATCTGCTTCTTCAGGGTCATGAGTCAGGGTGTTGCCGTCACTGATGAGGTGATGAACCATTTTTTCAGCATCCACCAAAGCCTTGGGGCAACCCAGGGCATCGTAAAAAAATCTCATTATTTAAGCATTGCCCTTACCAGCGTGAATTTTCCATTATTGTTCTTCCAATAGAATACAGACTTATTCACTTCACCCCAGCTGCCCCCTTTTTCCTCCTGGTCTTTTGCCTTGATCTCAGCTGCACCGGCATTGGCCAGCAGGAGAACCAGTTGATCATTAAATTCCAGATTAAGGGTCTGGCCCTTACTGTAGGGGCCGTCTTTGGGGTCGTTACTGTCTTCCTGGTATTCCATCCACAAATCACCTTCTACAGTGATGGTCAGCTTGGCTTTCTCTTTTATATCCACTGTGTAGAGTTCAGTCTCAGACAGGATGTAGTCCTTATAATTGGCAAATGTCTCAGATGACTTATCCGGTGTACTGACTTCCGCTTCATTTAACAGTGATATGGATATCTTTATACCATTTTTATGAAAATTAAAGACTTCAAAAGACATATCGTTGATATCATTGTTATCGGTATCAACACTCAAGACCCCCCCTTCTTTCAGAGAGTATTTCTTTTTATTAATGATGATCTCCAGATTTTTGGCAGGCCCGATACGGCTGATGCCGACCTGAATATTTTTCACATCGTTTGTGATATTGATGATATCACCGGATACATAGAGATTGGAAGTAATAGATTCCACATTATCTACCAGAAAAGTGAAAGTATTGGGGTCTCTCAGGGGTTCAGGAGTCGTATTGTTGTTACGGGAAATGCCTGAAATGATCATGATCAGGAGAAACAGACCGAAAACCGAACCGCCGATAATACCCAGCATTTTGGGATTAATGCTAAAAGCAGCTTTTTTATGACTTCCTACCAGCTCTTCCAAAGGGGCATCCTGTTCGATACGCATCTGCCTGCGGTACATAGAGAGGATATTTTCTTTATCCAGTTCCAGAGCTTCAGCATAAGTGGACAAAAAACCGGTGACGTATGTGTCTCCGGGAAATGTGTCAAACTGATTTGCTTCCAGTGCTTCAAGATAGCGTTTGGAGATATTTGTCTCCCGGGCGATCTCATCTATTGATATACCTCTATCTCTGCGGGTTTCTTTTAGAAATTCACCTAAGCTGATTTTTTCGTTCATGCAAATCCACTCCTCAAAATGATGAGATATTATAAAGCTTAATCTTTTAATTGACAAATATTTACCGTGTATAAGTTTTTACTTCCCTGAATGTGTTTTGTGAGCTATGTGCTGGAAAAAATGAAAAAATATTTTATACTAACTTGCTTTAATTTATTTCTACGTTAAAATAATAAATAATTTTTCTATGGAGATAGAACATGAATAATAGAATATTAAGCATATTGCTCTTTTCTTTCATTCTGCTAATGTCCTGTAACGGGAATAAAGGAAAAAACGGGCAGGGCGGAACTAACGACAGTCAGGTTCAAAGCAAGGATGCATCCTATTTGAAGCTGATCACCATAAAAAAGGGAGATCAAATCCAAATAGATAATCCCCGTGTTTTCATCGAGATCGGGATACTGTTTAATCATGTGCAGCAGGAATGGGTTGAGCAGATCCACAAAAACACCAATATGAACAGTGAAGAGTATCTCAACAAGCAACGTGAAAACTTTTACTCCAGTTACGGTATTAATGAGACAGATATTGCCATATATAACCAGAACCATTATCAGGAGATAGAAGCTTTCCTGAATGAAAATCCTGAATTCCGCCAGGCCTATCTTGATTCTTCAGGTGATCAGTTTATTGAAAACTACTAGACCTTGATTTCATCCTATTTATGGAGCAGATATGAAGATTAAACGTTATGCCAGTTCGAAAGCAACTATAGATATGACACCGGTAATTGATATTGTGTTTCAGCTATTGACCTTTTTCATGATCGCATCGGTCTACATTAAGACCTCTGCTATTAATGTCAGCCTTCCTGAAGCAGCTACCTCTGATGTACAACCTAATCGTGTGGCAGTGGTTACTCTGTATAAAAATGATGCTATCACTTTAAACGATAAAACAGTCACCATGGAAGAACTGGGGAAACAGATCAGGCAGATGTATATGCAGGAGCAGGACCTGGTAGTGACGATAAGAGGAGATAAAGGTGTAGCCTATGGCAACCTCATAGACATCATGGATCTCATCAGAATTACCGGCATAAAAAGAATCAGCCTGGCCACAAAACAAAGAGATTGACCAGTGTGAATAAATTCTGGCTCAGATCGATACTTTCTGTCTTGTTGGTTTCACTGACTGGGACTATTCTCGCCTGTAATTCACATCAGAAAAGATCCGAAGCCGATACTATAGAGTGTGCACGGGTCGATAATACTGAGGTAGAGCAGGAAAAAATTATCATAGAGCTAACAGATAATGATAAGATGATTTTCCGCAATGAGATTTGTTCGATTGCCATGCTCACTAATAAATTAACGGCTGTGCACCGGAAAAAAGAACCTATAAATGTATTACTAATTGCACCCTCTAACGTAGTATATACCAGGGTCATTGAAATACTTGACGCCTTAAGAGGTATGGGTATCACGCAGGTAAGTATCTCCCTGTTAAGAGAGGATGAAAATGCAGATGACTAAGAAAATGGATCTGAAAAACAGCTTTATAGTTTCTACCATAATCCATGTGATAATTCTGGTATTCATTGCAATATTCAGTAGTATTGATCCTTTTAAAGAGATTGAAGAGCCCATTGTGGTCACGCTGCAATTCGAAGCTGATGCTATGTCCGAAGGCAATGCGCAAAGTGATGAAAAAGTCGTCACCAAACCGGAAAGCCAGCCCCAGAAAAAAACGGAAACCAAACCGGAAGTAAAAGAGAAAACAGCTCCAAAACCTGACCCCAAAAAAGAAGTGAAGATGCAGGAAATGAAAAGCCTGATCGACAAGATCAATAATAAAGACACGAAAACTGAAGTCAAAACTCCTCTGGAACTGCCCGTCTCGGATACCGCCATTAAACCGGAGCCTAAACAGGATACTACCAAAAATGTGGACAAACAAATGGATGAGTTTCTGGAACAAAAAGACGGACCCAAAGTACAGGATAATAAACTCTCACAACTGGATGATGATATAGAAAAGATATTAAATGACCAGAGTAGTGAAAACACCTCCTCCAAAATATCAGATACCGATCCCTTAAAAGGAGCAGAGTGGAGTGCCACACCCCGAAAGACATTGTCATTTCCTGATCTGGCTTCCAAGATTCCTGAAGAATATAAAAAGAAGGGCCAGAACTATACTATCACAGTAAGGATTGAATTTGATAAAAATGGCCTGGCCGTGCGAGTGATCACCATTACCTCTTCGGGTGATCCCCAGATAGATGCAATATTCAATACAGAGCTGAGAAAGATCAGAGTAGAACCCATAAACCGGGACAGAGTAGATTATATTATTAAAAAGTTTACCATTTCATCAAAATAAGGGAGGCACTGATGGCCAGAAAAAGTGCCCCTACTGTAATACTGATCCTCATAGCCTTAAGTACGGTGGCAATAGTGACACCGTTGGTCTATAGAAAAGTAACTAATTACTATATCAGCAAAAAAGTGAAGCAAAAATTTAACAGCCAGGGAAAAGAACTGCCGTTTATTGTATCTCTGCCGGAGATGATCATCCCCTTAAATGCAGCTTCCAGTCATTTAATGGCTCTACAGATAGGCCTGCAGATCCCTTCCGATCACCCTGAGTTATCAGCAGAGATCATTCAAAAGCAGGATCAGTTACGTGAAGTATTCACAGAGACCCTGCGGCAGTATAATATGAAACAATTAAAGCAGGTCAGTAATAAAAATGTAATAAAAGGGCAATCTTTGGAAAAAATCAATCAATTGCTGGAATCCGTGGAAGTCTCTGATATATATTTTGAAAAATATCTGATCATGTCATCTGCAAATAGTCAAAAAGAATAATTATGGATGATCTTCAGCACATTAGGCTGGATAGCAATCAGTTCGATCCTTTCATTTCCACGAGGGCCGGAATAGGCAAAATGAATCCTTTTTAACTCTGTGGTATTATTTCTGGAAACTGTGATGGAAAGATAATCCTTCCCCTTGCGCTGACTTTCTGTGGATTCGGGCAGGGGCATCTGGGTGAAGCCTAAAGCAGCTTTGATAATCACCGACATTTCCTGCATATTAGGGCCCAGTATGGTGTAAGTAGATTCTGAGGAGTTATACTTGTATTCAGTTTCCCGGACAGCCGCATAGTGGAACACTTCCCTTTTCTTTAACTGGAACAGAGAAGCCGTATTGATACGACCCATCTTTAAGTCAAAGTATTGCTTGAAACCCATTCCTTCCAGGGGAGCGGGTAATTTACTGAGATAAGGGGTGAAAAGGAAACCCTTGCTGCCATGATACATGACCTCTATCCAGTGACCATACAGGCCGTCTGCTTCGATGACGGTTTTTTTAGAGGGTGATGTCTGTACAATGACCGTTTCTCCATAGGGGATTTGATAGATAGTCTTCGATTCCAGGTTTGCCTCTTTTTTCAGGTCCAGGCCGGGATCTGCCAGGATAGTCAACACATCATCTTTTTTAAAAGGGCGACGGATATCATGAGTATCCTGCCAGATAGTCTGTCCCTGGCTGTTAATATATTGCTTGGTATAGATCGTCTTGTCCCGGGTCAGGACTAACGCCAGGCCATCATTGAAGTCAGAAGCCCCCAGATAATCACCATTTAACACGATCTTGCCATTGCTATTCATAAAGGCAAAGCGTTTCCTGAACTCTATACGGGCCAGGCCTTCACTAAAAGGGTATATCCAATCCAGATTGGTGTATATATGATAATTTCCATTGATGTACGCCAGTCCGGGCTGCTCAGACTTCCAGACGACTGCGGTGCCTTTTTGAAAGGAACTGATTCGGTCGAACATGGGTTCCAGGATGATCTGCCCGGTCTTGTTTATGAGCCCCCATTTTCCGCCTCGGTATTCATTATCTGATGAGTAGGCGCCTTTGTTTACCCAGGCTACTCCTCCATTGAAATCCAGGGCATAACTGAAATCAGCATTGATCACCGGTACTCCGGCTTTATTCATATAGCCCCAGTAATAGCCTGATTTAAACCGGGCCAGTTCTTCATGATAGTCCCCCAGATCCGAATAATAAAGATTGGTCAGAGGCTGGCCTTTATGGTCCATAAAGGTCCAGGCACTGCTGTCTTCAAAGATCACTGGGGCCCGATAAGACAGAAAGGGGCGCGCCTGTTTATATACAGGCTCAAAATAATAATTGCCCTTCTTATCAATATAGCCGTAACGTTCCACCGGGTAATAGGAATTGGTGGGGGTATATTTTACCTTGACTACCGCCAGGCCGTCCCTGAAATCAGTAGCCCACAAAAAATTTGTATTGATTACCAGAATTCCATTTCCATTGATATAACCATATCGGTTATTTAGCCTGACCAGGGCCCTCTCATCATGAAAATCACTGACTTCGTCGAACTGGGCTTCTGTTATGATTTTTCCGGACTGATTGATAAAGGTCCACTTATCCTGGTATTCGATCCTGCAAAATCCATTGATGAATGCACCTGCCGTCTGAAATTTAGGATGGAACAACAATCTGCCGTCACTGTTTACATAGCCGTATTCCTTCTGCCCATTTTTCAGCATCATGATGCGGCCCATTTTATTTTCCATGGGAAAGGCAAAGTCATACTCAGGGGAAGTCACAATTTTAGCTAATTCATTTATATAACCCCATTTACCATTTACATGGATGGGGTACAGACTTTCCGCCTGGACGGGTCGGGATAGTGCAAGCATCAGGGGAAAAAGAATGATATATCTTTTCATAGGCCTCTCATTTAAGGCATATATTTTAGAGGGATTCACTAAAAATGGCAAATAGAATCTAAGTTCTGCATAAGGTGTATAGGGTAAAGGAAGGATATTGCTTATAAGATGGGTAGTACACTTCTGACAATGTCTTCCAGCTGTAGTCATGATGATCCGGCCAGAACACATCGGCTGGACCGTTATAATCAAAGATGCTGAGATAAAGGAACTGGCAAAGTGGGAATGTCTGCTTATAGAGCGTACTTCCCCCAATGATAAAGCATTTTTCACATCCCAGTGAACGGGCATGGTCTAATGCGGCCTCCAGTGATTCCTTGTGGATGAATCCCGGTCGATGCAGCTTTTCCTGTGATAAAAATATATTGGTCCTTCCCGGTAAAGCATGAGGTAAAGACTCCATAGTGTTTCTACCCATGATCAGAGCGTGGCCCATTGTGATTTTTTTAAAATGGCCTAAGTCTTCAGGATGCCTGAAGGGTATCTTACCTAAAAAGCCTAACTGACCGGATCGGCCTATAGCGGCTATCTGACATATTTCCATGATTAATCCTCATATTATTTTAATTTAAGGCCCTCGAAACAGCAAAAAAAAGCCTCCCCGAAGGGAGGCGTTTTAGTGTATATATATACTTTATTCGTGGGGGTTGATGTCCAGATTCCAGTTCTTACCGAAATTGTTATCCCACTTACCATTTCCGTCAGTAAATACTGCATTAAGGATGTCAGAGTCTTCATTTACATTGACGATAGCGTTCCACTGTCCGGCATAATTGTAAGTCATGTCAGTAGTATTGACTTCCTGCCAGCCATCTATGCCGTAATGGGCCTTGACAGGGTTAAGGGATCCCCCTGCGTAATAAATACTGATCTGTTTCCGGCCATTCCAGTGAGAGCTGACCTGTGCATTGACCAGGGGACGGATGGAGCTATGATAATCCTGCCCCATATTGTTATCCCAACGGCCATTACCATGTACGGCCACATCTACGTAGTTAGCCCACCAGGGTACGTCGACAGTGGCATAATTGTAATCGGCAGGCTGAGCGTATTTATGGATGGGCCAGTTATCATAAGAGCTTCCGTAATCAGCTGTATTGGCCCAGTTATTCCAGCCCAGGTGGAAATAGGTGTCACTTCCGGAACTGGGGCCGGAGTAGGAGATAGTCAACTTTCCATCTTTGAGGGTATAGGACAGAATGGAGTCAAATATCCGGGCGGCGAAAGGTTTGCCCCTGTCATCCACTACCGTTCCATCAGCAGAGACTATCTTAAAATAAAAAATGGTAGCATGATCCAGCTGGATGAAAGTGACATAGTTTCCATAGGTGCTCTGAGAAAGAGGTGCAGTGTAATTCAATCCCTGTTCGGCATAACCATAATGAACGGTCCAGGTTCCGGTCAGTCCTCCATTTCCCTTGTAAAGAGAGATAGCGAGCTTTTTGCCTTTTACCAGTCTCTGGTCATGCAGAGGGCCGTAAATATGCACATCCAGAAGCCCGTTTACAGGCCCGATATTTCCCTGTTCCGCAGCATCAGCTTCTACAACAGGTGCTGTATCCAGGATACCAAACAGAGACAGCTCTTCCGGGCTCATGTAGGGAATCGAATTATCGACTGCGGTATTACCTGTGAAATGGTAACCCAGCGCCTGAGGGGATTCCGGAGCCGATGATTCGTCACTTAACGAACAGGCATTTACAAAAATCAACAGTACCATTACAATAAACATATTTTTCTTCATTAATATCCTCCTTATTGAATAATATAAATGCCACAAGAACATAAAAAGTGCAAAATGCATTTATATGGTGCATATATATTATTTTCTGAAAGTTTTTTTGTCAAATTTTTTCTGAAATAATTTCGAAATACTGTAAATTTAGGTGTTTTCAGTGTATAATATTTGCCGTAGCAATAAGGAGTAAGTGATTGGATAAGCAAAGTCTTTACCTGAATATAACACAGATCGCTGGGCAGGAAAATGTGATACTGGATGAACCATTGAAGAATTATACTTCCATGAAAGTAGGTGGCCCCTGTGATATCCTGGTAAAGCCGGCAGACCTGGATCAGCTCCGCAAAATCTATCAATTATGCAGATCCGAAAATTACCCTGTCTTTTTTATGGGAAATGGAACCAACCTGGTGGTGAGAGATAAAGGGATACAGGCTGTAGTCATATTGTCCCATCCCCATCTCCAAAAGATTGAGAAGAGGGATAGTATTATAACAGCTGAATGTGGCATCCTTCTGAAAGACCTGGCCCATTTTGCCCTGTCACATTCTTTGTCCGGCCTGGAGTTTGCGGCGGGCATACCCGGCACCCTGGGTGGGGCAGTGATCATGAATGCGGGGGCTTATGGCGGGGAGATGAAGGATGTGGTCACACGCACCTGGTATTTGGACCGGGATGGTGAGGTAAAGGTCTTGAGTGGACCGGAACATCAATTTGCGTATCGTAAAAGCTATATCTCTGAACAAAAAGGACTGGTTCTGAGATCCGAGATGAAGCTAAGGCCCGGCACTCCTGCTGAAATACAAGCAATAATGAATGATCTTCAGCAAAAAAGAGAAGACAAGCAGCCCCTGGATATGCCCAGCGCCGGATCTGTATTTAAAAGGCCGGAAGGGCACTTCACGGGAAAACTGATTCAGGATTGCGGCCTTAAAGGTTACTCTATTGGAGGGGCCCAGGTATCGGTGAAACATTCAGGCTTTATAGTAAATACGGGTAATGCCAGCGCCCGGGACATTATTGACCTTATTCAATACATCCAGGATACCGTTTTCGATAATTTTGGAGTAAGACTGGAGACGGAAGTAAGGGTAGTGGGTGATGAATAAAGGCGTCTCTATTAGCCCAAATCTATTGAGAAAAAGCAGTATTCAGGCTATAATAACCGGTTGCTGAGGAGGTACTTTGTCTCATTATTTTCAGAAGCATAAAAGACTGCGGGATAATCTGATCTGGCTGGCATGGGCCGTGCTCTATGCCTGTGTCTATCCGGTTTACAACCTTCCTTTTATGATATGGATAATCTTCATCCCGGTCCTGATCTATGCCTATGATCAGCCGCTTCACCGCACCTTGAGACTGGCCTTTTTTTATAGTATGGTCTACTGGCTTATGACTTTATTCTGGTTGATCGCCTTTCATGAAGTAAGTATGCCCTTTATCACTCCCATTTATTCTTTATATAATGCTCTGGGCTTTTTCCTGATCATAGTCTTGTCTAAAAGATATAAAAAGATACGATTCCTTTTTTTACCCCTGGTCTGGGTCTCACTGGAAATCCTGCGTTCCAGTGGATACCTGGGCTTTAAATGGAACCTGGTGGGTGATGCCTTATGGAAGACTCCTGTGCTGATGCAGACGGCTGATATATGGGGTGTTTACGGACTATCCTTTATAGTACTGCTGGTCAATTCAGTATTAGCCGAATTTGTCCATAGCTGGATAGAAAAAGGGAATGTATTAAAGGCCTTAAAACGAAATAAAGTGGCATTATCAGTCACTACAGGGCTTATGAGTTTTGTACTTATATATGGAGTGATACAATATAATAGGTATTCCCGTATAACTATTGACTCCCCACAGGAGAAGATCGCACTTTTACAACCCAATCAGCCTTCATTTGACCGTGACTGGCTTAAGGAGCAGTGGATCAATTATTATGACATGTGGGACCTGCATGCTGAGGCCAGTCTGGAAGATCCGGACATGATAGTGTGGTCTGAGGTCATGTTTAAGAGCTTTTTACTTACTTTTGCCCAGTATAATGAAAATCATCCCTATAGAAAATTTGCAGACAGAGTACTGGCCTTTCCTACAGAGTTTAATGTACCTGTACTGATGACCTTTCCCTTAGCCCAAACCAAAGACAGGAAAAGGGAGTACTTTAATACGGTTAGTTTCATTCAGCCGGGCCAAAAAAGCGGCCCCCTTTTTTCAAAGATCCATCTGACTCCTTTTGGAGAATGGTTTCCACTCTATCAATACATACCTTTTGTTAATAAGATGATGGAGAAGCTGGGTGCAGGGGCCTATACCCCGGCCAAAGATTTCGTGATTTTTAGTAGTAAAAAGGCAAAATTTGCTTCTATGATATGTTTTGAAGATGTGTTTGGATTGATGGCCCGTAAATATGTGCGGAGGGGTGTAAATTATTTCGTGAACTCCACCAATGACGGATGGGCCTATCGCTGGAGTGTGGGCAGTGATTTTCCTTTGTGGCAGCATATCTCGGATGTGGTCGGGGTAGCTGTCTCTGTACGCCGGCCCATAGCCAGGGCGGTAAATACCGGAGTAAGCGGCTTTGTTGATGCCAGTGGTGATATCAGGGTATCATCAATACCTATCTATCAAAGAGGGGTATATGTCGATAATATCGCCGTCATAGATGAAAATATACACACTATTTATGTTAGATTTGGTTTCTTGTTTCCCTATTTAGTACTGATCGTACTTCTGGGTTTTGTAGTACACTGGACATTTAGTGCAGAGCGTCAGGAAAATTATTAATAAAGAGGACTTTATGAATCAGGATTATCTGAAATTTATGCTATATGAATCAGACGCTGACCCGGTCGGACTGCCTGAAGGTGTGACTTTTTTAAGTGACAGCAAAAATGATGAGCTGGATGAACTGACTCAGAACATCTCAAACATATATAGAAAAAGTAACTTCAATAAAGTACTGCCCCCTATTTTTGAGTATTATGAGACTTTTGAAAAGGGCAGTGGCTCCAATATAGCCAGAAAAGCCTTTTCCTTTAAAGATAAGGATGGAAAGCTTCTGTCTCTGCGCTATGATATGACTACACCTATTGCCAGGATGGCAGCCATGAAGTATGATAAAGACAGGCTGCCCCTCAGATTTTACTATAGAGGTGATGTATTCCGGGAACAGGCTATACATGCCGGTAAACCCAGGCAGCTGCGCCAGGTAGGACTGGAGCTGATCGGGGATGATAGTATTGAGTCAGATGTGGAAGTGATCAACCTTCTGGGTAAATCTCTGGAAGTGCTGTCCCCAAAATACCGTATAGTCATGGGTGATATCAGGCTCTATCAGCATCTCATTAGTCAGCTAAAGCTGGATGAACCCCAGGAACAAGCTATACATGCTGCATTTAACATAAAGGATAAAGTTTCGTTGGCAATCCTGCTCAAAGACATTGAGGGTATAGAAGAGTATAAAGCACTCTTACTAAAACTTCCTGATATAGTGGGAGACGAGTCTTTTGTACTGGAAGCTCTGGAGCCTTTTCAGGACCTGGGTATTAAGCATCACATGGAGAGACTGACGGAGATATTCAATGCCCTGGATAAAGATGTAAAAAAGAAGACAGTACTGGACCTGGGCATGATCAAAGACTTTTCCTATTATTCATCAACTACTCTGGAAGGATATATAGAAGGAGTGGGTTATCCTGTAGCTAATGGTGGCCGTTATGATGAATTGTTTCAGTCTTTTGGAAAAGATTTTCCAGCCATAGGTTTTGCACTGGATATTAGTTATTATTTATAAAGAGGGGAATATGACACGAGTAGTATTAGGTACCCAATGGGGAGATGAAGGTAAAGCAAAAGTCATCGATTATTTGGCTAAAGATTATAATTATGTAGTCCGTTTTCAGGGCGGGGCCAATGCCGGCCATACCGTGTATGTCGGACAGAAGAAATATGTATTTCACTTAGTCCCCTCAGGTATACTGAGACCTGATGTCACAGTAGTGGTAGGTAATGGGGTAGTGGTAGACCTGGAGGAATTTCTTTCAGAAGTAGCAATGGTCTCGGAAGATGTGGATACTACAGGCAGAGTTCTTTTGTCTTTAAGAGCTCATGTAGTGATGCCCTATCATAAGTTACTGGATGCCGCAAAAGAATCTATGACTAAAGAAAAGATTGGAACCACTCTCAGGGGGATCGGCCCGGCATATTCCGATAAAGTGAACCGGATCGGTATCAGAGTGGGGGATCTTTTTAGCGAACACCTTCGGGAAAAGATAGAAAACGCAGTGGGACAGCATTATTACATGCTGGAAAACTATTATAAAATGAAAGATCTGCCTGGAGTGGATCAGATACTGGCCCAATTCAAGGATCTGGCCGAGAAGATACGGCCTTTTGTAGAACATACAGAGCGTATCTTAAGAGATGCCATGGCCAGCGGCAAACAAATACTTTTCGAAGGGGCCCAGGGCAGTCTCCTGGATGTGGATTTTGGAACCTATCCCTATGTTACCTCTTCCAGTACCATTTCTGCCGGTGCATTATCAGGCAGTGGAATAGGCTATGTAGATAATCTCAAGATCACTGGTATAGTCAAGGCTTATACTACCAGAGTAGGTGAAGGCCCCTTTCCTACTGAGGATTTTGAGACAGCTGGAGAAAGACTGCGCAAGCAGGGTAATGAGGTAGGAGCTACTACCGGAAGGTCCCGCAGATGCGGCTGGTTTGATGCGGTGATGACGGCCTATTCCATAGGTGCCAGCGGGGTCAATGAATTGTTTTTAACAAAGCTGGATGTTTTGGATGGAATGGACTTTTTAAAAGTGGGTATAGGTTATAAAAAAGGCAACCAGCTTTTGGATTACCCCCCTGTGTGTACCGAAGACCTGGAAAACATAGAAGTACTATATGAGACACTTCCGGGATGGAAGCAGAGTACCGCAGGCGTTAAAGAATGGGATAAGCTGCCTCAGGAAGCTAAACAGTATATAGAATTCCTGGAAGACAAGCTAAAGACCCCAGTACATTTTATTTCTACTGGAAAAGAGCGAGAGGAAGTGATCATCCGCTAGGAAGTACCGGATTGTGCGTTATGTGCAAAATTATATAAACCTGTAACGCACAATAAGCTTAAAGCAGTTTTAACTGATTAACCAGTAATAAGATAGCTCTAAAAATTTGTGCTTTATTGATTCGAGGTGATATATGGTCAGTAGTCGCTTTTCCTTTGATGATCTCAGTTGGGAGTATTCTATTGAAGATCTGGATGCGTTCAAAGACTTACCCCATCTGGTGAAGCTGTCTCTGAATAAAATCCAGGAACATCTACCCGGAAATCAATCCTATTTTTTTGTGCTAAGAATGGAACATGAAGAGTATAGTGAGGTAGTCCGAGAGGGAACCTTTTCCATACCGGAAGAATCTTCCTTCATCACATATCTGGCCCTTAAAAATGCTATTATATATTCCAGCGACCTCAGTAAAGAGACTTATTTCAAAGATAAGCAGGATGAAGTACTGTCTTTTCTGCTGTCTGAAGAAATGAAAGTAAATGTGATAGTCCCTATAGTCTATAGATTCCGGCTCCTGGGATTTATTGCCATCTCTCTGGATGATAAAGACCGGGAAAAAAAGATCCTCAGTAAGGAAGATAAGTCTTTTCTGGATACTTTGCGACAGGCCCTGCATATAAATCTGTATGCAGCCCTATTGATAGATCAGAGAATATTTGAATTGTTGTCTATGGTAGACCTTACCAAAAAGATCAGAGATCATGAAAGCTATGCTGAACTGGTCAGCCACATCGTACCTTTGGTACATAATCTGGTTCATTTTGAAAAGGGAGTATTCTATGAATATGACCCGGATACAGAAATGCTGATCCCCCGTTCTCTGTTCGGAGTTAAGGATACCCCGGCATTGCGATCCGGTGAAAGTATATCCGGCTATGTATTTGATAAGAGCAAACCAACCATTATCAACAGACTCAGCTCTCACGTCTTTTTTAACGAAGTCAATAAAGAAAAATTCATAAAGTATGCTTTTATCGCAGTTCCTTTTGTCACTCCTGAAAAAAAGTTTGGGGTATTGACTATTTCCCGTCACAAAGAGGAAGAAGAGTTTTCAGTAGAGCAGTTATATCTCATCAGGATTCTTTCTTCTTTCCTGCTGGACTCTTTAGAAACCAAGAAGCTCTATTTCAAGCTGGAGCGTAGTTACTTTGAGACAGTGTCTGCCCTGGCTACAGCCCTGGAAGCAAAAGACCCCTATACACGGGGCCATTCAGAAAGAGTGAAATTCTATTCCATAGGTATCACTCAGGAACTCGACCTGGATAAGCAGCAGATCCAGGATATAAAATACGCTGCCATTTTACATGACATCGGAAAAATCGGGATCTCAGAATTTATCATAACTAAACCGGGGCGGCTTACCTCTACCGAATATGATATCATCAAGGCACATCCCGAGATCGGTGCGGATATCCTTTCGTCCATCGATTTTTTACAGGAAGCCTGTCAGTATGTAAAATACCATCATGAAAAACTGGATGGTTCCGGTTATTATGAAAAGAAAGAAGGGGAATACCCCTGGGAAGCCACAGTCATCAATATGGCTGATTCCTTTGATGCGCTGACCAGTGACAGGCCTTACAGAAAGGCCATACATCCCGAGATAGCCCTAAAAGAACTGAAAAAATCGATTAATAAACAGTTTGATCAGAAGATATTTGATGCCATGATCAAGTTTCTCAAAAAAGAAAATATAATACGGGAAAGCTTTATCATTTAAAGTTGAGGGGTATCATATAGGACTGCTGGGATAAACGCTGCATGAATTCACGCATGACCCATTTTCTAGCCTGTTTGTGAATTTTCTGTTGAGGGTCCTCTGTTCCCGCCACAACATTTTCTGGAGATGCATAACCATAGCCGGTTGCACTTATTTGTGATCTGACATTTCCTGCTGAATCCAGAAAATCTAATGTCACCAGATGATATTCTCCTTTCAGAGTTTTTTGTTCTTCACTACTGGAAAATTCTCCTTCATCAATAAATTCAGTTTTATATTTTACACGAACCGGAATGATATTTTCGAGAATAGTGAGGTTACTTAAAGAGTTTAGGTATATTATTGGATATGCATATTTCTGAAAATAGTAAATTGATTCAGGTATAATAGTACCTATATAAATGATTTTTTTATTTATAAGTTCAGGACGATTTACCATAAGCGTATCTACTATTTCATACTGACGAGCAGAAGAAGAAAAGTATGATCTAATGGTATTGTAGGCTTCCATTTCCTGTAAGGCCTTAAGGGCATAGCGAAAATATTTATCTTCTTTTAAAAATCCGGATAAAAGATCTATAGATTCTTTATCTTTGAATTCCCTTAAACTATTAATACAGCTGATTAATAGAGCGGAAGAACCTTCTCTTCTCCTCAGTATCGATCTCATACTCGGAATGGCATCTTCATTCCCGGAAATGGTAAGTAACTGGGCCAGGAGATCTTTTTTATGTGAAGACAGGCTGTCTTTCTTAAGCAGATCCAGAAATGCCGGGGACCAGGCATTCCAGTCTATTTTATTTTTATTGTTTCTGATCATTTCCATTAATTCGTTTTGGATATTTTCAAAACTATTGTTGGTCAGGGCAGTCAGGCTATATTGGATCAGATCCGCTTTATATACTTTATTAAAATATGTCAGGCTAGCGATCCTGTCTTTGAATATGCGATTATTATTAAAAATATCAGGCCAGGAAGTATTATCAAAATTTGTGTTGACAGTTTGAGCTAAGGACGATTGTACCAGTGCTTTGATATTTTCAGATAGATTATTAAATCCTGCTTTGGGTTCAGGTTTATTTAACTTTTGGAACAGAGTACTGAGGGCCATTCTGTCACTATCCAGAATATCCTTATTTAACCAGTCATTCATCAATGATAAAGCGTCCTCTGCAGGAATAAGATCGATATTTTCGATGCAGTAGCGAATATCCTGCATAGCCATAGTAGTCAATGTGGATTTTAAGATGTCCTGTCTGCTGGATTCATTGGTCATCTTCAGGCTGTTATTGAATATAAGGTCTAAGGCTGGTTTTACAGAATAGTTCTTTATCTGTCGAATAGCCTGATTCCAGGCTTCGATTATTTCCGGATAATATCTATTTCCTTCGTACTTCAGGATATTTTGCAAGGAGCGGGACAGGAGTTGTGAGGACAGATCAGGATTGTTCCGGCTGAGGCCGGTGATATAGGCGATCTTTAAGCCTTCTTTTTCTGTGATCTCAGATTTTTCAATAAGGCTAACAAAACGGGAAAAATCTTCGGCACTGGTTTCAGGATCCCAGGCTGACTGAGCCAGAATAGACTCGCTATCGAACCAGATAGCATTGGAATTCATGATATTCTGATCCAATTGGATATTTGTGATTCCGATTCTGGCAGCCAGAGGTGCAGTATAGTACCTCACAGTATTGCTGGAGTAGACAATGAGGGACTGGAGGTATTGGGCCAGTGCTTTATTTGTAGGGTAGACAGATAGAGCCAGGCTGCCCAGCAGGCGGGATCTTTTATTATTGTCGTCTTCCAGATCGGAAACGATACCCCGGGCCAGAGAATAGTCATAGGGAATGGAGGTATGAGCCAGTTTTTCCAAAGCCCTCTTTTTAGTTTCTGGATCAGAAATACTTTTAGCCATTTTTAGAGCAGTCTCTAAAAGTTCTGTATGATAATATACTGGAAATTGTGGAAAGAGGTCCAGGATATAATAATACTGGTTTCCATTGTTCCCTGTATTTATACTTTTTAATAATTCAAATGCGTATTGAGGCTCATATTCAAGATGTATGGAAGACAACCTGACCAGTCCCCGGGTACGCCGTGTCAAAGAGTCCATCAACTGATATCTTTTTTCTATAAATTCCCATGTATTTTTCCCGATGCGGGGATATAGTTCGGCCAGCGCATCAGAAAAATGATTCAACATATTGTAACGTATACTTTCCGTCTTTGTGTCTCTGATGGTATTCAGGGTTTCATCCAGATTAGATAAAGCGCTTTCGGTATTCAGTTGTAGGTCTATGGCTTTGCGAAATATGAAGATACGGGCGTGATCCGAGACATTTTCTTCGGGAATCCTCTCCTCCATCTGGTCTATTTTTGACAAAAGAGTGTTGGCCATTTTTGGATCATAATGAGCGATCTTCCGGGTCACGATACTAAGAAATTCTACTTTTTCCAGGCTATCCGGAAATTCATTGACAGCAAACAGGGCCAGATCAAATTTTTCGAGGTAAGCGTTTTTCAGATAATCTGAATTACTGAGCATAGATAAATAGGGATTTAAAAAAACATCCGGATTATCGGATATGACACGCAGGGCCGCTTTAACAACGATCTGGTTTTCAGAATGGAGGGCGTGCAGGACCTGAGGGACATCCGAACTTCGTACACTGATCTTTTTCTTTTCTTTTAAGATATTCTTAGCGGAATCGCTGGATACTGTAAACCTTTCATGGGTTAAAGAATGAATATTGATACCGCATGAATACCAGGCCAGAGTAGTCACTACTAACACTATTACTTTATATAGGAAACCTGAAGTCTTACTTTTATTTTCGGGATTCGGTTTTTTCATATATTTACCTGATTGTATATTTTCAAACTCAAATTTTATCTGATGAAGTTACTAATGTCAAGATTGAAGTTTTGAACTGCTTTTTCTATCAGAACTGTGGTTCTCCCGAAAATCCTGACAGGAAATAAAAAAACAGCTTTCCAGATTACTGAAAAGCTGTTTCTTAGCGGGAGAGGGACTCGAACCCCCGACCAAGTGATTATGATTCACCTGCTCTACCTACTGAGCTATCCCGCCGGGGGGATGTCAAAATGACCAGGACAGATTAATCTTCCTGGTCAGATTGTATTTGCGGGAGGAGGATTTGAACCTCCGACCTTCGGGTTATGAGCCCGACGAGCTACCGTACTGCTCTATCCCGCGACGACTCTTTCTTAACAGGGGTATAGTTTAACAGGTCTTCCCTGAATTGTCAAGCTTTATTCAAAACTGAGTTTATTGTCATTGTTTATGTTTAAGCGAAAGATTATGGCAGCAATTCAGGATTTATGCCCAGGACATAGTTCCTGATAAAGTCCAGGGGAAATACATTGTCGTATCCCTGAAACCCTTTCAGGTCATCGAGCTCTATAGTCTTTTTATATTGTCTGAGTATTTCCAGCGACAGAGGGCGATAGGACCAGTGCCACTTTTCCTCTTCATAGCCTGTTTCCCGGGGAGGTTTGGCAGTATAAGCCTGATAAAATCCATAGATGTGGGCGTTTTCCTGCAGCCATTTGTATACCTTGGCTCCGGCCCCTTTTATAAAATAGCTGTCATTTAGATTATTGAGGTCAACATCTGTTCCCCAGTGATGGCGTGATGTCCCGGGCATAGACGAGTAGAGCAGGATAGTCTGGGCCCTTTTCAGTGGATCTGTTATGGCAGTGGCAAGATTTTTACCCTGTACCAGACGCGTTCCATTCCATTTGGCTTCCCAGATCGATTTTTGTGAATTAAAATTACGTGTAGCGGAGACGATACTTAATGAAATGCCATCCTTCTGGGCAGCATCATACATTTTTATAAAGGCATCATAAGCTTCTTTATGCAGATACATGCCTTTTTTATCGCTATATTTAGAGCTTACTTTAACAAAATTACTGGTTTTGGATGGCTCAAAGTTTCCCAACAAAAAATCTTTGGAATAGACAGGCCCGGGACTTTCGGAATGACAACTATTAGTAATACTTATGATCAAAGCCAGAGTGATAATGGTACCTGTGAATTTAAACATCAGATATTTTATCGGCCATTCTTATAAAAGTCAAAATAGCTTAAGCACTTATTCACCGGCTTTGATCTCAAAACTCAGGTCACTGGCTTTTTTAAGCATGGCACTGACTCCGCAGTAGTTTTCCTGGGAGAGCTGTACAGCCCTTTCTACTTTAGCCATAGGCAGGTCTTTTCCTTTAATATTATAGATAATGTGGATCTTGCTATATACTTTCGGGTGTTCATCAGTCATCTCGGCTTCTATTTCCACATTGACATCATCAAAGGCCACCCGCATCTTACTTAATATAGAGACGACATCCATACCAGTACATCCCGCCAGGGCTACCAGTAAGAGAGGTTTAGGCCGGGGGCCTTTGTTTTCTCCACCTACACTGTCATCCGCATCCAGAATGATATCATGTCCGTTTACTGTGGATTTGAAAGACATTTTACCAGTCCATTGACAATTTATATGTTCTGCCATTTTTTTCTCCTATTAATATATTAACATATTATAATAGGATTGCCCCGGAATTACAATTTATTGTACAAAAATTTTCTTTTTCACATAAAGAGTGTATGATTATATTTATTGAGGAGAGGGCCATGGCTTTTTATAATGATATCGCAGGATTTTACGACTCAATGTTCCCTTTTGATGTACGGCTAAAAAAACAGTCTCAGATATTTCAAATCTTTCTCAGAGATTTTCCTATGCATACTGTTTTGGAGGCGGGTTGTGGTACCGGGCTGCAATCGCTGGCACTGTGTCAAAATGGATTGAATGTTACAGGTATCGATCTGTCCAGTGAAATGATCGCACAGGCCAGGGTAACTGCCAGGAACCATCAGGCCAATATAGTTTTCAGGGAGGGTTCTTTCCAGGATGTCAGGAAACTGGACCAGGCCGGTAGTTTCGATGCTATATTTATTCTGGGCAATTCTGTGGCGCACATCCTCAGCGGGGAAGAACTCAGGCTTACCCTACAGGCATTTCATACTACCTTATCTCAGTCCGGGCTATTAATCATCCAGCTGCTGAATTATCAGCCTATTTTGCGGAACCAAAACAGAATACTGGGCATAAATTACAGCCATGAAGACCAGTATATACGCTTCTATGATTTTTTAGAAAACGGAAGCATCCGGTTTAATATTTTGAAAATCGTAAGATCACAGGATGAGGTGCAGCATGAATTGTTTTCTGAAATACTCTATCCCTGGGTGATGGATGAGATGAGGGAAGCATTAGAGGACTCTGGCTTTGAGCTATTATATGTGACTGAAGAACTGGATAAAAAAGATTTTGATCTGGAAAGATCAGAAGTACTGAGCCTTGTCCTGAGAAAGATCAGTCTTTAAAACGGAAATAATCCCTGAGAGACAGAAGGGACATCCATAATCCGATCAGGCCGGTGATCACCCATCCCAGGAGTCCCAGGAGAGACACATTTCCGAAAACATATGGCGGTATCCGGGCAAACATGATCAAAGAAGAACCAATGATCAGTGAGGCCATGATAATAGAGGTGCCCAGCCTGCTGGTAGCAGCCAGTAAGGATTTTCTTACAGGTTCCAGGCTCTTTTTTTCCAGATCCAGGTGTATTTTCCCTTTTCGGACAGTATCCAGTATATCTTTGAGGTCCGAGGGCAGATCTCTTAATAATATTCCGGTATCAGCTAAGGTAAATATGACTTCATTGGCCAGTTTACCGGGATTGAATTTTTCCCGCATAAATTTTTTGGCATAGGGTTGGGTAAATTCCACCAGGTTGAATCCCGGATCGAGGCTTTGGCCTATTCCTTCTATTGTGAGTACGGCTTTGAGTAGGAGATAGAGATTGGAGGGAATCCTCAGATGATTCATGGTGATAATATCAAAGGACTGATGGATCAGCTCCGGGATACGGATCTCCTCCAGAGGCATATAATAATACTGTTCTACCATCTCGGCTATTTCCTGTTCCAGGTGTTCGGTATTCTCTATACTGCCCTGGCACAGTTTGAGGATGGTCCGGGTGGCCCGGGTATAGTTTTTCCGGATCACTGCGGCTACCAGGTCAGTGAGCAGCTCTTTTTGATAGGAGGGGAGGGTCCCCATCATACCAAAATCCAGAAAACACAGTACATTGTCTTCCAGTATTAATATATTTCCGGAGTGCGGATCGGCGTGAAAAAAACCATATTCAAAAATCTGGCTCAGGATCAGGGCAGCGCCCCTGCGGGCAATCTTTTTTACATCCACATCGCTGAGTTCATCTATCAGAGTGAGGCGCTTTCCTTCTACATATTCCATGACCAGTACTGACTGGCTGCACAGGTGATGATAGACCGACAGTACTTTGACTCTCTTATCATTCTTATACAAGGAGTTAAAACGGATGATGTTTCTCATTTCGTGGATGAAGTCCATCTCCTGATGTATGACCCATTCAAAATGGTCTATCACTTCATTGAGATTAAGCTGAGCAAAGTCTTCGAAAGCACTTTCTACAATAGTCACTACATGATGCAGGATCACTATGTCGGAAGCAATAATATGCTCAATTCCAGGCCGGCGGATCTTCACCGCGACCCTATCCCCGTTGATCAAGGTGGCCAGATGGACCTGGGCTATGGATGCAGAGGCGTGGGGGCTGTCCTCAAAGGCTGAAAACACCTGGTCCAGAGAGACTCCCAGTTCATCCTCCAGGATACGCCGCGCTTCTTCATTAGGAAAGGGAGCCACCCTGTCCTGTAGTTTCTCCAGCTCCCGTATCAGTTCAGGAGGCAGTATATCGGGCCGGGTAGACAGTATCTGGCCCAGTTTGATAAACGTGGGGCCCAGTTCTTCCAGAGCCATTCGGATTCTTTTCCAGCGGGAAATATGGGGATCGATGACTTCCTGCCGTGATATCCGTCCTCTGACCTTACGTGTCAGTCCTGCCATGTCAATAAACTCACCAAAGCCATACTTCATAAGTATGGTCAGGATCTGTCTATAGCGCTTTAGATGCTGCCTCCAGGTACTTTTGCTTTTATGCATTATTTTTCTGATTTTGATGCTGATTTCAGTTTCTTCTCCAGGTCTGCGATCTTCTGCTTCAGCTCTGAGACTTCTTTTTCAGTGGCGAGGTGTAGAGTATCCAGCACCTTTTTAACCGACTTTTCCACGATACCTTCCAGATTTTCTTTGGCTTTGTCTGCTTCAGTCCTCAGTTCTTCTGCAAATTTCTTTCCTTCTTCTTCTGTCATTTTCAGGTCTTCAGAGATCTTTTTAAAGGTTTTTTCCAGGGCATCTTTTCCCATAGACAGCATTCCCAGGCCTGAATAGATGGCTTTTTCGATTTTTTCTTTCATAAAATTACTCCTTTGTATTATAATAACTTATTATATATCTGATCAATAAAAAAGCAATTAAGTTATAATACTTTTAAATACAGATTTAATTTGCTGCTTTATACCACCGATAATAGTAGTGGAGGGGAAATGAAACATTTTTTTCTAACTTTGATTCTGTTTTTATTCTGTCAGCTCTCTTACGCTCAAAATTCGGAAGAAACTGAGTATAACCTTCAGGAAAGTAAAAATCTCATCCTGGCCGCCATCACCGGAGACAGTGAAGGTATAAGAAAAGCTCTGCGCAAAAATGCCAATGTCAATTACCAGACGCCTGATTCAGGAATGGCAGCGATCCATTATCTGGCTATTAAAGGTGCCAAAGAAGATATACGCATCATCCTTCAGTGGGGGGGATATGTGGATCTCACTTCTCACAATGGATATACGGCCTTACATTTTGCCTGTGAAAACGGGCAGCTGGAAACAGTCCGCCTGCTGACCGGCTGGGGTGCGGATAAAGACCTTGAGGAAGAATACCTGGGACGCACTCCCCTGTATATTTCCTGTGAATACGGTTATCTGGAGATCGTAAGAAACCTTCTGTACTATAATGCCAGCGTCAATAAAAAGGCGTATTATAGAGAATATTCTCCTCTTCATATCGCCCTGGAAAATGAACATTACGATGTAGCTGATTTATTGATTCAAAGAGGCTCTTATCTCAATCCCGTGAGTGTCAGAAACCTGACGCCATTGCACTGGGCTGCGATGGATGGAAAACTTAAGACTTTAGAGTGGCTGCTGGAAAAAGGAGCCATCCTGGATGCTGAGACATCAGAAGGATATACCGCACTGCACCTGGCTGTACTATTTAATCAGGCCGATGCAGTCCAGTTTCTGATCGATAAAAATATTGATCTGAATGCCCTCACGAAAAAGAGAAGTTACGGCCTCCCTCCCAAACTGAGCGCCCTGCGTATTGCCCAGTTAAAAAAGTATAAAAAAATCGAAAACCTCTTAATACGGGCCGGTGCTCAGTAGCCCTTCACGCATTGGAATGATCGAGTCATTTTATTCGCAATTTAGTATCATTATCATCTTCAGGATTTCAGATGTTTTGACAATAGTATGAATTAGCTATAAAATGTATAGTCTGATTTTGAAGGTGATGATGATATGAATGTATTAATAGGACATTTTTCTTATGTTTTTAAAAATCTCCCGGCCTTTTTTATACTGTCTGATATTTATTATCTCAAGTGTGAGCAGTAATCTGTATGCAGACAGAGATTATCATTTTATTCAATTGGGGATATTGCCTCCCCTTAGTACTTTCTCAGGACAGCCCCTGCAGCACAATTCTGTGGCCATCGGTATTTTGTATCAGGACCTGGGCCAGCTGAG
>CAZIAD010000033.1:34580-36803 GCA_964537555.1 uncultured Brevinematales bacterium
AATGGGGCCCGGGGAATAGTCCTGGGCCTTTATAATCAAATGGACGGGCCGGCCTATGGCATCCAGGCGGGGATAGCCACTGTCTATAAATCGGGAATAGGGATCACTCTGGGAATGGCTAATCTGAATTATGGTACTAGAGGGATTGGGATACAGCTGGGTGCGGTAAATCTTAATGCTTATGATTTCATCGGATTTCAGATCGGGGGATTTAATGCCCAGACTTCTTTTTACGGTCTGAGTGCAGGATGGATCAATGTCAGCACCTTGTTTAAAGGCTGGGAGGCAGGCCTGGTAAATATCAGTACAGGTTTATATGGCCTACAGACCGGCATCGTCAATATCCTGGGCCAGGGCAGGGGTCTTCAGTTAGGATTGATAAACCTGGTAAGAACTGACTCCATTGTCACCCTGGGGCTGCTGACTGTGGTGCTCAATGAACCTCTGCTCGTGGAGCTGGATGTAGACAGCGGAAACCTGCTAAATATCTCTCTCAAGCATGGCTCTAAATATGTCTACAATATCTATAGTTATTCCAAGCACCTGTCCTATCAGGACTGGTATCTGGGCTGGGGATGGGGCTTTAGGACAGCCCCGGCACTGTTGCGCTGGCAGGTAGAAGCCAAACTATCTATTGACCCCCACCAGATCAATCTTCATCCCCATGTTAATCTCCGTATACAGACTTTTGTCAAGCTGCAAGCTCAGAAGAGATTAGGGGTACTGCTGGGTTTTTACTATGACCTTTTTTATGTTTTTGATAAACAGACTGAGGTGTTCAGTGCCAATAAGACAGGTACTATCATTGATACCCCGAATTATAGCCTGATCCGATTACCGGGAGTGTTTGCGGGCTGGCAGTTCTGAGGATTATTTTGTCTCTCTTTCATCATACATCATTTCCAGTTTGATACCCGGATTTTCCGCCAGAAATGCTTCAAAATCCTGAGAAGTGATCCGGTATAGTCGTGAATATTTTTCTGCCACACAATCCAGGGTACGATGGTTTGAATCACAAGTCTCTTTTACCCTGTAGCCGATGAGGTCACTGGAAGTATAGTGATGGTAGCTTTCACTTCCCTGACGGTCTACCAGTTCACCTTCTATCACCAGGAAGACATTTTCACATACATCGCCCTGTTTAAACAGATACTCACCCGGTGAGAGGCTGAAGGGGTTTAATATTGATTCGAGCTGTGTGATCTGGCTGGAGGACAGGTTCTTAAACTTCTGATTGGACTTTATGATATTCCAGCTTTCCCCATTGCGCATGGCAGCGATACGTCTGATGTTAGACTCTACGGGTGTATGTCTGATGAGTCTGATAAAGGCTTCCGCGTCAATAGAGTAACTGCTGACATGGGTAGCAGCGATGACATCCGCGGAACGAGTGGTACCCTGCAGAATGGAGACTTCACCGAAATACTCAAACGTACCATAGACCTTATCATCTACATCCTTGATCCCGCCAATGGAGACATTCCCGGACACGATCACATAGAATTTATCTCCCGGGCTGTCTTTCTGTATGATATAATCACCTTTATTAAACTCTTCTTTTTTTACTACCAGGAGCAGGTCTTTAAACTTTTCCTTGGGAAGGCTGGAAAAAATGTCAATTCGGGAAAAGACATCCAGAATACGGTATGCTTCCTCGTGCTCATGTTTTTCTACACTGGGATAGAGAGTCTCTCCTATGCCGAACTTAGCCAGGGTGAGGCTGGTCTTTTCCGGAAAATCTTTAGCCGCTATATGATAGACGGTTATCTTTTTCTGTATATGTTTAGGCAGGCTGTTGAGATAGGAGATAGGGGTGTGTAAAGGGGGTACTCCAGCCTCATGATAGATAATGTCAGCATCCCAGGGAAAGTCCAGCAGATGATTTTTTCTACTCTCGCTTATGATGCCCTTTTCATACAGCTCATTGATGATCACAGGCTCGTTCAGATGGTCAGAACTGTAGACAAAGGTCTTATTACGATAGGAAAAATGAAAGGCTACAGTGGGTATAGAGTGCAGGGAATAGTAAAAATTAAAAATTGCCCCATGGATGTTATAACTCTGGTTCATTTTGACGGGGATAAAATTAAACAGGCTCATGAGGGTAGGTATGGGCATACGGGTCAGGGCAGAGTATTTTCGTAAAAAACTCTGGATCACGGTAGGTGTCGTGTAGATCTTTATTCTGCCTTCCTCCAGGATCTTCTGGAAAGTACCGGAGTC
>CAZIAD010000034.1:0-36775 GCA_964537555.1 uncultured Brevinematales bacterium
ATAACTTTTAATACAAATATCAAAGTTGATAAATTAGTAGTTTATAACGGTTACCAAAAATCTAAAGAATTGTTTCTAAAAAACAATAGAATAAAAAGTGTATACATATTAACATATCGGAGAGATGCTAAAGGCGTATTTCATGATAAAAAAGAACAAACTTTGATCCTGCCTGATACATTAACAAAACAAGAGTTATTGTTAAATGAAGAAGTACATAGTTGGTTTTTTTCATTTTCTGTTGAGTCTATTTACCCCGGCACCAAGTATGACGATACCTGCATCAGCGAGATCGAGTTCTGGTACCGAGGACAGAAATATGAGATCGTCAATCTGGAAAAAGCAAAGAAGGAGTTTTTAAAGGAATACATAACCAGAGGAAAGGATTTTTTAGAATCAGTAGATACTATAGAAGGTTTGAGTGTCCAACAAAAGGAGCAGCTTTTTAAAATAGCGAGTGAGACACGTAATCCATCTGCAAAACCTCCATGGATGGATTTTGCTTTTAAAAAAGATGGTAGTATTAGTCTATATAGCGGAACAATCGGCCAATGGAAAATCGATGAAAAAGGTGCATTATGGATAAAAGTAGGACAAGGGCGATGGAAGGTCTCTCAGTCTGGTTATCAGGAGGGGGGGTACGAAGGAGAGGGGAAAAAGGCACTGGTAGGCACAGAATTGGAATGTACCAGAATATTTTATGCTAATCCTTAAAAAAGGTGGAATAATAAATAATTAGAGAGGAGCTCTTTGGATTAAAGTAGAGAACCATAAATGTGATCGCATCCAGGATGCAACTCCTTCAGTCAGCTAAAAGATTATTAAGATTAAAATAAAAATCTGGAGAGAAATATGAAAAAGTGGATAGTTATTTTTGGTTTGCTAATTGTTCCCGGCTTGGTTTCAAGTATGGATACAAATTCTGTTAAAGTGCGTCAATTGATTAAGAGTTCTATTCAAGAGAATAGAGGGGAGATTATATCACTCTCTTCAACATTAAATTATGACGATCAAATGTCCTTATATAAGGACTTAAAGAAAACCAGTGTTCCCATGTTCCTGGTTAATCTTCTTGTACCAATCCCAGGATTGGGGTCAATCATTCAAGGGGACACACTAGGAATCAAAACTACATACATTGGAGTGGGATCCGGGGGAGGAGTTGCATTATTAGGATATTTGATTTTTAGAAGAAGTTCTTATTCCAGTAGCCCTGATTCTTCGAAGTCAGTTGATTTTGGTTATTATACTATGATAGCGGGGGGGAGTATAGCTGGGGTATTTTTCCTTTATGGACTCATAAAACCTTTCATCTATGCATCACATTATAACAGAGACTTAAAAAAACTGCTGTCTATTCCTGAGGAAAGTATAACTTTCCTGCCAAAAATAGATATGGATGATAATTCCTTAAATTATAGACTTTGTTTTGAATATAGTTTTTAAAAATATTTGAGAATACCCAAAATATCTGGAAAACACTAGAAAACCAAAAGGAGATAAAAACATGAAAAACGCACTCTTGATCGTTACCCTCCTCATACTCACTTCCTGTGGGTCTGATGACAGTTATGTAAAAGATCTGAATGCCCAGATCGCAGAGATGAAAAAACACGAAGTCTATATCTTGAGCAATGCTCAGGTTCAGCTCATCGTGATGGATAATGATCCCCGTATCCAGGAGCCCAAATCCTTCCCTGTCACCAAAGACTCCTTCAGAAGACTATTCAAAGAGCTGAATATCACTTCAGCCCGGGTCACACCGACCGTGTACCAATCTTTGGTCACTGAACTGATCCCTGTAGCCCAGACCGGCAGGCAGTTTACCCTCAATATGGAACAGGATGGAAGCTTTTTCACAGGTAATGTGATGAAAGACTTTCAGTCCGAAGGCTACATTTTTTTCGGGGGGCTATGGTATACCAATGTCAGAAAGGGAACAGTAGGGATTCCTTTGGAATAAAGATTTAACTGGACAACTTCTACACAATACCCTTCCCTCCTGGAAGGGTATGTGTTATTGGTAAAACCACGGATGTGAGTTTGGGCACGACCGCAGAGGGAGTTTGAAATCCCCCGGCTGGCCCCGGAGCCAGTAGAGTAAAAAGTATACAGGAACCACCTTTACATAGAGAAACCATCCCACCGGCGCCTAGACCCTGGGTATATGTCATATACCCACCCCCCGGGAGGGACCCCCTCACAAACTTTGCAAAATCCCCCAAAACATATATAATTAAACACTGATTTAAACCAATAACAGGGGTAAAACATGGACATATTACAGGATCAGGCCTTCCTGAGCCGCGTCCGCAACATAGAATGGTTCTCCAATGTAGGCAATGAGATCAAGCGCCCGTCCACTTTTGACATAGAGTATGTCAAATCCTGGAAGCAGGCTAAAAGTGCCTATTTACAAAACGAGTGGTCTGAAGCCCGGATCACGGCCAAGAATGAATTTACGGCACTGCTTAAGAAAAACCACCCTGATCACTATCCCCACTGGGACAACCTCCTGCGCCAGGCCCGTATGTTTGTGCAGAAAGAGATGCAGCACCTCTGGGAGACCACCCAGGCTGATAACCGGCTGGATGAAAAGTTCCTCACCGATGTGCGTACCTCAGTCTTTTACGCCTTTGTAGAAAGGGCCTACCAGGACGTAGTAGAGCGCCAGGGCTTCTTCCTCAAGATCCTCAGCATCTACGAGTCCGGAAACTACCCCTGCGGCTGGAAAGGCGACTACCCCCAGGGCAAGCTCATTGTGTATTAGGGTGAGTCAATAGTCGATAGTCTATAGTCAATAGCAGGCACAGTCTTTAATGTCCGAGCCCCTATCCTTAAACAGAAAGAAAATGTACAACCCAGACAAGCCCTACTGCCTCGCCGAAGTCTGCCTGATATGCTCCTCAATGTGCGCCCTACCATAAACCCCAATAGGGCTGACCTACCCCAGCCTAAACCCCTCCGACAGGACATTCAGCCCTTTCGGCACATTGAACTGCTATACTCCAGCAGACATTTCGCGAGGGGTTGTCCTGATGTCCCACCGAGGAAAGGGCATTTTCTTTGCTGCCCCGGGCAAAGAAATGCCGTAGCCCGCCAGCTGACGCTGGCAAAGGCACTTTTGCGGCAGGCGATGCCCTGCCTCACTCCGACAGGGGTTCTTTCCTCAGACCCCGGGCTATTTCACATTGCTGACGCAATCTGAAAGCCCTCAGTCCTCCAGGCGGAAAAAGCGCCGGGGATTGTCACTGGCGATGCGCCGGAACTTCTCCTCCCCCAGCTCGGAACGGATATTGAGACTGAAGGTCCGCTCGCTGGCCTCTCCCACCACCAGGAAGTAGTCTGAACCGAACAGAATACGGTCGTTCAGAGTGTTATCATTGAGCAGTACATTGAGCAGGGCCGCGTGGTCGGGATGGCCTAGGGTATAGGAGATATCGGTATAGAGATGAGGGTACTTCCTCATCAGTGATTTGATGATGCGGAACCAGTTGGACAGGTAGCTGACAGAGCGGTCCAGGGGCGGGTCGTACAGATAGTCCTGCCACTCCTCAGTACCGCCCCAGTGGGCGATGTCCAGGTGCAGCTCGGGGAATCTCTCCAGCACCGGCTCGTAGTTCATGGGGTGGCTGAAGTAATTGGACAGCTCCCGCTTACTCTTTCCGTCTACCGGCACATCGGGGTGGATCTCG
This sequence comes from uncultured Brevinematales bacterium, assembly GCA_964537555.1. GTDB lineage: Bacteria > Spirochaetota > Brevinematia > Brevinematales > CAYRWR01 > CAYRWR01. Next base: position 3,696 of record CAZIAD010000034.1, read on the forward strand.
TCCTGCACCAGGCGGATGAGCTCAGTCCTGGGCCCCCGGTAATACACCGTACCGTTTTTAGTACCGTGGGAGATCACGGGCAGCTTATGCTCCTGGGCATAGGCATAGATGCCGTCCAGGCGCCGGTCATAGGGATAGTAGCCCAGGGCAGGGTAGAGCTTGATCCCCGCGAATCCATGCTCTTCTACATAGAATCGCACGATATTCTCAATACTGGGCCTCCGGGGATCCACGCAGATAAAGGGCAGAATCTTATCCCCCAGCTGCCGCTTAAGCAGGGCCAGCTCATCCAGCTGCTCCTTGTAGGGCCGGGGTACGGGACCGGCTCCCATATACTCCATGTCCATAGCCAGGCTCACAAACACCGCGTCCCGGGGGTAGAATCTCCGCATATTGTCCAGCACCCCTCTCTGGGAGCCCAGAGAGTCCGTCCATATCATATTGGCCCAGCGGTCGAATATGTCATCCTCAGAGCTCATAATATTGTGTAAAAAACGGGCCAGAGCCCGGGTAAACCGGGGCCGCCCCAGCAGCCGCACCAGCCCCGCCGGCAGAAACCGCTTAGGCACATCCTTATTCAAAAAAGTATGCGCGTGACAATTGTAAATGATATATTTTTCAGCTTTCACCTGCTCCATAGATCAGTCCCCTGTATAGTTTATAAAAAAATATTTATAGTAAATTAAATCGATATCCGACTATATAATATTAGTTTTCTCTTCTTTTAAAGGACCACAGGATTAGTAGTCCACATATCAATAGAAAACTGAAAGATCCAATAAATTCTACCTTAAAATAATAAAAAAGATTCATTTTCATTTTAATCTGCTGATTGGGTATTTCACTCATAGATTGTAATGAAAGAATTGTTTCTGTCCTGGGACCATATGTTAGTTGAAGTTTAATTTTTGAAGATTCTAGTCTCTTTAAGGTATTATAATTAGGTGTATAATCTGGATAGATAAATTCAAAGTCTGGATTTTTAATATGTAACTCACTTGACATACCATCAGAAAATTCAGATGGTTCTGTGACTTCTGAAACCTGAAAATAATCATTTATTGTACCAGGTTTAAGGACATCAATTATATAAGGGATCCACAGGTAAAATAGGTATAGTGCAATTACAAAACAGGCACCAATAGCAGCTGACAATTGCCAGTTACTAATAGCATAAGTCCTTTCCTGATATAAATGTACAGGCTTGGTCATGGTTGTCCCTCTATTCTTATAGTCAAATAAATCTTGAGCCCACAACATCATTATGCATTACTCAGTTATTAACCCGCCAATACCGAGCCCTAACCCTTCAACAAAAAGAAAATCTTCAACCCCACCAAGCCCTACTTCCTCGCCGAAGTCTGCCTGCTCTTCTCCGTATTGTGCGCCCCAGCCTGTACTTATCAGGGCTGACCTACCCTAAACTAAACCCCGCCTCTGGCCATTCAGCCCGCCCGGCACAATACCTGCTACACTCCAGCAGACATTTCGCGAGGGGAAGCCCTAGTGTCTCATCGACAAAAGAGGGATTTTTCTTTGCCAAGCTTTATTTTGATCCTTCAAAAGAAAGCGGAAAGCCCCCTGACTCACGCCAGGCCAGGCACTACCGCGGCTGCCTATGTCCTGCCTCCTACCGCCAGGGAGCGACCCCGGGCTATTTCACATTGCTGACGCAATCTGAAAGCCCTATTTCAGCACCATACCCCCCGCCCCGGTGGAGTAAAAGGTATAGACCTTAGACTTCTGGGGAATGACCGCGAAGGCCTGGCTGAAGGAGCTGCGTATCCCCATCTTACGGGCCAGCTGCTCATTGGTAGCCGTGGCGATGAGGGTGCGTACCGAGTCCCGGTAGTCCTTCTCATCCAGGTTGTATATCTCATCCGAAGGCAGTTTAAAGCTGAGGGGCATCTCATCCTTGGTGAGGAGCAGGGACTCTCCCTCCTCCGAGGCTACCGTGTCCGAAAAGGCCCGGTAGGGAAAGGCGATATTGATCCTGTCTCCGTTTTCTATCATGGCGTACTTAAAGTTTATCACCCCGAAGTCCATGTAGAGGCGGCTGCCTTCCACGGTATACACATATTCCCCGCTCTCCACATCTTTTTCCCTGACCGGGGAATAGGCGAAGAATTTCATATTGACATTGATCTGGTCCTTACCATCGGCCTGCACCGGGGTAGCCGTCAGTTCCAGGACCTTACGCTCCGAGTTCAGGTTGTTGAGGGTAGCCTCCAGGGTCTTCACTTCCTTGAAGAGGCGCAGTGAGCCCGCCACCTTGTCGAATGACACATAGACCATGGATACCACCAGCACCAGAAAGATCCCGATCAGGATATTGGTGATATTGGAGTAAAACCACAGCAGGGACTCAGTCACTCCTCCCAGTACGGAGGAAAAGCTGTAGCCGTCCTTGCCGTTCTTCATCTTCACGATGACCATGGAGATAAAAGCCACCGCTATCAGTATCCAGCCCCAGGGGGTCAGAAACAAAAAGCGGGCAATAAAAATAAGGACGTTGACCACACCCTTGAGGGACTGCGACATGGTCTCCAGGGCGGTCAGGGTATCTTTGATTTCCATCTATTCCTCCAATAATTCCAGCGCCCCGTTGGGGTGGATGATACATATATAATCTTTTCCGGCTTCCCATTTACCCAGTATGCCCATGTGCAGGGAGCTGTCATACACATCTTTGATATACTGGTCCCGGATCTGGGCATAGACCTCCGACTCCTCAAAGGCGGTAGCATAGATGTCCTTCAGGGTGTTGACCCAGGTATCATCCTGGCCCTGGCGCCGGTAGTTCAGGGGGAAGCCCTGCTCCACACCCAGTCCCCGGATATCCGTACCTTTATCCGGTGCTACCCGGTCACTGTACATGCGCCAGGGAAACACAAAGGCCTTGCTCTCCTCCTCCAGCTGGCAGTACACGATCCGGGCCTCGATAAAGAGGTCGTCCCCCGGTATAGTATAGTCCCCTTTAGCCTGCACCTGCCCGTCCTGGTCCAGCACAGACAGCCGGTAACTGATCACCCCGTTCCCCCGGGACAGCACCCGAATGCGGGCAAATTCCTGCTTACTCTTTACCGTCTCGATAGCCTGGCGCAGCTGCCCCGCCCGGTTGACCAGGTACTTCTGGAATACCGTAAAAAACAGGGTCACCCCCGCTCCCAGCAGCAGGATAAAAAAGGCCAGCCCCAGCCGGCTCGATTTATTATAGGATGCCATAGCTACCTCCCGTATATGGAGATATTATACTGGCATAAGTTTTGAAAGTCAAAAGCTAAGCCCTCCTTTCAGGGAAAAATTTAAGCAGGGGGCCCTCCCGGACTAAAGGGGCTCCCCTTCAGAGATAAACACCACAGGCCCGGGTTTTCTGCCCGGTCTCCCCTCCCTTACGCCTCCTTTGACTATAGACTATGGACTATTGACTTTCGACTAGTGGCTCATCCCGCCGGAGACAGAGAGGGCCCCGGCTGATGCGGTTCTACGCTTCAGCAGTACAGCCCTGTTATACCAGCAGGTTAGGCTGTGTCGTGGGTAAGGCCTCCGGCCCCCTGGCACTGAGGGCTTGCCGGATGCCTCAGCAGCCGGCACTAGCCCGGGGGCTCCATACTTTCTTGCTGCCCCAAGAAAGTATGCAAAGAAGGGGCTTTTTGCCGGTGGGACACTAGGGCATTCCCTCGCGAAATGTCTGCTGGGGTGTAGCAGTTCAATGTGCCGGACGGGCTGAATGGCCGTAGGCGGGGTTTAGGCTAGGGTAGGTCAGCCCTTATGAGGTGTATAGTAGGGTGCACATTGAGGAGCACAGCAGGCAGACTTCGGCGAGGCATTGAGGATTGGTGGGGTTGCAGGTTTTGTGTCTGCTTGAATATTGAGGCTCGGACTTAAAAGACAGTGCCTGCTATTGACTATAGACTTCTGCAGCCACCTTCGGCGGGGCAGTAGAGCTTGTCTGGGTTGCACATTTTGTATATTTTGAAGTCTCGAGCTCGGACTTAAAAGACAGTGCCAGCTATCGACTATTGACTATCGACTTATTGTCCCGGTTTCTCTCTCTTTGATGAGGTCATTCGCTTTGGTCTGCATTTCCAGGGGGGCATCTTCCAGCTCTGTTTTTCCCTTGAAATAATCATTTTGCACCGGCCTGACCGCATCCCAGATGGAGCGCATCTTTGCAGTGATGGGCATGGGGATGGCTTTTTCGAGCTGGCTGTTCTGTTCACTCATTAAGGGGTTTTCACTGATGATGGGATCGTTTCGGGCCTCCAGCAGCGCGGGTAACTGCAGAGTGACCTGTGACAGAGAGAGCTGGGAGTTTCTGTTATTGAAAAAGGTGAGGAATCTGTTTACGGCCTCACTTTTCTTTTTATTTGATACCGCAAAACGGGTCACGGAGTACCCTTTTATCTGGAAATAGGGCGCGGGCCAGATACCATTGACCCGGGGAAGGGGTGCCACACCGATTTCCATATTTGAATAATGCTTATATTCCCCGAAACTCCATGGCCCGTTGATCAGGAAGGGTGCCTTTCCCTCTATGAACCATTGACTCGCCTGACTGTAGTCCAGTCCACTGGTGATAATGCCCTCATCCTGGTTCTGTTTCAAAAAGCGGAGCCACTCCTGTACCTGGGTTGTGTCCAGGGTGGGATGGGCATCCTCCGAAGCGGGATTATCGAATACCTGCGCTCCGAAGCAGTTCATAAAGGGCAGGGTAAAATAAGGCTCACTCACCAGCATGGAAAGGGTGGCACGGGTTTTTTGGGATGTCTTCAGTTCCTCCCCGATCTGCTTCATTTCTTCCCAGGTCTCCGGAGCTTGAGGTACCAGTGCTTTATTATAGATCAGACAGAGCTCATCCCCGATGCTGCAGGGTATCATGTATACTTTTTCATTATATGTACCCCCAGAGACCGCCTGAGGATCGAAAAGTTTCAAATAGTCATCCCCCATGATATCTGTGACGGGCACCAGGATGTTGTCCGGCACGTAAACGCCCAGATCTGAGTTAACACTTAAGATGAGGTCAGGACCAGTGTCTCCCTCGGCAGATGACTGCACTGCGTGGAGCAGATCATCATACTCAAAATGGCCCCGCTTTATGATTATATCCTTGTTCCTGTGTTGAAACTGATCGATCAGCTGATCCAGTATAATCTGTTCATCATAGCTGGCATTTTCCCATAACAGGATAGTCTGGGGTGCCTTGGCCTGGACTGGATTGACAGCAGCCATAGCCAGAGTTATGGTGAATAAAGCAGCTATAATTTTTTTCATTTTCTTCTCCTCAGATGAGGATTAGTTTAATGAGATTCATTAATATTATCCAATTTTAATGAGAGCCAGCTCGTCCTTGCAGGAGTTCTCCCTGTGTTCAGGGAGGCTCCCTGGCGGTGGGAGGTAGTGCCTGGGCAGCCACCGGGCTCCATACTTTCTTGCTGCCCCAAGAAAGTATGCAAAGAAGGGGTTTTCTGACGGTGGCACACTAGGGCATCGCCCCGCGAAATGGTGGCTGATAGTGGAGCAGACAATGTGCATGACGGGCTGAATGGCCCGCTTCCGCCGTCCATGTCTACGCGGGCACCTTGCCGTCCTGGCAAATGTCCTGGCGGAAGGGTGTAGGCTGGGGTAGGTCAGCCCTGAGGAGCGTATGGTGGGGCGCACATTGAGGAGCGAGACAGCCACCTTCGGCGGGGAAGTAGGGCTTGGTGGGGTTGCACATTTTCTTTCTGTTGAAGTCTCGGGCTCGGACTTAAAAGACAGTGCCTGCTATCGACTATTGACTATAGACTAGTGACTAAGGCGGCAGACTCCGGCGAGGAAGTAGGGATTGGTGGGTTTGCAGATTTTCTTTCGCTAGATTTTTTGGCATACCGGGGGACTATTTCTGAAATAAATCGATTTTCTTTAACATTGTTAGGCACAATTCTATTAAAGTTAATTACTTTGATTTCAATAATTTATAGTGTTTTTTTATTTCGGGGTATATAATAGTTATGGCAAATAGTATTTATGTGACAAAACAAGGAGTTATCTTGAGTATTACACCAAGAGGAATGAGTGTCCAAGAAGCATACCGTTTGTATCGTGAAAATAGATTAATTGTGAATAGAAAATATCAAAGAAAACTGGTTTGGTTATTGGAAGAAAAACAAAAACTTATAGATAGTTTAATTCAGGATTATCCAATACCATTAATCCTACTTGCAGATGTATCTACCGAAGGTTCTTCGTGTTATGAGATAATGGATGGTATGCAAAGACTAAATGCTATTTTTTCATTTATTGATAATGTATATAGTTTTAATGGAAAATATTTCGACACACATGAGTTTTCCAGGGCAAAACAAGCCTCAGAGATGGGACTTTTTGAAGCTAGATCAAGAGAAGATACTGATTTTCTAGAGCCGCAAATCTGTGCTAATATACTAGATTATCAACTTGCTGTTACTATATTTCCAATCAGTAGTGAATATCAAGTAACTGATGTTTTTGGTAGAATAAATTCAGGTGGTCGTCAATTAAGTTCTCAAGAAAAAAGACAAGCTGGCATGGTAGACAATTTTTCAATGTTAGTCAGACAATTAGGAGGTGAAATCCGAGGAGACTCCTCTAGTGAAGTACTACCACTATCTAAAATGCCAGAAATCAGCATCGATACCTTTAAATCAGATATGGGTTATTCACTCAAAGCAGAAGATATATTTTGGTGTAAACAAGGTATTCTATCAAAGAACCAATTAAGAGATAGTGAAGATGAAGAAATGATAGCTGATATATGTGCTTCAATCCTTTTTGATGAACCAATTGCACGTAGTAAAGATTTTTTGGATAAGTTGTATGATATATCTTCAACTGAGTATGAAAAAATCAATAGGGCATTGGTTTCGTATGGCTTTGAAAAAATAATGGAAGAAGTGAAAGTAACATTGTCAGTTCTTAGAGAAGTAGTAGAAGGTTTTGATGCAAGACCAAATGCTTTAAGAATTATAACAAATCCCCAATCAACGAATCCAATAAAATCTACTTTTTATGCTCTTTTTATGGCTTTTCACCATTTGATAATTAAAGAAGAAATGTCTCCCGACAGGTATGAAAAGATTATGGACGCTTTATCTGGGTTACATAAATCTATGGTTAATACTGCAAAATATACTAAGACCAGTGATCGCAGGAAAAATATAGATCAAACAATAGGGTTAATTCAAAGATTCTTTGTAAAGAAAGACCCTCCGATGTTACGTCATGGAGCAGGACTAGCTCTTGATATGGAAAACTCGTTAAGAAGATCAAAAATAGAAACGGCTAGATATGAATGTAAACAAGGCTTTGTAAATTTATCTCCAGAGAGAAAATATGATAAAAATCTAGAAGAAAAGATTTTAGAAACAATATGTGCTATTGCAAATGTGGGTCCTGATAGTGATGGGTATATTTTTATTGGTGTAGCAGATAAAAAAGCTGATTCTGATCGAGTCAAAATATTAGATCGGATAGATCCAATTACTGTAGGTGATCGATATGTTGTAGGTGTTGATCGTGAAATAAAAATACTCGGTGACAATCAAGAACAGTATTTAGAAAGAATTATGGGATTTATTCGTACCTCAAATCTATCTGATAATTTAAGAAATCAAATATTATCACAAATTGATTATGTTGAATACAAAGGTTTATCGATCATAAGAATAAGAATTCCAAAGCAAAAACAAGTGTCATTTCTTGGTGAAAAAGCCTACATAAGAGAGAATTCTTCAACGATAGAAGCTACAGGAAAGAAACTTTTAGCAGTCAATGATTTATTTAACACTTCCCATAATTAAACCTTTGACTCCAGGCAAGGCCCAGCTCATAGCCATTTAGTTTAGGGTTATTACTATATAAGGGAAGTGTTTTTGTAAATAGTGAAATTCAATATCAGGGGCATACATATGAAAAAATATTTAATATCCATTATTTTTGCAATACCTTTTCTGGTAAATACTGTCTATACACAGAAACCATACAACATTACCTGGAGCTATACAAATGAGTATAAATCAGGGGATCTTTGGTCACATGCCTTTCAGTTCAAAGATCATGTGATAGCATTATCCTCTGATGGGATTCTTGTATGCATTAATTCAGATTCAGGAGTGATTTCCTGGAAGAGTAAAACTCGTTTAAAGTATTCTGAAATTTACACTAACAATTCTCATGTACTCATAAAAAACGGAAGTAAAAAACTGGCATTTGATCTAAAGGAGGGTATAAAATCTGATATCACAGATATCACGGAATATACTAAAATCGCTCATAGTGAAACACCCGTACTGGTAAACCTTCCCACCTCCTTAGTGAAAATTCAAAATGAACTACAAGATTCAAAGAACTTCCTTGTCCTCTTAAAGTATGAGGATTCACTCTATGTAGGTGATGAAAGTAAACACACTCTATACAAAGTGGATCTGCACTCTAATAGTGTGCTTTGGGAGATTCCTGTAGGTCCCCATTCCAGTGTTTTCAGTGTGAATTGCAATTCCGTAATTGTGGCAGACGGAAAAGTTTTCTATACTGACATTACGGAAGGAGTGCTTTACTGTATTGATGACAGGAGCGGTGTTCTTCTGTATAAAGACACAGCAGCTATTCTTTCAACTATTTGCAGCTTTAAAAACAGGTCTTTTGTCTGGACCGCAGCTGATGTTATATTTTTTATTAGATTGAAATAAATCAAAGGCTATGAATATTTCCATTACTAAGCTCATGATGCCATGCTCAGACAGGGCATATAAGCCAGGAACGTTCGTAGGTTTTTAAAAAGGAGCTAAAATGAATAAGATAATAGCGGTATTCATAACACTTCTCACTGTACTTTCTCTTCATGCCAAAGATCTTAAAATCATCAAACCCCGATTAGGCAGCACCTATGATCCGGTTCGGGATCAGATGATAAATGAAAAGTATATCGAGATCTCGAAAAAACTTGAGACTATTTCTTATGATCAGCTCACCAAAGAAGAACAAAGCATCATCGGAGAGGCGGAAGAAGGCGAAGGTTGTGACTGGTACTGCGGAGGGGGGCCTAAAGAGATTAGTGCCAGTTCTACCCTTCCGGATCAGGGGCCCAACAGCTATGCTGCTAAAAATATCCATGATTTCAATCATAGCACAGCCTGGGTAGAAGGAAAAAACGATTATGGAATTGGCGAAAAAATTCATTTTACTTTTGGTGGTAAATCACCTCGTGTAACCAGTCTGGAAATCTATAACGGATACCAAAAAAGCAAATCAGCCTGGATGGCAAACTCCAGAGTGAAGACATTGAGATTATACATAGATGGAATTGCCATTGCCGACCTGGCCCTGCAGGATATACGCACCAGCCAGATATTCGAAACAGGTGTTCTGTGGGAGCATCGAGAGTCTGATCATATATTGACTTTGGAGATCCGTGCAGTCTATCCTGGGACAAAATGGCCGGACACCTGTATCTCAGATATCAGGTTTGATGGATTGGATGTTCATTGTTTTCCTGTTGATACCAGAATACTCATGAGTAATGGAACAGAAAAAAATATTCAGGACATAGAAATCGGCGATGAGATCATGTCCTATAATGCGCAACAGCAAAAAATGGAGATGGCTGTTGTAGAACAAACCACTGAGGTAATACATCACAATCTGGTAGAAATCACCCTTTCTGACGGTTCACAAATTATATCTACTGATGATCATCCTTATCTTTCACCGGAAGGATGGATTGCACAAGACCCGAAAAAAGCAATGCAATACAAACTTGATGCTGTAGGATCATTGATTCCGGGGTCGACAATAATGTCATTCACCGGTAATACTATAAATTTTCTACAGGTTACTGGTATACGCCATTTAACAGGCCATAGGATGACTTATGGTATTATTAAGACCAGTAGAAATGATAATTATATTGCCAATGGATTCATAGTAAACACAGAGATACTTAAATAGAATAGTAGATAAGTGGCAGCAAGCTTAATAATACTACTTTTTTGTATTCCACCCCCCTCTCTACCCGCACTTGATCCTGTCCCACAAGATATAGGGCCCGCCTGATCCGGCTTCCACCCCTTCCTTGTGGTATTTGCCGCAGCCTCCCCATTTATTGATGGGTTCCGCGTTTTTATTCTGCTCGTTTAGGGGGCGGCCGTCTACCGTACTCTTGGCGATGATATTGGACAGGAGCTGGGGTACGGGATCGGACAGCTCTATGTGTCCGCCCTGGGGGCCCAGAAATACTTTTCCGGTGCGATTACCCTGCTTTATCTCTTCCAGGTATTCGGTACCGGCCGTCAGCCCCATTCCCTTGGGGTCTTCCATACCGCCATGGGCATATTCGGCTATAAATCCATAGTCCACCATAGAGATCAGGTCTTCCAGGGACTTGTCTCCTGCGGTAAAGTAGGTGTTGGTCTGGCGGGGGATGAGAGGCCGTCTCCAGGATTCCCGCTTGCCATTGGACTGGCGGGGGGCGGGGCCGTTGATATCCCCTTTCTGGGAGCTGATGAGGTCGTTCATAGGGGTGGACAGATAGCCCTGGTCCAGTATGACCTGAGGCCGGGCCAGCCAGCCTTCATCGTCAAAGAAGTGAGAGCCGTTCTGCCCGTAGTCCTTATCGGACATGGAGAAAAAGGCCGGATTATTGAGTATGGTGGCCTGGTCATTGCCTACTTTGACCTTGTCTTTTTTAAGTCCGGGGGCGCAGCTGCGGCCCAGGCGGCAGGTGTCCCCTTCCTGGGTATGGCCGAATGCCTCATGGGCGATGACCCCGGTCACATCGGGCCCGGTGATGATCTGGTAGCGTCCCGGTTTTAATTTTTCAGCGCTTACGAGCCTGGCTGCGATATCCACTACATGGGCCACAGCCTTGTCCCGGGTGCTCAGGATGTCTTCGTATCCGGTGAGGCCTCCCTTGACATGCCGGGCCGTGATGCCGGTGCCGGTCACGCCATAGAGGTAGTGCAGGGAGCTGAGCAGGCATTGCGACATATTCTTATATCGGTCGATGAATAGCCTGGTCTTTACTTTTTGACGGAGCATCATCCCGGCGGCAGCCAGGGTAGGGCCCGCCTTTTCTACTAATTCCTCCCGGATACTGCGGGCGTATTCCGCCATTTTCCGGGGGTTCATATTGTATTCATAGTCCGGGTCATAGTGATTGGCGAAGTGTACCGGGGTATCAGGAGTGAGTACAGAGGGGAGCTGGGCCCGCATGAGGGGATGCAGGCTGTCCAGGTCTTCCTCACTCCAGCGGGGGGGTACATAGGCTTTATATTCAGGGTGAGAACGGCTGTATGCCAGGGCCGCATCATGCAGCCGGGCCGCCTGTTTTTTCAGTGCTTCCATGTCAAGATCATTGGTAGCATATTCAAAGTTCTTACCCCCGGCGTATATCCGCAGTACGAGCCCCCGGTCTCTCTGGGTGCCGATGTTTTCAGTGTGGGAGATATGCACCATGTGCTGCACCAGGTCTTCCAGGCTGACAAATCCATACAGCAGATCGCTGTCATTCCCTTCCAGAAGGGGGATGAGTGCAGCCAGGTCATTTCTCAGGTCATTCAGTTCCGGGGGAAAGTTATAGGTGGTCTTTTTTATCATGATTCTTATCCTTAATCAATAATGTGAGGGAGCTCTGATCAGGGGCTCTATAGTCCGGCTATAGACACGCCCTTTCGTATCAGTATATATTTAGGCCCCAGATAACCCATAGGGGCATCATAACTGCTGGCCGGGGAGTTCAGAGTGTCTGTTTCAGAGCTGAAGCTAAAATCGCTCAGGTTTTCAGGTATGGAGCCGGATATGACTCCCCCTTTGATGAGGCTGAGCTTTCCTTCTATGTCGTAGTATTTAGCCAGCTTGATCTCACTGCTCCAGGTCAGGTTACGCTCATTGACCAGCAGGGAGGACAGCTTCACTATCTCATAGTAGGCCCCGGCCTGTTTCCTGAGTGCCGGGGCACTCACTGTGCCCGGGGTGACCCGCATATTTCCCATAATACCCCGGGGTTCCAGGCCCAGGTACTGGCCGTAGCGCTGACTGACCTGGCGGTTCCTGACCCGGTCATTTTCTATGACCAGGGCTTTCTGAGCGATCATTCCCTCAGAGGTGTATCCTCCCGACTGGGTGTAGCCGTCCACAAAAGGGTCCAGCTCGATAGAGAGGCGGTCACTGCCCTCCCCTTTTTTATCCCTGTACACCAGGTCATCCATCTTCAGGTAGGGCAAATGGTGGTATTCATTAGCGGCATTGAGCTGGCTCACCAGGGCGGACAGCAGGGGCGCTATCACTGACACATCAGCCAGGATAGTGGCGGACTGTGTAGTCTCGGGCTCCACGGTATGGCCCAGGCTCTCTACCTGCAGTACACAGTCCTGTATAAACCGGGCTATGTCCATATCCTGATAGCGTACCGATTTCAGGTATTCATGTACTTCCTTATCATTGTTCTGTCCCCGTCGTTCCATGGCTATTTCAAAATAAATGTCCGATTTTTCCTTGTAGGTGATGATGCCGGTGTGGGTCTGGCGCAGGATGTTTTCGTAGTTCACAAAACACTCTGCGGAGTTCACGCTAATAGCCCCGTACTTTTTCAATTCTGCTTCCACCGCCTGTTCTATGTCTGCTATGACGGCCAGGGGTGCTGACTTTATACGCTCATCATAAGTGATGACCGGGGGATAGCTATCCGTCTGCTTTTCCAGGAGCACCCACTTTTTATTCTTACTATTAAGGGCCAGAGTGAGGGTTTCGTGGATTGCATTATCTATATCGTTATAGGGATAAAGCGTGGAGGTGGCCATTCCCAGGCTTTCCGGATCATCCAGCTGACAGTAGACAGTGAGAGAATAAGAAGTCTCATCCACTTCCCGGTCCTGGTGGGACAGGATTTTACAATGATCTTTTCCTTCATACAGTCTTTGGGTACTTTTTTTACGAGACTGAATGAGCTCCCATCCATAGAGTGGGTTCTCGCTCTGTATATATTTATCCAGCGCGGTCTTTACCTTTACAAAAAAGTCTGTGTGTTGCATTCATATTTTCCTTTTCATCTAAATAGATAGCATAAATATACTCAATTTATCAGGATAGTTCAAGCATTCCCGTAAAAATCACTTGCCCAATTACAGATATAAAAAAGCTTTGGGTGGGCATTTGATGGATGCCTAAACCGTGCTATATTAAATACAGGCAGGGCCAATACCTGCCCGTTTAATAAAAATATTGAGAGGTCGTTAAAATGCTGAAGAACACTGTATTATTTTTATTGGTGGCAGTTGTCTGCGCCAGTGTCCCTGCTTATGCAAAAAAAGCTGTCAAAGCATCCAACAAAGTGATCGTAAAAAAGGAGGTCGTTCCATCCCCTGAATGGGTCTATCAGGATGAGGTATCTGTGATTAAGGATAAGAATGGAAAGGCCTACCTCAATCTGAGGATTGAATCGACCCGGGATACGATGCAAATGGCTGAAATGGATGTTAAAGCCAATAAAGCTATATTGATTGCCGGGCTGATCAGTCAGTTTACCTCAGTCGAGATGCTGAGCATTGACTCCGGCCTGCAGGATGAACAGGGGGAGCTGAAGCCTTACTATTCGCAGATTGTGACCACTATCTCCCGTAATGTGGATACCCACGGTCTGATGCCGGCCGGTTCCTACTGGGAGATATGGAAAGTCAAAGAGAACGGCCAGTATAAACAGGTCTACCGGGTAGTAAAGCTCTATACAATGCCGTATGAAGAGTTTCAGAAAAGATTGCTGCAGGAGATCACAAAAGAAGAACCGGGTATCAATAAAGAGCTGAATATGAAAAGCCAGGATTTTCTGAAAAAGATGGAACGCCAGCTGGAAAAACTGGCTGAATAAGCAGTAAAAAATTGAGCAAAGGATAAATTATCATGCCTCAACCCCAGATCATCCTTCTTAACGGCGCTTCAAGCTCTGGTAAGACCACCCTGGCTAATGAGCTCAGGAACAGACTGCCCCAGCCTGCATTCTATTATAGCTCGGATCTTCTGGTGGAAGGAGGGATGCTGCCTGAAGTTGACAGAGAGCGTGATCACACTCCTCAGTCCTGGAAGGGTATACGGCCCCGCTTTTTTCATGCTTTCCATCATTCTATTGCCGGATTTGCCCAAGCCGGCATTCCCCTGCTGGTGGAGCATATTGTGGAGTACGCGGACTGGTTCCGGGAGCTGGTCCTGGTCCTTCAGCCCTTCAGCCTGTGCTACATCGGGGTACACTGTCCTCCTGAGGTGATCGAACAGCGGGAGGCAGAGCGGGGTGACAGGGCTATCGGGGAGGGGCGTTCCCACCTGGAAGATGGTATCCATACCTGGAGTTCCTATGACTTTTCAGTGGATACCCGGATGTGCTCTCCTGCTGAAAATGCAGCCAGGATCATTGAATTTTTGGCAGGTTTTGACTATAAACAGTCTGTTTTTCAGCAAAAATATAAAGAATTCTATGAAAAGGATGATCTATGAGATACATTATCAGCGCTTTTCTTTTTCTCACTTTCTCCTGTACAAGACTGGATATCAGCTCTGTGAGCCGGCAGTATCAGCAGCAGGGGGATAGTGCCAGCCTGCGCCGCCTGGCCCGATTAATACTTCCCGCTACATCCCGGGATAAAGTGCGTGAGCTCCTGGGGCCGCCTTCGCAATATCCCGGGGCATCGGATTCCCGGGACATATATATATCCACTTCCTCTCATCACACAGGTTATATACTGCTCAGCATCGATTATGATACCAATGGCCTGGTCCGGTCTACCGGCTTTGGCCAGGTGGATGAGTAGAGTAGTAGTCCTTTAAAGAACTTCACTGACCTGTTGTATACCCTGCATGCCAAAGGAACGGAAGTAGTCATACCATTTCTCTTCAGGTTCCTGTACCTCGCGCAACTGTCTATGAGAGACGGACTCATCTATGCCCATCTCCAGGACCTGGTACATGTGGACCAGATTGGAGGACTTGATATTTCCCCCGCAGTGGACAAAGACTTTCCTGTCTTTGAGGCCTTCCATGATTCGGGAAAATCCCAGATAATGTGAGCTCTCCAGTCGTGTACAGTCTACCGGGTAGTGTATGTATTCCAGGCCGGCCCGGGCGCTGAGATCTGCTTCCTGGCGCAGGTAGTTGGGGGTCGATACCGGGGATAGATTGAGGATGGCGTCATAATCGGCCTCACGGATCAGGCCTATCCCTTCCGCTGCAGGCTGTGCCCCGGTCCCGATCCTGTCATTAAAGACGTAGTATTGGGGTATATGCTGTTCCATGATATCTCCTCTATTTATATATCATAGTATTATAATATGAAGATAGAAAAATGTCAAAATGACTGTTATCACGCCCGGGAAAAATACTATTGGAGCAGGCATGTTTCTGGAAATAATTGTTACCTAGATATATAATCTGTCATATTTTTACGAGGAGTCTCTTATGGAAGTGATGATGTATGTTTTTCCTTTTTTATTAGTGTTTTTTGCCCTGTTTTTCGGGTCTATCAGCTTTAGTGTCCTGGTAAAGAAAAAACCGGTGGTAATGGATTCCAAGTGGCTCAATCTGATCATCGCAGTGAGCCTGCTTCCTGCTATCATCATGAACCTGGCTCAGGTCCGCCCCGGAGATTCTTCCTCCTATTTCAACCTAATAGTGCCTGTGATGTTTATCCTGCTTATGGTCTTCTACTTCTTTATTATAAAAGGTTTTACTTTCTACGGGATCAAGGATGAAGACTTCCGTAAGTCTCTATTGAGTTCTCTGGATAAGCTGAACATCCGCTATTCAGAGATCATGAATAAGATCAAACTGGATGACCTGTCTACCGAGCTCAGCATCTCTTTCCAGGACTGGATGGGTACCGGAATGATACGTATCAAGAAAAAGGATATTGACACCCTTAAAAAGATCATCGCAGAAGTCAGGAAATACATTGCGGATAATGAACTGGAGCCCAAAAAGATCACCGCCATCTTCTACCTCATATTCTCCCTGATATTCCTGGGTATAGGAGTATTCTTCCTGGTCTGGGCACTTCGGCATTTTTAAATAAAATTCTGTGTAGTAACACATTTTCCATCAGGGCGGAAGGGACGCACATCTCTTCCGCCTTTAAATAAAATGATTTCCCTGAACTT
The DNA here is from genome assembly GCA_964537555.1 of uncultured Brevinematales bacterium. Taxonomy (GTDB): domain Bacteria; phylum Spirochaetota; class Brevinematia; order Brevinematales; family CAYRWR01; genus CAYRWR01. Next base: position 19,853 of record CAZIAD010000034.1, read on the forward strand.
TGCTTAATTGCCAGGAATATTTCGGTACTTTGGTGATTTTCTCCCTTATATTATAGTAGCATTTGCGAATTTTTCACTTTTCCGCTAAAATATGTCAGTGGGGATGGGAGGGGAAAATGGAAGGCTTATTTGCATTAATCATCAGTATCTTTGCCGTAGTATCATCTGTCTATCTGAGCTTTTTTCTGAGGAAGAAAGACAAACGCAATACCCAGCTCAATGTCTTGAAAAATTTCATCAATACTTCAGTCAACAGCATGAATCAGCTCTTTCATGAAAAGCAGAAAGAGTTTAAAGACAAGACCATCGGCCTGGATATCTCTCTTAAGAAACTGGATAAAGCCAGTGAGTTTATCAATAAAAAACTGGGTACTATCCAGGAGTTTATCCACCAGTCAGAGACCCTTAACCGGGACCTTGTGACGAATCTAAAAGATGCCCGTTCATTTGATAAGGAACTGATCAAAGTCAAAGATCAGATCAAAGAGATTCAGGATGTACATAATGATGTAGAGTCTCTGCGCAAGTCTATAGGTGATATTCATAAAGAGAGTGGGGTCATCCAGAAAGATATTGAACAGACTCGGGTCTGGGCTCAGGATAATATTGGAGAGTTTGTAAAGAAATCCGAGACCCGCATAAAAGATTTTGAAGGCAATGTGATCCAGGAAAAAGCAGAGGAACAGGCTGCTTTGGAAAAGAAGATCGCCCAGCAGATCGAGGATATGGAGTACCAGAGCGGCAAGATGGAAGAGCTGCAGAGAGACATTGAGGAACAGATCGCGACTACCCAGAATCAGCAGTTGGAAAAAGCATCTATGCTTAAAAAGAGCCTGGCCGATAGCCTGGTTCAGTTTGAGGATCAGTGGAAGCATACCATAGAGCACTTCGATGAAATCAATAAGCAGATGAGTACTAATCTGGGCAAGATGGATAGCCAGATGAAATCCGATGAATCGGATATAAAGGCCCGTTTCAAAGCGATCGAGAATGGCCTCATGGGCAAGCTAAGTGAGTTTGAAGTGGAGATGAACCGTATCCTCAAGGACAAGTCAGGGCACTTCGATGAGGAGTTTATCCGTCTGCAGAAAAAGGTCGAGACCAAGGCCGACTCCATTGCCAATAATATCGAGTCCAGCCTCCAGGCCAAACAGAGCAGCCTTAGTACGGAGTTGGAGCAGAAGATTAAGTACATCGAGACTCAGACCCAGGGAATAGTCACTGATTTCGAAAGCCGTAAGACCAGTCTGCTCAACCGATTTGAAGAACTGAGCAGCGGCCTGGAAAAACAGTTCAATGGTGTGGAAAACGAATACCAGGGTAAGCTTAACGCCATGGAAAGCCGTTTCTCCAAGGTCACCAAAGAGATAGAAGTGGCGGAGTCCCGTATCGAAAAAGAAGCCAGCCAGCTCTTTAACCGGGCTAATGCCGAGATGAATAAAGTGGTAGAAGAGCTTAAAAAGACGGTGGAACAGAGCATCAAGGATAAGCTCGAGACTGTGGACGACCGCTGGAACGAGCAGCTTAAGAAAGTGGAGTCCAATGTCAATGGCAACATCCGTACTTATAATGAAAAACTGAACCAGACCACAAGGTCTATCAATGATGTCAACCATAAGCTCACCGGTTTTGTCAAAGACCAGACCGAAAGATTTGCCAAGGAAGTCTCTGACCTGAAGAAGAATTACACCAATGAAGCCAATCGCTTTATGGAAGAGATATCTCATCGGGAAAAACAGCTCAATGATAACCTTAAACACCTGCAGGAAGAGCTCTCCCTGGTATCCAAACGTATCACCGAGCAGGGTGATACTGCCAGTAAGGAAGTCATGGAACGTATCCGGGAAAAAGAGGAAGATCTCTATTCCAACATCGAGAAGTCATCCGGGCTTATCTCTGATCGCCTGGGCCAGATCGAGTCATCGGTGGCATCCTATGAAAATGAGATCGCCAAGAAGCTGGGCTCTATGGGTAATGATGTGGACTCCAAGCTGGAACAGTATAAGAGTAATCTCAATGAACTCAGCTCTATGGCCATGCGCATCGAGTCTGATATTGAGAAGACCATTACAGGCCGTACCCGTGAGATCGATTCCTACCTGGAGGCCACCAAGCAGGCCTTTGTGGATGACTACAAGCGCCTCCTGGGTAATACCAAAGATGAGATGATAAGTATAAAAGATCAGCTCAAAGAACTGGAAAACCGTACCGGATCTCATAAACAGGCAGTGATGCAGGATGTTCGCGAGGCTCTGCAGGAATTCAAAGAAAACTCACTGGCAGACCTGAATGTAGTCAAAGAAGAGGTGGAGTCAGCTAAACTCCGTACCGGGGGTGCACTGGTCGATATTCAGGATAAGATCGATGCTATCCGGGAAAAATCCCTATCCACCGAGGACAGCGTAAAACAGGAGATGCAGGCACTGGAAGCATCTATAAAAGATATACAGAGCAATGCAGATTCCAATATGAAAATAGTAAAGGAAAAATACGATGACATGGTCAGCCTCCTGGAAAGCCTGGAACAGCAGATCGATAATGCCAAACCGGGTATCGAACAGAGCCTCAAAGCCTACTTTGAAGAGCTGAAAAACGACTCCAAGAACCTGATGCGCCAGAAGCTGTCTGAAAATGAGGACCATGTCCAGGAATTCTTTACAGAGCAGAAGAATGTGTTCCGTAAAGAAGTGCTGACTTTTAAGGATTCCTTTATCCCGCCCCGGGAAGAGATCATGGAACGCATGAAAGATGAAGAAAAAAAGTTTACCGACAGGCTCAATGAGTATATTCAGGCCTCTAAGTCAGAGTTCGGAGATCTCACTAATCGCATAGAAGAAGTGAAAGAGATCCTGAAAAAGACGGAAAAACAGAGCCTGGATGAACTCAGGAAAAACGCTGCCCTCATAGAGACAGAGATCACAGGCAAACTGAACGGGATATCTAAGGATTTTGATGCCTATATCACTAAAAGTGAAGAAGACTTTTATCATGAGCTGGAAGGGGCTAAAGCTGAGATGAAAGAACTCTTTAAAGACCTGAGAGAAAGCCGGTCTGAGACCAGAGAAGGTGCTCTCAAGGATATCAAGGATATTACTAAATACGGACGGGATATCGAGGCCCGTCTGGATCAGTTCCTCAAAAAGGCCAATGCCCTGGAACGGGCTGAAAACCTGGCGGAACGCTCCGACAAGACCATGGAGACTATATCAGAATACCTCAGGGATCTGGAAGCCCGAAAGCGGGACCTGGAAGCTACCCTCAAGGGACTGGACAGCATACGGGGTGAAAGTAAAGCCGTGCATAGTATGCTGGGAGAGATCATTCAGAATAAACATGAAGCAGAACGCTTACATGAAGTACTCAATGATACTCTGGAAAAGGCAAGGGATACCCAGGCCCTCCTGGATGTAATACAGGAGCAGCAGTTAAAAGCGGAAGACACTAAAAAAGTACTGATGGATACCCTTCACATGTATGAGGATATCAAGCTTAAGATAGAAGAGCTGGACCAGAAAAAGAAAATGATCAACGGTATCCTGGAGTCTGTAGACGATGCGGGTACTAATCTGGCCAATATCGGAGACAATATGAACTCCCTGGAAGACCGTATCTCCATGATGAATAAGGAGACCCGGCGGGTGGATGATGAGATCAGAGCGGCCCGGGCTAATATCAACAAACTCTTTGAAGAACAGGATAAGGTATCCTCAGCGGTCAGTAAGATATCCGATATGGAGAGCCTGCTCTATCATATAGAAGAAGAATCCAAGAAAGTGGAAAGGATGAGAGACTGGGTGGCAGCTATGCAGACTGAGCTGGAACGCATCCAGGATTCCCAGGAAGATATTTTACCCGGGGTCAAGAAACCCAGGGCTACCAAGAATACCGTGGATGAAGAGACCACCAAGAATGTGATCCGTCTCCGGGAACAGGGCTGGAATATTGCGGATATTGCCAAGAGCCTCAAGATTTCCCGGGCTTATGTAGAACTCATTCTGGAAAGATACGAAAGCTAATTACACAGGAGCAAAAGGATGCTGGACGTCAAGTATATAATAGACAACAAAGAACAAGTGATCCAAAAATTGTCCACCCGGGGGGATTATAAGGCTACTATCAATGAAGTAGTGGATCTTTATGAAGAAAAACGCAAGACTCAGGCCCGGGCTGATGAGCTGCGCAATCAGCGCAACACCCTGTCCAAACAGATAGGTGTCCTGAAATCCCAAGGCCAGAGTGCCGAAGAAGTCATGGCTCAGGTAGCATCACTCAAGACAGAACTGGAAACATTAGAAGCCATGGAGAGAGAACTGGATGAAAAAGTATCTTTCCGGCTGCTCCGGGTTCCCAATCTTCCTCTGGATGATGTACCCCTGGGCCCCGATGAATCCGCTAATGTGGAAATAAAGAAATGGGGCACACCCAAAGAACTGGGATTTCCCGCCAAAGATCATCATGAACTGGGTGAAAAACTGGGCATTCTGGATCTGGAAGGGGGGGCTCGTATCACTGGTAGCGGATTTGTTCTGTACCATGGTGCCGGTGCCCGTCTGGAGCGTGCCCTTATCAATTACATGCTGGATACCCATAGCGCGGATGGCTACCAGGAAAAGTTTTTACCCTTTGTAGTAAATGCGGACTCACTACTGGCTACCAGTCAGCTCCCTAAGTTTAAAGAAGATCTATATATGCTGGAGGGGGATGAGCTTTTTCTTAATCCTACTGCGGAAGTGGCCCTGGTCAATATGTACCGGGGGGAAATACTAAATGCGGAAGACCTGCCCATTTCTGTTACCGCCTATTCACCTTCCTTCCGAAAGGAGGCAGGAAGTTATGGTAAAGATACCCGGGGTATTTTCCGGGTGCACCAGTTTAACAAGGTGGAGCTGGTCAAGATCTGTACCCCTCAGACCAGTGAAGCTGAGCATCAGGCCATTCTGGCCCAGGCCGAGAAGGTCCTGCAGGCCCTGGACCTGCCTTACCGTATCGTGAGCCTCTGCACCGGGGATATGGGATTTGCCGCTGCCAAGTGCTATGATGTAGAAGTGTGGCTGCCCGGGCAGAATAAATACCGGGAGATCTCCTCAGCATCCAATACCCTGGACTTCCAGGCACGTAGAGGACAGATACGTTACCGGGATCCGGAAACAGGTAAGCCCGCCTTTGTGCATACCCTCAATGCATCCGGTGTAGCAGTGGGACGTACCATGATCGCCATCCTGGAAAACTACCAGCAGGCTGATGGTTCAGTACTGATTCCTAAGGTATTACAGCCATATATGGCTGGAATGAAAAAAATAGATTAGTTATCAAAAAATACTTGAAAAATAATGGATTTCAATTATCATATAGATGGTTGAAAGGAGGTTGCGATGCAGTACGAGAGAAAAGAGTTGGACGGCGGTGTTTTGGAATATTCTGTGAGCGGGGATTTTACTATCTTCTTTCTCAATAACATCAAGGCAGATATCGAAAGGGATATTGCCAGTGGTAAGGTGAATCATTTTACCTTTGATTTTGAAAATGTGAATTACATTGATTCAGCGGCTATCAGTCTCCTGATCATGTCCGGAAAGTTTAATGACAGTAAGAGCAAACCTCTGTACCTCAAGAGGCCCAAGGATGTGGTAAAGCGTATTATCGATAATGCGGAACTGACATTTGTGGAATACAGTTATTGACCTGCTTTCAATAATATAAAAGGCTGTCCCTGGCGGACAGCCTTTTTGCTTATCAGTAGTGTTTTCTTTATTTCCAGTACTCTATGCTAAAATGATATTCTGTGGTGGCAGTATTGTCTCCGTTCACCATGGTATCCTTGATCATGACCGGGTTGCCGTAACTGTCCAGTACATTTTCTATAGAACGCTCATTACTCCCCTGTGACATGGCAATGGGGTAGGGATCGTAATTATATTCCAGCTTGAGGTCCATACTGCCCAGGATGGAGATGAGGCGGCTACGGGCATCATACTCCACATGATCTGTGGCCCGGAGTTTACCATTAGACCAGGACTCGACCTTCATCAGTCTTTTCTCCGTATCAAAATGATAGACTTCCCGGGGCAGGGCTTCATCCCATTGACTGAGCTGAGTACTGAGGTCATTGAGATCGCTCAAACGGAAGTCGTAGTCCCGGACTACACTCACATGGTGTAAAAATCCCTGCTGATAGGCGTAGCGGTATAGGGAGCTTCCTGTCTGACTGTTTATCAGTATTTTCCTGGAGAGGCGGCCCTGTTTGTCATAGTAGTAGAAATCCTGTTGCAGGATATTGCCACTATTATCAAAATGAAGAGTCTGCATGGCCTTACCGGAAGGGTAGTAAGTGGAACGCACAGTGATAGTGACCCCTGCTTTTGTATAGCTTAAGAGGTGGCCCTCTCTGTCAAACTTAAACAGTATAGTATCGGTATCACTTATCTTTCCGCTTTTACTGTTGAGAGGGCTGGAAGGGTTGTAAAAAAAGCTCTTTACCGGCCCCTGAAGGTTCAACTCAGAGGGACTGAAATCACGGCCCACAGGGGTATTGAATACCATCAGAAACCATAAAACCAGCCAGGTAGGTAAGGTGAATGTCATAATCGCTCTCCTTAATTCCCGGCTTCTATGATAAACAGATCCCGGGGCATATATTTATCAATCGCATTCATCAGTATTTTCCTGTCCAGTCCATACAGTATACCTATAAATGTCTTGTCATAGTCCAGCTGGCCCCGGCGGATCTGGTAATACAATAGTATGTCCGCGATCCTGGAGGCATTTTCATAGGCGAACAGCATCTCGATAATACGGGAAGTCTTAAATTTGACGATCTCCATATCTGTAGGGCCCGTCTTTTTGTACTTCTCCAGCTCTTCATAAAAGTAACTCACAGCCTGGTCTACATCGCCGGGCGCGTTCTGCATATAGAGACGGAACATATTTTGATCGCCATAGGGGTAGGGATAACTGTAGACCCCGTAGGTGAGGCCATGGCTGTCCCGAATGACCCGCATCAGTTTAGAGGTCAGGCCTCCTCCTCCGAAGATCTCATTGGCCAGCATAAAGGCAGCATAATTGGTTGTATCAGTATAATCGACTGTAGGTGCGGCCATCAGTACCACGGATTGATAGGAGCTGGGTACTTTTACTTTTTTCTTTACTATTTTTCCAGGTGACTGCAGTACAGCCTGCCGGTACTCATGGGTCTTGGGAGCAGGGTTCCAGCTCCCCAGGACCTTCTCTATCTCCTTTATTACGCTGTCATAATCGATATTTCCTACCACAGTGATGACAGTGTTTTCCGGGCGATAATTATTAAGATAAAAATCCTGGAGGTCCTGTATATTCAGAGCCACTATCTGTTTTTCATTAATATGAAAGTCCAGTCCGCCTCCCTGTTTTCCCAGTACCAGTTTATTGATCTCTTTCTGAGCGTGTTTCACTGCTTCGGTATTACGTTTAAACTGCTCCAGGGCGGTCAGCTGCCTCAGCTTTTCCTCTTCCAGGATGAGAGGGATGAACTTCCGGTCTTTGAGGGCCAGGCCCAGCATCTCTATGCTTTGACTGTATTTTTCTTTGGGCAGGTCGATGCTCATGCCGCTGGTAGTATAATCTACTTTTGAGTTGACACGTAAGCCCGTCTTTACCAGTTCATTGTACAGGGCTGTCTGAGGCCCGCCTCTGAATACAAAGCTATATGTCTGCTCGGCCTGTCGGGGCAGCTCCTGGTAGATGCTTCCCGCTTTTATCCCTACCGATATGGAGACTTTTTCATTGAGAGTAAAGGGCCGGTAGATGACAGTCAGTCCATTAGCCAGAGTCTTTATTTTTACCGAGGAGAGATATTTATCCAGAGAGTCCAGGGTACCCTTCTTAATGTCATCCAGCCTGTCCTGAGCAGCTTTCAGATCCTGAGGGTTGAATTTTTCCAGCTCAGTAAAATCAATATCACTCCCATGTGTCTCACCGCCTCCATTTTGTCCGCTTTGGGGACGGGCATTTTTATCTTTTTTGGTGGCCTTAAAAAAGCCTTTGACGGAATTATCTTTGTTCAGATATTTATTGATAACGGCTATCACTTTATCGGCGCTGAGATCCTTAAAGCCTCTGGTCAATTTTTCATAATTATCCAGGGAAGAGCTGCCGTCCAGCCACACCATAGTCATTAATATAGAAGAGATTGAGTCATAATCCAGTCTCTCCTGGTTAAACAGTTTGCTTTTATAGTAGTCAAAATTATCCCTGATGACCTGGGGGTTGATGGTCTCTGCAGGGTAGTCGGGCTCCTTACTGTAATCCGTATAGCCTATCCCTCCGTCAGGTGTAGCCCAGTAGTAGAATCCGCCGATAATCCCGGCCCAGTGGATAAAAGACAGGGCTATATAATCTTCATTATTGATGTCTTCCGGAGGTAATTTGTACATAATAGTCCCAAAATCCTCACTGGCTACCCCTTCCACAGTCACATCCGCTTTCATGTTCCATTTCATGGGATTGGGGGGGAGGGGTTTTAGTCCGGGAGAAGCTTTGAGGCCTCCGAAGTATTTTTTTACCCACTTCATGGCATCTTCAGCCTTGACATCACCCACTATGAATACGGTAGCATTGTTGGGTGCGTAGTATTTTTTGTAGAGTTCCTTGTAGACAAAATCCCGGTTGGCATTGCTGATATCACTGAGTACCCCGGAGCGGTAGGTAAAGGGGTGGTCGCCAAAAGTTTCCGGATAGAGTTTATCACTAAGCCGGGTGGAGGGGTTACCGGCCCGGGCGGATAATTCAGACAGGACCACATTTGCTTCTTTTTTAAACTCGTCTTCAGTAAAGAGGCAGTTTACCATACGTTCTGCTTCTATCTCCATGGCTTTTTCAAGGCCGGCAGTAGGCAGGACTTCCCAGTAGGCGGTATGGGTGTAGGTGGTATAGGCATTATTCTGGGCTCCCAGCTCCGACATGATCTTGGAGATCTCACCCACTTTGTATTTTTGGGTGTTCTTAAACATCATGTGTTCCAGAAGGTGGGACAATCCTGAATTCCCCTTGGTGTCATTGCGGAATCCCACATTATAATTGACTGCCAGGCCCACCAGGGGTACAGAGGGTTCTTCTTTGATCACCACTTTGAGGCCATTGGGCAGAGTATAACGTTTGAGCCCTTTGGTCAGGGTCAGCTTATTGAGGTCGAATCCAAAAGCAGTCCCGGCCAGGAGACTTATGATAAACAGGTATAATAATCTTTTCAGCATTTATTTTTCCTCCCTGGGGATCTGTATGACAGAGTTTTGTCCGCTGAATCCGTCCGGTACTGTGTCGGGATTGTCAGGGTCAGCTACCCAGAATCCGTCAATGACATACTTATAGTAGTATTTTTTCCCGGCTTTGAGTTCCACATCAATAGTCCAGAGGCCGTTGGTATCGGCTCTCATGGGCGTGATCTGGGCGTTCCAGCCATTAAAATTTCCGGCCAGGGTGACCAGACTGGCTTCAGGTACCAGTACCTGGAAGCTTACTTTATTGCCCTGTATGAGGGGATAATGAGGCCCTTTTTTACCGCTGAGGCGATTGAGTTTGACCTGGGGTCCGCAGCTTACCAGCAGCGATCCCAGTGCCAGGAACAGAACCAGCTTTTTCATATTAACTCCTTTAAAATAATCCCTTTATTATAAGTAAGATTTATATCTATGCCAAAAAACGACTGCTTTATTTAGACTACTCCGGCAGGCCTTTGGTTTGGAGAAGCTCCCATATTTCTGAGGTGAGCGGATTAGCGAGTTCCTGCCCTTTTTTATTGAACCGCAGCCAATAATCATCCCACTCCAGAAATTCACGCAGAGAGTCCAGGGAGGAATGAGGCAATACACTGAACAGGCCCCTATTAAAACGTTTCCGGAATCGGGAGGCATCTACTCCGGATGTCTTACGTAAGTTAAGCATGAGATACTCCCTGACCTGGGTGACCTGGTCCAGGATCTCTTCGTCTAATACAGGCAGCTGCTCTTTGCCCAGTCCCTGGAGATAGAGCTCCATGTCCTCAGTGTTTTTATAGCGGATGAGCTGCCCTTGTTTCCACCAGGTACCGCTGGCACCCAGTCCGGCCCCGTAGTAGGGTCCGTAGTCCCAGTAGTTCAGGTTGTGCCGGCTCTGAGTGTGCCCGGAGCGCGCAAAGTTGGATATCTCATACTGCGTGTAGCCGGCTCCGGCCATCATGTCTACCGCCTGCCAGTACTCATCCATGGCCTCATCTTCACTGAGGGCCTGAAAACTGCCGGCCTGTTCCCTGCGATAGAGCTCGGCACCCTCTTCGATACTGAGGGTGTAGGCTGATATATGGGTGAGGCCCAGGTCCAGCATAGGCAGGAGGCTATGTTTCAGATCCATGCCGGGGATATTGAGGATGATGTCTCCGCTGATGTTGGATATGCCGGCCTGACGGATCATATAGGGTGCTTTCAGGTTAGTGGCCCGGCTGTTACGCCGCTCCAGGAGCCGGAGGATGGGGTCTTCCATGGACTGCAGTCCCAGGCTGACCCGGTTAATACCCACATCATGCCAGTGACGGGCCAGGTCGGGGCTCACATCTTCAGGATTAGCCTCCAGGCTGATCTCGGCATCCTCACTGAGCGGGAAGGATGTATGTACACAGTCCATGAGTCGGGCCAGCTGAGCCCGGCTGAGCAGGCTGGGTGTACCTCCTCCCAGGTAAAGGGTCTGGAGGGGGGCTACCGGTTCCTGAATATGAGCTTGTAACTCTATTTCCCGGCACAGGGATTCTATATAGGCAGAGACCAGGCCTTCATCCGGGCTGATACCCGAGCAAAAAGCACAATAGACACAGCGGTGAATACAAAAGGGTATATGAATATAGAAGGAGCCGGGTTTTAACATAGGCTGATTATACTATAAAAAGAATGATTAATAAAGGATTTGAATTTCCCAGCATTTCTGCTTATAATCATTTTTCTACCAGGGAGGAAAGTATGAAAAAAATGATGATCACAGTACTATTGATAATATCAAATTCAGTCTGGGCTGTGCCTGATATGGCAGATGTGATAAAAAATACTCTCCTGCCCCAGGGCTATACCCTCAAAGACTGGGCCACAGGGGATCTCGATAAAGACGGGATTGATGACCTGGTATTTGTAGGCGATGAGACAGAAACAGGCAGACGCAGCCTTTGGGTCTATTTAATGCCCGAAAATAACAGGAAACTATTTCTTAAAAGTGATAAAGCCCTTTTAAAGGCTGATGAGGGGGGTATTTGGGGCGATCCCCTGTCCGGCATAAGCATAAACAAGGGTTCTCTTTTTCTGAAATTTTACGGAGGCAGCAACTATCGCTGGAGTCTGTCCTATCAGTTTCAATATCGGGATGCCGGCCTCTTTCTCATAGGACACGACAGCAGCAGTATCTTTACCCCTACCGGAGAGGGAGAGGTGCACAGCTATAATCTGCTCAATGGAAAGCACCAGGTCATAGTGACTTATGATGACGGGAGCAGTAATGAAAAATGGTTGCAGGGAAAAGTGGGAAAACTGATCCGCTTAAAAGACTTTGATATCTCTAAGGACGATCTATACGCTAAGTAAGCCTACTCCCCCCAAACATTGAAGCGGTCTTCGCTTACAAAATTACCATCCAGGTCATAATACATCTTCATGATGCCGTAGAGGGGTAATATATCATCCCCATCCTGTTCTGTACCCAGGTACACTACTGCCTCCAGGTGGTCATTCATAAAGATCTCACTGGTGTGGGCCTGGATATAGGCCCGGGTCTGGAGCAGATAATCTGTATCTGCATTGAGGTAGACAGTCTCATCTATCTCCAGTTCATAATGGCATTCATCTTTGATAAAGGCCCTGAGATCCTGCATTATTTTGGATTCAGGGATGATTTTATCCAGGAGTCTGTTAAATTCTTTATTGATCATGTGCATACTCTCTTATTGATTATTGGGGACATCCCTTATATCGGGAATTCATTCAGCTAAATGAAATTTTCCTTTAGCGATGCCGCACCCGGTAAAAAACAAAAAAAATTGTAAATGTAAGCGCTTACTCTTGCGTTACATGGTTTGTTATGCTATAATATGCCCGTAATAGATGCATAGCGCACCTATACAGTGCTGTTAGTAAGAATCAATCCCTGGAGGATAAAATGAAAAAAATGTTATGGATTTCGGCTCTGCTGCTTATCGCACTGGCCGGATGTTCTGTAGGGCCCAATAGCGATAATGGGCTGGATTTTGGGCAAAACTCAAAACTGACCAATATCAACCCCGATCCCAATGGGGAACCCTGGATCGCCGGGGGATTGGAATACCCCTCTGAACAGATGCTCAATGCACTGCCTGAAGCAGACTTTGGAGATAGTGTGATGGCAGGGGCACTGCCTGAGTTTGTGGATAACACCACCTTCAAACAGTTCCGCCCTATCTTTAACCAGTACGGCGGCTCCTGTGCCCAGGCTACTGCCATAGGTTATATCTATACCTATGAGATCAATGTGATGCGTAATGCTGACTCCAGTATTCAGGATAATCAGTATCCCTCCGGATATACCTGGAACGCGGTAAACGGAGGAGAAAATAACGGCTCCTGGATGTCCAGTGGCTGGGACGTGATCAAGAATAATGGAATACCCAATGTCACTACTTATGCAGGACAGACTGGTAGCGGACAGTATTACCTGGATTATTCCCGCTATATGACCGGCTATGAAAAATATTATTCCGGTATGAAGAACAGCCTGGCTAACCAGTTTACCATGAGGACTACTACGGCTGCTGGTATACAGACGCTTAAACAGTGGCTCTATGACCACGCCCGGGGCCAGTTTCCCGGAGGACTGGTGACTTTTGCCTGTAATATCAGCGGCGCCAGCTTTGCTACACTCAGTCCCGGCTCTTCCCAGGCCGGGAAAAAAGTCCTCACCAAAATGGGGACCACCGGCGGACATGGGATGACCATCGCCGGATATGATGATAATATCACTTATGACTACAATGGTGACGGGCAGATCACCACTGATGTGGATATTAATAACGACGGAATCGTAGATGTAAAAGACTGGGAAAAGGGTGCCGTACTGGTAGTCAATTCCTGGGGCAGCTACTGGCAGGATGGAGGCAAGGTCTGGATGATGTACAAGGTCCTGGCTGACAGTGACGCCCAGGGGGGAATCTGGAGTCAGCAGGTCTACGCCATGAATGCCAGTAACAATCCCAGCCCTGCACTGGCCGCCCGTGTCAAGATCAAACACAATGGCCGGGCTAGCATAAATATTACTGTGGGTATTGCTACAGATGTAAATGCCACTTATCCCACTAAAACAAAATCCTTCTCCCGGCTGCTCCAGGGCAGCGGATACTCCAATATGATCTCCAGGATCCAGTATGGTGCTATCGAGCTGGGCCTGGACATGACAGAGCTCACCAGCGGTGTAGACCTCACACAGCCTCTGAAGTTTTTCCTCCAGGTCTATGAGGGAGACTATAACAGCTACTACAGTGGGACTATAGAAGAGTTTGCCGTCATGGATTACAGCGGAGCTGCACCCAAAGAATACTATTCTTCACAGTTTGATGTCCCTATAGCTAATTACACCACCACTACCCTCACCGCTATTAATGATGATGCACCTGTGTCAGTCTATAAACAGGTCTACTTCCGGGGAACTCCCAATGTATGGGATACTAGCGTTATGACCCTGATCTCTAATTTTACCTGGAGTATCAATGCCTCCTTTAGCGGAGCAGCAAATGACAGGTTTAAATTTGATGTGAACGGTGACTGGGCCCTGAACTTCGGGGACAATGAAGCAGACGGCATTGCCGACCGTTCCGGTGAGGATATATTCATCACTACCGGGGCAGCTGACTACCAGATCCTGTTCAATGACCGCACCAAAAAGTATATCGTCAAAAAAGACGGTATTCCTGCTCCCAGCGGGCTCAGCTTTACTATAGAAAACACTAATGATGTATTCCTGTCCTGGAATAGCGTCGAAGGTGCAGATGGCTATGTGATCTCCCGTGTACCCAGTGATGGTTACGCTCCCTATGCTACAGCTCAGACCAGCCATCTCTATGCCGGCAAGTGCGAGTTCGGTAAGTCCTATGTCTATACGGTAAAAGCCTATACCGGGACTCCTTTCCCTCAGAAATACTCCGCTCCTGTGACTATCACAGTGGCTAACGGCGGATGGAAAAAGGTCTATGAACAGGTCTACTTCCGCGGAACCGCTAATGGCTGGGACAGCACTCCCATGACCCTGGTAGCGGATAATACCTGGGAATACAACGCGGTATTCGGCAATACCTCCACCGAACGTTTTAAGTTTGACATCTATACTGACTGGACCCTGAACTTTGGTGATAATAATGGTGACTTTTTTGCAGACCAGGGCGGAAAGGATATCTCTGTCCCTGCCGGATCTGCCATGACTATCCGCTTTAATGACCTCACCAAAGCCTATGCTTATGTGGCCAAGACCGGGACTATAGAAGCTACTCCCGGTGGGGGAAATGCTCCCAGTAGTGAACTGCTGGATATGCCCGTGAATCTCTATCTGAATGGAAAGCTCATTGCGACCAAAGCATTTATACTGGATGGATCCAGCTATATCTCAGTACGCTTTCCTGAGCGCGTATATGGCGAATATACCCTCAAAGTAGACACCGTAAAGAATGCTTACCGTTATACCGGCACTGCCACTGTGACTGTGGACAGTGAGCATACAGAGTACGTTTATCTGGCTGTAAATAAGCAGGCAGCAGATATCAAGAAGATCCATTATTACTCCCCCAGCTGGTCTTACTCCTATTTCCATTACCAGAAAGATGACGGCAGCTGGACTGCTGTACCCGGACTGGCTATGGCCTGTGGAGCTGATCAGTGGTGTGACATCGAGGTGTCTGACCAGAACGATATCGTGTTCTGTTTCAATGACGGAGGTTCTAACTGGGACTCAAAGGGTGGATTTAACTACTCTACCAGCGCTTCTGAAGTCTGGGTAAAATACGGTGTGGTCTACACAGTAAAACCCTAAGCATAATAAGAGATTAAAAATTTACCCCCGGGTCTTCATGATCCGGGGGTTTTGTTTTAGGGGAAAATAATAAAGAAATCCCCGGCTGAAAAATAAAAATCCCTGATTTTTAAAAATGCAGAGCGTTGGTTCATTAAGAGCTCCCGGTTTCCTCAGAGATCCTCAGCCCTTTTTCAGACAGAGGGCTTTAAAGCTTCGACTTTTGACTCCGGACTCTTCCTCCTGCCCACCCGGAGCAGGGGCGGTATATGCCGGCTCCCTGGCAGGGACAGGGACACTGTTCTGCCTGGGGGTATGGCTGCATGGATCATAAGGCCTTCGGCCTCTTATACTCCCTAAGGATCGATTGGGGGTGTACAGAGCGGAAAACCCGGAATGCTGCATAATATTATGCAGGCCCTCCCCTTTACTTTCTTCTTCACTGTGATTACATTTAAGTATAAAGAACAAGGAGGCAGAAATGCTGGAACTACTCTATACCTTCAGTATGATGAATATATCGGGGCAGCAGCAGAGCATGGCTGACTATCAGGGAAAAGTGGTGCTCATCGTCAATGTGGCCAGTAAGTGCGGCTTTACCCCCCAGTACGAAGGACTGGAAGCCCTCTACAAGAAGTACAAAGACCAGGGCCTGGTCATCCTGGGATTCCCGGCTAATAACTTTATGGGCCAGGAGCCGGGCAGTAATGAGAAGATAGCCGAGTTCTGTAGTCTGACCTACGGAGTGAGCTTCCCCATGTTCAGTAAGATCTCGGTCAAGGGTAAGGATATCGATCCTCTCTATGCCTACCTGACCGATAAAAAACTGCATCCGGATACAGGCGGTAATATAAAGTGGAATTTTACTAAATTCCTGATAGGCAGAGACGGTAAAATCCTGGACCGTTTTGAGCCGGCAGTAAAACCGGAAAGCCGGGAAATGGTGGAAGCCATCGAAAAAGCTTTAAAACAGTAATAATAAAAACAGCCCTGCCAGTGATGACAGGGCTGTTTTTTTAATAATCAGAATGTGTAGGATAATCTCAGGGCCACTGAAGCAGTGGTGAGCCAGTTTTCCAGAAAGCCGTCTCCCAGGCCGTCATAGGTGTCAGGATTGGCAAAGCCGGAGGAGCCGCCTCCCAGGCCCCGTACTACCAGGGCGGATTCTACTTCCGGTGCCAGTTTGATACCAAAGCGGAGATTGGCGTCTATAATAGAGCCTACGATATCAGTATCGGTGGAACCATTTAAGACCGTCACATTGGCATAGAAACCGTCTACTTCGGCTTCCAGGTAATAGAGAGGGCTCAGATTGAGCCTGGCCCTGGTCTTGAGGATAGGCACCAGGCCTATGCTTTGATTGACCACTGACTGGGTACCGTCCAGGCTGTTAAATACCAGAGACACTACCCGGATCTGAAAAGAGATGCCGGCGTCCCAGGTAAAAATATCATTATTGATGATGCGAAACAGATAACTCAGGCGATAAAAATCAAAACCATACTTAAACTGCATGGGAGTATTGCTGGCAAAGGTGATATTATCTATCAGTATATCCTGGTGTAATACCGACTCTGTCCTGAGGGTAAAGGGCTGATATAAAAAGATGAGGCTATGGCGTTTAGCCGGCATCCATTCGAAGCTGAGCTGGGAGGTCTGGTACAGGTTCTCCTGGCCTCCATCCCTGATATAGTCGACAACAGTATTGGTGGAGCCGGATTGGATAGTGTGGGCTAATACAGCCGTAAATCCGGTCTCAAAGTTAAGCTTAAGCAGTGAGGCATCCCGACCCATCAGGGGTACCGGCATCACTGATGCCATGATCAGCAGCCATAATCCTGTAAATCTCTTCATGCTTTCTCCTATGTTAAAAAATCAATTTTCAAGCCCCCGATGTATAACTCAGGGCCT
>CAZIAD010000035.1:0-36565 GCA_964537555.1 uncultured Brevinematales bacterium
GCATGTCTTTATTCACAGTCTGAGGCTTTTTATTGGCCAGATCTATGACTTTTACTTCATCTAATTCACTGCTCATAACTTCCCCCTTATGATTACTGTACGGATACCTTGGAAAATACCCATACCAGGCCAAATGCGCCCAGCAATGATGCTACAAAATTTACATCAAACAGGCCGGTTAACTGGACAATGATCCAGTCCAGGAAAAATCCACCCAGGACCCCTCCTATAATACCAATCACAACTCCTACCCAGAGATGTCCCAGTACTGGCTTTTTTAACACTTTCACATAAAAAAATCCGGCTGCAGCTCCCAGTGCTACTAAAATTAGAATTTTAATCAAAGTCTCCATAAAAGCCTCCTTATTAGAAATTAATTTCTTACTATTTTTTAACGATCAGGATAGGGTTTTTTCGTTCATCCGTATCCATTTGTATATCGGTATATCCCAGTGTGCTCAGTTCTTCTTTTAGAGCAGGAAATGTGGATATGCCATCTACTATATGTGTCTCTATCATCAGTGTAGGTAAATATTTTGTCAATAATTCCTTAGCTCCCAGTATTGCTTTGACCTCACTGCCTTCAATGTCTATTTTGATAAAATCCAGCCTGCCTATACCCCAGCTTTTCATTTCTTTGTCCAGGGGCACTACCGGCACTTTTATTTTTTTAAACTCATGCTGGCTCTGCTCTACAAAGTCTGTGTTCTGAAATGAGGATGTATAACTGCCTCCGGAATAAAATTCCAGCTCTTCTTCATGGTCATAGACACCTTTATTAATGGCAATGATATTTTCTATAGCATTCAGCTCGATGTTTTTGACCAGTACTGCATAGTTTTGCGGATCAGCCTCATAGACTATTACCTTGCTCTTACCTTTGATCCATTTAGCCAGGTAAATAGCCACTATACCAAAGTGACCCCCCAGGTCCATAGCCACTCCATTCTCAGGCAGAGAAATGTTATCCAGTTCACCGACCAGGGGCTCAGGGTCAAATTCCTTTATACTTTTTATTTCTATACCATTTCTAAAGACGACCTGAAACACACCTTTTTCAAAACGGTATGACTTCACATGACTCTGATAAATCATTTTAAATGCCATGGCAGACATCTTACTTTTAAGATTGCCTTCGGGCAGCATTTTATGGACAGATCGGGCAATGTTTTTAAAGATCCCCATTTAGCCGGCCTGCCCTGTTTTTTTACGGGCCTTGCTGAGCAGGCTCACTGAATCCAGCAGGAGCTGATAACCAAAGCTAATATATACAGCCATAAACATAAATGCCTGTATATACATCACTTCCTGGAAAGACAGGGTGCGGGGGTCTACTTCAAAATTAACAAACTTGATCATGATCACCGTAAAAAGAGCAGTGGTAAGCAAAGTGAAAAATGCCCATACTTTCTCTTTGAAGAACATATAGACCAGCCCAATCACTGCCACTATAATATTGACCCAATGCACCTGCTGAACCGCTATCTGGCCTACTGCCTTGAGCTGGCCCATGAAGTTATGGACACTTCCGCCAGGACGGCCGTACTGCTTACGCAGCATATGGTTAATCAGTACATCAAAGCTGCGGGTATCTCCCCAGCTTAAGGGCTTGGGTTCACTGAGGCCAGCCAGTGACATAGCTCTCACTCTCAGATACAGATAAATTGATATAGCAAATATCAGGAGCCAGAAACCGATGGTGAGCAGATAGAGCAGATTATCCACCCAGTTCTCTTCCTGTTTTTTATCACCGGTCTTAATGTACACTGTATAGGCTGTGAGGGCTACCGGCATCAGAAAGATGGACAGCCATATCCACTTCATATCTTTAGGATAGACCATAGGGCTGGTGTAGGCATAGACCACAAAAAGGATCACACTGATCACTGCCAGTCCTGCAAACGCCAGGATCACCCATATACGGTCGCGAATCTGTTGAGCAAACTGGGAATCCTTGTCATCGTAAATCCGGGAAAACAGGGTAAATACTGCCATCAAGTAGGCCCCTATCCCGATCAGGATAAACACACCGCTGAATATGGGCAATATTACAATAGTGAGCAGAAGAAATGCTATCCCGCTCAGCAGTACTATATTAAAAGGACTGAATAAGCCATTGGCTTTATCCTTAAACATAGCATCCATTTTGGGACTATGCTGGGCCGCCACGATCAGCATGGCAAAGGGCACCAGGAACAGCACAAAACCGACGATATACCACAAAGGCAGCTGGTGATTGGTCAATGAAAGGCCCATCACAAATGCCAGCAGGAAGGTCAGCCTCTCTGTAAAATGAGGCTTCTCCTCATTCCGGAAGTTGACGATCTCCTCATACCACAGGAGCATGATATACACCAGAAATGCTACCAGAAAGGTGTTTAAGGCATACACTTCCCCTATCACAGCCTGTGACCACATAGTACGGGTAAAGGCAAACAGAATAGATCCTGCTACTGCCGGGACATGTATGTCCAGAGATATTCGCCCTTTGTCACGGTTAAGGCCCAGTAATTTCAGCAGTATCAGATAAAACACCAGTATCGCACCTGCTGCAGAGATAGCAGAAAACAGGTTCACTCTATAGCCGATGTCTCCCACAGGTATAAAGGTAAAAAGCTTACCCACAATACCATACAGGGGATATCCGGGAGGATGACAGGCTCCCATATTATATACAGCAGTAGTCAATTCCCCGCTATCACCGGCAGTGACAGAAGGAGTCAGGTTTTTGATATACGCTATTGAACTGATCACAAATAGTAATATAGCGATGATAATATCAAATCTCTTTATCTGGTAAGGCCGAAACCCTTCCGGATAAAGGCCCTGGAATAAATTACTTTCCCGCGCAATGGCTGCCATGCATATACTCCTTGGTATTAGTTAAAATCAGCTACACTAATCTCTAATACGGTATAATTCTTCTTTTCTGAGTTAAATTCAAATTCTACAGTCTCACCCACTTTCTTATCCAGTAATGCTCTTCCCAGAGGAGAGTGGTAGGAAATAATCCCGTTTTCAAAGTCCACTTCCCATTGTCCCAGGATCTGGTAAGACTCTTCTTTTCCTTTCTGGTCTTTCAGTTTTACTCTGGTGCCCACGTCTACATGATCTACTTCTACCAGGGTCTTATCCAGGATCTTGGCCTGGTTCAGTTCTGACTCCAGCTTGGTAGCTGCAGCTTTGAGCTGGTCCTGTTTCTCCAGGGCAGCCTTGTATTCTGCATTTTCCCTGAGGTCTCCTTTTTCCATGGCTTCACCGATGGCTTTGGAGTTTTCGGGAATATCTACTGTCATCATGTGGTTCAATTCCATCTTCTTCTTGTCAAATGCAGCCTGAGTCACTACAAATGGGTGCCTGATCATGATTCGTTCCGGAGTTGCACCGGTCTTTTCCAGAGTAGGATATTTTTCCAGTATCATCTGTTTGTAGGTATCTCTGACTTCAGTATCCAGGGTATTTACTGCTAATATGAGTGAGTAAATCGACCTTACGGTAGATTCATCAGAAGCTTTTATCAGTTCACCCAGCACGTCTTTTTTAAACAGGATTTCTTCGATAGCGGACACCACTTTCTTGTTGCGTCCTACATTACTCTTCTGGTCGATCTCATGGTTCATGATGTCCACCAGAGAGATGAGCCGGAACACAAATTCGCTGGACTTGACACCGATACTGTTCTGAATATCAGCATATTCCTCAGTATAAAACAAGCGGGCACCCCAGACAAACAGATCCGGATCTTCCTGATAATTATTCATGATGGTCACAAATATACTGCTCAGGATCTCTCCCTTATCATGTATGGCCAGCTCTTTAAACATATAACTATGGAGCTTGGTGATGGGAGAATTGATGATCATGTCAGAGAAGCGGACATCCCAGTCCTTGAGCTTTTTCTGTAATATGATCAGGAAGGGGCGCTTCATGTCCATATCCAGAGAGTTATACAGATCAATGATATTTTTTATTCCGAAGATAACTGAACTATCCATGCTGTTTTCATTATAGTGTTCATAATTGGAATACTTCAGGACCACGAAAGAGATCAGTTTACGTTCATTTGATTCTGAGGAGGCATTGACGATCTCATTGAAGTAAGATACCAGAGCGTTGGCGTTTTCATCATTGATATTTCCGCCCCGGTTTACAAAATCAACCAGTATCTTCACTTTATTTTCAAAGTTAGTGGTCTTTTTAAAGCGGGATATCAGCTCTTCCACGATGGTCATCTCTGTCTCGCGTAACTCGAACACATTACGCTTGGTGAGACTCTGCACCACTACATTGGATCCATCCATGGCTTTCTTAGCCTGCAGCCACCAGCGGTTCCATTCTTTTTCATCGATCACATCAGGCACCAGCTGCAGCTTGATATCTTTAGATGCAGCTTCACCCCCGATAGACCGGAGGATGATCTCCAGGACTTTGACAGGATCACTGTTCATCATCTGTTTAAGCTCATCCAGCTTATAACTCTTCCAGATAGCAATACTGTTATCATCCTGCACATTCAGTGCGCGCAATGCTATTTTGAGGGACATCTTATGTCCGGGCTTTCCTTCAAAATCGATGATCACTTCATCATTGTCGATCTCTTTGACTACCCCGATACCCCAGCTTTTATGGGACACAAAACTGTTCTCATCAAAAGCGATATGGGTCTCAAACTGGCGGATGGCTTCTCTGTGAGGTTTCCAGCTCTGGCCGATAGCCGAAGACTTGAGGTATTTCTCAAGCTGAGAATGATCTCCGTAGATATTACGGTAACAGTCTTCAATGGCCTTTCTGATCTGCTTATCATGAGGCTTAAAATCTACAGCCAGTTTCAGGATCTGAAGAGCGGGCTTATAGGCACCTTTTTTGATCTGGGGCTTGACCACATCGGAAAAGGCCATATCAGCCACTTTTTCTTCACCCATCACGTCCCTGATCTTTTTGGCGATCTGTATGATGAGCTTATTGTCATCCGGATAGAGTGTGATGATACGGTTCCACAGCTCTTCCACCATCTTGATAGAGCGGCTCTTAATATAACGCTCTATAGCCAGACGATAGTAGAACATAGCCAGTTCTTTATCACCCTCAGCTTCGTAATGCTCTCCTAAAAATTTAGCATTGGGGGCATCACGGCTATCGATAAGGACCAGACGTTTCTTGATGTTAAACAGCTCATCGACCTGGTCTTCATCTTCATATACCATTTCCAGGGTCTTCAGAGCGAATTTACTTTCCCGGAAAGAAAGGACTTTCTCGGAGAGAAACTCTGCTATCCTGTTCTTTTTATTTTCACTAAATAAGCGGATGATCTGAGGAATGTGAGTGTCATCAATAGAGGATTCTTCCAGGGACAATACCCCGATAATGTACAATCCAACTACTGAATTCTGGGACTGTTTTAGATGCTCTTTACACAGGGTGCGCAGTTCATCTTTAAAATCTTCATCTATAGCTAATCTGATATAGCTATCCAGTTCCACAAAATTACGCACACTGTAGCTTTCAATAGCTGCCCGTGTCCATTTCTCTTCTTTAAGTCTTTCCTCGATATCCAGAAGTATATCTTCTTTCTTGGTCATTACATTTTCCGCCATTAGTTAAATCCTCCTCCAGGTCACAATATATTAAAAACTCACTATTTTTCTAAAATCATCCAGCCTGGCCTGAACCTGAGCCGGACTGACATTATTTATTCCATTTACTCCAAAGTCCTCAACCGCAAATGAGGCCACTACAGTGGCATAAGCCGCAGCCTGTTTTACCGTGTCCTGATCAAGGCCACCCTGAGACTCAGCATCCAGATAGCTGAAAAAGGCCCCGGCAAAGGAATCGCCCGCCCCGGTAGGGTCGACTATCTCTTTTACAGGGTAGGCAGGCAGGCTGATCATATAATCTCTGGTAAATACCATTACTCCATGAGAACCCTTTTTCAGGATCAGTATCTTAAAATGGGGCTGGAACAACATTTCGGCCGCTTTTATGAGATTTTTCTGGCCGGTGAGCAGCTCAGCCTCTCCTTCATTGACAATAATACCATCCACGTCTTTAAAAGCCTGAGCCAGGCCCGGGGCATTGTTTTCTATCCAGAAGTTCATGGTGTCCAGCACTTTCAGCACCGATCCGGGACACTGTAAGGCAGCCTTGCTCTGCAACTCCGGTACCATATTGGCCAGGAACAGTATATAGGGTGTCTTTTTATAAGACTCCGGGACCTTTGGGTCAAACTTGGCCAGGGCGTTAAGCTGGGTCTCTTCTGTGATAGCTATATCGAAATCCTCAGTGTAATATCCCTTCCAGAAAAAGGTCTTTTCTCCTGATAAGACTTCTACTCCCTCAATAGAGTGAGATTTAGATTTTAAAAAGTCCCATTCCGCGGGAGCAAAGTCTTCTCCCACTACGCCCACCAGGCTGGGTTTGGATTTGAGGCTGGCAGCATTGGAAAAATGCGTCAATGAGCCACCCAGGATTCGGGGCTTTTCACCGGCCACAGTACGTATACCGTCATAGGCCAGACTTCCTACACTTATTAATGACATTTTTAATTAACTCCTTGGTTCCTTGCTCTGGGCTTCCATTTTCAGGCTGGCCGCTTTCCGCTCTGTGAGCAGCTGTTTAAACAGGTTCTCCGCCCGGTCTGACAGCTTTTGACGCACTTTCTCGGATTCCGGATAAGTAGCCAATAACTCTATTATGCGTCTTACGATCTTTTCAGCTCCCTGGTAGGCATTTACCTGGAACACATAATAATCAAACACCCAGATATAATAATTTATCAGGCGCGGTATAATCACATTTATCACTTTTTTGTCTATAGTAATAGACTTTTCATATTCTCTGACCCTGTCTCTGAGGCTGATGTATTCTTTGTATTCCAGGTTCCGCCTGGCAGTCAGCCCGTTATAGAGATATCCATATACCGGTATCCATTCCAGTATCTCGTGCTCTTTAAAATCATCTTTAGCTACCATACCTGCCAGTTTGTGGAGAGGTTTGTAGTCCAGCTGATTCAGATCTATGAGCTGAGGAAACTTAAAAAAAGCCTCGTTGAACATGACCATAGCCATGTCATCTTCCCCTGCTTCTGCATAAAGGTCCCCCAGGAGAGTATAAATCCTGACATCATCATTCTCTCCGGAGATAGAGAGGGCATACTCCAGGGTCTCTACAGCCTTATCAATGATGCCCAGTTCGTTAAAAGCCTGGCCCAGTATTACCAGAGTCTGCTTATCCTTAACAGGTGAGAGACGGTAGCTTTCAATAAGCATATCTACTATAGTCTTAAAGACATAGGATTTTAAGGCAAATACTGCTTTTTTATTTGTGATAGTATTTTCATCACAAAAATCCCCAAACTTCTCCCATTCCAGGTAGAGAAGCTCGCCATTGCCCGAGCCTGACTCAAAGCTGAAGTATTCCTTTCTGTTATCCCAAAATCTGATGATCTTAAGAATACATTCCAGGTCATCATCTGCAATATTCTCACCTAAAGCGCTCAGAGTCAACTCTTCCGCTTTTTCCAGATGCCCGGTCTCCAGCGACTCATAAATTTGTTTTTTTAATTCCAGCTGAGCGGACACATCATCCCTCTACTTATGTTTTAACATTTGTATT
Source organism: uncultured Brevinematales bacterium (assembly GCA_964537555.1). Taxonomy (GTDB): domain Bacteria; phylum Spirochaetota; class Brevinematia; order Brevinematales; family CAYRWR01; genus CAYRWR01. The sequence continues at coordinate 7,612 of CAZIAD010000035.1, forward strand.
TTTACAAGTTACATTATATCGAATTATGTAAAAAATTGCAATATATACACATATAGTGTAATAAATTAGACAGCTATTTGAAAAGCAAAAGGGAGCTCAGTACCAGGGCTAATTGTCAGGCTAGACTTTATTTACCCGCAGTTTCTCCATCTGTACAGTCACATCCTGTTTTTCATAGAGTTCCTGATAACGGTAGTAATTACTCAGGATCTTTTTTACATAGAGACGGGTCTCTTTATAGGGATGGATTTCCATCAGTTCCAGTTCATTGGCCGGCTTAAACTGCTTTTTCACCTTCTTGATCACAGCATAACCCCCGTTATAAGTGGCTATAGCCGTGAGCAGGCCCATAGTGCTCACATTATCATTAAGATAATAAGAACCCAGAATGATATTGTTCTGGGGATTGTACAGGTCAATATCTGTGCTGGTCCCAAAGACCGCCTTGGCCACTAAGCGGGCGGTAGCGGGCATAAGCTGCATCAATCCTTTGGCCCCTACATAGGAACGGGCCCGGGGCATATACATGCTTTCCCCCCGGATAATAGCATAGACCAGATTGATATCGATCTTATTGTTCTCTGCCAGTTTGGCCAGGGCCATGTTGATCTCAGCATCATAAGGGCGGGGGTAATACATGCTTCTTAATTCGTGTGAAAGGAAGCTAAAATTGTCATTCAGGTATTTATTCTGCTTGAGAGATACCAGTAAGCTATGCGCTTTTTTAAACTGTTTGTTCCGGATCAATTCCTTAAGAAACAGGACTTCCTGTATGCGGGGGTCGTTGATGCCTGAAGATGTCAATACCGCCCGGGCTTTGTCAGTCATCCCGAAACGGGTATAAGCAATAAAGCGTATATAGTTCTTATCCAGGCTCATCTCTCTAAGCACAGTGTCATCAAATTCAAAAAGAATATTTTTGGAGAAAGCAGCCTGAGACAGTTCTATGATCTCCTGCCGCATCTTATCTTTTCCGATACTGTCTTCAAATGCGTAGATGAGCTTCATTACCGGCAATTTGGCCCTGTCTTTACTCAAATGGCGCAGACGCTGATGGAGATGAGAGATGTACTCCATACGGGTCAGATTCCTGGCTTTTAACAGGGCATTGACATATTCCTTGCCGTGAATGGCAAAATAACTGTCGGGCTGTTCCGATATGGCATTTTCAAACTCAGTAAAAGCCTGATTGGTATTACCCAGAATAAGGTGAGCATAGGCATTCCAGAATGACACATTATCCGTGAGCATCCCATTCTGATTTGACAGGCCCAGCTTTTGATAAGTCCTTTCCACAATATTAGTGATGGACGCGTATTGCTTGAAGGCCAGCATATTCCGGATAGCCAGCTCCAGGTTCAGGGCAGCATGCTGAGGCTCTATGGCGCCTTTTAAATAGGAATTATAATAAGAGAGGGCCTGTGTGGCTGAATAGGTACTGGTCTTTCTGAGGTAGGACAGCTTACGATAATAGTACTGGCCCTGCACCCGGGCCGATTGTGTATCGATCTCATTATGAGACAGGGTGTGCAGCTCCATCATTTCTTTGTAGACAGACTCATACTCAGGTATATCCTTAAGAGAGGCTACAAAATCAGTGACATAGGATTTATAAGAGTGAAAAACCAGGTCCAAAGTAATATCCTGGACCTGTTCCACCGGGGGTTTATTCTGACTGATAAAGAGGGATGCATATTTGGCATAGGTCTGAAACAGGTTTAAGCGCGACAGGGTACGCACGACCGTATACTGCTGTTCCTGATCAAAATATTTCCAGTTATCTGCAATGATCTCAATATAAAGATAATGGTAACGGGAATCAAGAGTGTCGACCTGCACCATGTTTTTTCCGCTGTTTTTAGAATCCCCTACCTGGTAATAGAGCCGGGCCAAGGCAAAGCGCATCTCCGACCGGCGGTAATTCTGAAAAAGGCCCTGATGTTTTTCCAGGAGAGAGACAGCTTTTATGGTTTTTTTCTGGTCGGCCCACTCCTGTGCCAGCTGCAGTACAGCGTCAGCAGTGCTTAGAGAGTCACCACTGTCCCTGATGATATCCTGCAGCAGCTTGATGGAAAGGCTATTCTCCCCCATTCTTTGATAAGCCCTGGCAATATCCAGGCGCACATCATCCTGCAGAATAAAACCGGGCTTATTCAGCTTTTCCAGCATGACCACAGTATACTTAAGGTCTTTGACAGTGACTTTTTTCTCCTGCAGATACGAGTGCAGGTGGCTGAACTTGGACAGATTCTGATAGTGGTGCTCCAGGGCATTCTCTACAAAATAGTCCCTGTTTTCTATGGAAAACACTATGGAGACCGTCAGGATGATCAGGGTTATAAAAAATTCCAGCTTTAATAACTTATGGCTTCTAAAATTACGCAAACAAATACTCTCCCGTAGTAAAAGCTCTATGCATCTGCATAGTCTGTAAAACACAGTATTGTAATAAATCAGTGCAAAAAAGTCAAATCTGCACAGCCTTATAGGGATTTTCGGCATGTACGGATTTTTATTTATGCTGGAATTTACTTTAATTCAGAATCCGTATTATAATAATTTTTAAATAGATGAGGGATATTTTATGAAATTAATCATATTAAAGGCTATAAAAAACTGGATCATAACCAAATTCGGCACAGTGAAATGGGACAAGATAGCCCGGGAGACCGGCCTCAATGCGGATGAGTTCCGGGAGCAGGACACCTTTTTCTCTCATGACCGCTTCATTAAACTGATAGAACAGATCTCCGGATTTACCAAATTAAAGATCCCTGAGATAAACGAGGAATTTGTACATTACTGGATGACAGATTTCGCCCCTAAGGTCTACCATTTTCTGATACAACGTTCCTCGAATGCCAAACAGTTTATTTTAAGCGTATTTAAGCTAAACAATGATATCTGTGCTCAGTTTCCCAATAAGCTGATCAGCAAGATCGATTACAGTAATATCGATGAGCAGACCATTTCAGCCATATATCCCAAAGAGCAGACCCTGGTAGATATCATCTCTGTACTGAGAGGCTCGGCACATTTTTTTACAGACAAATTCACCATTACCAAGATCAACAGCAATAGTGTATCCATCAATTTTGAGAAAAGTGAACTGATATAGATCATGGGCATGATGTTTCTTACTTTTTTAGGCAGCCTGATCTACACGGCTTATATCTGGCCTGCACTGAGTGCCCTTTGGAGTATAGCGGCCGGCTTATTGGCGCTGTCCCTGTTCATATTTTTCATTTACACAAAATACAAACAAAAAAAATTCAGAGCTCCTCAGTTATTATTTCTGGGACTGGCCCTGCTGGCAGGGGTTGTGAGCGGTTTACGCATGCCTACCCCCCTGCCCGCCTATGAGGATGAATTTAAACACTCCTGGTATACCAACATCACAGTACAGATTTCTTCCTTTCCTCAGGCTATTCCCGATCAGGATGCACCGGATGGAATATCCTACCGGCTCAGCTTATATCCCGGGGCCAGCGTCATATCCCCGCATATCGGCCTGCTTCATCCCGGGCAGACTGTTCGCCTTCAGGGCAGGTGCTACACCAGCTTATTCCACCAAAGGCAATACTTTAAGCTCTATACTGCCCCTGCAGCATCCATAAAGAATGACACTCCGCCCCTTCCCCCGGAACTGGATGATCAAATAAGCCGGCTGGGCTCTTACTTAGACCCCGGAATCAAAATCCTCAGGGACAGATATCCCTGGCTGATCATCATCTCCCGCCTGAGAATGCAGGCCAGCCATCTCATACAGGCCCGTACTGCACCCGAGCTCCGTTCCCTCATGTTCAGCATGGTGCTGGGCAATAAATTCTGGCTGGATTATTCTACCCTGGAGTCTTTCCGGCAGGGGGGTATCAGCCATGTGCTGGCCCTGTCCGGCCTGCATATCGGTATCATCAGCCTGTGCCTGATCTTTCTGTTCTCTCTGTTTTTATCCCGACCCTGGGTGTATGGCCTGAGCAGCCTGATCATCCTGTTTTATGTAATATTCAGTGGAATGTCCCCCTCCATCCTGAGAGCGGGATTTATGTTTATATCCTATACCGGACTGAAGACTCTGGGCTATGAACCGGACTGGATAGGCCTTCTGTCTTTTACAGCCCTGGTGATCTTAGTGATAAACCCGGCCTACCTGACAGACCCGGGATTCCTGCTCAGTTATAGTGCTACTCTGGGTATAGTGCTGTTTTCTCCCCGTATCAGGATATTTTTAGAGGATCTTAAGCTCCCCTCCGCCATAGCCGGCTCTCTCAGTCTCAGTTTTTGTGCCACCATGGCCACCGCTCCCCTCATAGTGTCTTTCTTCGGGGGATTCAGCATGGTCTCCCTGCTCACCAACCTTATCCTGCTCCCCCTGTTTTTCGTCCTTATTCCTGCTCTGATGGCACTATTCCTGACATCTGTCATGGGTATGCAGCTCCACTTCCTGGACCGGGGATTATCCTTTTTGTGGCGTATTATCCAGTACCTGGGTGAGCTCATGACCCGGCCCTCCTGGGCATACCGTGAGCTGGAACCTGTCTCGCCCCTTTGGGCCACAGGGATCTACCTCTTTTTTGTTATTCTGTTATTTAGCCGTGCCCGTATCAGTTTTCGGAAGAATCTTCCTTCTGAGCTTCCATAAAAAAACCCCCTTTCCTTACAGAAAGAGGGCATACTTTGATGATATAGGATTTATCTCTTTTCTTTGACTTCTTTTTTGAACCAGCCGGCTATCTTCTGCATTTCTTTTACCAGAGCCTCTCTCATTTCGGGCTTTTGTTCAAATTCATGAATGGAAAACTCTTTATCCGCGTAATAAGGGAGAATCAGATGTTCTACATCCTTTTCGAGGTGCTCCCCCGCCTTATCGAGGCCTTCTTCTGCGATCAGCACAAAGGCCAGAAGGGCTGCCGGCCCGTCAGGTTTGTTATGCTGATTATATCCAAATGAGGCCAGTAAAAGAGGGCCTATAATAAAACTGTTTCTGACAATCCGTTTGGTGCCCCAGTGGTAGACCCCGTAAAAACTGCCCCGGGGCCGCGCATGATAATTATTGAAATAATTATTAAACTGCCGGTTCATAAGGTGGCTGGCCACATGCTTCACATGAAAATCATTATCGATCCATCCCACCAGGGAGAGCCTGGGATCTGTGGTAAAGTCGGATGGAGATAATATTGCCTTTATCTCTGTGCCAAAGTGAATAAAGTTAGTCTGGGCCATTGCCGGCACTATACTGTTATCTCCGGGGTATTCCTGCCCGGTCCTCTCCAGTAGTATGGTACATAAAGTCGCACAGGATATATAACGATTTGTCTCACTCTTTTCATAATTTCCCCAGACATTGAAGCCATGGGGTTCCTTCTTGATCACTTTAGTCATATCACTGAGTTTTTGGCCCCAGTCATCGGGGATCTTTTTATACCGGTACACTTCCACATAAGAGCTGAAACGCTGATTAAAATAATTATGCAAAGGCACCAGTCTCAGTCCGTTCTCATGAGCTTCATATATCGCCGGAAAATGCTTTCCATCCTGCTCCATGTCTATATACACTGCCATGTGGGCACCTACATTTTCCTGTTCAGTAAAAAAGGTAAACACTCCTTCAGATTTGTTGTGCTGATTGATGAGCAGGATGTCCCCTGACTGAAGAGTGAGGCCTTTGTACACCACTTTTCCGTCTTCTCGATAATAATCGGACATCTCATCCAGGCCTGACCAGCGCTCATAGGGCCATTTTGACTTTCGGCTGGCTTTTATTTTAAGATCTATTTGGGGACCGTCTCTATGGGATTTCTGTACCATTTCGATCTCGTCCTGTAGTGACACCTCTTTCATCACATTCCGGGTAAGCTGAAAATCCCCCTGCTTCAGGATAAGCATAATATAGGCATTCTTCAGATCGGGGCCAAGGGTCCATCCCTGCGTCAGTTCTTTAAAATGCATCCCCATAGCGATGAGTTGGGACTGGCTGCTGAAGATCTGGAGCTGCTGATAGGTATTTAAGAGCTGGAGGGTCTCATCAATAGCACTGGTGGCATTTATTGCCTCCAGCAATCTGCTTTTCAGGACGTAAGCCCAGTGTTCCAGACGAAATTTTAATTCTACCAGATCAGACCGTGTAGCCTTGACCCGGTCAAACTTCAGATAGGCATCCATGACTTCTGAGATCTTATACACCCCATCTTTACTGACTGTCACTGAGTCCTTAATAGTGGCTGCCAGCTCCCGGGCAGCTGCAGAATTGAACTCATACTTATAATCCTCACCCATACGGGGATAATCCTGCTCCAATTCTACCGCATATTTGTAGGTCGAACATGCGCCCAGACCAAGAATCAAAGCAATCATAAGTAATACACTTTTTCTCATTTAAAACTCCTTTTCTGATTTAAATATAAATAATGGAATAGTTTATACTAAATACCGTTTTTACTCAAAAAACAGGTGTATGCTACATTATATGAGCCGTGTATAGCTTGTCTATTAAAAAAAACACTGTTAAAATAGAACAGTAAACATAAAAAACTATAGGGATCGGCACATGCTGGACAATAAGACCCTGGTAGAAATTCTGCAAATCCTGGAGAAAGAAGCTCCCCGCTGGAATGCCCCGGTGGTCACTTTTATGGCCCAGAATCAGGGTACCCCCTTTAAAGTACTGATATCTACCCTGTTGAGCCTGCGGACCAAAGATGAAACCACCGGCCCTGCTTCTCTGCGCCTTTTTCAAAAAGCTGATACTCCCCAGGCGATGTCAGCCCTCAGTGAGTCAGAGATACGCGACACTATCTTTCCGGTTGGTTTTTACAAAGTCAAAGCCGGCAGGATCAAAGAGATCAGCCAGATACTACTGGAAAGATTCCAGGGCATGGTCCCTGACACCCTGGAAGACCTCATTTCACTGCCGGGAGTGGGCCGAAAAACCGCAAACCTGGTTCTCATCCTGGGATTTAAAATACCGGCTATATGTGTGGATGTGCATGTACACCGCATCTCCAATCGGTGGGATTATATACACACGACCAGCCCAGATAAAAGTGAACTGGAACTCAGAAAAAAACTTCCCCCTGAATGGTGGATGAGGTATAATGACCTCCTGGTAGCCTTTGGACAGACACTCTGCAAACCCGTCTCTCCTTTTTGCAGCAGGTGTCCGGTCAGTTCATTGTGCCCCCGCATAGGGGTCGCTAAATCCCGATAAGGAGCTGGTATGAATACAAGCTTTAATATCCTGGTGGTATCTCAGGATGAGACCCTCTCCCAGGCCATTGCAGAAAACCTGAGCCAGCACTACAATGTCGTACTGGCTACAGGTGAAAAAAAGGCTCTGGACATCCTGCGCTCCTCCTATGATTACGAATGGCATGCTATACTGGTGGATCAGGCTCTGAGCACCCTGGATGGCATAGGATTTATTATCTATCTCAAAGTCATGATCCACACTAAGAATATACCGGTGATACTGATCCTGGAAGATTTGGATAAAGCCTACCTGGATGACGCTTACGAAGCAGGTGTGTTTGACTTTATTAAAAAACCGGTAGATAGTATAGAGCTGTTTACCCGTGTCCGGATGTCTGTGAGAATGGGGCAGCACCTCTCCGAGATCACGGAAATGGCCACCAAAGATTCTCTTACCTCACTGTATAACCGCCGCACCTTTTTCAACTTTTTTAACAAGACCTTTTATGCATCCAAAAGATACAAACGGGTTTTTAGCCTGGCTCTCTATGATCTGGATAATTTTAAAGAGATCAACGATAAATACGGGCATATCTCAGGGGATATTGTACTGACCGCTGTTGGGAAGATATTTCACTCTCATCTCCGCACTTCAGACGTTCCGGGCCGTATCGGAGGGGAAGAGTTCGCGGTTATTATGGATGAGACAGAGGAAAAGGACGCACTTTTAGTCACAAACAGGATAAAAAACGAGATCGCTTCATTACAATTCGATTTTTTAGATGGAAATAAAATCACCATTAGCGCCGGAGTAGTTGTATTTGATGCAGAGAACCATCAGTCTATCGGTGACATCTTCAGAGATGGCGACACGGCTCTCTATTATTCCAAAAATTCCGGGAAAAATCGTACCACTCCCTTTTCCCGGATAAATATCACCCATTGAGATCAGGATATCTAAGACCCTTTTTTATTGCGGGCATGGTGGCTGATCACCTGTTTTAATACTTCTATATTCAATCCCTCCCGGGCTGAGATATAGAGCGCTTCCGGAAACTGCATCCGTACAGACACCAGGTCTTTTTCACTAATGGTATCACATTTATTAAAACACATGACTTGCATCACATCCTGAGCATGGATGGCCTTAATGGTATCAGCTACTGCCTGCAGCTTTACCTTCATGTCAGGAGCCCCTACATCCACCAGGTGGAGGAGAAGATCAGCATGGATGACGTCCTCCAGGGTAGAATGAAAGGAATCTACCAGGCCGGGGGGCAGATCCCGGATAAAGCCTACCGTATCACTGATCAGTACCTGTACCCCTTCGCCCAGCCATAATTTACGGGTAGTAGTATCCAGCGTGGCAAATAACTGATCCTGGGCATAGACTTCTTCCTTGACCAGCTGATTGAGCAGTGTCGATTTTCCGGCATTGGTATAACCTATAATGGCTACCTGAAATTCTTTATAGCGCTGCTTGCGTTGAGTCTGCATCTGTTGTTCTACTTTTTTCAGCTTTTCCTTAAGAATATGTATACGCTGAGCCGCTTCACGACGGTCACTTTCCAGCTGGGTCTCTCCGGGCCCCCTGATCCCGATTCCGCCCTGGGTCCGGGACAGGTGAGTCCACTTTTTGGTGAGCCGGGTCATGTTATACTGGAGCTGGGCCAGCTCTACCTGAAGCCGGGATACGCGGGAGCGCGCATGAATGGCAAAAATATCCATTATGAGCTGACTCCGGGTAAGCACCCTGCTATCCACCACTTCTTCGATATTTCTGACCTGGGTAGGACTGAGTTCATGATTAAAGACCAGCACATCTCTTTCAGCTTTATCATAGGTAAGAGATATTTCTTCCAGCTTGCCTTTTCCCAGGAATGTCTTGAGGTCAGGCTTCTGACGGGCCTGAATAACCGTATCGGTCACTTCCACACCGGCTGTGCGGCACAGCTCTCCCAGTTCAGCCAGTGAATAATGCATATCCTCAAGGTCCTGCTCAGGAAGTTTGACAGCTACCAGTAAGACTTTTTCTTTCATAATGCTTATATCTTAATTACTAAAAGAATTCATAATGCTCTGCATCATCTGCATGACATTATGGCCGCTTTGTAATGAACTGATAAATTTAGAGTTTTGATAACCCCCGATTCCCCTGATATTCCTGATATATTTGGGAGGTTTGCTTTCCACATCCGCAAATACCCGGGAAATGATGGTAGCCACCGATGAGAAAAGATTACTGAATTCTTCAAAAAAATCTTTGGCCTGGCCATTAATGTGCACTATATTCTTCTCCACCGTGTTTTTATTCTCACCCAGTTTACTGGATTTGTTAGCCAGCAATTTGGTCAGTCTTTTTCCCATACTTCCATCTGCCTGCATATCGTCCACAAAACTTTCAAAACGGGTGATAAATTTGTCCATATTATAAAATGTCTCGGATACCAGTTTCTGAAAATTCTTTTCCATAAAATTTCCGTTCAGCAGCAGTATGTTAATAGTGTTTTTGAGTATGGTATTATAATACTTTTCCAGATAATTATAGACCACCGAGATCTGATAAGGATGGGTAAATCCGATGTAGCCTTCATTTTCCAGTGCTTCTGCCATTTTTGAGGTATAAATGCCTACCCATTTCAGGTCTGAAAAAAGCTTATTAATGAATACTTCCACTTTTTTAATACGGGCATCTTTTATAGACTTTTTTGCTACCAGGCGGATACGTTTTTCCAGTATCTCCACGTATACTTTAAACAGATCGTATTTGGTATGGACAAAACTGGGAGTATACAAAGGGTCTTTCCTGATGACCTGGATGATATAACTGAGCATCTTATTATAGGCCAGGTTCTTCATATCTTCCTGTAAGGCTGTGATTTCTGTGTTTACATCAAAAGGCTTGGCCGGGCCGTCCGGCAGAAGATTTTCAGGGTCAGTCTGGGCCTGGTCGCTTAATTTTTCCTCTTCACTATACTCCTGGGCAATATTATATAACTCCTGTAATACCTTATGGTTATCTACCACCAGGTCTATCTGAAAGATCGCTTCTTCCAGGGCTTTAATATAATTGACCAGGGCATCCCCGGGGATATCAGTAAAATTCGGGGTCACCGCAGGGTCATAGGCATTGTCAAATCGTTTCAGCAGGACATTGAAGTCAAATTCTGCCAGGTTTCTGATGTAGACCAGGTTGGTATAGAAGCGGTTGACCTGCTCGATCACAGGTTTCTGTATACCATAAACAAAAGTATAGAGGCTTTTATCCAGCATATCTACAGCTTTAGGCACATCATCTATGCCTTCCACTGCTTTTTTTATGCCCTCTATTGAAAAATTATTCTCGATCTCTGCAGAATTAAATTCCACTAATTTTTCAAAAAGCTTTTCTACTATAGTCTTGTTATTCTTTGGGTCATCCCATCGGTCTGGATTATCCATAGTCTTCTTATAGATATCTTTCCACACCAGGAGTTTCATATTAAGGTCGTGGAGGCGCAGGGCGAAGTATCTGGTGAGCCGCCGGGTGCCGGGAGAGTACATCACCGGTTTCACCGTGGCAATCTTTTTTTCAATATCTTTGATGGCTTTATCTAATTTGTACTGGTCCGTACTCTTTATACCGAAAGCAGCTAAAAAAAAAGCGATTATCTTCTCTAAAAAGCTAAGCTGGACGCGGAGTTCCTGTATACTGGTATGCTTCTCCCTAGCCTGAATATCCCCTTCTTTTAAGGAATTAACATCCATGTCTTTGGCAGATTTTTTAAGGTTGCTGGCCATCTTCTGTTTTTCTTTTTCATTCATAGCCAACACATGCGGATCAAAATTATCCATAAATATGCCCTGGTTTTTGGCGTTCTCTATGGAATCCTTCTTATAAGCCATTCATACTCCAAACGCTTAGTTCACTTGAGCTTTTAAAGCGTAATGTACTACACCTTTTTCATCTTTACGGCGCATCTGAATATCTTCATGGCCGAATTTTACCTGGTGATGATGAATATCGCTGGCACATATCTCATTTTTGATGATATTAACAGAAAAGATGCGGTAGCTCTTCTCTCCGTCTGCAACCATCGACCCTACTTCGGGATATTTTTTTCTTTCGTGTACATAAAAATCATTCTCATAGGAAAGACAGCACATCAGCCTGCCGCAGATCCCGGTAAGCTTGGAAGCATTGACCACAAAGCCCTGGCTTTTAGCCATTTTTAAGAAGATAGAGTCCATGTGACAGTTCGATCTCAGACAGCAACACTGCTCTCCACACACTCCATAACCGCCCAGTATCTTGGCTGCATCTCTGACCCCTATCTGTCTCATCTCTATCCGGGTTTTAAACAGGGAGGCCAGTTTCTTGACCAGCTGCCGGAAGTCTACACGGTTGTCAGCGGTGAAGTTAAAGATCACTTTCTTCCTGTGCAATAAGAAGTGCACATTGATGAGTTTCATATCCAGATCGAGCTCCTTCACTTCTTTGAGGGCCAGGTCATAGGCACTTTCTGATTCTTTGCTGAGTTCCACTCTCTGGTCTACTTCTTCATCACGGGCCAGCCGGAGCACCCGGTTATTTTCAAAATCTATCAAGAGGGTATCATCACTATGCTTATCTTCCTGATGCTCTTCGATTTCTACATCATCCACATCAGAATGGACTTTTTTGTCCAAATGTTTACTAAGTTTTACCTCATGAGTCTTATCCCAGTCGATGATATCACTTTTGACCAGTCCGATATCTTCACCAAACTTGGTATTTACTACCACCCAGGTCCCTGGTACCAGTTCCAGTTCTTTTTCCATTTTATAAGGGACGACCATATTATCAAAATAGGTCTTTATATAAACTGCCTTCATTACCAATCCTTTTTACACATTATTTGCACAGATTAATTATATTTGATTAATATGACTTGTCAAGCTATTATCTTTAAATCCACTTTAAAGCAATTACCCCATCCAAAAGTAACACTTTTATGAGTTCCTGGTTTTCAACTATAATAGGACTCAAAATCAGGAGGAAAACATGAAAAAAGTCTTAAGCACTTTCGTTCTTATTTTACTGTGCGGCTCTCTGGCTATGGCAGAGCAGAGCGATGAAGAACGACTGGATACCTTGATCGATTCGGGATGGGATAAAAAAGCTCAATACCAGGAAGATCATAAAGAAAAACAGGAGAAAAAGCCAGCCCCCACAGAGACCAAAACCGTCACAACCATCACTGTGACTACCCAGGTCACTACCATTCAGGAGCCGGCTCCGGACTATTACAGGCCCAATAGCGGCCGCATCGGCATAGGTACCCTGGCTCTGGCTGAATTTCTGGGTGCCATCACTCCCGGACTGGGTATGGCCCACTTTACGGTAGGGGATACCCGGGGCGGATTGATCACGCTGGGCATGACAGGGCTGTCGCTGGCCCTCTATCTCAGTGCGGAGATCATGATAGAGACCCGGACTATCGATAATCCTAACATTTACGGCATCATGTACTATGGTTCATTTGCAGTCTATGGAGCTGCTATACTCTATGACCTTCTGGGCACCCCTGTCTATGTCAGAAAATACAACCAGAACCTGACGGCCCAGATCCGTCCTATGAAAGCAGTAGCGGTACAATACGAACAGCTTAAGCCCCGGTTCGGGTTTAATCTGATCGATGTCGAAATCAGGTTTTAGGAGTATAACATGAAAAGATTTTTATTATTATTATTTATATGCAGCACCTTAATAGTCTCATCCTGTGCTGATTTCTGGGCTCCCGGGGTAAGAGTGTACAAGGTAGAGAGCTATGAACTGGCCCCTTCTTTCACCAATGAACTCTCTGCCGCTCTGAACATCGGAGAAATCCACCTGCACAATCATGCCGGTACAAACATCCTGGTTGTCCTTTCCAATTATGTCGATGCAGGAGGCTGGACGATTGGTTCAGAATATATTGAAAACAATCTCCTCTTCACTATCAGCAGTAACGGATCCAGCAATCTCAGTATAGCTCAAGCCCCCGGTATCAGCCCTGATTACTGGAACATATATAGCATAGGCTCCAAGATACACATCTATCTCCCTGCTGGGATAGCTATAAAGCATTTGGATCTCTTCTCTGACACCGGCACTATAGACTTAAATGTCGCAAACAGCTTCGCCGGCATCGATCTCACTACAGAGACCGGTTCCGTAGACTGCCGGGGCACTCTTAATGCCCGGGTGATGAACATGAATACTCAGACCGGCTCCATCACTGCAAATATACTGCTTGCAGAAAAAGTATTATTAAATACCCAGACCAGCAGTATAAATGTACTCAATAAGATAAGTGCCAGCAATGTAACGGCCATCACTCAGACCGGATCCATCGATATGAAAGCAGAGCATGTAAAGGATCTGGCAGTGACTGCTCAGACAGGCTCCCTGGATATAGAAATACTGAATTTTTACAATAATATTGCCAATATAGATCTCAATAATACTACGGGAAGTATAGACCTCACGCTATCTGATACCACAGATATCAAGGTCTATGCCACTGTTGTAACAGGATCCATAGATAATCGTATAGCTTTCGATACAGAGACCAGCGACAGAGTTTCTTTAGTAGGCCAGAATCAGGCAGGCACCCGGATGATCGACATCCATACTCAGACCGGCTCCATCGATCTCAGACGCTTTTAAAAAATCAGTCCAATAAAAAAGGGTCCGGTTCAAACCGGGCCCTTTTCTTTCTTAAAAATTCAAAAATAAACAGATCGATAAAATATCGATAATTGCTTACTGATGATTCTTGATGAAGTTTACAGCATCACCAACAGTCTTGATGTTCTGAGCTTCTTCATCGGGAATATCAATTCCAAATTCTTCTTCTAAAGCCATTACCAAGTCAACAATATCCAAAGAATCTGCACCCAGATCTTCAATAAAGTTTGCAGCTTCTTTTACAGATGCTTCATCTACACCGAGCTTATCAACGATAATTTCTTTGACCTTATCAATTACGTCAGCCATGAGAATATCCTCCTAAATATTGTGTACAATTTTTTATATATTTTATTAGTGGAACATTTTTCTGTCAAGAATTAAAATATCTATTTTTTTGCCGATAAGATATACAGGCTATATCTATCATAGCCTCAAAAAGGAGAAAGAGATGAAAAAAGTCCTGATTAGCATAATTCTTAGCTTTATATGCCTGATTCCGGGGTTTAGCGATGAATTTATCATAGATGAGCCCGGATATCATAAAAACAGCAGCTCCACCCCCCCTAGTGCCGGGCCTGGCGAATCCATGCCCTATATCGGCAGCGTACCTACTCCGGATAATTTTAAGCAGGGCACTCTATACTCGGAATTCATGATGTATGACGGAGGGGGTGTAGGTTTAAGACTCAATGTCGGGATCTTTAACATACTGTCCATTGGGGTATCTGAAAATTTTGACCACGTAGTGGGGTCTGACCCTGTGCACCTTAATATTCCCTCTGCCTATCTGAAGTTCTCCCTGTTTGAATCCCGTAATCGGTTTAACTACGCTTTCGGTTTTGACAGCTTTGCATACGGGTCCAATGGCTCTTATGTAGCCCCGGATGGCACCAGCAGCACTATGTATGGTTTCTATTTCACTACCGGAAAAAGCTATAGAATATTCGGGGCCCGCAATATGTTTACCCTGGGGCTTAGAGTCCCACTCTTACCCAGCTCATTCCGGAATATTACCAACAGCACCCTGTTCATGGCTGCTACCCTGGGCAGCCCGGTATTTAAAGCTGGCTTTCTTTTGGAAAATGTCTATCTAAACTTTACCCGGGCTTCATCTATACTGCCCTCTGTACTCTTTCGTTTCAGCCCGGTGAGCGGTTTTGAATTAGGCCTTACTCTGCAGTATCAGATCTATAATGATCTGGTAAACCGCATATTTAATCTCAGCTATACCACTCGACTCTAATATGCAGGCATTGCTCAGGTTTAAAAAACCCCTGGAGATCTTCAAATCCCTTTTGATCTCCCTGATACTACTATACTTTATCACCCTGTTTTTTCCCGGTGCTAAAATGAGTCATCTAAACGGAGCTCTATATGCTATCATGGCATTGAGCGCGATCAATATAATCATACAGATAGGGCTTAATGTCACTGTCAAAGAAAAAGACCTTCCTGTATCCGCCATTGCCAATCTGGCCTGGTTCAGTTTCCTGCGTTTTACCTTTCTTCATCAGACATTGGTGCATCAGGATGATACCGGCACCGGTTTCCATATATTACTTATTATACTGAGCCTGGGTTTTTTGCTTTTCTATTTGATAAAGACCTTGCGCCGGGTATTCCATGTCGAAGGCCAGATAAAACTCAAACCATATCGCCTCATTGCTGTTTCTTTCTTAACAGTCATATTTATGGGCTCAATACTTCTGTTTCTCCCCATTTCCCGTCAGGCCGGACAGCCCCCCTTATCTTTACTCGATGCGTTTTTTACGGCCACTTCAGCAGTCTGTGTGACCGGACTGATAGTAGTGGACACAGGCAGCTATTTTTCCCTGTTCGGCCAGATCGTTATCCTGCTTATGATTCAGGTCGGGGCATTGGGTATCATGACTTTTGCAGGATTTTTTTCCGTCATTATGGGAGAAAAGCTTAGTCTGTTTGACAGATATACCGCGCAGAATGCGGTAAATGAGATGCATTCCTCCGGGATGAACCGTTTCCTTATTTCCGTAGTCCTGACTACAGTTATCATTGAACTGAGCGGGTCATTTTTTTTATGGCTGAGATTCAAGGATATACTGCCCTGGGACCAGGCACTATACTACTCTGTTTTTCACGCTATCTCAGCCTTCTGTAATGCAGGATTTTCTCTCTATTCCGATTCACTGATGCAGTTCAGGGAAGACACCTGGATGAACCTCGTATTCATGCTGTTGATCACTCTGGGAGGCCTGGGCTTTGCTGTGATCGTCAATTTACGCAGATTGATCTCCGGACGGGAAAGGCGCCTGAGCCTGCATAGTAAGCTGGTCCTGTTCAGTTCCGCAGTACTGATCATATTGGGGGCTACCCTCTTTTTTATACTGGAATATGCTAATATCCTGAATGGGATGAAGGGTGGAGAAAAGATACTGACCAGCCTGTTCTCTTCCGTGACTACCCGTACTGCAGGATTTAATACTATTGATTACAGCCAGGCCCGTCCCGCCACCTTATTTATGAGCTCTATCATGATGTTTATAGGGGCCTCCCCCGGCTCTACCGGCGGGGGCATTAAGACCACCACCATCATGATCATGATCATGACTATCTATCACACCCTGAAGGAAAGATCCACTATCAGAGTATTTGGCAGAGACCTGCACATAGAGACTGTCAGAAAAGCTCTGGTCCTGTTTTTCCTGTCTCTGGCCTGGGTATTTCTTATCAGCATCATTCTCAGTTCCCTGGAAGACCAGGCATTTATCAATATCATGTTTGAATGCCTGTCTGCTTTCGGGACCGTAGGCCTGTCTACGGGTATCACCCCCTCACTGAGCCCGGTCAGCAAATCTGTTATCATCATTACCATGTTTTTAGGCCGTCTGGGGCCTCTTACCCTGATGTATTCCCTGGGTATGCAGACCCGGCAGTTCCAGTTTGGCCGGCCCGTAGAAAAAGTACAAGTCGGATAAAAGTGTAAGCGCTTAAAACCATTTCTTCATCAATTACATGAAATTAGACTGGGGACTTGTTAGATATTTGCAAATATTTAGGGCCTGTGATAAAATTATTGCAAATAATAACAGTACAGGAGTACCTCAATGAGAATCATGAAAATATTTTTAAGCCTGGCCGTACTGGGCGCCCTCTCTTCCTGCGGCAGTATCGCAGAATCAGGTGAACTGAATGATAGCCGGTCATTAAACACCTCAGCCTATACTTCCGGATTACCAGCTATACAGCTCATCAATGCAAAAACTATGATTGGGAACGGCGGTGGCTTAAGCGGATCCTATAAGGCCTATTTTGCCGGTGATATCGAAGTGGAGAATATTGCTTACAGCAAATCTGTAAAAGTAGTATACAGTGTAGACGGCGGAGCCTGGCAGGAAGCTGATGCCAGTTATGTTAAATCCCTGGGAAATAACCGGGAACACTGGAAGTTTTCTATAATAGCAAAATCAATGTCTCAGGGTGGAGATCCCAGAGGAGGATATTCCGGGCCTAAAGTGTCTATTCAGTTTGCCCTCAAGTATACCGTAAACGGACAGGTGTACTGGGATAATAATGGCGGAGCCGGAATAGATTACCGTATTGGGACTATGGAAGGCAGTGGCACCCTCTCTTACGGTCCTGCTGCATTTGGAAAGCAGAACATAGTGCTTACCTATGCTACCTATTCTGATTATCCTAATACATATTTCAGAGGAACTGTAGCACTGAAAAAAGTCAATGGCACTATAGGTACAGCCAGTATAGTATATACTACAGATGGATGGGCTACCGTTAAGACTATGAGCCCTTCTTATCAGAGAGCCAGCTATGCCGGACAGGATGTCTATTACTTTGCTGATTACAGCTCTTATGGAGATGTAAAAATCGATTTTGCGCTTTCATATGACTTAAACGGAGTGAGCAGCTGGGATAACAATGTTAACTCAGATTATCACATCAAGGCCGGAGTGACAGCACCTTACTAATAAGACAATGATATAGAAAAAGCTCCCGTTTATCGGGAGCTTTTTTCATATCTGTTACTTTATGGTTTAGCTGATATAATGAGCGTTGATCTTTACATAGTCATAGGACAGGTCACAGGTCCACATATAATACTCTTTATTGCCTGCACCCAGATCCAGGGTGATATCCATTTCATTGGCTATCATTTCCGTTACAGCATTACTGAGTTCAACTGTATTCACTTTCTGATTTTCATAGAGTACATGATCGTTAAAAGACAGTCTTATCTTTTCCAGATTAAACTTGACATGGGCGTAGCCCAGGGCTGCCATGATTCGTCCCCAGTTAGGACTGTTTCCAAACAAGGCAGTCTTCACCAGATAGGAGTCTGAGATAGCCCGGCAGGCTTTCTGGGCATCTGCCACTGTCTTAGCTCCCTTTACAGTGAGAAAGACCAGCTTATTGGCTCCTTCACCATCTCTGACCAGCATCTTACTCATTTCCTGAGAGGCCAGGGTAAGCATCTCTTTAAATGCTTCAAAATCCTCATCTTTTGCTTTGATCTCTTTATTGCCAGCCAGTCCATTGGACAACAGAAAAACAGAGTCATTGGTAGAGGTGTCATTATCTACATTGATGCGGTTGTAAGCATATTCGTTGGCGTCTTCCAGGGCCTCTTCCAGCATCTCCTGGGATATCTTTACATCAGTGGAGATAAAGACCAGCATAGTGGCATGCAGTACTTTCAGATCCGGTTTGATCATACCAGAGCCTTTGGCTGTGATACCCAGCGATACGGTCTTTCCGCCGATAGTCCGGGAATAGGCTATAGATTTTACCCGGGTATCTGTAGTCATGATACTGGTGGCAAAATTTCTGTTGTCATTTTCATAAGGTATGGCGTTACATAATTTCTCGATCCCGTAACGGACTCGCTGCATATTGAGGGCCTGCCCGATGGCACCGGTAGAGGCGACCAGGGCCTGTCCCTTTCTGAGGCCCAGTCTTTCTTCTGTGAGATCAGCCATCTCCTGGGCATCCAGGTCTCCCTGTGTCCCTACCAGACAGTTGGCGCATCCACTATTCACAATGATAGCGGAGATATTATTCTTTGCGCGGGTCATATTTAACAGGACCGGATGGGCTTTTATATCATTCTGTGTGTAGGCTGCAGCTGTCACACAGGGCTTTTCACTATACAGTAATCCAATATCCTTGTAGCCTCCTTCTTTGAGACCACAGGATACTCCAGCTACCCTAAAACCCTGGACAGCAGACACTCCGCCATCCAGCCTTTTCAGGCCTAATTCTTCAGCGCTCTTCACTTATTGCCTCCATTGTACATAAATCCTGCAGTCTGATCCAGACCATACAGTATATTCATATTTTGCATGGCCTGCCCGGAAGCCCCTTTTACCAGGTTGTCCAGGACGGATACCAGCACCAGCCTGCCCGTCTCATGGTCGGGCTGTGCTCCTATCATCACATTATTGGTATGGTTGACCCATTTCACCCGGGGCAGCTGATCTTTCAGAATATGTACAAAAGGGTGGGGTTTATAAAATGATTCCAGGGTGTCCAGCACTTCCTGCTGCTTATGCGACATGCCTTCCAGATAGATGGTAGTCAATATCCCCCGGTCCATAGGTATGATATGGGGGGTAAACGTCACTTTTATGCCTGTACCCGCCGCGTAACTGAGCTCCTGGGCTATTTCCGGCCTGTGTCTGTGATTACCTACGCCATAAGCATAGAAGTTCTCATTGACCTCGACATAGAGGCTGTTTTCTGTGGCCTTCTTTCCGGCTCCGGAGTAGCCTGACTTGGCATCTATGATCAGGGAGTCCTGCGACACCATCCCCTGTCTGTACAGAGGAATCAGGGCTAAGAGGGCGGTAGAAGTATAGCAGCCCGGATTAGCAATCAATTTCGCCTGTTTGATATCATCCTCATAGATCTCACAGAGCCCATATACCGCCTGTTCGATCAGCTCTGGATGAGGGTGCTTAAATTTATAAGTATCCTCAAATACCTGAAGGTCTTTTATCCTGTATGCCGCAGAAAGGTCTATGACTTTTATGCCCTTTTTTAAGAAGCGCTCTGCGGCTATGGCTGCCGGCTCGTGGGGGAGACACAGAAATGCCAGATCTATGGAGTCATAGATAGCCTCTTCTTCCAGACTCTGGTACATAAGATGAGAGTACTGCATGAGGTCAGGATGTGACTCCACCAGAGACTGGCCCTGCTTAGACTCAGAGCTGACAAATTTTACTTCGACATGGGGATGCTGCCCCAGCAGCTTTAAGAGCTCTACACCGGAATAGCCGGTAGCACCACATACCCCTACTTTTATCGTGGACATTTATTTCTCCAGTTTAAGATTCCAGTTCAAATGGTGTCTTATCATCGCTTTCCAGTAATTCCGCGTTGGGGTCAGCCATTTTCTCTCTGACCAGTTTATCCAGCTTAGCCATCATCTCGGGATTACTGCTTACTTCACGCACCACATTTTCACGCCCCTGACCTATTCGGTCTTCGTTTAAGAAATACCAGGTGCCTTTACGGGTAATGATCTGGGCAGTCAGGGCTGCATCGACCAGACAGCCTTCTTTGGATATACCTTTGCCGAACAGTATATCAAAGGTAGCTATTTTATAAGGCGCCGCGACTTTATTTTTAACGATCTTTACCCTGACGGTATTACCATAAACATCTTCACCTTTCTTCAGTGATTCCTTTCTGCGGATCTCTATACGTACTGAAGAATAGAATTTAAGGGCCATACCACCGGTGGTGGTCTCCGGGTTTCCGAACATCACCCCTATTTTCATACGGATCTGATTGATGAACACCAGGGCTGTCTGGGATTTACCAATGATAGCGGTAAGCTTGCGCAGAGCCTGGCTCATGAGCCGGGCCTGCAGTCCCATCTGGGCATCTCCCATGTTTCCGTCTATTTCGTTCTTAGGTACCAGGGCTGCCACAGAGTCCACAACGATCAGATCGACTGCGCCTGACCTGACCAGAGACTCTACGATCTCCAGGGCCTGCTCGCCGGTATCAGGCTGGGACACTACCAGTTCATCTATATTTACCCCGATGGCCCCTGCATATACCGGGTCCAGGGCATGTTCCGCGTCAATAAAAGCACAGGTCTTTCCCTGCTTCTGTGCTTCTGATATAATGGACAGGGTCAGGGTAGTCTTACCACTGGCTTCCGGCCCATAGATCTCTGTGACTCTGCCGTGAGGTATGCCCCCTATTCCCAGGGCCAGGTCCAGTGTCAATGCGCCGGTAGGGATGACTGGCACATCCAGATTCTTAGGCTTGTCACCTAATTTCATGATAGACCCTTTACCGTACTGTTTCTCGATCTGAGACATGGCGGCTGCCAGGGCTTTCTGTCTTTCCTCTTGAGCTGTTTCTTCTGGCATTTTACTCCCCTCTCATATTTTGAATTATATAGTATTATAGAGAGAACTTACCGATTTCTCAATAAAAAATCAAGCAGTTTGGAAACTAAGTGCAAATCTGCACTCTCTCCCTCTCTATGTGGTATAAGTATAGGATACTGCTATGTCAGATTCTGTCATAGTTTGAAATAAATGGTTCCTTCACACTTTGTTAGAAATAAATTCGTATAGGACAGGCAGTTCGCTTTAGTCGTCGGAATGTTCAAAATTGGTCCTGTCTCGCCCAGTCCGAGCCCTTCCCACTCAGGCCGCACGACGCGGCCGGCTGAGCGCCAACTGTTGCTTTTACTTTTAAGGAGATTTTCCAGGTGTTTTACCACTCCGGGTTATCCTGAAGTACACCCCAAACTCTTCCCAGCTCAGGATGGGCTCCCGGAAAGCCTGGAAAAGCTCCCGCTTATACCCCCGAGGCAGGACGCCGAGTTTGGCGCGATCCCTTCTTCCAAGAGGGATTTTTCTTTGCCAAGCTTTATTTTGATCCTTCAAAAGAAAGCGGGAGGCCCCCTGGCTTACGCCAGGTAAGGATGTGGGGGCAGCCTAAGCACCGGTTTCTGCCACCAGGGAAACACCCAGTGTTCGCTGGGTAAAGTGACCGTTACCCACTCGTTTTGTGAATGGACCAAATAAATTATGTTTTGACTTTTTCAGGCACTAAGGAAACCGCAGCCCCTGAATCACTTGCCTATTCTTGCATTTCAAAGACTTTCGAATTAAACTATCCTTGTTCAACAGGAGGAAAACCATGAAAATAGTAGACTATTCGGAGCTTAGCCGGTATCACCGCAACCTGTCTGAAGTCGAACCAAAATTTTTTGAATCCACTGAAAAAATAGTCCACGATGTCCATAAAAACGGCGATAAAGCAGTCATCAAGTACACAGCCAGATTTGATGGTATAGACCCTGGCTCCTATAATCTGATCGTCACAGAACAGGAAATAGAGGTGGCCAACCATATCGTAG
This sequence comes from uncultured Brevinematales bacterium, assembly GCA_964537555.1. Classification (GTDB taxonomy): domain Bacteria; phylum Spirochaetota; class Brevinematia; order Brevinematales; family CAYRWR01; genus CAYRWR01. The sequence goes on from CAZIAD010000035.1 coordinate 29,871, forward strand.
AGCAGAAATACCAGGATGTGTACCAGTACTTTCTGGATGCCTCTAAAAATATACGCTCCTTCCATGAACATCAATTGCAGCAGTCATGGGAGTTTGAAAAGAACGGGGCACTACTGGGCCAGAAAATAGCCCCCATTTCCAAAGTAGGGGTCTATGTGCCTGGCGGGTTGGCCCCCCTGCCCTCTTCTGTACTCATGAATCTCATCCCGGCCACTATTGCGGGCTGTGAGGATATCACCCTGGCTACCCCTCCTCAAAAGGACGGCAGCATCCATCCCCTGCTCCTTACCCTGGCTCATGACCTGGGAGCCAGCCGCATCCTGAAGGCAGGAGGAGCTCAGGCTATTGCAGCCATGGCCTATGGTACAGAGTCAGTTCCCCCTGTCTATAAGATCACCGGGCCCGGGAATATATACGTGGCCCTGGCTAAACGGATGGTCATGGGAACGGTAGGGATAGACTCTTTTGCCGGCCCCTCAGAAGTAGCTATACTCTGTGATGATAGTGTCGATCCTGAGTGGATAGCTTATGACCTGTGCGCCCAGGCCGAACACAGCCTGGGAACAGCCGTGTTTTTGATCACTACCAGCAGGGAATATCTGGATGAAGTGTTTAGCTCTCTGGAGACCATACTGCCCACCCTGGAGCGGCGTAACATCATTGAAGACTGCCTGAGCAGGGATTCTTTTGCTACCGTAGTCAAAGATATGAAACAGGGCTTTGAGATCATAAACCGCATCGCCCCGGAACATCTCCAGGTCATCTCCCAGCTAGACACAGCACAGGTCCTGGACAGCATAGAGCATGCCGGTGCTATCTTTATTGGCTCACATACCCCGGTAGCCTGCGGAGATTATTATGCGGGGCCCAACCACGTCCTGCCCACCAATGGCACCGCCACCTTCTCCTCTCCTCTGGGAGTCTATGACTTTATGACCCGTACCAGCTACATGGAGCTGAGCCCGGCCTATATCGGCAAGTTCGGTGACAATATTGCCACCATGGCCCGATTTGAAGGCCTGGAGGCCCATGCCCGCTCGGTGCAGGTACGAAAAGAAGATTAGTAATTCATACAATAAAAAAGCCTCCCTGGATTTCAGGGAGGCTTTTTATTTTACAGTTATAATCTAGGCAGCGGCAGGTTCTTTCTTTTTCTTCATCATGACCAGTATGATCACGCCTACAATGGCAACCACTACAACAGCGATCATCACAGGATTTCTCATCACACCAAACAGCAGTGTGACTACCAGGCTGAGGCCCAGGGAAACTGCGAAGGTAACAATCCCCAGTAATCCTTTGCTCAGAGTCTGCAGGAAGGGCAGTACCTTTAATACAGTACTCAAGGGAGCTACGATAAGCTGGAGTCCGATAAACATAGCCAGTAATCCGCCAAACCACCACAGAAGTTTTTTAGTACGGGCTTCTATCTGATAGGCTTTTACCCCTGCTTCCTTGTCTCCTTTTTTAATGGCATAGAAGGTGGCTTCATCTTTCAAAGCCTGGGTCTCGGAATAAGTAGTGAGGGTGCTGCCTTTAGCTTTGGCAAAAGCAGTCCCTTCAAAGTCATTCTTCAGTACACTAAAGCTGATACGGATATCACCGATTTTAGGGCTGCTCAGTGAACCACCACCATCATTTACGTAAATGAAGTTTTCCTGTACATCATTCCCTTCCAGTACCACTTCATCAGACAGGGCTAATGATTCTCCACCAGGTAAGGGCATGTCCTGTTTTACACTCCATTTACCTATATACAGCTCACTGACTCTGTCAGAGGCATCCTGTATCCTTTTCCCTGTGGGGTTTACAATTCTTTCATTCCATTTGGCTTCGGCTGCTCTTTTGTCTGCCGGGTCTTCAGCAGAGAGATCCTGCTGGGGGCTGGATACCCATTGCTTGTCATAATAAGTGGTCTTTACTGTAGTGGTACTTCCCCCTACATTTTCCTTTGATTCAGACTCTACTCTTTTTACCCAGGCATATATCTCTGTAGAACGGCTGATGGTGATATACTTCCCCGGTTTAATATAGGAGCTGTCTCCCAGCATTTGGGGAGTGGTGACCTGCCCGGTCAGGGCGATAAACTGTTCCCCTTCCACAGAGCTGGTTTCCGCTGCATTCACTTCTACTGCTTTGCCTGCTATTTTTCCCAGATCAGGCACCCCGGCCCATCTCCAGAAAAGATAAAAAGACAACAGAAACAATACCACACCGAACAGCATTCCTTTTATGCTGTTACCAAGATTTTGACCATAACTCGTCTTCGTAACCGTTGGCATAAACACCTCCTAAAATTGTTTAATTTAAACACATCCCAAACTTTACCCTGATTATGGTGAAAAAGTATCCACCTGTCAAGTTTTTTTATAGTGGACAATAACACCATTTTTCAGGACTAATGAGAATCTTGTTTCTGATAGAAAACCATTCAATATGAGTTAAATGATTATTATTTAATCACTATTATTTTATCATGCACTATTTATTAATCAGATCATGATATGTTATTTGCTTATAAAGCAAGCACTTATATTTTATTATCGATAAAACAAATATTCTGGCATAATAATTGCAACTATATTTAAAAATATAATATACTCACAAGGAGAGACAAATGTACGAAGGTGTCAACCTGATCCATACATTATGGGTCTTAGTAGCTGCATTCCTGGTGTTTTTCATGAATGCAGGGTTTGCATTTTTAGAGGCGGGATTTGTCCGTTCTAAAAATACCGTTAACGTCCTGGCAAAAAACTTCATCGTTTTTGCCTTAGCCACCATCAGTTTCTGGGCTGTTGGTTATTCCATCATGTTTGATGGCGGATTAGGGAAGGCTTTCTTCTCTGATTATACCAGTATCGCCAAAGACCTGCAGATCACCGAGATGGTGTTCTTTTTCTTCCAGCTCGCATTTGCGGCTGCCGCAGCTTCTATAGTATCAGGAGCAGTGGCCGGACGTATCAAGTTTATTGCTTACATCGTGTTTGCCTTTATCCTGGTAGCCGTGATCTATCCTGTTATAGGATTGACCACCTGGGGTGGAGGATTCCTGTTACAGGCCGGATTTACAGACTTTGCCGGATCTACCGTAGTGCATTCCACCGGAGGATGGGCCGCATTAGCCGGTATCATCATTCTGGGTGCCCGTAAAGGCAAATTCACTACCAAAGACGGCATCCGCAAGGTAAATGCTATACCGGGACACTCCATGCCTCTGGCTACTCTGGGTACTTTTATCCTGTGGCTGGGCTGGTTTGGATTTAACCCTGGTTCTGAGCTGGCATTTGATGAGATGGTACCTCTGATCGCAGTCAATACCAACCTGGCTGGTGTGACCGGTATGCTCACTGCTACTATCCTGTCCTGGATAAAGTTCAAGAAACCTGACTTCTCCATGATCCTGAACGGGCTGCTGGTAGGACTGGTAGCTATTACCGCTGGTTGTGCCGCTGTAGAGCCCTGGGGCGCTGCAGTGATCGGTATTGTTGCCGGATTTGTGGTATTCTTCGGCGTACCTATGTTTGAAAACCTGGGCCTGGATGACCCTGTAGGCGCCACTTCTGTGCACTTGCTGGGTGGTGTCATCGGTACCTTACTGGTAGGAGTATTTGCCAAAGAAGGCGGCCTGGTATATAAAGGCGGACTCGACCTTATAGTGGCTCAGCTCAAAGGTATAGGCTTTACTGCCGGATTCGTATTCGGTTCCAGCCTCCTGCTGTGGTGGCTCATGGATAAGATCTTCGGAATCCGTGTTTCAGAGAAAGAAGAAGTGGAAGGCCTGGATATCGGTGAAATGGGCTATGAAGCCTATGTGCTCGACAAGAAATAGGAGGACGACATGAAATTAGTGATCGCCATAATCAGACCCGAAGCCATGGAGTCTGTAAAAGAAGCCCTGTATGCAGATGAGATAAAGATGCTGACCGTGGTGGATGTGCAGGGACACGGACGCCAGATGGGCCATACTGAAGTATACAGAGGCCGTGAATACAAAGTAGACTTTCTCAACAAGATAGAGATACAGATCGCCCTCTCGGACGACAGAGTGGACACCGCCATCAATGCTATCCTCAAAGGTGCAAAAAGTGGTGAAGACGGCGCCATCGGAGACGGTAAGATCTTTGTCCTGCCTCTGGAAAAAGCGATACGTATCCGCACCAATGAACAGGACGAACAAGCAATATAAAAGACTTTTCCACAAAAAGACCAGACATGAGAACAGGCCGGTTGGATTTATTCCAGCCGGCCTTTGTCTGTCATATCTATAAAAGCTATCTTAGGGGTATCAGGTGCTTTTAGATTATTTACTTCAGCAGCTCATTCTCGATGGCCCATTCCCGGAATGCTTCCAGGACCTCATTTAGATTACGGGCCCCGCACTGGGCTTTAAATACATTATTAGAGACCCTGGCTTTGAACCAGTCTGTCTCACTGCGCTGTATTCCGGCCGGCTCCATCACCTGTTTGTCCAGATAAGTATGGCGCAGGCCGATGATGACCTGCCAGCCCGTATTGGCAGTATTCCTGATCTGAATACCCTCTTCGCTGTGTCCCGCTCTGTTTTCATCGAACCATTTTTGCAGCCAGTCTAATATCTCCATTCCATCCTCCTAAAACCTCACATTAGGCGAGATAACAAAGGCAAACCCTGTGTCTCCGGCATCCTGCAGACTACCCTGAAAGAGTGGGTTAAATTTCCAGGTAAAACCCAGGTTCAGTTCCGGGACCAGTTTGCTTTTATGCAGAGGCCATTTCTTACCCAGAACCAGAGTCACCTTATGAAACACAGTATTTACTAAATCAAAATCTACTTCAAATTCTATCATACTATTCTGTATAAAGGAAAATTTATAATAATCTTTATCCAGCCTGTCCCGTTTCAGGCCCAGATACAGGATAGAATCGATCTCAGGGTTCCAGTTAAAGCGCGCTCCCAGGCGGTAACTCCAGGAGATCTCCTGCACCTTACTGGAAAAGGAACCTATCAGTTTCAGCTCTGTCTCCAGCCAGTCATTGGGGATAAGCTCATTGTGTTTTATGTGATAGTTTCCATAGGAAAAGAGGATACCGGAATAGCCTCTGCCTTTGAGACGGGTAGCTTCATCTCCACCATTGGTGATGAGACTGCCATTGCTCAGGGAAAGGGGAGCTACCTCCTTTGTCCTGGTCTCTCCATAAGGGTCGAATTCTACCACATTTCCAAAAAATAAGGAAAAAGCCCAGGGTTCTTCGAAGAAAGACACCGTCACTGACTCGATCAGGTTAAAATTAGTCCATAATTCCATATTGCTATAAAACTCCGGGGCCCAGTACCGTACTCCTACTCCCAGCAGGGGTAAGGGATAGGCTGAGGCTTCCAGAACAATAAACCGGGGAATACGGGTCAGCAGATGCCCGTAAATATCCCTCTCTTTTAAGGGCTTGAGCAGAGGGATGGGTTCTTTAGTGAGGGGGATATTGATACTAAGGGGCAGGTAGTTCAGGCCTATCAGTTCCAGCAGTATTTCCGTCCGGCCCAGTTTAAAGCCGAAGATCTCTTCAGCCTGTACCAGGGATGCCGTTCCCAGGACCAGTATGAGTATGATAAAAAGCTTTTTACGCATTTTTCCTGCCGTACCTCTTTATCAGCTTTTTCAGGGTCCTGGCCTGGAAGATCTCCACACCGCCCTCTACTATAAAACTAAACATAGAGTAATCGTCTTTGTGGACCCGGAATCCCAGGCGTTTGTATACGCCCATGGCCTTATCATGCACCTTATGGATGGCAAAGGCTATTTTTTTGAAATCCGACTTCTGGAGGAGCAGGCAGGCGGCAGCTATCATACGGGCCAGCATAGGGCCACCCCGGTAATCAAAGTCTATCTGCACCGAGTGTACCCATAATATATGGGGGTCTTCTTCCATAGGGCCATACTGAAAGTATGCCACCATGCGCTCCGGCTCCCAGCTCCCATCCCACACCAGGATAAACACCTGCCGGGGATGATAAAAACTGGCCTGCCTGAGATCCCGGTCAAAATCCTCACCCATACTGGCCAGTTGGGCCCCCATGTTTTTTTCATCGAGATCCAGGACAGCCTCATGCAGCCCTTCTTCCACCAGTTGTTTTCCGTTTTTTAGCTGGTACCTCAATTCCCCTCTCCTGACATAGTATACTTCATTATAGTACGGGAGCGCTGAAAAGACAAGTGCTATAGTTTCATCACATAGGCTGTCTTGGTATCCGAGCTAAAGCCCAGGTCCATATAAAATCTATGTACGGATTCTTCCTTTCGACTGGTATAGAGCATCACCTTGTAGCAGTGGGCATCTTTTGCCCTCTGTATCGCCTCCCGGATCACCCCTTTTCCATAGCCCCGATTCCGATAATCCGGCACGGTGACTACATTTTCTATAAGGGCGAAAGGACGGCAGCCCCGGGTCAGATTAGGGACTATAGTCAGATTACAGCTGGACAAAAGCATCCCCTCTTCAAAAGCCCCGAGGTAAGACAGGCAGTGATTATCCACGACCTCCTGCCACAAAGCCTCTATATGCTCTCTCTGTGGGAGAGGGACATCGTCTTCATGCAGATATGCGTACAGGCCCAGTAAGGCATCCAGATCCTCTCCCTGCAATTCTCTGATCTCCACATTCCCTCCTATGTTAAAAAATCAATTTTCAAGCCCCCGATGTATAACTCAGGGCCTTTT
>CAZIAD010000036.1:0-35563 GCA_964537555.1 uncultured Brevinematales bacterium
TTAAATGGCACATATACTTTTATTACAGCTATCATACCAAAGAAATTTAGAATTACCTGTGGTTTAGTAGTATATTTAACACCATCCATTTCTAGTATTTCTTCCCAATTTCTTGTCAAGTTCAATCCGGTTTTTTCTTTCAGTGAGACTTCTTTATCACCAAGTTTCAGCATTGTATACTCTTTTCTAGAACCTTTGATTTGATCTAAAGTTTTTTGAAATAATACTTTATCCTGGCACAAAGCAATGTTATCCATCAAGAATAAATCCTCAGGTGAGATGTCATATTGTATAAATTCACCTTTATTATTTGTCACAGTACTACTATACGGCATTTTTACTATAGCCTTGCTTTTATACCCAAATCCCTTCGCCACCAGCTGACTGGTATCCACACTCTCCGCCTCAATCCACCCCTCTTTCCCCTGCTTACTGACTACAAAGAAACGCTCCCCGTTTCCCTTAAGCACCCGCAGGGTGTCTCCCATAGCAATGGTATCCACTGCCTGGCCCTCCAGGCTGTCATTATATACGATGATGGGCTGGGCGATGTCTTTAAAGACATTGTCCTGTGCGGACAGGAACTTCTCGGGTATCCACTCGGTCACAGTAGACTGCGGTACCCAGCCCCCGACTGTACGGACCTGGGAGGTCTTGGTATCCCGGGCACTGCCCTCGACGTAGGCCCAGTCCCCCCGGATAGTGTAGAGCGTGACCTTGTCGTACTTCATGAATTGCTCGAGATAAGGGGTATTGGTCGTGACTCCCTGCTCCAGCAGGGCTGGAGTGAGGTCGTAGATGCGGACGTTGTTGGTATTGATATACATGGCCTGCCCTGCAGACTTATTCACTTTTATAGTCCGGGCAATGGCCGGAGCTGTAGGGTCAGATTCTCCCCTGACACTATTCCGGGTACAGGTATTTAGAGCTAGCAGGATAAAGACAATGAGAATTTTCTTCATAATAATTCCTTTATAGAATGATTATGCTATTGTAATAGATATCCCCAAGAAGTTCAAGAATGACAGCCCCTCCCTACAAAAAGGCCCGGTCCAAAGAAGGCCGGGCTCTAATACTCAAACAGATATAATATCTTCAACCCAACCAAGCCCTACTTCCCCTCCGAAGTCTGCCTGCTCTTCTACTCAATGTGCGCCCCACTATACACCCCTGAGGGCTGACCTACCCTAGTCTAATCCCCTCCGCACGGACATTCAGCCCGAACGGCACATTGACTGCTACACCTCAGCAGACATTTCGAGGGGTGAGGCCCTAAAGTCTACCGACCAAAAAGGCCTTTTTCTTTGCCAGGCGTTTCTTTTGTGGCTGAACAAAAGAAATGCCGCCGCCTGCCGTCAGGCCCCCACCGGGCTCATACCGTCTGCTCACGCATACGAAAAGCCCTGTATGTGATTACTGCCGGTAATCCTCCAGAAATTCTGCAAATTTCTGCTTCACCATCTTGAGGTCCTCCAGGTTAGGCAGGAAGACCAGGCGGAAGTGGTCGGGCTGGGCCCAGTTAAAGCCGGTACCCTGCACCACCTGCACATGCTTGGCCAGGAGGAAGTCCAGCACAAACTTTGCATCATCTTTAATATTAAACTTCTTAATATCGATCTTGGGGAATACATACAGCGCGCCTTTGGGTTTGGTACAGGACAGTCCGGGGATGTCATTGATGGCTTCCCAGATGTAGTTGCGCTGCTCATAAAGCCGTCCACCCTCCTTTACCAGGTCATTGATGCTCTGGTAGCCGCCCAGGGCGGTCTGTATACCGTACTGGGCTGGTACATTAGCGCAGAGGCGCATGTTAGACAGCATGCTGAGGCCCTCTATGTAGCTCTCGGCACCCTTGAGCTTACCACTGAGCACCATCCATCCGGAACGGAACCCGGCGGCACGGTAGTTCTTGGACAGTCCGCCGAAGGTGACACACAGTATATCATCAGCCAGGGTAGCCATAGGGATATGCTTGAGCCCATCGTAGAGTATCTTGTCATAGATCTCATCAGAGTAGATGATGAGCTCATGTTCCTGGGCCAGAGCTGCTATCTGCTCCAGGATATGCCGGTCATAGACCGCCCCGGTAGGGTTATTAGGATTGATCACTACTATCCCTTTGGTCTTGGGGGTGATTTTGGACTTAATATCCTCTATATCCGGGTTCCACTCCGACTGTTCATCACAGATATAGTGTACAGCCTTTCCCCCGGAGAGATTGACCGCTGCGGTCCACAGGGGATAGTCGGGGCTGGGGATCAGTACCTCATCACCCTGATTAAGCAGGCCCTGCATGGCCATCTGTATGAGCTCGGATACCCCGTTGCCGATGTAGATATCATTGACCTTGATCTCGGTCAGTCCCCACTGCTGATAGTACTGCATCACGGCCTTGCGCGCGGAAAATATTCCTTTGGACATGGAGTAACCCTGGGCTTTGTTGAGATTGATGATCATGTCATGCAGTATCTCATCAGGCGCGTTAAATCCAAAGGCTCCCGGGTTACCGGTATTGAGCTTCAGGATCTGGTAGCCCTCCTCTTCCAGACGGGCAGCTTCTTCCACAATCGGTCCGCGTATTTCATAGCACACATCATCCAGTTTGGATGATTTTTTAATCTCTTTCATGGTCTTTCCTTATATATTAAGACTAATCAGGATGTTTTCCCGAGAATCGACATTATTATATCAAGGATGATAGCAATAGTCGATAAAATAAATATATTGGCATAATTCCAGTTTTCTTTGGATTTATCAATAGAGGACAGGAGGTAGATCACCGCTTTATTTTCTTCCTCAGTCAAGGTCCTGGACTGCTTCAGCTTATCTATGAGTCCATATTCAGTGACCATACGCTTTCTTTTCCGGGCAATGAGGAAGCGGTACAGAAAAAATGCTACATAGCCCAGTACACCGAAGTACCATACAAAAGTGACCCATTCCGGCTTAAGGCGGTAAAAGATCATGAGAGTACGAAAAGCCAGAGCCGACAGCAGTCCCAGTATAAAGAATCCGGTCACGACTGGCTTGGGTAAAGTGTTGAATTTATTGTTGTTTTCCATTTACTGCTTCTCCCTTCTGAGCATATAGAGTTTTTGATCCGGATCGATCGATAAAATGATCTCGGTGTCAGACACGATCTCGTAGCTCGATTCCAGAGTCTCATATTCTCTCACATCCAAAAATTTATCCTCCACAACATTCCATTTGCCACTGGCCATAGTCCGGATAAACTGGAAGCCATCGTGATAACCAGTGAAGAATTCTCCGTCTTCTCTCAGTTGAACCACCAGCTGATCCTGTTTGGCCTTTTCAAAGCCTTCTTCGGAAATATACCAAAAACCGACCCAGAGATTTCTGGGTTTTATCTCCGGTCGGGCCGGCGCAGCACATGAAATGAATATACCAAGTCCACATAGTACGACTATCAGTGTCTTGTTGATGTATTTCATTTCTTCCACTCCTGTATCTGTTTATTACAAAAAAAAAGCCCCATGACTAGCATGGGGTTCAGATTATTTTTTCTGAGGAACCAGGAAGAGTATCTTCCCGTTCTTATCCCACTTCATATTATTATTTTGCCAGAATACCGCTGCTTTTATTATCGGATCATTTTTCGATTCTATAGTGATAATATCTTTTTTATATTGCCACTGTTTTATCTCTGTTACATCCGAGCCTGGCTTACTCAGTACCAGGCTATGATCTGATCTGATCTCTACCAGATAATCTCCACCATTATTAGCATGATCAAAACTGATCTCAGAAGCGACCCAACTCCCCACCACAGGGGAACTATTTTCATCCTTCAGGGAGCCGCAGGAAAACATCAAAATCAGGGTAAAAGTTGGTATTATCCATTTAAAATATCGGGACATTTATCCGGCTCCTACGATAAGATACAGCTGCTGATCATCCTGGTTGGTCCAGATCATACGGCCTTCTTCCACAATATCAATAGTGGCCTCTATGACCAGTTCGCCTTCTGTATATAACTTGAGAACACCCTCTTCTATGACCCAGGTGAACTCCATACGGGTCTGTTCCCCGTCATCGGTAAGCTCAAAAAAGCGCATATTTCCATCTTCGGTGACCTCGATATATTCTCCCGAGGTCTCTGCTTTTTCAAAGCTGTCCTCCGAGGTACCCCAGTATCCCAGGATGTACTGACTGAGGTCTACTTCCTGAGCCATGCCCTGTTTAAATAATAATGCCATCATTAAAACTGTTAAAGCTAAGATTCGTTTCATAAGGTTTTCCCCCTTTTGACTTACCTATACATATTACTACTATAATCCGTCTTTTGCAATTAATCTACCAAAAAAAATACCCCGGATCTGTACGATCCGGGGTACTGAATAATAAAATATTACTCCTGAACCAGATCTTTCTCTTTTTCCTGATCTTTAGCCGCAGATTCAGCCTCTTTTTTCTGAGCCTGAGCCTGGGTCACAGTCATTTCCTTCTTGGGGGCCTTTTTCTTTACTACTTTGAGGCTAAAGCTGATCCCCTCTTTGTTCATATTCACAGATATTTCCAGTTCTTCCTTTTCTGCATCTATATTTTTATCCTGAGACAGTATCTTTTCACTGGCCGGGATCTCAATGAGGCGGGAAATACTGCGTCTCAAAGAACGGGCCCCGTATTTTTCTTCAAAGCCGTTTTCAATCACATATTTACGGGCTTTTGGATTTACCTTAAAACTCATGCCCTGTACTTTCAGGTTGTTATTGATATCATCCGTCATCTTATCAAAGATATCATCCAGTATGTCTCCACCCAGGGAGTTGAACAAGACTACCTCATCTATTCGGTTCAGAAACTCCGGCCTCATGGTAGACTTGAGTTCATCCAGAACGGCATCCTTTTTCTGAGATTTACCCTGGGCAGTGTCACCAAATCCCAGGTTACCCTTATTGGTCAGTCTGTGGGTACCAATATTTGAAGTGAAGATGATGATGGTATTCCTGAAGTTGACTTTATTGCCCAGGCTGTCGGTGAGCTGTCCTTCATCTAATATCTGCAGGAACATATTAAACACATCCGGATTTGCCTTTTCTATCTCATCAAAAAGTATGACAGAATAGGGTTTACGACGTATCTTTTCAGTGAGCTCACCACCCGATTCATGGCCCACATATCCCGGAGGTGATCCAATCAAGCGGCTCACATTAAATTTTTCCATGTATTCACTCATATCCACCCGGATCAGGGCATCTTCAGTGCCAAAGATAAAGTGAGCCAGGCTCTTGGCCAGCTCTGTCTTACCGACCCCGGTAGGCCCTAAAAAGATAAAGTTGGCAATAGGACGCTTGATGTCCCTCAGTCCCACGGCAGATTTGCGGATAGCATCAGCGATCACTTTTATAGCCTCTTCCTGCCCTTTTACATGGCGGGTCAGGTCTGATTCTATCTCCAGGAAGCGTTTTTTCTTGGTGCCATCGTCGATGCGGTTAATAGGGATACCTGTAATGGACGATACGACGCGCTCGATATCAGACTGGTCTATGATCACCGTCTTACGGCGGGAGGAGGATATCCACTCCATCTTGCGGAGCTGATAATCTTCTTTTTTAATACGTATCTGATCACGGATATTGGCAGCCTGTTCATAATTCTGGCCCTTTACCAGGTCGGCTTTGGACTGTTCCAGCTCGCTGAGTTCTTTTTCCAGAGTGACCAGAGCTTCGGGCTTGTTTTCCAGATAGGAGCTGGTATTGGCACCGGCTTCGTCGATCACGTCTATGGCCTTATCCGGAAGCTTACGCTCCGAGATATAGCGATAGGACAGACTGACGGCAGAACGTATAGCCTGATCGGTATACTGCACATTGTGGAACTTCTCATACTTGTGGGCGATGCGGCTCAGGATCTCCTGGGTCTCATCCAGGCTGGGCTCCTCTACTACTATAGACTGGAAGCGGCGCACCAGTGCTTTGTCTTTCTCGATGCGTTTCTTGTATTCATCAAAGGTAGTAGCCCCAATAGTGCGGATGATACCCCGGGCCAGGGCCGGTTTCAGCATATTGGATGCGTCCAGGGCACCTTCGGCATTACCGGCACCCAGTATAGTATGTATCTCGTCGATAAACAGGATGACATCATCTGCTGCTTCGGTCTCTTTGATGATATTCTTCATGCGTTCTTCAAACTCACCCCGGTACTTGGTACCGGCTACCATCAGTCCCATGTCCAGCAGTAGAATACGCATATCCATAAGCTTCTCTGGTACCATGTTATTGATAATGAGCTGGGCGATGCCTTCGACTATGGCGGTCTTTCCTACTCCGGGTTCCCCGATCAGGATGGGATTATTCTTCTGGCGGCGGGATAACACCTGCATCACTCTTTGTATCTCATTTTCCCGGCCTATCACAGGATCCAGCTTACCCTCCCGGGCCAGGTGGGTCACATCCCGGGAAAACTTATCCAGAAAGGGTGTTTTCACATCTTTTTTCTTTTCATAATTCTTGATCTCGCCATAGCCTACTGTCTTGATCACGGTCTGGCGGACCTGCTCTATCTCTATGCCCCGGTTTTCAATGATAAAGGGTACAACCGCCTGGGGATTATCTTCAGACAGGACACCCAGCAGGAGATGCTCAGTCCCCACATAGCTATGGCCAATAATCTTAGCTTCGTGACGGCTCTGATCCATAATGGACTTCACTCTTTTTGAGATAGGTATACCCCCCAGGGTAAGGGTATTTCCACTTCGACTCTTCAGGGTGAACTCTACTTCCCGGCGGATATCATCGAGGTCAATACCCAGGGACACCATTGCTCTCACCCCTGCTCCATCAGTCTCCCGTAACAGGCCCAGAAATATATGTTCAGGTGTCAATTCATCAGAAAACAGTCTCCTGGCTTCCTGTTGGGATAATATCTGTACTACTTTTTGTGCTCTTGGTGTAAATCCGGTGAAATCGTGCATTAATGCCCCCTAGTTCATGACCCTATAACGGATCTGAACGGTTATTCTGCGTAACATATCCAGCCTGTATCGCCGGATATCAGCCTCTTCCACGCCATGACGGTACATGATCTCAGTATCTGTAGCGTTGAATATTAGCTTTTTTAAAGCTACAGGATCCTTTAGTGTCAGATGATTTTTCTGCAGAGCATCGATCAGTGACACATAATATAACAATAGATCCCATTCCATTTCCTGTAAAGTATTTATATCCATCATTTCTTCAAAGGCCAGCTCCAGCTCATCACTGTCACTGAAGAAATCCTCCCGGGCTTTCATCTCCCGGGGATAGAGTGATTCCAGCAGATCCTCAAACTCTTTTACCATATCATCTTCCCTGAGGCCCAGGGAATACACATTGGAGATGAGAAACAGGCCTGAGTCTTTGTTTTCCCCTCCATAATGTTGTATACGGTATCCCATCTGATCTGCTGATTCGATCACATTTTCTATCTCTTTGGTAGATACCAGGCCATAAAGATTTACCAGGGCGGACAGGCGCAGTCCGGATCCTACATTTATTATGGAAGAAGTAAGGTAACCCAGCTTTTCATCAAAAGCAAAATCTACCCTGGCCTCTATCTTATCCAGTAGTTCATACAGCCTCTGAAACATCTTGCGGGTGTTAAAGCCTATCTCCAGGGCAAAGAGGCGGATATGATCGATCTCATTGAGCATCAGTACCCATTCACCCTCAGTATCATACACCAGCTTACGCCCGTTTTTAACAAACTCTTCACTGAGAGTACTATTTCCCAGGTATAACATCCTTTTTTCAGGGGAGAGGTCTTCAAAGTTTACGATATGACAATGAGGATCGATAGTCAATATAATATCGCTTAACTTTTCATCAATATCATACCTATCTTTATCGGTGAGAAAATGGGAAAATTTTATACCTTCCAGGTTCCTGGTCAGCCTTACCCTGGACGAGAGGACGAAATTGTCCATTTTGTTTTTTCTCCGATTTGAGACCTTAGGCAGATCAATCAAATGCATTAGCACTCCCTGAGGGGTGGTTGCCGATCAGTTTCTGTAGTTTTCTTTTTACTTTCTCTGCTTCTTCATAATTCTCTTTGTGGAGAAGACGGCTCAGTTTTCCCTTGAGGAAATTGATCTCTTTTTTGAGGACATAGAGTCTTACGTAACGGGCCGGCATCTTACCAGCATGCACACTCCCTCTCTGCATCTCAAAGTTGAACTCTTCGATATATTCTCGAAAAGTATGATAGCAATAGGGACAGCCCAGATAACCGCTTTCCCGGAAAGTATCAAATTCCAGCCCGCAATTGGGACAGCTATGATCTGTCTGATTTTTATTCTGACTCATAAATACGGAAATGGCTGATATATTATTGACGATACCGGACAGAAGATCTTTCATCTCCTGTATCACATCCACCAGCTTGTCATCTACCAGGGACAGGCCGGCAAAATCGTCTTTCTTTTCCAGATAGCCGATGGCACAGGAAGGACACAGGCCTTTTTCTTCAGTCTTTCCGTCTTCCGCTATGATCTTAACAAATATTATGGCATCATTTTCATTGCAGATATCGCAGACATGACCTTCATCATCGTGATCATGGTCGTTTTCATGAAATTCCAACATAAATTCCCCTCTATTGAGTAGGCTCTTTCATTATCGAACATGCCCCCTCAAAACTGAAAAACCAACTAAAAAATACTCATTTCCGCCTTCTTAGTCAATCAAAAAATAAGATAATTGCAGAAACATTATTTCTCTATTATATTATAGTATACTTTTGTAGGATTTTAAAGTTAAAGAGGGATAAATGACAGAAATTCAGGAATTTGAGAAAAGATTAGAGGATCTGTCTGACGAAATGTCTAAGCTGGATTTTATCAAGAGCATCAAGACTCTGGAAAGCGATATATTTGAAGAGATAAAAAAGATGAATCTGGGCCCTTGGTCCAGAGGGATGGGACAGACCATCAGCCACTATCTTTCCTATGTAAAAGATCTCATTATCCGCAGGATTTTGCGCTATCTGGGTGAAGTACCTCAGCAGGTCGCTATAGTGGCGGTAGGGGGATATGGACGGGATGAGATGTCACCCTTTTCAGATATCGATATCCTGATCATCCATGAGCCTGATTTCGACCCCAAAGCTTTTGTGAACGGCCTCTTTTATATTCTGTGGGACCTGAACTACAAACTGGGAAATTCTGTCAGGACCGTCAAGAACATCATAGAACACAGTCAGGATGATATCACTCTGCTCACCTCCCTGTTTGAGACCCGTTTACTGGCTGGAAACGAAAAGCTCAGGCAGGAGATGTATGATTCTCTTCATAAAGTACTGCACTCCAAGCGGGAGGTCTACATCAAGGAAAAACTGGCGGAATTTCACGAATTATCCAAAAAGACTGCCTATGCTGTACTGCTCAAGGAACCCAACCTCAAGGAAAATCCGGGTGGACTGCGCTCTGTACACCTGGCCCGCTGGACCCAGTTTGCCTTTAATAACCAGGGAGGAATGAAAAGCCTCGCCTCTACCCTGAATAAGCATGAATATCGAAAGATCACAGTGGCATACGATTACATCCTGTATATCAGAAATATGCTGCACTTTATCACCAACCGTCATGAGGACACCTTGTATATAGATCACCATGCAACTATATCTACTCATCTTATTCACAGAGGGGATGAGTATCAGAAAGTTATGCGTATGATGCATAAGATCTATGATAAAGCCATGGATATATTTTTAATCTCTTCTCACGCCCTGGACCAGATCTATGTCAGCAGCCGCATGTCAAAGCTCAAAAAGCTCAACCCAAAGTACTCTATCCTGGAAAATGAGCTCTTTATTAATGAAGGTGTGGAAGCTTCAGTAGAAGAGGCTTTTGATGCTATTCGTTTCTGCACTGAAAAGAAATACCTTTATTCCTATAGCCTTATCCAGTTTCTGAGAAAATGCTCCCGTCTGATCACTCCTGAAGTTCGTAAATCAAAGGATATATTCAACCGCTTTTTGGATATATTATCCCTGCCCAATAGTTACAATGCCCTCAATCTTATGAAATTGTCTGATTTCCTCTATAAATATATGAAGATGTTCGGGAAGATACGGCACTTCATTATTTACAATCCCTTTCATAAATTTACAGTAGATGAACACAGTATAGAGGGGATTTGGGCCCTGGAAAGACTGCTCACCAAAGACTTTAACAATTTTGAGAGAGAGAAGGTAAAAGACCTGATCGATCTGGCTGATAAACACAAAGAAGCTCTATGGCTGGTAAAAATATCCCTGCTTATGCACGATATAGGCAAAGCATTTCCCGGAGAACATTCCCGGAATGGAGTAGAGATCGCCGACATGATATTCGAAGATTTTCCCCTGAGCTATCGCTACCGCAGCCTGGTTAAGTTCCTCATTAAGAATCACCTCCTTATGTCTCATGTATCCCGCCGCAGTGATATACAGAGTCAGGAAGTCATCCTGGACCTGGCAGATAAATTCATTATGAGTCCCTACCCCCGTGATTACCTGGACTTTCTCTACCTGCTGACCTACTCTGATGTACTGGCCACTAATCCTACTAATTTTACCGGCTATACATCTGCATTGTTACGTCAGCTCTATCACAGGACCCGCGAAAGTCTGTCCAGTACCGGGCAGACTCAGTCAGAAGACAGTATCATCAGTGAGATGACAGACAAGATCAGCAAGATTAAAAAGACTCAAGGTATAGACGAGTATCTGAAGGCCCTGGGATCAAGGTATATACTCCATAACACACCCCAGGAGATCATCGACGACTATGAAAATGTGAGAAAGACCCTGGAGGGCGAGATCTCAGTAGCAGTCTCGAATTACAATGAAGTCCTGGAGGTCAAGATACATGCCCCGGACCATATAGGCCTCTTCGCCCAGATAGCCGGTATCCTGCTTATTCATGGAGCCAATATAACCCGGGCCAATATCTACACCTTTGACAAGGCAGCCTTTGATGTCTTTTACATCACAGATATTTTCGGGGCTAATCTGACCAAGGATAATATGCAGGCTGAGCTGGAATCCTGGATAGAAAGGCTAAAACAGTCACTGAAGAAGTTTATGGATGACGATCCTCTTCTGAAACAGCGTATCTCCGAATTAAGAAAACGCTTTAAGCCCCTGCCCGAGATATTCTTTAAAGAAGGTAATATCACTATCACCGCCCGGGACAAAACAGAATACCTGATAGGAGTGAGTGGAAGTGACCGCCCTGCCCTCCTGTACGACCTTTGTATTTATTTCGGACAGCACGATATGACTATCCGGAGCGCAATCATAGATACGGTAGGCTGGCATGTCAAGGATGTATTTGTACTGGATACTCCTATTCCTCTCGAGGATAGTGAATGGGAAAGACATAAAATGAGTCTGACCGAGATGTTAAATAAAAGAGATTAACGCTCTCCGGTCTTCTTGATGATATGAAAGCCGAACTGGGTCTTAATGACCCGTGTTATGAGGCCCCGGGATTTTTTCTTCACCGCTTCTTCAAACTCTCTCACCATTGCACCCGGCTTAAACCAGCCTAAATCCCCCCCCTTGGAACGGGAGGGACAGGTAGAGTATTCTTTTGCCAGGGCACTAAAGCTGGCTCCTTTTTGGATCCGTTTTAACAGTTCTTCTGCCAGGCCTTTTTCTTTGACCAGGATATGACTCGCTTTCCATTCCATTTTTGATTGTTTCCCCTATTTGGCTAATAATGACAAGGTAAATGTACTGCCCTTACCTAATTTGCTTTCTACATCCAGGCTGCCGTGATAGTAGCTGATAAAACTCTTCACCATATAAAGCCCCAGACCGGCCCCGCTTTCATTGAGCTCCGCACTATGTTCAGAACGATAAAACTGCTCAAATATCAGGTTTAGTTCATCCCGGGCTATTCCCACCCCGGTGTCAGTGATCTTAAGGACCAGGTATTCTCCTTTACTATTCCCCTTAATATCTACAGTCCCCTGCTCCCGGTTATATAATATAGCATTGCCGATCAGTTCATCCAGGATAGCTCTTATAATAGTATTATTGGCGGTGTAATGTTTAAACTCCTTACTGAGATCTATGCTGATACTGATATGCCTGTGATCCAGTTCACCTGCATATTTTTCTCTGAGCTGATCGATGATCTTCATAAAGTCCACCGAATCCGAAGTCAGATCATTGACTTCCCTCTCCATCTCTACCAGGCTCAAGACCCGGGCTACCGTATCCTTTAGCTTACGGCTGATCTTCCGGGAATTTTCTACCTGTTTGGAGCAGGACTCACAGCCGCATTTCTCAACTGTCTCCATTTCCTGATCCAGCTGCTCGCAGGGGCTTAACAGGTGCTGAGACATCCGGTCGATAAACTCATTTTTCAGGTTTATGAGATGCAGTAGTTCCCAGTTTTGTTTTTTCAGGCGCTTGTAGAGGTCTGCGTTATTCAGAGAGATCACGGCCTGCTGGGCAAAGATCTCAGCTACAAACTGTTCCCGGGAATACAGGGTCTTTTCCGGTCCTATCTTATCTGCATAAAGTACACCCTGCAGGCTATCCAGATGGATAAGGGGAACCGCGATCATGGAAAGTACTCTGTCTTCCTGGCCGGACTGGACTTTTTTATGTAATACCAGCTGAGAAGTTTTGGCCTTACGGCATTTATTTATCACATCCAGTGATTCTTTAAAAGCCTTATCCTGTATATCTTTTTCTCTGATCTTATACCTGGAACGTGACTCCAGCTGAGAATCCCGTATCCAGAACAGAATAGCTCTGTCTGCTTTGAGGGACTGCGCCAGGGCATGGACGATCTTTTCCAGGAGCTCAGATTCCTCCAGTATGGCAGATATCCCCCGGTTGATCTCCAGGACCCGGAACAGGTCTTCATCCTTGTTTTTTAATTCATCAGAGGAAAGCTGGGATACCGTTTCTCTGGCCCTGATCTCCTGGTCTATACGCTGTTTTTCCATAGTAGACAGGCCATGTATTCTTTCATGAGCCTCTATGGTCTTGTAAGCTTCTTCGATCTCCTGAGAGGATAAGGACTCTACTATCTCATGAGCCTGAATAATATGCTCTGCTTCTATCCTTTCCTTGCTCATGAGGCCCTGCACTGCCTCCTGTGCCTCTATGATCCTCCGGGCATCATCTATTTCCCGGGCGGATAGCTGTTCTACGATCTCATGAGCGTGTATAATGTCTTCGGCATGGATACGTTCCTGAGTCATAAGAGACTGTATGATCTCCTGGGCATGTATAATATTATCCGCGTCCTTAAGCTCAGCCCCGGAAAGCTGTGACAGGTTTTCATAGGCTTCTGAGAGCCGTTCCAGGTGAGTGATATAATCCTCCCTGGTGTGTAAAGCCTCTTGCAGTTTTTTGACTTTACGTACCAGTTTATCCTTACTGACACCGGAGAGCTTGTCTTTGGATTTTTTCTGGATCTTTTTAGGTTTTTTGGCCATGTGGCTGCCCCTGTCTATTCGTGTATCAGAAAAGTAAGGGTAAAGGTGGAACCTCTGCCATACTCACTTTTCACTTTTATTTCTCCCCCATAATAGCTTAAGAAGTTCCGGACCATAAACAGGCCTAGGCCTGCACCCCGGGAATTGAGTATTGGTGAATCCTCAGTGCGGTAGAACTGTTCAAATATCTTCTTGATATCCTCTTTTTTGATACCGTTCCCATTATCCTTTACGGTCAGTTCCAGATATTCCCCGGACTGTCTGCCATTGACCTCCACCCAACCGCTCTGCTTGTTGTACATGATGGCATTCCCTATCACTTCGTCCAAAATAGTACGTATAATCACTTCATTGGAGCGGTATTTTCTAAAGTCATCGATCAGATTGATCTTAAGATTGATGTCCTTCTCTTTGATCACATCTTTATATTTCCCCATCAGGATATTGATCACATGATAAAAGTCTACGTTTTCCGAAAACAGGTCTTCTACCTCACGGGACAATTCTTCAAAAGTGAGCATCTTGTCCGCTGCTGTGATGAGATTGGCGACCGTCCGGGAGGCAGTGGTGATATGTCCGTTTTCCTCTTCAGACAGCTTTTCCAGGTTCTGAAACTTTTCCATCAATCGGGCCAGTCTCTCAGCAGGCTGTTTTAGATAGCGGCTGATATGGGTAATAAACTGGGAGCGCAGATTGACCAGTCGCAGCAGCTCTCCATTCTGTTCTATGATCCGTTTATATAAGGCCGCATTATGCAGGGAGATGGCGACCTGATAGGAGTAGATCTCAGCTATAAACTGGTCCTGACGGTGAAAAGGATCTGTGTCGGATAACTTATCCACATAGAGTACTCCCTTCCACTCATTCTTGTAGAGCAGAGGCATGACCATGATGGAGATGTGTTTTGATTCCTTTAAGCCGGATATAGGCTCCAGGCTGACTACCTGGGTCCTGGTCGTATCTTTACACTCTTCTATTACAGAAAGGGGATAGGTAAACTCCTTTTTAGACAGCATATCCCCACTGATATTGACAAAGCTTTTGGAGAGGAGAAAGTCTCCTACCTGTAACATAAGCAGGGCCCGGTCCGCCTTGACTGCATCCACCAGATGCTCGACGATGTTTTTTAAGAGGGTATCTTCATCCAGCAGAGAAGATATGAACTGGTTTACTTCCAGAATATTGAGCAGGGCTTCGTCTTTCTGTTTTAACTCTTCTTCAGACAGTTGCGACACATTTTTCAGGGCGTATAACTGGGAAAAAGCTTCCTGTTTTTCCATAAGGCTCAGTTCCTGAATCGTCTCGTGAGCCTTTATGGTCTGGGCGGCATCCCTTTTTTCACTGAGAGAATAGGCCTCCAGCTGTTCATGGGCCATTATGATCTGGTCTGCTTCCTTACGCTCCTGGGACATCAGCTCCTGGACTATCTCCTGAGCCCGGATGCGTTTATCCGCGTCTTTAAGTTCCAGCTCAGACAGCTCTTTCATGTGCTCATAGGCTTCTTCTGTCTTTTCCAGATAAGCGATATATTCATTCTTTTGAGCCAGTTCTTTCTTCAGCTCTTTTATTTCCTGCTCGGGAGTTTTTTTAGCCATTTTTTTGCACCTCATTTAATAAAGCATTATAGAACAAATGTCCTTTTGGGTCAAGAGCTAATTTAATGAAGTGTATAGAGAAGTGCGGGTATATATTAAACTGAAAACTTTACGATCATGATGTCGCCATCTGCCATGACGTATTCTTTTCCTTCCTGACGCAGGAGTCCCTTTTCCCGGACGGCGGCCCAGGTCTTATTGGCTACAAAGTCTTCATAAGCCACGATCTCTCCCCGGATAAATCCCCGCTCCATATCGGAATGGATCTTTCCGGCGGCCTGGGGGGCCCGCATACCCCGGGTGATGGTCCAGGCTTTGGACTCTTTTTCCCCGGCGGTAAAGAATGTGATCAGTCCCAGGAGCTTGTACCCTTCCAAAATAAGTTTCTGCAGTCCGCTCTGGTCCTGGTGTAACTCCTCCAGGAACATGGCCGCTTCTTCCGGATCCAGCTCGGAGATCTCCTGCTCGATCTTGGCACTGAGGACTACAACGTCAGACTTGAGTTCCTCTGCTTTAGCCAGCAGTTTCTGATAATAGGGATTGCTCTTATAATCCGCCAGTCCGTCCTCAGCACAGTTACCCACAAACAGAAACTGTTTGTCAGTGAGGAGCTGCAGGGGAGTGACGATCTTTTTTTCTTCAGGACTGAGATCAATGTTTTTTACGAGGATACCCTGGGCCAGCCTGTCCCGCAGCTTTTCCAGTACCGGATATTCAGCCATGGCTACCTTATCACCGGCACGCACCATCTTCTGTTTTTTAACGAGCTGACCTTCCACCTGTTCCAGGTCCTTGAGCATGAGCTCCATATTGATGATCTCTATATCCCGGACCGGGTCTACCTCCCCGATATGGATGATGTCCGGGTCTTCAAACAGGCGCACTACCTGCACGATGGCATCTACGTTACGGATATGGGTCAGAAACTGGTTACCCAATCCCTCCCCTTTACTGGCTCCGGCTACCAGTCCGGCAATATCTACAAACTCTACGGTAGTAGGAATGACTTTTTTACTGTTATTGAGCTCAGCCAGCTTATAGAGCCTTTCGTCGGGTACATTGACTATACCTACATTGGGATCGATGGTACAGAAGGGATAATTGGCACTATCCACTCCCGCCTTAGTGAGCGCGTTAAACAAGGTCGATTTACCTACATTGGGCAGTCCTACTATACCACATGAAAAACCCATCTTTACTTCCTTAAGAGATATTAGGCTAATATTTTATCATTTTTTTTCAGTATCTGCAATTAAGTCTCTGAAAAATGGCCGCAGAACTATACTTATTATACCCAAACAGCTATAATCTCGTCTAAAAGGAGCTATTATGAAAGAATTCCGGTATAAGGGCGAGGCTGCCCTCTTTTTTGCAAACTTTTTCTATGCCACTGAATCCATACTGGTCAAAAAAGTGAGCGCCCATCTTTCGGGCTATCTCATCTCATTCTTTCGTTTTAGCATAGGTCTGGTACTCTCTGTGGCCCTGATACTGGGCCTGAAAAAGGGCTTCAAAATTAAAAGCTGGCCATTATTGATAGGCCGGGCTGTAGCCGGGGTCATATCCATGATCAGTTTTTATATGTCGGTAAAGCTGGGCAATCCGGGCCGGGCCATGCTTTTAAATCTGACTTTTCCCATATTTGCGGTGGTATATGGATTCCTGTTTTTTAAAGAAAAAGCCCGCTGGCAGGACTTCATGGGTATATTGCTGTGCCTGGGCGGTATACTGCTGGTATTCTATGACGGCAGTACTGTCCCCTTGGCTGCCAATGTCTGGGGGATCATCTCCGGAGCTTCTGCCGGGCTGGCCGTACATTTTATTCGTAAAGCGGGCCAGGAACATCATACTTTTTTGTTATACCTGGTAGTATGTGTGCTGGGCATTTTTGTCAGTGGAATAGCCACACCAGACTGGCAGATGTTGAACAGTGAGCGCCTCCTGTTACTATTGATCATTGGCTCCATCGTTTTTATTGGACAGATCATTATGCAGTGGGGCTACCGCCACACCACCGCTATAAAGGGTAGTATTATCTCCTACTTCAATATCCCCATTACCATGCTGCTCAGTCACTTTCTTATAGGGGAGGAGTTTAAGGACAGGATGATTATGGGAGCAGGCCTGATCATAAGCGGAGTGGTACTGAATAATATCCTGCATTGGAAAACTCCACTAAACAAAAACACAGCTGAAGGCATCTGATAGCGTGATAATTGTTTATTTCAGGACGTAGATCTCAGTGAGCATCATCTGGCGCATCACTTTTTTCATCTTTTCTCTCATGGTGGACAGATCAGATCCGGAAAACTCAGCCCATTTTTCTCCCATAGTAATATAGAACAATAAAGGGGCTGCCAGATTAAAAAACATATGTGCGCGAAATGATGCATGGTCCTGTTTATACACAGCCATTTCCTGCTGTTTTTGTTCGACTTTATCAAACAGCGGAGTAAGAAATTCCATGAAGAAATCGTTTTTCTGATCCGCCTGCATCATCTCTACCAGCATAATCTTAAGTATACGGGATTTTGCCTGAAAAAAATTAATGATCTGATCAAGTATATTATCCAGTAAGGTCTCATTAATGGATTCCGGGTTTTTGATCTCTTTAAACAGATGTTCCAGAAGAGCACTAGTCTCTTCTATGGCCTGAGATAGAATCCGGTGTAAAATCTCTTCCTTACTGTTAAAGTAATAGTACAGAAGAGCCGGATTGACCCCGGCAGCCTTTCCTATCTCCCCTACCCGGGCTCCATAGAATCCTTTATCAGCGAAGATCTGTTCGGCTGCTTCCAGGATCTTGGCAGGGCTGCTGTCGTCCTCCGGATTAAACTTTTTTCTTCCCACTTTTTTCTCCCAGCTGTGTCTCTTTACCATTTTTACATTGATTAAGCTTTTCGTCAAGTAGTTAGGGCTTAGGATAGTGTCCACAAAAGAAAGATCATCTATACCAATCTTAGTCTTAACACTGAAAATATTGAGATCACCATAAAATAAGGCAGGGTTCCAATATCCCAGGTAGGCAGCAGAAAAACTGCAATCACAGTGCCATGATCTGCACAAGGAGGTGGCTTCTGTCTCTAAACTTCTTGTACAGGGGAGCAGGGTACCCTGCCCTGACTGAAAGGGCAACATTTCCTGTAGGCGTAAAGAGCGGTGTCCACGCTATGCATACAGAGATACTCCCTAAACCGTTTTTCCAGGGCTTTAGGGGGCCATCCTCATTATAAAAGGACAGGCTTTATTATTTTTCCCAGAACCAGCCCTTCAGAAAACCCCTGTCTTTGACTTTTAAGGCCTTTTCTAATATAATATCTCATCAATTCAGGGAGTCACACATGGCTAAAAACTTATTACTGGAAGTGGGCAGCGAAGAGATCCCCCACGCCATACTACTGGATACTATCCGTCAGTTCAAGGATCTGGCCCTGGAAAAGCTGGGGGCGGCAGGTGTGGAATTCGGCAAGATATTTGTCTACGGTACACCCCGGCGGCTGGCCCTGCAGCTCACGGATGTAGAGGAGAAGACCCGTCATAACACCATAGAAAAAAAAGGCCCCTCCCTGGATAAGGCCTATGATGCAGACGGGAAGCCTACCAAAGCCCTGGAAGGGTTTTTAAGAGGCAGCCAGTGTGAGCTGTCCGATGTCAGTACCAAGGATTTCGGGGGCAGTGAATACGTAGTAGTGAATATCAGCTCCGGCGGGGAAAAGATCACCGATATCCTGCCCGGCCTGTTTAAAGAGCTGATCTTTGGCCTGCACTTTCCTAAGGTCATGAAATGGGCGGATCGTCCTGATCAGTGGGTACGGCCTCTGCGCTGGATAGTATGTATTCTGGATAAAAAAATCATCCCTCTGGAAGTGGCCCACATCAAGTCCGGACACAGCTCTCACGGCCACCGCATCCTGAATCAGAATAAGGCCTTTATGATCGATAACCCTCTGGAATATAAAAACCTGTTAAAAGAACAGAATGTGATAGTAGATCATGAGGAACGCCGCAGTTTTATCCGGGATAAGGTGGAAAAGGCGGCACTGCGTATGCATGCCCGGGCCCTACTGGATGATGACCTCCTGGACACTCTGGTCAGCCTCACCGAATATCCTCAGATCACAGTGGGACAGTTTGAAGCGGAATTCCTGGACCTGCCCAAAGAAGTGCTGATCTCTGAGATGATAGACCACCAGATGTTTATCCCTCTGGAAGAAGAAAAGAGCGGCAAGCTCATCAATAGCTTTCTCATCACGGCCAATATCAACCCCAATGAAAATGTGGTCAAGGGAAACGAGAGGGTGATTCGGGCCCGCTTCTCCGACGGGCAATTCTTTTATAATGAAGACCGTAAGACCAGACTGGAAGCCAAGATCCCCCAGCTGCAGCAGGTATCCTTTGCCAAGGGGCTGGGCTCACTGCTGGACAAGATCGAACGTATGAAAAAACTGGCCTCTCATATAGCGGGGCAGCTCAACATGAAGGGGGTACTACCCGATGCCCACCGGGCCATAGACCTCTGCAAGGCCGATCTGGTCACTGGTATGGTAGGAGAATTTGACGAGCTCCAGGGTGTCATGGGCCGCTATTACGCCACCTATGACGGGGAAAAAGAATCAGTGGCCCTGTCGGTGGAACAGCACTACTACCCCCGTTTTTCCGGGGATGCCCTGCCCTCCTATGATGAAGGCCTGCTGGCCTCACTGTCCGACCGCATTGACAATCTCTTTTCCATGTATGCTACCGGAAAGTGGGTGACCGGGTCCAAGGATCCCTTTGCCCTGCGCAGGCAGACCCTGGGGGTGATACGCATCCTGATCGAGAAGAAAATGCACCTCAATTTCAGTAATCTGTTTGATGACATATTCGGCCTGTACAAGGGCTTTCTGACTATAGAGCAGAACGACTTTAAAAATGCCATTCTGGACTTTATCACTACCCGGATCAAGACAGTACTCAAGGAGTACGGGTTTAACTACGATGAGATCGAAGCCGGTATTACCGATGATATATCGGATATATATGATTCCTATCTGCGCATCAGCGCTATTCATGAGGCCCGCAGTTCTGATGATTTTGCCAATCTGGCGGTGGCCTTTAAGCGTATTAAAAACATCCTGAAGGGGCAAAATGGTAGAAGCATAGTACCCGGGACTTTTAGGGAAGATGCTGAGAAGGAACTCTATGCCCTCTATGAAAAGAACCAGAAGACCTTTAATGATAAACTGGCCGCCCGGGCTTACCAGGACTGTGTGGCTATACTGACCTCATTCCGTAAAGCAGTAGATCACTTCTTTGACAAGGTCATGGTCATGGATGAAGACCCGGCGGTGCGTGACAACCGGATCGCGCTGCTCTCTCACATAGACAGCCTGTTTAATAGATTTATCGATTTTGAAAAGATCGTAGTGGAGTAAAATATGCTTCATATTTATACCTTCCTGCTCCTTCTGCTGGGAGCCTACCTGCTGGGTTCTGTACCCTTCGGACTGATCTACTCCCTGATCCGGGGAGTGGATATACGACAGACCGGCAGCGGTAATATCGGTGCCACCAATGTAAGCCGTCAGTTCGGCTTTTGGGGAGGCTTTGTACCGGTGTTCCTGCTGGACGGCTTAAAAGGTGCCGTGCCGGTATTTCTGGTACGTATCTGGGGTATAGAGGGCTGGAATAGTGATGCTGCTATGCTCCTCACTGCGGCAGCTGCTCTGCTGGGACACATCTTTCCGGTCTACCTGAAGTTCAAAGGGGGTAAAGGAGTGGCTACCGGAGCCGGAGCCTTTGCGGTTATCGCCCCTCTGCCTACCCTGGTCGCCCTGGTGGTGTTTCTGCTCACCTATGTCAGCCGAAAGATCGTAGCCCTGGCGTCCATTTTTGCGGCTATCAGCCTGCCCCTGGCCACATTCTTCCTGGCGCCCCGGCGTCCCATCATACTGGGATTTACCCTGGCGGTAGTCCCTCTCATCCTCTATACCCACCGTAAGAACATCAAGGAGATGCTGAGCCGGAAGACTGCTTAAAGGAATTAAAAAAGCCCATCCGGATGGGACGGGCTTTGATGGTTTACAGCAGGCTGTTATCTGGTATAATGAAATACTGAACCCTGGGCCGTGTTTGAAACTACAAAGTCTGCTTTGATCCCTACATATATATTCCGGGCTTCTTTGTCCACCCCGATTGAACTGCCAAAATAGTCATTTACTTTTCCATAACTATCAACATAGTAATGACTTAAATTTTGACTAGCCCATATAGGGCCCTGTCTCTGAAAAAGATAGACCGCTCCCTGTAAATTAAAAGAACCGATTTGCTTTTCCGGCGCACCTGCCAGTAATACAGTCCCCCACCAGTCCGAATTTAGCGCACTGCCCATTCTGGCTCCGGAACTAAAAGGAGAATCGAGATCGGCGACCTGCCCGCCCGGATACCATTTAGCATCGGTACCGGGGGTGTAGACCAGTACTTTTCCGGTATCAGAGTTAAATCCCCTGGCTCCTCCGAATATTACCCCTCCGGAGGGGGCGATATGACAGGACATACCTAAGTAGGAATTAGGCAACAAAGAATTACCATTCAGCTTAATGGATGCTGAACTGATATTAAAATTGGTGATCACATAGAGTGCACCCTGGGTGAGGACTGCAAAAGGGGCCCCGGCTACTACTGTCTTGCCATTAGCCGATATCGAGACAGAGGTACCGAACTGCTCCCCGCCTACGGCATCGGAAGCCTGGATAAGCTGGTAGGCATGGTTCATATTGGTCCAGCCGGTAGTGGGACGGGTATAGATCAGGACCGCGCCCTGGTTTGGAAAAATGCTGGAGAAAAGAGGGGTACCCAGGGCAATGGTACTTCCATTGCCACTCACTGATATACTTTTAGCAAACTGGTCTGGCAGATTTACCGACAGGGAGGACAGCTGTACCGTCTCAGTGCCATTAGTCCATCCGCTCCCTTTTTCAAAGATGAAGGCCCTCTTGACAGCCGGTACTCCCGCTACCAGGGTATTCCCGTCGGCGGACAGGTCAATGATACTGCCCAGGTAGTTGGTAGGCGATATGACAGATACCGTCTTTTTAGCGACCTGTACCCACTTACCCGACTGCATCTCGAAGATGGCTATATATCCTCTGTTGGCCATGGCTGAGGGGACTCCCACGGCCATAGTACGGCCATTACTGGATACTGAGACACTGGTGCCGAACTGATCATTAGCCATACCATTTTTATCAATGATCATATTATTTATAATCCTGGTCTCCACACCGGAGACATTGCCGGCGTTATCCCGGGCGATGATATCGATCTGATTAGCCCCGGGGTGCAGGGTGATAGTTTTAGACCAGTTACTCAAAATGGAAAATGGACTATATGCGGAACCGTCAATGGAGATACTGATATTTTTAATCCCGGCCAGCCCAATATCCCAGGCGGTACCGCTCAGGGTAAAAGTGGAGTCACTGGTCACTGTTTCGGAAAGAGGTGTAGTGATACTAAGCATAGGTGTCATGTTATCCACAAAATAAGTGACAGCAGAGGAATAATTGGTCTTGTAGTCACTGGAGACCACACGGGCCAGAATATGATTAGTCCCTTCATTGAGGAGAATATTGTAGACCCAGTCGGCCACACTCCCTATAGTAAAAAAGCTGCTGCCCTGGTCAGTACTGAGTGAGATATCCAGGATAGCGCCAGGGCTGTCCACAAATGCGGTTCCGGTGATATCGATACTGGCACCGTTGTACAAGGCATAAAAATGGGGAGCAGTAATGGAAACACCCGGGACAGCTGCCCAGACAATGAGCATATTATTGGTAAGAGAATGCAGCCCGGATGGATCAACGGCGTATACCCGTATGATATTACTCTGTCCGGAAGGCTGATTCAAAATAAAATTTCCCTGGCCTGATATAGTACCCAGCGAGGTAAAGGAAGAATAACTGATGGAATAAAAGATCTCACAGTCCGGCTCATCCACCTCTACACTGAGAGTATACTGAGTGGGAAGCTGCTGGCCCCACCAGGGACTGTGTATGGTAAGCACGGGAGCTGTAGTATCTACACTAGCCGGAGCGGGCCCCAGGCTGCAGGCTCCCAGAATGAAAATGAGACTGAATAATAAACTGATCCTAATTTTCAAAAGATCCCCCCGGGTATATTTTGTACCATCGCGTTTATTAAATATAACACGGTAAGAAGATTTTTTAAAGTAGTTTCTCATTATAATACCCTAATTATGAAGGAAAAAGTGTAATCATTCCCCGATTTTTTTAAACTTTCCCTGCTGCCACAAATACTCTTCCCGGCTGGTATTAGTGGTAGCAGCCTCATAGTCGATACTTATTGACTCTACTATGACAGTATCTTTTTTTCCTTCCTTATCCCGGGGCCAGATATACCTGAAATCAGCCTTGCCAAACTCAGAGAAGGCGCGGTAACTGCTAAATCCGTACCTGATCTGGTCCCCGTCCAGAACCAGCAGTACTTCTCCCATAGGATATTCACAGGCTTCATACACAAAATCCACCAGGACAAGCTCCAATTCCTTTTTAAACCAGGACCGGGGAAGGGCCCGGGCACTGAGAGAGTAGGAAAAACTCTGGTTAAAACTCATATCCAGGCCTTTAAAAAGTACACTGGAGCGGATAGTCATATCATCAATATACCGGGCTTCCATAATGGTGCTGTCATTGGACTTGCCCACCGCTCCTATCAGGATAGCCTGGGGTACTGCCCGGTCTCCATTTTTTTTAATAATGACGGCCTTGGATAGCATGCCCCCCCATATATAGCCTTCATCGATCTTTTTACCACAGGTACAGGGGTAT
Organism: uncultured Brevinematales bacterium; assembly: GCA_964537555.1. Taxonomy (GTDB): domain Bacteria; phylum Spirochaetota; class Brevinematia; order Brevinematales; family CAYRWR01; genus CAYRWR01. The sequence continues at coordinate 23,860 of CAZIAD010000036.1, forward strand.
TTTACCTTATACCACGACTCAGTATAGCCGTTAAATGTATAGGCCTGGGCGGATTCCTCCAGGATCTGGAGCCGGGAACCTATGGGCAGCCGGTCCATGATCCGGGCTTTCGGGTCAGGGGCATTGCGTACATTGACCTTGTCCGCGAACAGAATGACTACCTGCCCGGGGGTGTATTTACCATACTTCACGTAGGGCTGACTATCCCCCCATAAAGGGATGCTTAAGGCCAAAAGCAGTAAAAAGACTCTTATTTTATTCACAACTATCTCCTTGCGGTCATTACTTAATTATATACTATACGTGAAATAACTCCAATTTTACTTAACCGTCCCCGTAAACTTCCGATATACATAATACGACAAAACAGGAGAAACTATTGGGTATTCCCGTCTATACTGAATTATCTAATTTTTCAGTCCGCAAAGCAGGTAACAAAGTCCAGACTGATCTCACCATCTCCCTTATCATCAATAAGCACTCAGATCCGGTGGATACGATAAACTCCCTGTATACCTATGTCAATAAGAGTGAAGTCAAGATAGAGCTCCTGATCGTCAACATGGACCGGGAAGGCTATAAATATGAAAAACTGATGGATAACTTCCCGGCCCTGCGGGTACTCCTGCCCCAGGAGGAAATATCCTACTGGCAGGCTATGCAGCTCATCATACAGGAGAGCCTCTCCGAGCAGATTCTGTTTATGGATGAGTCCTGTAAGCTGCTCCAAATGGACCTGGTGTTGCTCCGATCCTACTTTACCCAGAGCAGCTTCGGCGCCCTGGTACCCCGTATGGTCAATGAACATAATGAAGCCATCCCCAACCTGGTCAAAGCCAGTCTGAGGCAGGGGTTTATAGACACCATATCCGTGATCCTCAAAGGCTCAGCCATGACCTCTCTCTACCCCAAAGTCCCCTGTTTTATCCTTAGTAAAAAGGTGTTTTTACAAAGAGAGATAGATCTCAGTGACTATCAGGACAGGCAGTTTCTGCTTCTGGAACTGGGATACCGCCTGTGGAAAGAGGGACTGCTCATTTTCCAGGGTGAAAAATTCAAAGTGCAGCTCCTGTCCGATGCTCCCGAGGATATACGTGAGGATCTTAACAATAACGACTATCTCCTGTTCAACTTTGCCAATATCACTGATAAAGGGGCTACCCGGGGCAGAGCACAGCGTATCTGGAAACAGGCTCTGTTATTCCTGGTGAGCCTGCGCTGGAACAAGCTGGGCGGATTGATCCGATCGATAAGAGAAAACAGTGCCAGAGCCAATAAAAACTCGGAATACCCTATAGACGACTCAACGGTATTCCACACCGTTAATAAAGACTACAATTAGTCACAGAGGGAGGATAATTATGAAACATGCTGTAGACGTAATCATTCAGGCCAGGCTGGACTCTACCCGCCTGCCCCGTAAAGTCATGATGCCTATACAGGGCAAAGCCCTGATCTGTCATATAGTAGAACGTATCAGCCTGGCTGAGACAGTACGGAATATCATCATTGCTACTACTGAAGATTCCTTTGCCCCCCTCCGTCATGTTCTGGCTGATTATCCCCAGGTACGTTTTTATGTAGGATCTAAGGAAAATGTGCTGGAGCGTTATTACCTGGCGGCCAAGGCCTCACAAAGCCGGGTGGTGGTACGGGCTACGGGAGACAATCCCCTGGTCTGTCCTGACTTCCTGGACCGGGCCGTAGAACTGCATCTGGATGCGGATGCTGACCTGACCCACTATCTGGGTATACCCCTGGGCATGGGTGTGGAAGTCATCTCCATGGAAGCCCTGCGCATGGCCCATGACATGGCCCATATCCGCTATGATAAGGAGCATGTCACCCCCTACATCTATAAACATCCAGCTGCCTTTAAGATCATGGAACCCACCGCAACCGGCCTGTATTATGCCCCTGATCACCTGGTCACCGTAGATACCCCGGCCGACCTGGCTAAGGTACAGTCAGTATTTGAAGCCTACCAGCATAAAAAATTTATCTCTATGGAAGATGTTATCCATTTTTTCAAAGATAGAAAAAAGCAGAAAAAGAAAGACCCCCATTTACAGGAAATGCTGGCTTAGGCCGGCTCAAGATACTCCTCATCCCCCGGCCCCTCCCGGGGGATTTTTTATTGCACATATTATTTGATATTTGCCTTAAACAGATGTAATATTAATGATAAATATTAGGAGGATGTATGAAAAAGATTAGTGTTGTTGTAGCATTAGTAGCGGTTTTGGGTATGGCTGCACCTTTATTCGGGGAAGCAAACTCGCATTATGAGCCAGGCGATTTTTCTATATCAGTTGGAGCAGGTTTCGGATATGCCACTATCACACTCTTACCGGGTATCGACATCAACTTTGGTGAATTCAAGATCGTCCCGGGATGGGGACTGGACTGGGGACTGATGGCCCGTGGTATCATCGGTTTTGGCGGGTCCTACAGTGTTTTCGGAGCAGGTGCTTATTTCATGTTGCATTTTGGACTGAACAATATCGGCATTGACTTCCTGAAAAACCTGGACTTTTACTGGGGTCCTGGTTTGAGTTTCACTACAACCCCTGCATACTGGACTACCTATTATAGCTATCTGGGAGGGTCTTATAGAAACTTCGGATTCTCTACTCTGGGCGGAACCGCTTATTTCCTGAGCCCCAATGTCTCTCTGTTTGCTGAATACAGCTATTATGGAGTCTATTCCTCCTATACTGTAGTAGGAATCTCTTTTAAGCTTTAAACTTAGATTCTTGATAAGCAGCTGCCTGTTTTATACAGGCAGCTTTTTTTTTGTGACTCAGGTACATATTTACACAAATGACCTTGACAAATGACTGATATAGGTTAAATTATGGTATAATGTAATTAAAAGTGGAGGATACTATGAAGAGAATGGTGATGGCTGTTTCACTTACAGCATTGATGATAGGGTTGTTCAGCGGATGTCCGGTAACGCCGGATATTACGGATGAACCTAACTTAGCTCCCACGATCAGTAGTTTAACACTATCCCGATCTTCAGTCACCAATTACGGTGGAGACAGTGTCAACATTACTTTAAGAGCCACCGACAGTGATGGTACTATCAGTCAGGTATATATGCTGGGATCCTCTCTGGGCCTGACCAATATGTTCTTCAAGGATGATGGCAACGGAGCAGACTTGCAGGCCAATGATAATAACTTCACTCTTACAATCACCAGTCCCAATCTGGATCCAGGAACCTACAATCTGACTTTTATTGCAGTAGATAATGACAACGCCTCCGCTTCCAACACTAATAATCTGTCTATAGTCGGTACCCTTCTCCCGGTGATACTATCAGTGTCAGTCTCTTCCGGAGTAACAAATGGCAGGTCTTATGCTATAGCTATTGATACTAGTGATGCTGATGGAATCTCAACCGCATACATTTCTGCCTCTACTATAGGCGATAATCCATCCAATGTGATGATCAATACCACGGGTAGTATATTTACTAATAAGATCTCCCCATCAATGGGCCTGGGGTCTAAAAACATCACAGTCACTGTAAAAGATAATCTGGGTGCTTCACGTTATACCAATATCAGTGTGGTTCAGTATAATCCCATCACCATATTTTTTATCAATGGATATGCCTATAATTCTCCAAAAATGTGGTTCTGGCCTCAGGGGGGTACTGGTCAGACTATCCATTCCAGTGGTAATCAGAATTTTAATTCATGGGACTTTGAAAGATTTGAAGTAGCTGTTAATTCAGCGGCTACATACCGATTCAAATTTAATGATAATGGGACTGTCTGGGAGGATGCAATAGCTCTGGAGACAGTACAAAGAGGAATAAGTCAAAATGCAAGTGCAGTACCCCTGACTAATTTTGTCATGTCATATAATTACAATGTATTCAGTAGTGTATCAACTCTGGTTACAAAATTATCCAATGCACCCTATAATATGACTAATAGATTTGATTCAGATTATATCTACCCAGGCGCCTTCCCGGTCAGTGGAGGCTATGTTTTCTCTATTTTCGGGCCTAGAGCCACCAGTGCGAATGTGGCTGGAACTATGAATAGCTGGAATGCCAGTGCTAATCCTTTAAAATTTGATCCTAACACCGGGCTCTGGTGGGCTAAAATCACGGGTGTTTCTATTAACGATAATTATAAATTTTCCCTCAATAATTCTTCTTTATTTGGAGACCCTTATGGACGGGCTTTTAACGATGGAGATCATGAAAACAGTATTATTGTATCCACAAATTACCTATGGTCTGACAGTGGATGGATCAAACCCCAGAAGGCTGAATTGATCATATATGAGTTAAATGTTAAAGATTTTAGCCGTGATGATAGTTCGATCTTAGTGACTCACAGAGGATTATATACCGGATTGATAGAAAAAATAGCATATCTGACCAATCTTGGTGTAAATGCAATAGAGATCATGCCTATTCAGGAATGGGCAGGATCCTGGTACTCCTGGGGTTATAATAACTCAGGCTATTTTGCCCCTGAGAATTCGCTTTCCACCAATAAAAACAACGGTGCTGCATACAGAGATCTGAAAGTTATGATAGATAAATTGCATCAGGCAGGCATAGCAGTGATCCTGGATGTCGTCTATAATCACACAGCCAATGATAACAACTATCTGTGGACTATCGATAATAATACATTCTTTGATCCTGCCGGCACACCATGGGGTAATAAGATTAACATGCGTAATCCCCTGACCCAAAAGTTTTTCTCAGACAATATGAAATACTGGCTGGACGAATTTCATGTAGATGGTTTCCGATTTGACTCTACGGAAAATATCGATAGTGAATCAATCATAGAAATGGTAGCAGACCTGCAGAATAACGGTTATAGTGACAGATACTTTATCTTTGAAGAATTCAGTGGGAGTGGTAACACTGCCATTCAGTCATATAATACTACAGAAAGCTATTCGGCTATCTCCTCATGGGGTACCGGCTATAAATATGCTGTCTGGGATGCAGTAGACTATGGAAATTCATCTCAACTAGGTTCAGTCACTTATTACTCTGACGGTAGTGGATGGCATCAGCCTGCAGATGTGATCAATTATTTTTCCTCCCATGATGAAGGAACCCTGGCTGGCCGTAAGAGTGCCACCAAACAGGAAGTCAAAGTAGCAGCCACTCATCTCCTCACCGCCATGGGTGTCCCCATGATCTGGATGGGTGACGAGTTCATGCGCCTGCATTATGGGAACTATCCTCCTACAGGAGATGGTATTGACGAAGCTAACAACCTGGTCAACTGGTCATTACTCAGTACACACGCAGATCTGTATAATTATTATGCTAATCTGATTAAGCTCCGAAAAAATCATGCTGCACTGCACTTAAACATAAACTCTCCAGATCCATCAAAATTCTCCTGGCAGACTGACTGGAGTGCAGGATTGATTGGTTATAAATACTACTCCGTTAGTGGAGATAACAATTTCGTGATCCTGAATAATTATAATTCTTCCGCCAAAGTGTATGGGGTCCTTTTTCCCAATACCGGCACCTGGTATGTCATGTGTAATGGTGTAACAAACACTATTTCTACTACTGGCTTATCCTCATTTAATGCTCCGGGAACGGCTACCAATATCACCATACCTGCCAAGAGCAGTCTGATATTCATGAGTCAGTATGTAAATCCATAGATAAAAGCTTTCCAAATAAAAAAGCGGAGCATCAAAAATGCTCCGCTTTTTCTATCAATAAACGACTATCGACTATCGACTATCGACCATCGACTATTGACTTACCTCCACACCCACACATCTATCCGGTTACTGACCTGGTCCTGAAAGGCTACATAGACATTTCCCAGGCTGTCCACATCGATACTGGTATGAGCCGAGCTATGGCCGTTAAACCCCCGGGGCCCCAGGTTGGTCCAGGTATTGTTGGAGTAGATAAAGACGGAAACATAATTACTGTGATCTTCATCCGGGCACACTAACAGGGGGCTAAATTCTGTATTCATTTCCAGATAGGCCATACTGCTACCGGTAGAGAATACACTTCCCAGATATGACCAGCTGGTACCGTTATACTGCCTGACATGGACACTATTGTCAGCCTGAATAAATGAAACCAGGGGCCTGTCCTGATAAAAACCAAGATTGATATATCTGGTTGGGCCTCCGGTACTCAGGGAAGGATTTCCCACAAACTCCCATTCCAAGCCATTCCATTTAACCAGAGAACAAAAGCTGGAAGTACCGGGATTATTCTCATAGGCAACATAGAGGGTTTCTGCAATGACCTTTGTATCTGTAAAACCGATATTATTTGAGGTGAATCCACTCACACCCAGGTTAGACCAAATTCCCAGGTTGGGAACATAAGTACTGACTGTCAGGCGAGATCCTGCAGATCCATCACTAAAGGCAACTATAGGTGCTTCATTGGACCAGATACCGAGGGAGATATTAGCTACATTAGCTGAACTTATGTCATTACTGGCCTGAAGTTCACTCCAGAATATCTCTCCTTTTTTCTGCAAGACAGCGGGTCCGGGGAATCCATCGGAATAGGCTACATAAGGTGTGCCATCCTGACTAATCTCCATGTCAGAAGAATATGCTAGGCCTGTAGAAAGATCTCCACCAATCTCAATCCAGTCCACTCCGTTATATTTTCTTACACTTAAATGATTAGCATAAATGTCGTCCTGAAAGGAGACATAGATTTCATCATTAAAAATTCTGATCTTTGTTCCGGTTCCATTGGATTCCGACACAAAATTGCTACTCAATCTCTGCCAGCTCTTTACATAGGCAGCATTGGTATCACCTGGTCCTGCCGGCTCAGGTGGGCTAACACTACAGGAGATAAGCGCTATCCCAATAATCACAGTAATGATAAAGATGTAATGCTTCATATTATCCTCCCACTATACCTTAGTTTAGACTGCGGCACCATCCTTGTCAAAGACTGATTATTTATGAAGTTGTTTTTGCTGAGGCTGGGCCTGTTCCAGTTCCAGGTCAATGAAATCTACCGACCCGCCCGTTTTCTGAGGGCTGGCCCCATAGAAGCCGGCTAGTAGTGCAGTCTTGGCATTGTCTGCCAGCAAATGGCAGAAGCGCAGGTCTTTCCAGCCCTGCCCCACTGCACTATACTGTAAGGTGAAATCTCCTGCCTTACGGATGATACGAAATCCCAGCTCCCTATGGCTCCCGTCCCACTCGATGTAGGACCAGTCGGAATAGCCTCCCTGGGTCACTACTGAGCCCAGGTAGGAAGGTCCAGCCGGGTTAAATTCCAATGATACTTTGATCCAGTCCCAGGAAGAGAGTCGCACCATGAGCCCAGCCTGATCGTATTCATGCGCAGGATGTAGTATTAATCGGGTACTGATGCTGAAGTCAGAGGCCAGCACCCTGTTGAAAAAATGCCCATTATCCGCACAATAGTTTCCGTAATGGGTCTTTTGCCAGAAGTCGGTAGGAGCATCCATGGCAAAGCACATTTTTCCCTCATTTTTATCCTGTGACTTTTCAGCCGGAGCATTGAGCCAGGACCACTCTTTCAGATCTGTTTTCAACAGATTTTTTTCTGACATCAAGACACCCCCATAAAAAAAAGCAGGCTTCCGGGGAAGGCCTGCTTAGTATCCGGAGAGGGAGGGATTCGAACCCTCGGTACCTTGCGGTACACCCGCGTTCCAGGCGAGCACATTCGACCACTCTGTCACCTCTCCTCACATTTAAGGAATAATATTTTAGCTTATATGGCTGCTTTTTGCAAATTATGAGGTTTATGGTTAAAATATTCTCTACCTGGGAGGTACATATGTTAGTGGCAACATTATTGGCTTTTATCGGCAGCTCCATGATCAACGTGGGACAGGCCATTCAGAAGATCGGTCTCAACAAAGAAAAGCGAAATCTGTTTATCTGGACAATAGGTATGATCATGAACAGCGGTGCAGTGGTCTTCACGGTCATGGCAGTAAATCGCAGTTCCGCCTCCTTAGTAGGCGCTATGGCCGGCTCCGGCCTGGCTTCACTCACCCTGTTTTCTATCTTTGTTATGAAAGAAAAAGTCACGCTCAAGGAAATATTGGGGGTTGTGACTATACTGCTGGGGGGAGTCTTTATCGGACTGTTTTCTGTCGAAAGCCAGGCTGTCATCAACTATAAAAACCTGTATATCTACATCGGTATCATCACTGTAGTCTATACTGCCCTCATCATCATCTTTAATAAAAAAGACCACCTCATGGGGATAATCATAGGGGCTTTCGGGGGAGCGACCGGGGGATTTGTGACCCTTTTTCAAAAAGTGTCCAATGTCTATGAGCAGGCTAATCAGGTAAAATTTTTCCAGAGCCCCTGGGCTTATGTCTGGATTATTATGTCAGTATTATCTTTTGTGATCATACAGTTTGCCTACAAACGAGACCAGGCTATTCGAATCATTCCCGCTTTTTCCTCTCACTTTATCATAGTGCCTGTCTTAGGTGGGGTCCTGTGTTTTAGCGAGATACTCAGCCCTCTGCAATGGCTGGGTGTAGGGATTATCCTGGCCGGAGTTTTACTGATCACGATTAAAGGAAAAGAAAACAGTAAATAATCCTTTCTTTTTTTTTAAATCAAGTCTACAATTAAATGTGAGGATGAAATGGCCAAAGCAGCAAATAAATTTGAAGATGACCTGAAAAGACTGGAAGAAGTGGTAATGGAGCTGGAGAAAGGGGCAGGCATCGAAGATGCCATCAAATTGTATGAGGAAGGCATGAAATTATCTCAGCTCCTGGAAAGCAGGCTGAAGGATATAGAACGTAAGGTCTACCAGGTGAAAAATATCGAAAAACTGGATTCCGGTGAAGACGACAAGCTGGAACTGGATCTATTCAGCTAGGGGATGTGATGTTAAAATATAACATCGAGCAGATCAATGACATTCGGGTGTTATCCCTGGAGGGACAGGTATCCGTGATGGAACGGCATCAGCTAAAAGATATACTGGATAAGGAAGAAGAGACCCAGGAATGCAAATACATCCTGGACCTGTCCCGGGTATTCTATATTGACTCCATGGGTATAGGCTTTATCCAAAAGCTGGTGATCGGGCATAATAATCCCCGCAAACTGATCATTGTGAGCAGTAAAGAATATATTAATTATGTGATCAGATTCAATAAGATCCATAAACTAATCAATGTTTTTTTCCTGGAGAGCATTGAAAAAGCAGTTGAAAAATTCAGGAAAATGTCTTAAAATCACCTATATACCGGAGGATAAAATGCCTGATTCAGATCTTTTAAACCAGTTAAACAGCTTTAAAAATAATAGCGGCAATCAGCCGAAGAAAAACGAAGAGAATGAATCGGGGGCAGGACTTCGCCTAACCCGTATTGATGTGCAGATACCTGCGGTCTATACCTTAAAAGGTATGGAATCAGAAGGGACTATCATCAATATCTCCAGCGGAGGAGTGGCCATGGAGGTAAAGCAGATCTTTGTACTGGGTGACATTCTGCGCATCCAGTTTAAATTCCCCGGAAACAAAAATGATTCCTCGGTAGATTTCTGGGGGATAGTCAAGAATGTTTCCCACGGTGTCATCGGATTAAAATTTGAAGAACTGTCTCATGATATGGAGCGCAAACTGGAAGAATATGTCAATGACATGCTCAGAGCCAGGGGACTGGCTCACCAGGAAAAATATCAATAAAAAAAAGCTCCGCTGAAATGCGGAGCTTTTTTATGAATGGTTATACTTACTTATTCTGTTGATTTTGTCCATGCTGCTGATTCTGATTGCCCTGAGGAGTACCGGACTGCTGATGGGAATGACTGCTCTCACCTTTCTTAGTCATAGTACATTTTCCATTGTACATACAGCCTGACTCTATGATCAGATCCGGAGTCTCGATGTCTCCGTTTAGCTTGGCTTTGTTGAACAATTCCAGCTTTTCAGAAGCAGTGACATTGCCGTGTATGGTACCGTAATTGGTGATCACACCGGCTTTGATAGTAGCACGTACTTCTGCATTGGGCCCTATAATAAGATGTCCGGTAGCGTCTATATCACCGTCGAACTTCCCCTTGATCATCAGTGATTTTGAAAAACGCATGGTACCAGAAAAATTAATATCCTGGGCTAATACTGTGTCAATCTCGCTCTCATCAAATGGTAACTCAGCATTCTTTGCCATTATTCATTTCCCCTTAAATTTAAGTTCAATAATTATCACTGATAGTCTGGTTTTTGTCAAATCAATGGAGCAGGAGAACAGATTTCATTGATTTTTCCTCTCCTGATATCTATAATATATACAAGCTGTTAAAAGGAATCAACATGAGATATCTCAAACTAAGCCAACTTCTGATATTATTAATATTTTTTCTGGGTGGATGTGATCCCAACACCCGGCCCGTACAAAAAAATCTACACAGCCTGTGGAAAGTAAAAGGAACTAAAAATACCGTATACTTCCTGGGCTCAATACATGTGGGCAGGCCTGATATGTATCCCCTCCCCGATATCGTGTCGCGGGCCTTTACTAAGAGTGATTACCTGGTAGTAGAATTAGATATCAGCAAAGTGAATAATGTAGAGATGATGAGTCATATGATGTATCCTCTGGGAGATAATCTCAAAAAACATATCGATGAGCAGACTTATCTGGACCTCATAGCTCTCACAGAAAGTCACCATGTCCCTCAGTTTACAATAAAACGTCTTTATCCCTGGGCAGTCAGCTCTACCCTGGATATGCTGCTCCTTATGGATCAGGGTTACCGCCCTGATCTGGGGATCGACATGCATTTTCTGACTCTTAATAAATCCAAAAAACCGGTACTGGAGCTGGAAACAGCACAGCAACAGATGAAGGTATTTCAAGATATAAGTGAAGAGGAACAGATACAGATGCTCCGGACCAGTATTTATTCCAACCAAAATAATATCAGGATCATGGATACTTTGGTAGAGGCCTGGAAAAGAGGGGATAGTGCCTCGGTATCCCAGTATTATATTGGTGAAGCCCTGTCCAATCAGGCTCAACTCTATGAAAATCTCCTGTTTCAAAGAAATAAGACCATGACCGATAAGATCCTCACATATCTAGACGATAATGAGGATTACTTTGTGATCGTGGGCCTGGCTCATTTCTGCGGGCCGGGCAGTATCCTGGATCTGCTATCCCAGGCCGGCTACACTGTGGAACAGTTATAAGGAAAGAATATGACCGAAAACAAGATGCGCCTGGATAAGTGGCTCAAGATCGCCCGCTTTTTCAAGCAACGTACCCGGGCCCATGAGGCTATCCTGAGCGGAGAGGTTAAAGTCAACGAAGAGAAGGTAAAACCTGCCCGCATGGTGGGTGCAGGAGATAAACTCACTATCAAGCTGGATCACTTTTACCGTAAATTTGAGATCAAGGCAATCAGTCATAAGTCTATCTCCCGGGCTGATGCCAGGGAACTGTATCGCATGGAGGACAGTCCTCTCAATGAAGGCCCCATGGCAGACTATCTGGATATCTGGAGAGAACAGGAGAAGGAGAACCGTAAAGAATGGCGCGAATGGGGCGGCAAGATCTCCAAAAAAGCACGCAGAGAACTAAATAAACAAAAGTACCAGGATGTATAACAAATCTGAGAAGAAGGACTCTCGCAAAGACGCAAAGTGCGCAGAGATGTGTTTTATGAAAATCACATCCTTCGAAAATAT
>CAZIAD010000037.1:0-31607 GCA_964537555.1 uncultured Brevinematales bacterium
AGATGATAGGTAAACGGTCCTATTCGGCCGGTATACAGGTCGAGGAGGAGCTCAGTGATGTCATGTCTCACTTTATCCTGGAATACTACCCCGAGACCGACAGGCGCCAGCAGTACATCGTAGTAGGCCCCCAGTACAAGGGGAAAGTCCGTACTCTCAACCAGTACCTGGCCGCTCAGTTAAATACCAGGACCCGTGTCCTCCAGGCTAAAGACCCTAAACACATCTCCCTGTGCCGCATGGCCTCCGAGAATGCCGCCCTTCACCTCAAGCAGATGGTCTCCAAAGTGGACAGCTCGGTGGGCCTGCAGGAACTGGCCCGGATCCTTAACATGGACACCATTCCTATGCGCATAGAGGGTTTCGATATCGCCAATATCCTGGGACAACAGGCAGTATCCTCTCTGGTCTCCTTCTGGGGGGGAGAACCTGATAAAAAGAACTACCGTCATTTTAAGATCAAGACCAAGGACAGCCCGGACGACTTCGCCATGATGCATGAATCCGTACGGAGGCGTTATCGCCGGCTCAGGGATGAAGAACAGGCCTTCCCCGACCTTATACTGATCGACGGAGGCAAGGGCCAGCTCCATGCTGCCCTGGATGCTCTGGATGAGCTGGGCCTGGATCTCAAGGTAGCCTCCCTGGCCAAGAAAAACGAAGAGATCTACATCCCGGGTAAGTCAGACCCCATCGTCCTGCCCCTGAACTCCCCCGCTCTCCATGTCCTGCAGAGAGTCCGGGATGAGACACACCGTTTTGCCAATTCCTTTTTTAAAAAATTAAAACAGAAAGACAGCCTGTCCAGCCCCCTGGATGACATCCCCGGCATCGGTAAAAAAAGAAAACAAATAATTGTAGAAAAATTTCTGCATTATGATATAATTAATAATCTTAAAAGAGAAGATCTGGAGCAGGAAGGAATCCCCCGGGAGATCTCCGCCAATGTCCTTAAAAAGCTCCAGGACTTTGCTCAGCACAGCAAAATTAAGGGTGATAAATGAAAGTACTCATCTATACTGAATCCTATTACGTGCGCAAGACCTTTGTCAATGCCCTCATCCCCCAGGGGATCTCGCTCTATCATGTGGAAAGTCTGGATAAACTGGGCGAGTCCATCCTGGAACATGATGTCGACATTGTAGTCTTTGATGTGATCCAGGAAAACTTCAGAGATGTCTTTATCCCCATGGGACAGATCAAAAACGGTTCTATGCTGGGTGATAAAAAGATCGGCGTCATACTGCTGATAGGCAGTGTAGACAAAGCGGCTATCACTCAGGCTTTGCAACTGGGTGCCCTCGGTTTTATCAAGAGTAATGCCGGTGAAGAAGTCATAGCGAACTATATCACACAGATCTATGAGAAAAGCAAAGGAGCCCCTCCGGAAAGAAAATTTGTACGTGTATCACTTGATGTTACTGATGCCTCCCAAAGGGTCAGTATAAAATTCAGGTCCCCTGCCAATATGCAGCTCCTCATGGGTGCTATTAAAGACATCAGTGCAGGCGGGATCGCTCTGGAGCTGGTGGGTACAGTAGAAGAAGGGGCTATAGAAGTAGGGATGGAAGTCTCCAACATGCAGTTCATCCTGGATACCCGTGATGTCATCGCCAATGGGGTGGTGGTAGCCTTTCAAAAGCGCTTTTGCGCCATCCGCTTTACCAGTATGTCACCAGTAGACAGGGATGTGCTGAGTCACTATATCTTCGAAAGGATCTGACCTATGCCCAAGCCTCCCATAGACTTTCCCCGCAGGCAGGATCATATTGACACAGAGCATCTGGATGCACTCATACAAATGGCTATCGATGAAGATATCAATCACAAGGAAGACGTGACCAGCGCCTCTACTTTTTCCTCACTGGAAAATAACTCGAAGACAGCCCGCATCATTGCCAAGCAGGCAGGTATTGTCTGCGGAGTGGATGCTGCAGTACGGGTATTTCAGCTGGTAGATACGACCCAGGCTCTGCATATCAGTAAAAAAGTAGAAGACGGAGACGCTGTAAACATAAAAGATGTCATCATGGAAATTTCCGGTCCGCCGGCGGTCATCACCCTGGGTGAGCGTATAGCCCTTAACTTTATGGGCCTCATGTCCGGTATTGCCACCAGGACTCACAATCTGGTGCAGTTTCTGGAAGGCACTCCCACCCGGCTGCTGGATACCCGTAAGACCATACCGGGCCTGCGTCAGATATCCAAATACTCTGTGCTCAAAGGGGGAGGACATAATCACCGCCTGTCACTGGATGATATGGTACTCATCAAGGAAAACCATATAAGAGCGGTAGGCTCGCTGGAACAGGCTGTTGCCAATGCCCGCAATAGATTTCCCGACATGGTAATAGAGCTGGAAGTAGAGACCCTGGAACAGGTCAGGGCTGCCCTTAACACCTCTGCCGACATCCTTATGCTGGATAATATGGACAACGATACCGTCAAAAAAGCAGTCGCCATTGTCGGGGATGATAAATATCTGGAAGTGTCGGGTAACATCACCGGGGACAGATTGCGTTCCTTAGGAGAGATCGGTGTGGATTTTGTATCTATGGGAGCCCTGACTCATACAGTCACTCCCCTGGATATTTCTTTATTGATGGAAGAGTGATCAGGACCTTTTCAGAAAGTCATAGACCATCTTACCCAGGCCGGTTGTTCCCTGTTCCGCGGTCATACGGGAATATTCTGTATACAGCATATCTTCAAACATCTCTTTATGCTCCCCGCCATCCAGCATGGAGTTTTTATTATCCAGAGTCTTTCGCATAGACTTATATAATTCATTGATAAACAAGGAAGCAAACTCTTTGGACACTTCTTTTAATTCTTTATCCCTCAGTTTACTCATATCTTTAGCTGAGAGATTCTGGGCTTGCTGCAGTTTCATATTAGTCTGATGCTGGGTGGTGATATCATTAGAGATTCTCATAATTTTTTCCTTATTTCCGCTATATTATAAGAATCGGCATTTTCAGGGATTACTCAAGCGTTCTGGGCTGCCGGCAATATAATAGTGATCCGGGTAAATTTTCCCAGCTCACTTTCCAGCAGTATCTCTCCATTCATACTGATAACGACCTCATGGCATATATATAAGCCCAGTCCTGCACCCTGTTCCCCCTGTTTGGTGGTATAGAAGGGATCGAACACGAAACGTATGTCTGATTCGGGGATACCTATACCATCATCTTCAAAGATGAGGATGACTTTAGAATCCCTGATCTCCGCTTTAATCAGGATGGTTCCATTTTCCTGTATTGCATCCATTGAATTAAATAAGAGATTATGAAGGACATGCTCCAGGTTAAACTCATCGGCCAGGACCTGGATACCTGCACTGGCCTGCTCCAGTTTTAATTGAATATTATGCCCGGATCTGCGGATAATACTGGAAAAAGAGGACTGGATGTTTTTAAACAGAGTGTCTATGTCAATAGGGTTGATCTCCAGTTTCTCCTGTTTCACGAAAATGTGCATTCTATTGGCGATCTCCATGCCGCGTTTGACGGTATCTGCTATCACCATAAGATCCTCTTTATCCTGCACCTCCCGGTTTTTTTTAGCCTGCAGGAGTTCTACATAACCTTTAATAATCGCAAACACATTATTAAATTCATGAGCGATACCCCGCACCAGATTTCTCATGGTGGTCATCCTCTGTTCTTTGATAAGGAGGTCTGTCATTTTTTTTCTCTGCCGGGTAGCCGCCACCTGCTGGGATATATCCAGCATATTACATATAACCGCCGGATGATCTTTATATTCTATACCTGCCATATACACCGAAAACCAGGCTTCCTGGCCGTCTGTCCTGTGTGATTTAAAAGTAATGACTGAATTCTGTTTTTTACCCTTTAATATATCACTGATCTGCGCCTTGAACTGTTTCTTTTCAAAACTATTTTCACACAGATCCGTAGGTTGCAGCTTATTGATCACATCCTGTTCAAAGTACCCGGTCAGCAGGCCGAACTTATTATTCACATACTGGATCTGGCCTTCCTGATAAATAAAAATACCCGTCAGAGAATTTTCCACCAGGGACTTATAGTTATGCTCAGATACCAGCACTTTATTGTAGAGTATATCAGCCTCGATAAACTGGGTCATCAGATAGGCTACCGTAAACAGCTGAGACTGCAGTGTCTCTGTATCTTCTTTTTCCAGGAACACCATGGCCAGGTAGCCATAATTCACATTTGCTTTGCCCAGCCTTAAGACACAAAACAGTTCTTCACCTTCTCTTTGGGTCTCAATGGGAGCATGGCTATTCAGGTAGAATTCATTACTCTGCTCCAGCCATTTTACTGCTATTATCCCCTCTGTCTGTACCTCTTCAAAACATTTCAGGTCAATGAACAGTTCCCTGCATTGAAAATGAGACCGCATCAGCTGAGACAGCAGTCTTAGTCTCATATTCCAGGATGAGTCAGAGAGCATGACCTGCAGGATATTATTATAAAACTGGCTCTCTGCCAGCTCACGATGGATCTGCTCTACATTTTCCAGGATAAAGAGCTCATATTTTTTATCCTGGGAAATAAAGGAGCTGCTCTGCACCAGGCACTCGACCTTATGCCCATCCAGATGTTTGAGGCCGGTTTGTATTTTCTCCTCTCCCTCAGGTATGAGCTCCGGATCATAAAAAATATCTTTTTTATAAATCTCTCTTGCCTGATCCTCTTTATATCCCAGTAGAGTTAAAGCAGCGGGATTCATTTCCAGTATCCGGGCAGCCTGCGATAGTATCATAGGATTGCCTGCATTTTTAAAGATCTGTCGGTTAAAAACCAGGTCGGATTCAATGAGCTGGTTTCTTTGCATCAGATTAATAATGTATACCAGCAATATTAGTATTATGACACTACTCACCACCAGAATTGTCAGTGAAAACAGCAGGGGGATCTTCAGAATTGTGACCATACTGAAACCATTCAAAGCCCTTTGAAATATACCCTTGATAATAGAAAGACTATATCTGGCCCAGTGAAATATCCCTATAAAATAGACAAAGGCTGTAAAAAAGAGGAGAAACAGGTAACTTAAAAAACCTATATTCAGGATTCTTCTTTTACTTTGTTTAAATATTTCCAGATTCCCCAATATTAAATACAGCATCAGTACGAAATGCAGAGTAGTAAGCATATACTTACCGGGAAGGATAAGCAGATCCTTTCCCGTATCAAAAATATAAGTATCCAGGCCCACAGGAACAAACAGGGAAATAGCGGCAAAGATAAAGATGAGCAACTGCTGCCTGTTTTTCCCCAGATTAAAAAACCGTATGCTGGAAAGTATAAATAATGCCAGAACAAAAATCCCCTGTATGGCAAACATACTCCAGGCGGCTATACCTGCAATAAAAAGTTTAAGTGTGGATAATACTACAAAAATTATAGCCAGAAGATAGGCTGTTTTCTTACCGATGACTTTTACTAATAAGGAAAAGTATGTGAGGCTTAGGTAGGCCAGAGCGGCAACGATGATACTGCATTTTTCCCATAAGGGATCCGTTAAAACATTGATATGAAGATATACCAGGATATAACTGAATATTATAAAAGCATAACTGAGTATATACCAGAACAAACTCTTGTCTTTGTAAAATCTTGCCATCAGAAAAATGAGAATAACACTTAAAGTTATTCCCGTTATTATAGTAAATGAATAAAAAAGTTCCTCAAATGCTAAAAGCATCATATAACATCCTCAATAAAAACATTTTAACCTTATTTAGACTAAAGTCAAATTTATTTTGATATACCTTGTGATTGACAGGACAGGGCTTTCCTTTTATCATAATCGTAGCAAAATAACAGGATTATCAATGCATATACAGGAAATGTTGGATTATCTCTCTCTTACAGATCCCTCCGCCATCAAAGATCTGTTTAAAAAAGCCTACCAGTGTAAGCTGGAGAATGTGGGCAATAAAGTGTATTACCGGGGTATTGTGGAGTTTTCCAATATATGTTCCAAAGACTGTTACTATTGCGGTATCCGCTCTTCGAACCATAAGGTGGCCCGCTATATCATGGACCAGGCCGACATCATCGAAGCCGGGACCTGGGCCTGGGAAAAGGGTTATGGATCTATCGTCCTGCAGTCAGGGGAAAGGACCGATCAAAAATTTATAGACTTTATTGACGCTATTCTGCTCCAGTTAAAACAGAAGACCAGGGGCGAACTGGGCATCACCCTGTCCCTGGGGGAGCAGTCCAGGGAAACCTATAAGCGATGGTATGAATCAGGGGCGCATCGTTATCTGCTCCGTATTGAGACCTCAGATCCAGAACTCTATAAGACTTTCCATCCCCATGATCACAGCTACCAGGCCCGTATCCAGTCCTTACTGGATCTCAAGGACCTTGGTTACCAGACCGGTTCCGGAGTGATGATTGGACTGCCGGGCCAGTCCCTGGAGCATCTGGCTCGTGACATCCGCTTTTTTAAAGAGATTGACCTGGACATGATCGGGATGGGGCCTTATATCCCTCATTCAGAGACCCCTCTGGCCCATAGCCCCCTGCCCCTCCTGGGGAAAGAAGACAGATTTATGCTGGCCCTGAAGATGATAGCCGTGACCCGTCTCACTCTCCAGGATGTCAATATTGCCGCTACCACCGCCCTTCAGGCCCTGGACCCCCGGGGCAGGGAGAAAGGGATAGAAGCGGGTGCCAATATAGTCATGCCCAACATCACGCCTGTAGAATACCGTGAGGATTATAAACTGTACGAAGATAAACCCTGTACAGATGAAAATGCCAGCCAGTGTATCAGCTGCCTGGATAATCGTATTCGCCTGACCGGGGAAAGTGTAGGTTACGGTGAATGGGGAGATGCGCCCCATGTCCTGAAGAAAAAAAAGGATATTAAAAGCGGATCAGCTCTATAGATCTCAATGTCCTGTGAAAATGTACCCGTACAGTGATCACGATCAGGTCCAGTAATTCCCGCATGACCACCGCAGACAGTCTTTTTTTTTCCCAGAAACTGTGAGGCTGAATTTTTTCTGAGTCATTTAAGAACCGGAGGCTTCCCCTACCCGGTGGGCTTTCGATCTGTGAAAATTCCCTGAGCTGTTCCCCGATATGCTCAGAATAATGGGGAAACACTCCCTCTTCTCTTAGAAAATGAAATAAATACAGCAGGCTATACAGTCCCGGTTCAGGACTGGAATCCAGGTCCCGGAGTGTGTCTATCAAAAAATCGTATGACGAAAAACCTGAATCCTGATCCAGGCTTACATCCAGTATTTCAGCGATCAGATAGAACCAGGATATGCGCTGGTATTCCTGAGTCATAACAGGAAATCTCTGTATCACATGGATGTCCTGTAAAGAAAAAATCTGGTCCTGGTCCCGGCGCTGGACTTCACATCCCACAATATGGCCTGCCAATATGGCAGAACGACGGGAACTTTTTTCTTTTCCGGCTCCAAAAGCCATGATATCTACTTTGGCTTTTTCTTTTTCGATTAAAGTAATAAGACGATGGCCCTCTCCAAACAGAGAACTTTTTATGATGAGGCCCTGCAGTTTTTGTTTACGGGCCCGTTCAGGATTCTGCGCGTTCATACTCTATGCGCTCCATGATCTGGTAGCTTTTGAGTCTTCCCCGTTTATCGAATTGCTCTTTGACTATAGCAAATTTGCCTGCTCCCACATAATAGATGCGCTGATTTTTTCCCAGCTTTTCTTTATGGTCTTTGACCAGCTCTTTGACTACACAATCAAAATGGGCAGGTGTTCCTTCTTCTTTATGCCATATTGCAGTATTGAGATGCTTTATGGGACTGTTACAAATGGGGCAAATAGCACCACTGTCCAGACCCTGTTCATTGATATCTGATTTTTCAGCAGATTCTTCATTACTTTCCGGGTCATTTAGTCTTTCTTCGTCACCGGGATTATCATTTATCCTGGATTCCACAGGCTCACTGCCAGGCACCACTTTGAATTTCAAAATAGAATCTTCCAATGGATCCATAGTCTGAATATCATCGGGAAGATATACCGGATGGGTCAATTCAGGTTTAGGGATTTCTCTCTGGATGTTTTTGTTTCTGTCCTGAGGCTGATTATTGGGGTTATTTTGTTTATTGCGGTTAGGATTCTGTTTACGGCGCCGGTTTTGCCAGTATCCGCTTTTTTTTCTGGGTTCTCCACCCTGGTTAGCTTCTCCGCCGCTCTGTACCTGATTCGGTTTATTGCTCTCGCCTGAGGATTGCTCCGGCTTACGGTTTTTATCTCTGGAATAATAGCTTTTTTTTCTGCGATTAGGATTAAACTTTCTCTGCTCTCCACCCTGACTATTGCCGGAAGAAGAAGATGGGCCATCATTATTCCCGGAACTCTGCTGAGAACTCTGCTGAGAACTCTGCTGAGAACTCTGCTGAGAACTCTGCTGGGAACCCTGCTGGGAACCCTGCTGGGAACCCTGACGTGAATACTGCTGAGAACTCCGCTGAGAAGGCTGCTGACTGCCCTGGCCGGGATTGGCCTGCTCCTGCCCATTTTCATCCCGCTTGTAGTGTGGTTTTATCTCAGTGCTGCCGTGTTTCTTTTTCCTGTTATACATCTCTACTCCCAATAGTCACTCCCATATTATACAAGATATCATATTTTACTGCAATTGCCTGAGGGGGAAATAGTGCGAAAAATTCAAACAGACCCAGGTGTGTAAATCCATAAATATCGTGCATATATGGCCTATAGCAACACCAGACCTGTTAATACTGAAATTTTGACCCTAAAAAAAATAAAAAGGGCTTCTGTGTTAGCAAAAGCCCTTTAAAAAATCAAACAACAGGTCCCGGATAAAATCTAACCGATCGCTTTCTGCAATTCTTTCACTTTATCCAGCTTTTCCCAGGTAAATTCGTCTCTGCCAAAATGGCCGTAAGATGCTGTCTTTCTAAACACAGGCCGTTTCAGGTCTAAAGTCCTGATGATACCGGCAGGGGTAAAGTCAAATACTTTTTTGACTGCATCTTCGATACGTCCTTCCGGAAACTTAGCTGTACCAAAGGTATCCACTAAAACAGAGACAGGATAAGGAACACCTATCGCATAAGCCAGTTCTACTTCACAGCGCTCGCACAGGCCGGCTGCCACTATGTTTTTAGCGGCATATCGGGCCATATATGCTGCAGAACGGTCTACTTTGGAGGGGTCTTTTCCGGAAAATGCTCCGCCGCCATGACGTCCCATTCCGCCATAAGTGTCTACGATGATTTTTCTGCCGGTCAGGCCGGAGTCACCATGAGGGCCTCCCACCACAAAACGCCCGGTAGGGTTGATAAAATACTTTGTGTCGCTGTCCAGCAGATTGGTGTCCCCCAGTACGGGCTTGACTACCTTTTCTATAAGAGTCTCTTTGATCTCATCGTAGGATACAGATTCATCATGCTGATGAGAAATCACTACGGTATCAATACGCTGGGGTTTTTGATTTTCATACTGGATAGTCACCTGGCTCTTGGAATCAGGCCGCATCCAGGAGACCTTGCCTTCCTTTCTCAGTTGGGCTGCGTATTCCAGGAGCTGATGAGAATACATAATAGGTGCAGGCATCAATGAAGGGGTCTCGGTGCAGGCATAGCCAAACATCATACCCTGGTCCCCTGCACCCTGTTCTTTGTAAAGGCCATCGCCTTCAGTCACTCCCTGTGAGATGTCGGGTGACTGGGAATGCAGAGTATTTAAAAACGCCATGGATTCATAATCCAGGCCATATTCCGGCCGGTCATAACCTATACTTTTGACGACTCCGCGTATCAGTTCCTGGTAATCAAACTGGGCCTTGGTAGTGATCTCACCCCCTACCAGCACCATACCGGTAGTAGTGAAGCTTTCACAAGCTACACGGGAGTTAGGGTCCTGTTCCAGACAGGCATCCAGTACCGCATCCGATACCTGGTCACAGATCTTATCGGGATGCCCTTCACTGACAGATTCAGATGTAAATAAAAACTTTCTTGAGTCCATAGTATACCTCGTAAAATAAAATTCAGATAATTATTGTATATCATACTATGATTTCACGCAAAATTGGGACAAGTAATCTGTCTGGAATTGAAGCAGGATTGTGGTGAATAGAGACTATTTTTTATCTTTATCCATGATCTCCCGGATCTTTTTTTCTTCCCATTCCTCACCCAGAAACCCTCTGAATCCAAATACAGCCAATCCATGAAAAGCCAGGCCTACCCCCCAGCCCATCAGGGGCCATTTAAACCAGTAATTATGGGCCACATCCCCTCTGGTGGTAAGGAAATATATAGCCACTAACAGTGCATTGACTAATAAATAGTTCAGAGCGTGGATATAAAATCCTTTTAACTCCTTTACTCTTCTGCGGGCCTGCTGATACTTCTTATCCTGTTCCATATTTTTTACTCCCTGATACTTATTAAGACAAGTGATTGTAACATTTTTTAGAAAAAAAACGGAAAAATTCCACGCATATTTTTCTATACCTGCATAACATGTTAAAATAAAGAAAAAAGGTGCCTATGAACAGTCACACTCTGGATTCCCTGGTCCATGACCTTTTTTCCTGGTATCAGGCGCAGGCCCGGGTCCTCCCCTGGAGGGATGATCCTGCCCCCTATAAGGTCTGGATCTCTGAGATCATGCTACAGCAGACCCAGGTCAGCACTGTGATCCCTTTTTTTGAGCGCTTTATCACCCGTTTCCCGGATATAGAGGCCCTGGCAGGAGCTACGGAAGACGAGGTCATGCAGTACTGGGCCGGACTGGGATATTACAGCCGGGCCAGAAACATCAGAAAGACTGCCGGCATCATCGCTGCTGCCGGGATCTTTCCTGATACAAAAGAGGGCTTACTGGAATTACCCGGTATAGGCCCCTATACTGCCGGCGCCATTTTATCCATCGCTTTTAATCAGGCGGTGCCCATACTGGATGCCAATATAGAGAGAGTATTTTCCCGCATGAGATTGGTTTCGGGTTCGGATTTTAAAAAGAGGCTGTGGCGCTATGCAGACATCATAGTGAAAAAAGGGGCTCAGCTCTCCCTCCCACCCCGGGACATCAATCAGGCCCTGATGGAGCTGGGAGCCCTGCTATGCAATAAAAACCCGGATTGCGGACAGTGCCCTCTCAGGTCACACTGTAAGGCCTATAGCAGAAATCTGCAAAAACACTATCCTCCCTCTTCAAAAAAGAAAGACTGGCAATACATCGATGAGGAAATGATCTGCCTGGTCAATGCATCAGGGGAAATACTGATCAGAAAGACTCCCCAGGGTATGTGGAGAGCAGGACTATGGGATGTCTACCCAGCCTCAGAACTGCCCGGGATAAAACAGGGATTCACCACTGTGGACAGTCAGGCTATTGTGACCCGTCACCGCATAAACAGAAAGACTCATCTGGTATATGCAGATTCTTGGCCTGTAGTCCTGACCGGAACCTGGGTTTCACCGCAGGCCTTACTGGAGGGCTTATCTGCTCCCGGTATAGGAGCAGCTCTTAAAAAGAGCCTTCCGGCAATAATCAGGGCTCTCGAATCTAGATCTCGCCATTGATCACTTTCATGAACACCTCATCTACCTCCGGAGCCACCGCCAGACGTCCCTCTACCAGGGTAGTAGCTATCACTTTACCCCGGGTGCATAGGCGGTTATCCTCCAGGCGATAGATATCCTGGTAGAAGATGTACTTGAGGCTGCCCTGTTTCTCCATAGAGAGCCGGCACACAAATTCATCCCCGCTTTTCAGAGGTGATTTATAATCGATCTCGATACGTGCTACCACTGCGTCTATACCCTGGTCATGGAGCTCCGCGAAATCCAGGCCAATATCCAGTAAAAATTCATGCCGGGTATGTTCCATATAATTCTGATATACCGAATTATTCACAATACCCTGTATGTCACATTCATAATCCCGCACTTTAAATTTTTGTTCAAACAGATATTCCATTGATGGCATAAGCTTTCCTTTTTATTATAATGAGGCATATTTTATATCCTGAAGACACTTTAATCAAGCCGGGGCCTGCCACCTTCAGCTACGGGACCGGTACAGGGATACCAGTAGAATAATGAAAAAGGGCGCTCCTATCAGAGAAGTGATCATTCCAATAGGCAGAATAGATCCCGGTACCAGGTAGCGTGATAAGATCATGGCCCCCGTCATCAAAGCACTGCCTATAAACAGCAGAGGTAATAGGGCTCTCCTGTGGCCTTCACCATATATCATCCGGACTATGTGTGGTACCACCAGGCCCAGAAAGCCGATCATTCCTGTAATAGACACTACGATTGCTGTGGATACACTGACTATGATAAATGACTGCCGTTTCAGGCGGGGGGTATCGACTCCTGAGGCCAGGGCCACTTCCTCTCCAAACAAGTAGATATCCAGCTCCTTATGTTTCCAGCTGTAAAAAACAATGATGATAAGGGCGGCCAGCACCAGGATTATGAGCTCGTAACTTCCTTTATATTCAATATTGCCCATAAGCCACAGTACTGAGGACTGCAGGTCATTGGGACGTAACAGACTTTGCATGAGCATGATCCAGGATGAAAACAGGGCATTAAAGCCTACACCAGCCAGTAAGGCGGTACCGATGGAAAAACTGTTTTGTTTTTTACTGAAAAGATAGATCAGAAATGAGACCAGGGCAGCCGCCGCCAGGGAGAATAAGGTCCTGAAAATAAATAGCGGGCTAATGGAAAAAAAGACTGCTATCACAGCCCCCAGAGAAGCCGCACTGGATACCCCCAGGATATAGGGCTCAGCCAGGGGATTATGTAATATCGTCTGCAGTATCCTTCCTCCAAATGAAAGGATCAAAACTACTGCCAGGCTCTGAATATAAATATTTAAGCGATAGCTAAAGGCTTCCTGCCACTGCCCGGAACTGCCTACAGTAAAAAATAACAGGGTCAGGATCAGAAAAAGCAGGATATAGATGACACTTTTTTTAAACATGGTATATATCATAAAAGAGGATGGCAAAATACGAAAATATTTTCACCCTGCTTAAAATTATCTTTGCATTTTATAAATCATGAATCTATAATTATAGAAGGAGATTGGAATGAATAATATTTTTACATCAAAGTTTACCCTTATTATGGCTGGCTTTGGAGCTGTTCTGTCTTTGTTATTGAGCCTTTTTGCAGGCACCAGTGCTCTGCAATTATTATTACGCCTGCTCTTAAGTACACTCATCATGGGGGGAATCGCTATCCTCATTCAATTCCTGATCACAAAATTTATCCCTCAGGAACACCTGGACATACTCATGAAAGGGGGCCAGAACAGCGATAGCAGTACCGATGGAAATTCCACACAGAATGAAGAGTCAGGTGCCACAGGTAGTTCTATAGATTACACAGATGACAGCACTCTCTCTGTAGATGAACTCTACCAGTCAGAGGATGAAGAGGCCAGCTCTCCTGATACAGATTATAAACCTGCATCCCGGTATTCACCCAGCACCAGCACATCTGATGACCAGGATAATATTTTTCCGGCACATAACAGCTCTGATCCGGATGCCGGAAGTGCGGATGATGACTCAGACGATTCATTTAAAGCTACAGATTTTTCAGAAGCACCCCGCTTAAAGACCGGTTCTGAGGAGAGTACCAGCTCAGAGGATTCCCGGGATGAGGATGATGCTCCCTCTCCCTCTCCTTCTGCCTCTCTTGAGGAAAAAGCCATTCCCTTTGATGACGGACCTGCAGGCATACCCATGAATCCCTCCCCCAAAAATACTTATGAAAAAGGCAACACCCCTCCTCCTACAGGTGGAGGTGGAGATGTCAGCTTTACAGTGGACAATAAAAAGATCACTACCGACCCTAAGATCATTGCCAAAGCCATCCGCACGGTCTTATACAAAGACTCTTAGGAACTGTAAAAATTATTGCATTTTCCCCAGATAGCAGTATAATATCATTGATGCTATTATAGTAAAAATTTGCAGGGAAGCATTATGGCTATTGAATCTCAAATCCTTATCAACAATTATGGTGTTAGCGAAGAATTCGCACAAAAATTACTTAATTTCACTCAGCAGGACCTTGAGGGAGCTATAAAAATATTAGAAGCTTCTGAAAAAGACGTCTATGCTATTAAGATCAAGTTTCTATCCAGTAAAAAACTGGCCTATGGCGCCATCATCATTTTTTACAATATGCAGAATCATGTAGCGGAATATATTTATTGTGTAGTCTCAGCCGACAATAAGCTATCCAAAATCCATATAGAAGGCACCTGGAATGAATTCATTTCGGAGATGTCCGGATATATGATCAATGAAGGGGCTGACTTTGATGCTGCCTCCCGGATAGAGACCGAGATACTCAATCCTGAAAACCTGAGATACTTTTCCCAGTTTTTTGCAGACAGACACAATCCGGATCTGGTCAACCTAAAAAGGTTTATCCTCAATCATCTGTCCAAGATACTGCTGGATACCGGAATCGTGATCAAGCTGGTCACTGACACTATTGACGTATTCAAGTATAAAAACACCCTGAACCAGCTAAAATCCGGCACAAAGATCGTACCCAAGACCGGAAAAAACTATACCATGCTGGTAAATATGCACATAGAGCCTGTACTGGCCCCTATCGGCGGCACAGATATAGATAAAATGTCTATCGGTGAAGAGATCCTGGTCAAAGTCGATGATGACAGAGATATTGTGCGCTACATAGGACAATTATTAAAATTTGAAGACGATACCGGTCTCAACAAAGCCCTCTACGGAAGAGTAGTTAAACATGACCATAATACAGACAGCCAGAACCACCTGGTCACTTTGGAATTCGGGCCCGGTGTCTATGGGACTTTTTCAGTGGGACAGAAGGTAAGAGTCCAGTCCCGGATACGCCCGGAAGCGTCTCAGGTCTTAAATGGTCCGCCGGTGCCCCCTCCGCCCCAGGAAGGAGATGCACCACCTCTGCTGGATAGCCCACTGGATAGCCTGGGGGATATACCTTCTCTCAAGAGCGGTGCAGCCACCCCTCAGAAGAAGAGATCCAATGTCTTTCTGATAATCAACATTGTCCTGATTGTGGTAGTAGCTATAGTCATCTTTTTTATTCTCTTTTCCAATTAGTTTCAAAAAAAAAGATAATTATTGTACAAAAATATCAATTAAGTTATAATAACAATAGTAGCTGTATACTATTTGATATTCCCGGGAGAAATTTATGAGAGGTTACGAGGATTTTGAGCCGTATTCTGAAGAAGAATTATGGCAGCAATATGCAGAATCCCATGAACAAAAGATCCGGAACTACTTTATTGAAAAATACGCGCCTCTGGTCAAGTATGTAGCGGGCAGAGTAGCTATCACTGTACCCAATTCTGTCGAATTTAATGACCTGGTAAGCTACGGCATACTGGGCTTGATTGATGCCATAGACAAGTTTGACCCTAAGCGGGAGATCAAATTCAAGACTTATGCTGTGACCCGGATCAGAGGGTCTATTTTTGATGAATTAAGAGCTATAGACTGGCTGCCCCGCTCGGTACGGCAAAAAGCAAAAGAGATAGAACGTACTATCGCTGACCTGGAAGCTAAACTGGGACGTTCATCCAAAGATGAAGAGATCGCTGAAGCTCTGGGAGTATCCGTTCAGGAATTCCATACTCTGCTTCTCAGAGTAAGCGGCAATGCCCTGATCTCTATGGATGAAAGCTGGTATATCAATGATGGTGGCGATAATGCCCCCATGTCTATAGAAGATACCCTGGAAAGTTCGGATTCCTATAACCCTGATGTAGTAGCAGAAAAAGATGAGATCAAAAAACTGATCGCCCGGGCTCTCATGGACCTGCCTGACCGGGAAAAACAGGTCCTCATTCTTTATTATTATGAGGGATTGACCTTAAAAGAAATCGGAAACATCCTCACCGTGACTGAATCACGGGTCTCACAGTTACACACCAAGGCAATTATGCGCCTCAGAGGAAAACTGGAAAAAATCAAAGACGGATTCATATCAAAATAGTTCAATAGATCTTACAATATTTTAAAGAGGAGGAACTATGAACATTTCTTATACCGGAAGGCACACAAAAGTCTCTGATGAGATGAAAGAGTACTTCGAGAAGCGTATGCATCAGAAGGTCAAATATTTTTTTGACAATATTATCCAGGTAAATTTAATAGTAGAAATACAAAGAGGCCAGTATAACCTCCAGCTTAAAGTAAAAGCTGAACATGATACCTATAATGGTACCGAGACTAAGACTCACTGGGATGAAGCTATAGACAGTGTGACTGATAAGGTGGCCAGTGCCGTGAAAAAGAAAAAAGGCCGGGTAACAGACCACCACTAATATGGCAGAATTATTAAGATTAAAAAACGTTAAGATCTCGCGTCTTTTAGAGATCGATAAAGAGCAGAACTTTTCA
The DNA here is from genome assembly GCA_964537555.1 of uncultured Brevinematales bacterium. Taxonomy (GTDB): domain Bacteria; phylum Spirochaetota; class Brevinematia; order Brevinematales; family CAYRWR01; genus CAYRWR01. The sequence goes on from CAZIAD010000037.1 coordinate 16,423, forward strand.
TTCGGATTTGAGGTCCTGGCAGGAGATCAAGGCCTGGACAGGTCTATAGAAAACCCGGAAGTAAATCGGCCCGGCTTGTCTTTATCAGGATTTTATGATCATTTTGCATTTAACCGCATCCAGGTGTTTGGTAAAGGCGAGATATCCTACATTAATAAGTTATTAAAAGAAAACGATACCGAAAACCTGATTAAGTTTTTTGATTACGAGATCCCGGTATGTATTATTACTTATGGCTCAGATGTTCCGGCTTATGTCCTGGAAATAGCCAATTCAAAAAATGTCCCCATACTGCGGACCCATCTCAGCAGTGAAAAGCTGATATCTCTTATTAACACCATTTTGTCCGATCTTTTTGCCGCCTATACTATCTTTCATGGAAACCTGGTCTCGATCTACAATATAGGGGTGCTGGTCATAGGAACCAGTGGTATCGGTAAAAGTGAGAGCATCTTAGGCCTGGTGGAACGGGGCCATAAGTTTATCGCTGATGATATGGTCAAGATCAAAAAGCTGCGCACCCCCAGTGGCTTCAGGTTAATGGGGCAGCCTAATATCTCCTATGGGCCCTACCTGGAGATACGGGGAATCGGCATCATCAATGTGGCTCAATACTATGGTGAAGGCCGTGTGCTCAATACGGAACAGCTGGGGTTGATCATCAAGCTCCTGGAGTGGAATTCCTCCTACAGCTATGACCGGCTGGGTATGGATGAAAAGTACATGGATATACTGGGAATCAACGTCCCGGTCAAGGAAATACCGGTATCAGGAGGGCGGAACATCCCCCTGCTCATAGAAGTAGCCGCATACCGGGAGATAATGAGGCGCCTGGGCTACAATTCAGCCGAAGAATTGGATAAAAAGATCATTCAATTCATGAAAAATGATAAAGAAGTTGTTTAATACATTGGAATATGCTATAATTTTGGTGCAAATATTATCAGGATACCTTTGCAGATGAAAGAAATTGAGATCACTATCCAGAATGAATACGGATTGCACGCCAGGCCGGCATCTTTGCTGGCAAATATGGCCAGTCAGTTCGAATGCGACATCACGATCATAAAAGAAGGAAAAGAAGTCAATGCCAAAAGCATCATGAATCTTCTTTTATTGGCAGCTGGTAAAGATACTGTCATCCGGATATCCGCAGAAGGTAAAGATGAAGCTGCAGCCATCAAAGCCCTCCGGGAACTCATAGTAGACAGGAAGTTTGATGAAGAATAGAAAGAGTATCATCTTTCTATTGATATTTTTTTGTCTAGCCACCTCCCCTTTATACCCTCAGGCCAATACCTACAATAAGCCATTTGCTATATTCATGTCTGTGGTTTATCCCGGCATGGGCCAGCTCTATTCCGGCCGACTGGATAAAGGCCTGGCTATCTGGAGTGCCTCCGCGGCTATCTCCATGGGCTTCCTGTTGACCGTGGCTGATTTAAACCTGGACTCTGCCGGGGGTGCCTACCCCTTCAACATCGGCCTCCAGTTTAAGCCCCAGCTGAGCCAGAGTGAGACCTTCTGGGCTGTGGGACTGGGAGTGTCCTTTCTGACCATTTATATTTATAATATCCTGGATGTGGCTCTGTACAAGCAGGCCAGCGACATAAAGCTCAGTGTAGAAAAAGATTCTATAAGTGCACAATACAGCCTGGCATTTTAGGAGTAATCATGAAGCAGACCCTGATTGTCATTTTTTTTCTGGCATTTAGCAGTTCTCTCTTTTCAAAAACCAATTCCACAGAGCTAAATCCATCCGGTACTTTGGGCCCTGATAATATACGGCTTATAGAGCTTACTTCATACAAAAAAGATCCTTTCGCTGCCAGCATGTACTCCATGATCTATGCGGGTGCGGGGCAGTTTTACGCTGGTAACTACACCCTGGGGTCTCTTTTATTCCTGGGGGAGTCCCTCTACCATCTTTTCAATATTGGTATCAGGTATAAATTACAAAATGATTATGGTGATTCAGTGGCCTTTTCCCAAATGAACACCTCCGACCAGATCCTTATGGGAGCTGTATTTTTTTCATTCATGGTACTTAAAGTATATAGTATATACGATGCCAATATCAGTGTACGCCGCTACAATAAGGATATAGATGAAAAACTAAAACGATTCAAATTCACTTATATGCCCGGTGAGATCAGGGCCAGCTATAGTCTAAGGCTGTGATATGCTGAAGAAGATCCTGTACTTCCTGCTTTTTCTGAGCATCTTTTCCCAGACTTACGGAGCTGTCAAAATCAGTAAATTAAAGATCAGGAATAACATATTATACTGCTCCCTAAAGGCCTATGTAAAAGAGGATATCGATATGGCCTGGATACTGAATCAGGGCATAGACCTCAAGGCTAAGTACAATATATCCATTATGAAAAAAAACAAACGATGGGGCGCAGATATTGTGATGACCAATGTGACGATCTTTTATCAATCCAAAAAAGATGTGATCAATAACGGATACGAGGTCATACTGGAATATGGCGGATATCAGAAAGAATACTGGATGTCTACCCAGGAAGATCTATTTGAACTGTTGCTCAATACTCCCATGGCCCCCCTCTATTCTCTCAATAACCTGTCCCGAAAAGACAGCTATTACATTCAGTCTCAGTTATCCATCACTTCTTTGGAACTGTATCCTCCCTTATCTATAATCTACCAGTTACTGGGACGCTGGAGTTACACGTCACCTAAAAATAATTCCAGGATATTTAATTATGACAGTATCCTGGAAAACTAGAGTCTTTGACATTGTCTCTGTCTTAATTTTTTTATTGGCAGCAGCTTTTACTACCCAGCAGTCCAACCAGTGGTTATTATCTATAAATGCCAATCAAACCCTCCGTATCATTATTCCTATTATCATTTTTATAGCTACCGTCCTGGGATTATGGGTGGTATACAATTATCTTAAGATCTTTATTTTCCAGCGGCGTGGCCTTCAGGGATATTTACTGAGAGGCAAGATCACCATGTATTTCTTACTGGTCACCATAGGTTCTATTGTATTGATCGGCGGGATCATGTTTTATCTCATCATCCTCATAGAGAATTCATTTATACAGGGTGAGCAGAATGTGGCCGAGACCATTATCAGCTATTACCAGGAAAGTATTCAAAGCAATAGGATCAAATTTGAGAATACCCTGATAGAATCTGTGGACAAGAATCCCTCGAGAATACAGGCCATTTTTTCTCTACAGGAAGATACCGCCATTTTTAGAAAAGCTCCCGAACTGGCATTGTCTGAAGAAATAACCGCATCTTCTTCCAAAATCAGGTCATATTTTAAAAAACCGGAGCAAAGGGCTTATTATTTTGGAGAACACCAGGAGTATATTATTATCCGCTATAAAAATCTGTTTTATACATTCAAAGTGCCGGAAGATATGGTGCAATCCTTTAAAAATCTAAGTATCAATGCTTCCCGCCTGAATAATCTGACGGTTCAGCAGAAGAACATACGGCCCATTTCTATGGCCGCCCTGATCATTTTATCGGTGCCGGTAATGATAGCGGTATTTTTCATCAGTTTTTTTGTAGCCCGAAACATTACTTCAAATATCGAACAGATTGCCAATGCGACCAAGACTATTGCCAATGGAAACCTGGATTATAGAGTAGAGGTATCTTCCGGGGATGAGATCGAAGACCTGGGGCACAACCTGAATCTTATGACCCACCGCCTCAAACTGGCCACAGACCAGATCAAGAGGATGGAACGCCTGGAGGCATGGCAGGAAATGGCCCGAAGACTGGCCCACGAGATCAAAAACCCTCTTACTCCTATCAAACTGTCTGCGGAAAGGCTGCAGTATGCCTTTGAATTGAAAAAACCCAATTTTGATGAGATTCTGGAAAAGACTACCGGTATAGTCATCTCTGAAGCAGGCCGACTGGAAAACCTGGTCAATGAATTTTCCAAATTTGCCCGCCTGCCCTATCTTAATAAGATCAGAAAGAATATTATCCAGACCCTGGAGGAAGTATTAACTTTTTTTGAGGGTGCATATCCTGATTTTCAGATTGTAGGACAGTTTGACCCTGATATGGTCATGCTGGACTATGATGAAGACCAGATCAAACAGGTAGTAATAAATGTCATTATGAATGCCATCGAAGCTTGTGATGGCTGCGAAAAACATGTTACAATAATGACATCCGCAGTAAACCGCTTTATTCTGGCCATTGCGGATAATAGTGGAGGAATACCCGAGGATAAAAGGGAAAAGATATTTGAACCCTACTTTACTACCAAAAGCGGCGGGACCGGACTGGGATTAGCCATTGCCGAAAGGATTATAGTAGAACATGGCGGTAATATCTGGTTCCAGGTAGAAGACAACGGGACTATTTTTTATATTGAGCTGCCATTAACGGAGGAAAAGTCTTGAGCTATAAAATACTGATCGTAGATGATGAACCCCATATCAGAGAGACTATTTCTGATATCCTGAGTGACCAGAATTACAGCTGTATCAGCGTAGGAGACGGGGAACAGGCTGAAAAAAAGATCCTTACCGAAGACCTGGGTGCCATCATATTGGACGTCATGCTACCCAATAAAGGGGGGCTGGAACTACTGGACTATATCAGAAAAGAATTTCCCTTACTGCCTACTATTATCATTTCAGGCCATGGTAATATCAAAATGGCCGTGGATGCCATGAAAAGAGGGGCCTTCGACTTTATTGAAAAACCTTTATCCATAGAACGTATCCTTAACTCGGTGAGAAACGCCCTCCGGATAAAAGAGCTGCAGACTGAGAACATCAAGCTGCGTTCCCGACTGGAAAAGCCGGTTCAATTTGTAGGTCAGGCCAAAGTCATCACTAATATTCTGGATCAGCTCCCTAATATTGCCACCAGTGATGCATCGGTATTGATCACCGGTGAGAACGGGACTGGAAAAGAGATGATAGCCCGGCTAATTCATCAGTACTCCAATCGTAAAAATGCATCCTTTGTAGGAGTAAACTGTGCTGCCATCCCTGACACTTTGATAGAGTCGGAATTATTCGGCCATGAAAGAGGGGCATTTACCGGGGCAGTCAAACAGAAAAAAGGGAAATTTGAAGTAGCGCACAAGGGCAGCATTTTCCTGGATGAGATAGGGGACCTGAGCCTGTCCGCCCAGGCTAAAGTATTGCGGGTCCTTCAGGAGCAGGAACTGGAGCGGGTGGGCGGTACTGAGGTCGTAAAGATAGACGTCCGGGTCATCGCTGCTACCAATAAGGACCTGGCCCAGGCTATAGACCAGCAGGATTTTCGGCAGGACCTTTATTTCCGCTTGAATGTGATCCCTTTGCACATACCGGCCCTCAGGGACAGAAAAGAAGACATCCCGGTCTTGATAGAATACTTCATAGAAGAGCTGACCCGTGATAGCGGACGGCAGATCTCCTTATCCAAAGCAGCCATTAAGCTCTTAAAGAATAAAAACTGGCCGGGAAATGTAAGAGAGCTCCGTAATTTTATCGAAAGACTGATCATACTGTCCAATAAAGACCAGATCGAATCAGAAGATATTATGCAGTTCAGTTTTCAACCTCAGGGAAATGTTGATTCCCAGTTTGAAAAATTAAGCTTAAAAGATGCTAAAAAAGACTTTGAAAAAGCCCTTATCATTAACCGCCTCATGAAAAACTCCATGAATATTACCAAAACTGCGGAATCACTGGATATTGAGAGGACTTACCTTCACAAAAAAATAAAAGAGCTGGAGATAGATTCGGAAATGGAGCTGAATTAGCCTGTCTCTGAGCTAAACTTTGAGAGTCTGGTTTCACAGAATTCCCCCCAAATACTTGTCAAATCAAGCCCTTCTGAGCAGAATTGGCGGATATTTTGTCATTTTTAGCATCTAACCTCAACAATAATTGACATTTGGCCACTTAACAATTATTCTTTTAACAGTTAAAATTATGGAGAATGCAATGAATACTGGTTACATCCTGTTTCTTATACTGTTTATTATAGTCATTTCCATTTTTGCTTATCTGGATACCCGTAAAGGATTCCGCTCCTCATTGCCAAAATTCCTGAGGGTGTTTATGCCCATGCTTCTGGCTGGAGTGATTGTCAAGATCCCTGAACTAATAGGGGTCACCTCTAAAAACAGCATTGCCTCCTATATTATTGGGGGAATTGGTACCCTCATTTTTTATTCTGTCCTCATAAATGTTTTTAAAAATGAAGATTCCAGCAGAAAACTCAATATATTCGACTATTTTCTGGGCTTCCTGATGGGCTTAAGCAGGGGCTGGCTCTATTTTGGATTTTTTACACTCTATATAAACCTTATTTTTAAATTAAGCACTGTGCCTGAATTTACCACCCTTCTCAAAGCCATTGAGACCCCGGTAAAATGGATCGTCTTCCTGGGCTTCTTCTAAATATTAAAGATTTACCTTGACAGTTTTGTACTAATAACAGAAAATAATAGGCCTGGGGTATTCGTGTAGATTCACAAATTTCGGGGTCTACACCTAATTATAGGGATTCTGAACTTTTTATGGAATTGCTTCTCTTTTTGAGGGAAACAGGAAGTATTGAGGATGAAACCCGTCGTAGTGATTAGGACCCGGAAATAGCGATCTTACGGTATCCCGGGTTTTATTTAATAAAGGAGCAATAAATGCCAACAGATGCGGACATGATCGCCCAGAGATATTTTAATGCTGCAGAGGGAGGCACGATCAAGAAAGAGGTGTTGTTTAAGCTGCCCAAATTGGTCAATGTCACCACCTGGAGCAATGTGGCTATAGTAGGGGCTATTAATTATGCCCAGAAGTCTCCCCCTGTGCACTATTATGGTATTCTCGTAAAATACCAGAGTGGCCTCTATTATGTATCCCAGGCAGTAGTAGACCAGTTAGCCCAGCTGGACCGGGCCTTCAAGAAGATCAGGAATACCGTAAAAGTAGTCTGAATAAGGCCTCATACTTTACATACTTGCCTCTCAACTTTATAATATTACAAATAATCATGTTTAGGTGTAACAATGAAGAATTCTCGTAAAAAACTGTTAATCAATATAATCATTCTGGGGACTGTGCTGATAGCTATCATTCTCTATTATACACTAAAGGCCATACCCGAGAAGGATAAACTGGATATGCGGGGTAAGACCCTGTTGCTGGGCAAAAAGACTAAATCTGATTTTTTATCGATTGATATTCAGTACAAAGATGCCAATGCCTTTATCCACAAGACCCGCCTCAGTAATATAAGCGGGACCTGGGTGGTCACTGAGCCTCTGCAGAAAACGGCCAATCAGGGTGTGATAAATGAGATGTTGGATGATCTATTAAAGATCACCAGTGAAACCAACTACTCTCCCGTCACCCGCACTCAGATCAGTAATTATGGTATTCTGCAGCCTAATGACATCTTCACTTTCCGCTATAAGGATGGCAGTGAGACCACGCTGATCAATGGTAACATCAGCAAGCCTGAGACCTATTATTATACGATGAACCTGGATGATACTAATACCATCTATATAGTTTATGCTTACAAGTTCTCCTCGGCGGAACTCACTACCAGCCAGCTCCTGGAAAAACAGATATTTACTGATAATATCAGTGATATAACCAGTTTCAGCATCAGGGCCCTGGATGGCAGGACTTATGCAGTCAAATCAGTAAAAAAGAATGATAAGACCAGCTGGTATATGACTTCTCCCCAGGCCTCTGCGGCTGATACTTTTGCAGTCAAGAAAAGGATTTTAAATTTTTACAGCCTCCACATCCTGGAATTTCTGAAATATGACCGCAGTGCACAGGATATTAAGGTGCTGGGCCTGGACCGGCCTGTACTGAGCATTACTACATCTACTCCGCAGTCTGACATGGCATTATATATCAGTGCAGTCACTAATGTCCTGGGACACTTTGCCTACTCCCCCCGTATTCCCGGAATATTTGTGATCCGACAGGAAGATATAGACAGGACCTTCCAGCTCGATGTCCAGGAATTCGAGCCCGCGAAAGAGGATTGATGAAGGCCATGGAACAGGATCAGCTGGCCCACCGGCTTTTACAGCTATTTTTCCAGGCCCCTCTGGTCAATGCCCTGTTGGTGTTTGAGGACAACGAATACCTGGGAGTGATCTTTAAAAAAGACATTCAGATCGGCTTGAAAGAAAACAATTTTGACCTGAGTCTGAATCTGAATTTTATACAGGAACAGGAAGTGCGGGATATTATCCTGAGCTCTGATAAGCAAAAGGATGCTCTCAAGATCCCGGTGATCGATAAAGAAGGACATCTTCTCAAGATCATTTCATTTCAGGAATTTGAAAGCCAGTTTTATTTTAACCATTTTTTAGAGGAATTCAGCCTGGAACATGTTTGGGACAGCCTGGATCATCCCCTCATACTGACCAACCACTTTAAAAAGGTGCTATATCTGAATAAGCAGGCCTTTTTACTAGCCCGTAAGGATCTTTTGGGTACCAAGCTCAGTCAGTTTTTAAATCTTTTTGAGATGGAAATGAACATGGACAGAATGATCCTAAGCCGCATAGACCAGATGTTTCATCTGGTCATCAGTCATGCACACAGTGAGTATTTTGATTATCAACTATACCAGTTTTTTCCAATATGATCAGGGTCTGTAGATCAGGGGTTCATGGGGACAGGTCCTCTCACTGATCTCCCCCTGACTGATCATCCTTATTACTTCAGGCAGGATCTTATGTTCCAGCTTTAATACACGGGCAGCCAGGTCGTTTTCGGTATCCCCGGCCTGGATGGCAACCTTAGCCTGCATGATACGCTTGCCGCCATCGATGACCTCATTGACAAAATGGACAGTACAACCCGTCTCTTTATCACCTGCCTCCAGAGCACGCCTGTGGGTATGCAGGCCCGGATATTTTGGCAGCAGTGAGGGATGAATATTGATGATCTTGCCGGAAAATGCCAGGATAAAGCGGGGCTTCACCACTCTCATAAATCCGGCCAGCACTACAATATCCGGATTGATTTTCTGTATGGCTTCTATGTATTCCAGTTCAGCATCCCCTTCCAGCTTGGTCTTAAACAGGCCGGGCTGTATATACCGGGCTGGAATGCCTTTTTGTTTACAATAATCCAGGGCTTTGGCATCACTTTTATCACTGATCACAAGCTTTATTTCTGCATCCAGTTTGCCTGCTTCTATAGATTCCTGAATGGCCATCATATTGCTGCCCCGGCCCGAGACCAGGACAGCAATTGTACTTTTTCTTGTTAAAAGACTCATTACTGGCCTCTTATAGCATCACGGATTATATTAAAGAGATCATTCCCCACCACCAGTATGCTTAAGCCTATAATAATGAAAAATCCTACATATTCAATGACCATCATCACTTTTTCACTGGGTTTTATTGTGGTGACCAGTTCAAACAGATTGATGAGAAAATGGCCCCCATCCAGTCCAGGAATAGGTAATAGATTAAAAAATCCCAGCGCTACTGAGATCAGAGCCATAAATTGTATGAGACGGTTAAAATCACTATACATAGCCACCTTTGACGTGATCTGAACGATGCGGATAGGCCCGGAAATATTCTTCTGGACATCCAGATTACCTGAGAACATCTTCTTAAGCCCAAACCAGATCTTTTCTTTGAGAGTAATATTGGTCTCCACAAATCCCAGGGCAAAGGCATTAAAGAAGCTGCTCGCTTTTCTGCGGCTTACTTTACTGGGGCTAATACCCAGATACAATCCCTCAGATTTCTTCTCCGGACTTACAACCAGGGTCTCGTGTTTTCCTTCTCTGTCGATAAGGACATTGTACTTTTCATTTTCATTGGTGATATATAAGCCGATCTCATCCAGTGAGCTCACGCTGTTTCCCTGGATCTGGAGCACAATGTCTCCTGTCTGGAATCCGGCCTTTTCAGCCGGGCTTTTTTTATCAACCGTGCGGACCACTGGTTCAGACACTTTATATAACCCGGCAAAACCCAGGCCCCGTTCCGGACTTTTAATGGGGGTCAGGCTTGTCTCATTTGTGACCCCGTTTCTTTCGTAAACAACCTTAAGGGGGACATTTGCATTCAGTCCAAATTGCTCCATCACCACTGAGTAATTAATAACATCTTTTCCATTGATATTGAGCAGCCTGTCTCCATCCTGAAGTCCAGCCAAAACGGTAGGGGTGGGCGTGCCATCTGAGTTAGTGGCTACTATATTGATAGTAAAGTCTTCCCGATTTTCCTTTAAGCCTGCCATGAATAATAAACTGAACAGGATGATGGCAAATAAATAATTAAATACCGGCCCTCCTAATATGGCCAGAACCCGGGCCCAGGCCGGCCGGTTATACATGGCATGAGGATCTTTTTCAATATCTTTTTTTACGGGTTCATCCGCGATCGCTTCTTTTAGTTTATCTTCTTTGGATTTTCTGTCCCCGCTTTCTTCTCCCCTCATCTTACAGTATCCACCCAGAGGTATGAGATTAAGGCGATAACGGGTCTCTCCTCTCTGCCATCCGATCAGCTCTTTTCCAAAGCCAACCGCGAATTCATCAACAGCTATACCGCTTGACTTTGCCATCAGGAAATGGCCCAGCTCATGCACAAAGATAAGTATACCTAATACTAATATTGCGATTAAAATTCCTATAATAGTCACTTCATTCTCCTTTGATTTTACAAAATATGTCTAATCTATTTCCGCCCTGAACAGTTCCCACATAGCTACAGCACCGGCTACACTGGCATTCAGTGAATCCAGCTTTCCGGTGGTGGGTATCTTGATCAGGCTGGTACATTTTTTCTTTACGGATTTCCTCATGCCCTTGCGCTCCGAGCCTATCACCACGCAGCAGCGGGCCGGTATCTCTATGTCTTTTATGCTGGTGTATTGTACCGCACCGGACAGGCCTAGCACAGCCGCCCCTGCATCTACCAGGTCGTCGATAAAATAGTTCAGATTATCGATATAAAAGATATTCTGCTTGTACACCGCGCCGGCAGATGACTTGATGACCTGGGGCGTGATACGGGCTGAGGCATCACGGGGTAATACCACCGCATCGATGTTAAACAAGAGAGACGACCGGATCAGGGCACCCAGGTTACCGGTATCAGTGATCCCGTCCAGGGCCAGAAAACGGCGGTACTGATCCCAGTCATAAGTAGCCCCTTCAGTATCATGGATATTATCGGGCATCTTTATCTCTGCTACGATTCCCTGGTGTTTACGGGTACGGGACAGGGCTTCCAGCTCCAGGTCAGTCTTGTAGGTCAGGCTGATCCCTTCTGCCTTAAGGCGGGCCAGTATCCCTTGAAATTTATCTCTCTTATGGCTGTCCATATAGACCAGATCTATTTCCAGTCCTTCTTCCAGGGCTTCTTCTACAGAGTTGCGTCCATATACTGTCAACTATTTCTCCTATTGAGGCAGGACGATCTCGTCCTTTCCTTCTACTACATTTACTGTCTCCAGGGCTATCATCAGTTCTTCATTGGTGGGCACCATAAGGACTTTTACTTTTGAGCCTTTTTTAGTGAGGTCTTTCAGCTCACCAAATGTGTTTTTATTGATCTCTTCATCCAGGTCTATACCCCAGTCTTCCAGGCCGGCTACAGCTTTTTCACGGATGTCCCAGTCGTTTTCTCCGATACCGGCGGTAAACACTATAGCATCCACCCGGCCCAGCTCCACCATATAAGCCCCGATATACCTGCGGATGCTTTTTACCAGGACTTCCCGGGTACTTTGAGCTTGTTTATTCCCTTCCTGAGCCGCTTTTTTGATCTCCCGGAGGTCATTTGACAGCCCGGAGAGCCCCAGAAGGCCGCTTTTTTTATTCAGAATAGCATTCATCTCATGACTGTCTATAGACAGCTTCTCCATGAGGTAGGTCAGAATAGCCGGGTCAATGGAGCCACAGCGGGTACCCATGACCACGCCTTCCAGGGGGGTAAATCCCATAGAAGTATCTACTGATTTTCCATTTTTAACTGCGGTAATACTGGAACCATTACCCAGGTGGCAGCTGATGATGTTCAGGTCCTCTGTCTTTTTCCCTAAAAACCGGGCGGTCTTGAGCGTGACATAGCGATGTGAGGTACCATGAAAGCCATAGCGTCTGATGCCCATGTCTTTATAGTACTCATAAGGCAGAGCATACAGATAGGATCCAATAGGCATAGTCTGGTGAAAAGCCGTATCAAACACTGCCACTTCAGGGGTATCCGGCAGGATCTCCCGACAGGCTTTTATCCCCGCCAGGTTGGCCGGATTGTGCAGAGGGGCTAGTTCGGAATACTTTTCAATTCCTTTGATGACTGTATCATCGATGATCACCGAGCGGGAAAAACCTTCCCCCCCGTGTACTACTCTATGGCCTATGGCATTGATATCCTTGAGGGAGTAGATAAATCCGTATTGCTTATCTTCCAGATTTTTAATGACAGCATGAAAAGCCTGGGTATGATCCCCGGCCTTTATTTTCTGACAGATCTTTTCACCCTTTTGATCATAAAAGCTGTATTCAGCATCTCCCCCGATTTTCTCCACCAGGCCTCTGCTAATAACCAGGCTCTTACTTGTATCCAGGAGCTGATATTTCAATGATGAGCTCCCGGAATTGATGACTAGTACCTTCACAGCAAATCTCCAATTATTTAGTCACATCCAAATCACATTACCTTTAGCTAATTTTGGAACCACTCTCCATCTCTTTTTCAGGCATGAGGAGGCATAATTCTGATTTATCACTATTGGAAGCAGCCAGTATCATCCCTCTGGATTCTTCTCCCATCAGTTTTGCGGGTTTTAGATTATTCACGATAATAATCTTTTTCCCCACCAGGTCAGCTGCATCATAAAATTCCTTGATACCAGCCAGGATCTGTTTAGTCTCATCTCCTACCTTTACCTGTAGTTTAAGTAATTTTTTTGATTTCTCCAGGGCTTCTGCTTCCACTATTTCTGCCACTCTCAGGTCTACCTTGAGAAAATCTTCAATACTGATCTCTTCCATGACTTTTCCTTTTACTTCTTTTTTATCTTTCTGAGATTTCTGAATCAGCTTATCCAATTGAGCCTGTATCAGTTTGTCATCATATTTCACAAACAGTATCTCTACAGGCCCCATTTTCTGGCCTGTAGTGAGTGATTGTGTCAGAAAATCAGACCACCTCTGCTCTTTGATCTGACTTTTCTGTCCCAGCATTTTCCACAGCTTTTCTGCGGAGAAAGGTATGAAAGGATACATCGCTACACTTAAGACCCGTAAGATATTGAGGCACACATTCAGTACTGTATCCAGCCTGACTTTATCCTCTTTTAATGCCCAGGGTTTATTCTCATCAAAGTATTTATTCCCGGTACGGGCCAGGTCCATCATGTGTTTGACAGCCTCTCTCACTCTGTACTGGGACAGGTTATCCAGCATCTTCTCTACTGATTCCTGCAGAGTTTTAAAGGTAGCTTCATCTTCAGGGCTGTACTGTGCCGCAGGGACCTCTCCTCCATTATGCTTTTCCAGAAAGGTAAGCGTACGGTTAGCAAAATTACCCAGGATGTTAGCCAGCTCATCATTATTTTTGGACTGAAAGCCTTTCCAGGAAAAGTCCGCGTCCTTAGTCTCAGGGGCATTAGCTGCCAGGAAATAACGCAGAGGGTCTGCCGGAAAGTCTTCCAGGTATTCATGGAGCCATATAGCCCAGTTATTAGAAGTCGATATCTTTTCCCCTTCCAGGGTCAGATATTCATTGGCCGGTACATCATAGGGCAGCACATAGTTTTCATTCTGCCCCATCAGTACGGCTGGCCAGATAATAGCATGAAAGGGGATATTGTCTTTTCCTATGAAGTGGACCATACGGGATTTAGGATCCAGCCAGTAATCTTTCCATTTGTCGGGCTGGCCCGTTTTTTCTGCCCACTCTACGGTAGATGATAAATATCCTATAGGGGCATCAAACCACACATAGAGCACTTTACCTTTGGCTTCTTCCAGAGGTACGGGTATACCCCAGGACAGGTCACGGGTAATGGCCCTCTCTCTCAGGCCTTCGTTCCTGATCCAGCCCAGTACAAAGCGCTTTACATTATCTTTCCAGTTATCTTTGGATTCTATCCATTGAGTCAGTCTCTCTTCAAAATCCTGTAATCTGATATACCAGTGGCGGGTCTCTTTTATGACCGGTACCACGCCCGACATGGCGGAGCGGGGATTCTTTAACTCCAGGGCATTGAGGAGCTTTCCGCAATTATCACACTGATCTCCTCTGGCTTTATCATATCCGCAATGCGGGCATTCCCCTTCAATATATCTGTCCGGCAGATAACGCTCCATCTTTTCATCATAGTACTGCTTTTCGGTCTTATCCATGATGTTGCCGTTTGTATAGAGATCAGTAAAAAACTTGCTGGATATTTCAAAATGTTTAGGCCGGGCTGTACCTGAAAAGTTATCAAAATGCACCCCGATCTTATCAAAGCTCTCTACCATAATATTATGAAAACGGTCTACTATCTCCCGGGGAGTGACTCCCTCTTTTTCTGCTCTTAAAGTGATGGGGACACCGTGTTCATCAGAGCCACAGATATAGAGTACATCATCACCATTAAGACGTTTGTAACGTACAAATATATCAGCTGGTAAATATGCGCCGGCCAGGTGGCCCAGGTGAATGGGGCCATTGGCATATGGTAATGCCGAAGTTACCAGATATCTCTCCATGATCTCTCCTCGTTTCAGTACAAAATTAAAATAAAAGCCTGGCTACAATTTACATTGGTCCAGGCTTGTATTGCAATCTCTTTAAATATTTAGAGCTTTTCCCTTACAAACCGGGCTATATCAAACATACTGATAACCCCTACCAGCTTTTCTTCCAGACTCATGATGGGCAGGCTTCTGATGTTTTTATCGACCATCAGATTAAGTGCATCCCGTGCTGTCAGCTCTTCATATACAAACAGAAACTTCTGTCCTTCTATCAGTTTTGAGACAGGCATGTTCTTAGCCTGATCGGAAATAAAACTGATCTTGACAATATCCCAGGAAGAAACGACTCCAATGGGTTTCCCGTTGTTATCAGTCACTATCACTCTATGCACTTTGTCTCTCAGCATCTTATCTGCTGCTTTGGATAAGGGCATGTCTTTATTCACAGTCTGAGGCTTTTTATTGGCCAGATCTATGACTTTTAC
>CAZIAD010000038.1:0-31394 GCA_964537555.1 uncultured Brevinematales bacterium
CATAATAGCTAAACACTCGTTTTTTAAAAAAGCTTCCTCACCTATGTTCTATTACCAAATCGCGCAAGACATCTAAAATGTCTCACAGGGCAATAAGTATATCACATGCCCTTAAATGTGTCAAATTTAATTTGAAATTAAATTAAACACGTCCATATTTTTTTAGAACAGCATTCAGTCCATTTTTATCGATGGTCTTAATGATCTTGGAACAGACCTTGAGAGTGACCCATTCGCCGGTCACTTCATTAAAGAACTTCTTAGTCTGGATATTGGGGGTCCATTTTCTTCGGGTCTTTTTATGTGAGTGAGATACGGCGTTACCAAACAGGGGCCTCTTTCCACTCAGTTCGCATTTGCGTGACATACGATCCTCCATTAGTCTTTCAAACAGACAGGTAAATAGTTTATCAGATGGAAGAGAATATTGCAAATTTTGAACTAGAATTTATCAATACACTCAAATCTATTTTAGGATAAAATCTTTATTACAAGTTCCATCCAAAATTAAGTTGTAACTCAGGTAAAATTAAAATGAAAGAATGGTGTATATCTTTCAATTCAAAACCTCTCTGGTAGAAAGACTGTGAAAAAAGTATTCTGGGCTCAATGAAAAAGTTGTTTTTTTCACTAAACAAGAACTTCTTACCGAATTCTAAGTTCGCATAAGCATGAAAAATGATTTGACCATCGCCGGGAAAATACTGTTCTAATTGGTCATAAAGGCCAAAACCCAATCCCAGACCAGTGAACCAGGCTCTTTTGTTATACCACCTTATTCCCGGTTCCAGATAAACAAACTGTTTAAAGCTATCCATAATCTGAAACCGATATCTCAATGTCAATGCTCGGTGATTGTGAAGCCACTCTAATTGAATATTAGCACCCCAGGCGGAGTACTCTACACTGAATATAGAAGCAAAAATAATTGTTTTGATAAATGGAAGCTCTATGCCAGCTCCGATGTTAACAGAGTCCCTTTCAAAAAATCTTTCATATTTATCTGAATTCGGAGCCTGAGAAAACATCGCAAAGGGGATTAGAACAACCAAAAACAGCACTAATACAAACACTCTTTCAATATTCATCTTTCTTCACCTTAAAAATTATTGATTTGATCTGTATTGACTGAAATAATATACCCCATAAGTCAGTTAAATTCAATATTTGAAGTGAACTACTAATATTGAGTGCAGGTATATCCGGAGATATACCTGCAGCAGAAATGAAACTACTCACACACCTCTATGACGGCGTTTCTGCCCCCGAAGCCGTCGTCCACGTACTCAGTGGGAGTGGGCTTGACCTGGTCGCCCAGGTCTTCCATGGACTGTACCCATTCGCCGTCGATGACATACTTGAACTTGTACACCCCGGGGTCCAGCTCTACCTCCACACTAAACTCTCCATCCTCCAGCTCCATCATGTAGTTAGGGTCAGAGGGGTTCCAGCCGTTAAAGTCAGATGCCAGATAGACACTTTCGGGCTCATCACCCTCTTCGGGGATAAACTTAAAGGTGATCTCACCAGCCGGGACACAGCCCCCTTCCTTTACCTGGGCCTGAGGTTTAGGCTTCTCCGAACCGCCTCCTGCAGCCTTGCAGGCGCCCAAAGCGGTCAGTACTATCACAGCCATCCCTGCCCAAAACCATTTTTTCATAATGTCCTCCTTAAGATATAGCTCATTATGGACGCAATAATGGTAAATGCAAGCACACCTGTCACACATTCCTGGCAATAAAAGACTCAATCTATAATGCAGTAGAGAGACTGAACATCACCGGAGGTGTGTCCAGGAAGGCACTTAGACCTGTCGGGGAAAAAGGGTAGCAGCCGGCAGGTGGTACCAATCTCACAGAAACCCCTTCCCTGTGCACAGCAGAAGGGTCATGGGGTCTACAGGGGAGGCAGGGGCAGCCCGCATATCACAGGATACGGTATTGAGACAGGATCGCAGAGGATAAAGTGGAGCTGGATGACGGGTCAAGGGAAGGGTCTGGCTGGGGGGTATATAATGCTTAGATCATTCCTGTTTAAAAATAAAAAAAGCCGCCTCCTAAAGAGACGGCTTCTTCAATGAAAGAATAGTTTATTCTTCGATTTCGATTACAGCGTTTCTTCCGCCGAAACCGTCGTCAACGTACTCAGAAGGAGTAGGCTGAACCTGTTCGCCCAGGTCTTCCATGGACTGTACCCATTCGCCGTCGATAACAAATTTAAATTTGTAAACGCCGGGATCCAGTTCAACTTCCAGGACAAACTCACCGTCTTCTTCTTCTAACATGTAGTTAGGGTCAGAAGGATTCCATCCGTTAAAGTCAGATGCCAGGTAAACACTTTCGGGCTCGTCACCATCTTCGGGGATAAACTTAAAAGTGATCTCGCCAGCTTCCATTTTGCTGGATTTCTTTTGAGCCTTTTTGTCTGCAGGCTTCTTAGTGTCGCCGCCGCCGGCTGCCTTACAACCACTGAGGACAACAAATGCTGCTAATGCTAACCATAAAACTTTCTTCATGGGGAACCTCCACATAATATTTTTATTATGAGTAATCATAACGGACAACAAGCACAAAATCAAGTTTTTTTTTAATTGGTGAGGTATGTACGTAACCTGTGTCACATTTGCACTGTCTATTTTTCAAATAGGATGTATGTACTTACTATTTTTAGTGAGGCATGTTATAATTTTTTATAAATAAGTACTATTATAGGAGGATGAAAATATGAAGTGGAAAGGAATTGCACTGGCCCTGTGGGCAGCGGTGGGCATCATGGCCATCAGCTCATGTGAGACCAGCTCTACCAAAGAAACCGACTCCAAGCCGGCCAAGAAGAAAGGCTCCCAGAAACTGATGGGGCAGGTAAGAGTGGGAGATGCTGAACTGTATGTGACCCTCAAGTCAAAAGACGAGGAAATACAGGCCAGTAACTTTATCGTCTCTACTCTGGATGGAAAAAAGAATGTGGCCGTCCATTCAGTAAAGACTGAGAAAAAAGGTAAATATGCCTATGTCATCACTGACAAATTGGATTCCGGTAAAAACTACAACATCGGAGTGATCAGCTATGATGAGAGGGCAGAAAAACTTAAGACTAACTATTATGAACTACAATGGGGTGACAAGCTCCTGGATCAGTTTTATTCTGATAAGCAAATGGGTGCCACACTCACAAAGGATAGTGTGACCTTTAGACTGTTTGCTCCCCGTGCTACCAAAGTGACACTGTCTGTATTCACTGAAGCCTACAAAGATGCTCCCGGTAAAGAAAAACAGAACGGCGAATCTCAATACACCATGCAGAAGGATGCGGACGGAGTCTGGGAATACACTCTTAAAGGTAACAATGAAGGCAAGCTCTACGGTTACCGTGTATTCGGCCCAAAAGGGGCTACTGAAGACTTTCACCCTGAATACATCATTGCTGACCCCTACTCTAAAGCTACAGCTACCCTGCAGGTAGCTCCCCAGAGTCAGCTCTCTGTGCTGATAGACACCAGCCGCTATCAGTGGTCAGGTACCAAGACCTACATGGGGCTGAAGATGAGAGATATGATAGTCTATGAATCCCATGTACGTGACCTCACCATGCTTTCTCCCAATGTCACCAAGTCTAAAAAAGGGACCTATGAAGGCCTGGTAGAAGACAATAAGATCGGCGGAATTGCCCATGTCAAAGAACTGGGTGTAAACGCTATCGAACTGCTTCCTACCCAGGACTTTAACGAGATCGAAGCCCCTTACCGTGTCAAATCAGATGACCATGTGTTCAACACGTGGAACACCTATGGACGCAATCACTGGGGTTATATGACTTCCGGATTTTTTGCTCCTGAAGCATTCTATGCTGTGGGTAAGTTCCAGAAAGGGGAATGGATCGGGACCAGCGGAAGTCAGGTGTTCCAGTTTAAAAAGATGGTGGATGAATTCCACAAGAACGGTATAGCTGTCATCATGGACGTGGTATACAACCACATCTCTCAGTATGACCGCAACCCCTATAAATACATCGACAAAAAGTATTACTTCTACCTCACCGCCGGCGGAGCCTATGAGTCCAAGAGCGGATGTGGTAATGACTTTAACACCCAGAGAAAGATGACCAAGAAGATGATCGTGGACAGCACCCTGTACTGGATCAAGGAATACCATATCGATGGTTACCGTTTTGACCTGGCTACCATGATAGACCGAAGTATCTTCAAGGAATCTCTGGCAAAAGCCAAACTGATCAACCCTGATGCCCTCTATATCGCTGAGCCCTGGGCTATGAGTACCTGGACTGACAACCCCAGCTATGACCCGGGCGGATTTGACCGTGACGGAATGGGTGCCTGGAACGATAAGACCCGTAACTTCGTCAAAGGTTCCAATAACGCTTCATGGGGATCCAAGAGCGGCCTGGTCATGGGTAATGCCAATCTTACTGAATGGAAAAAGGCTATTACAGGTAATCCTGAGGTGTTTAAGAACAATGTAGGGAACAGTATCCACTTTATAGAAGCGCATGACAACAGTACCCTGTCTGATGTGATCCGTTATGCCAACAAGAGCCTGGGCGACAAGAAGGATTATATGATCACCCTCAAAAACTATGTGCAGATGGCCACTCTGGATGAATTACAGATGAAACAGAACAAGATCGCTGCCCTCACTCTGCTCACCCTGCAGGGTTCTATCATGATACACGAAGGACAGGAATTTGCGCGTATGAAAGCCGTCATTCCTCCTTCCGGAGACTCTATATTCCCTCCCGGATCAGACAGCTGGAGTCTGGTAGAAGGTAAATGGAAGAGCAAAAACGGTAATGACTGGTCCTCCAAGGCTGAGCCCGGAAAGTCTGACCATGACAGCTATGAAAAAGACAATGAAAACAACTGGCTGAACTGGGACCTGAAACAGGCCAATATCGACCTGTTTAATTACTACAAAGGCCTGATCGCCCTGCGCAAAGCCAATAAAGGCTTTACCACCATGGACATTGAAAAAGTCACGTTTATCAATGCTATGACCAAGGATGCTGAGCCCAAGACCGTGAAGAAAAATGCATTTGGATGGGTATATGATAAGGCCTATTCCAAGGATTCCAAGTCCTGGATCATACTGGTCAACTCTGATCAAGCAGACACCTATTCCTTCACTTTACCCGAAGGAGAATGGAAAGTAGCGGTAGATGGAAAATCTTCTATTAAACCAGCTGCCCAGACCTTCAAGGACAGTGTAGATGTTGCACCTATCACCGGATATGTGCTGTATAAGTAAGAGTTAAACTCAAAATCAAGGAGGTGTCCCCCCGGGGATGCCTCTTTTTTTTATGTACCTGCTCCCAAAAATAGTGGAAGATCATGAGGGCCCTGTTCAAATATCAACAAAGGGAAAGTATACTGCTTTAATGTCCGGGAATAGAATGACATAGATTTGAGATGAGGAGCATTATAGGTATAGAAGTTACTTTTTGCGGGCCTGGGTATCGTAGATAGCGGCACGGGATAAAAACTCAAACTCATTGCCCGGGTACCTGGCCATCAGAAGATTTCCATCTACGGGTAGACGGTCCATGATAATGACATTGGATAAAGTAATGAGGCTGTTTTTATTTTTGACCCCGAAATAGATCAGGAATCCCTGTGAATAGAGGTAGGCATAGCGATAATCATAACTGGAAGTACGCATCCCATAGGGAAAGATCAAGAGGTCTGTGGGGCCCAACAGGCTGGCCACTTCCCTGTGCCAGCGCATAGTATCCCTGTGTAAACGCTCTTCAGACTTATTCTTAATATCCATGTGCCCCCAGGTATGGGAGGCAAAGGCCCAGCCATCCGACTTAAGCCGTGAGATGAGGCGATACAATGAGTCTTTTTCTGTATCGGACAGCCCCCGGTCGGAGCGGTATCCCAGGATTCCCTCATATCCGGTCAAGGCTATGATCCCCCGGGCCTGGTTCCAGGAAAAATCAGGGTGCTCGTGGATAAAATCTTCCAGCAGGGGTATGATATCACAGTCCCGGTTAGTAGTGAGGGTGTTATTAGAGCTGAACTGCCCGGCGACCCTGCCTTCCTTATCCAGTACCAGACGGTCAATGATCCCTATATCTCTCTGTACCTGGTAGTAATTAACATCATCAATAGACAGTATAAAGGGTATCTTTCCAGGGGGGAGATACAGGTCGCGGGGCTGAACACTCACCGCGCCATTATTAGTGTGGTATTGAATAACATCTTTCACTGAGACCAGTATATAATTACTATTATAGAGGAGACTTAGAATTTTTTTAAACTCGGGGACAGTGATAAACCAGTCATGGGCAAAAGCATACTGGGCAGGACTCATATCATGAAAGCGGCTCTGGTATATGGCAGGATGAAAAAACAGATTGTAGACCTTTCCCGTGTATTTTTCCAGCTCCGGGGCTGAACCACGGTCACAGGAAATGAGAGCCGCCAGGACCAGCAGGCATGCCATTATTCTGAGCTGTATTTTACACATATTACTTAGCTTGAGCATAGCGATCCAGGAAATCCTTTTTAAAAGCGGTGAAATTTCCTGCCAGTATAGCCTCGCGTGAAGAGCGGGTCAGATCCAGGAGGAAGAAAAGGTTATGTATAGAAGCTAAACGGTAACCCAGCATCTCATTGGCCACAAAAAGATGGCGCAGATAGCCCAGGGAATGATGGCGGCAGGTGTAACATGCGCACTCGGGATCTATGGGGTCCTGACTCACTTTGAATTCCGCGTTTTTGAGGTGGAGCTTACCCCGCCGGGAGAATACCGTAGAATGCCGGGCGGCCCGGGTGGGAAAGACACAGTCAAACATGTCCACCCCTCTCTCTATGGCTTCCAGGATGTCCTCCGGGACACCTACGCCCATGAGGTAGCGGGGCTTGTTAACAGCCAGCTCTTCGTCCATCACCCAGAGCATGTCATACATAGCCTGGCGCTCCTCGCCTACTGAGAGCCCCCCGATGGCATTGCCGGGAAAGTCCAGCTCTCCGAGCTGCCGGGCACTCTCCCGGCGGAGGTCTTCAAATATCCCTCCCTGTACGATGCCGAACAGGGACTGCTCTGTGATACCCATGGCACGGACCTTATCTTTACAGCGCCGGGCCCAGGCCGTGGTGCGGTGCAGAGCTTCCCGGACTTTTTCTTTGGGGGCCTGGCCTTCCACACATTCATCCAGAGCCATGATGATGTCAGCTCCGATGATATGTTCTATCTCCATGACCCGTTCCGGGCTCAGGAAGTGAGTAGACCCGTCTATATGGGACTGAAAGGTGACCCCTTCATCGTTGATCTTTTTAAGCTTAGCCAGGGAAAATACCTGGAAGCCCCCCGAATCGGTAAGCAGATTGTGAGGCCAGTTCATAAGCCTCCGGAGCCCCCCCATAGACTCCATAGTCTCCAGTCCGGGCCGGAGATAGAGGTGATAGGCATTTCCCAGAATAATACGGGCACCCATGTCGTCCAGTTCATGCTGAGACACCGTCTTTACACTGGCCTGGGTACCCACAGGCATAAAGACAGGGGTCTCTACTTCCCCATGAGGGAGGCTAAGCATACCCGCTCTGGCTCTGTTATCACTTTTTAAGACGGTAAAATTCATGTGCTCATCCGATTATTGATATTCTTCGGGGACAAACTTTTGCTTATAGGGCGGGAACTGATCACTGGAGCCGTTAAGCTTAAACTCGACTCTGATCGAAGGCTCCCAATAGGCAAACATGCGTATGGAATCTATCCTGCGGTTGATGTTAAACTGAATGCTGAGCAGCCATTCATCCAGGTCATGCTCCAGGTTAAAGTGCAGGCCCTGGACTTTGAAATTACCCCGTTTCAGGGCTTCATAATCCCAGATCTTGAGACTGTCTCCCAGGTCTGTCCAGAAATTGAGGGGAGTGACGCCAAAGGGCAGCTCACTGATGTCCTTGACAAAGTAACGATAGATCTGGGTATTCCTGACACTGGTATTAAAATTAAGCTTCCAGTATTTAGTCAGGCGCAGATTCATGCTGAAAGACAAGGTAAATAATGAAGAAGTCTTTTGTAAAAAGTCATAGCTAAGATTGGCCCCCAGGCTCAGGGCGGTCATCTCATAGATAAGAGGCACATGCAGGTTCTGTATTGCAAACCGGGATGCCAGACCCAGACTGACATTGGTAGCATCGATGAGATCATAGACATAACTGGCAGTGAGATAGTTATTGGGTACAGCCAGGCCCAGGGTGAGGCGGGGATTACCGGATAGGCGATTGGTAAAATCCTGGTAATCCAGCTCCAGGGCATTACTGCGGGTCTCTAACAGATTAAGGGACATGGAAGTACTGGCCGATAGCCACCACAGTTTTAAGCCGGTATTGGCAGTCAGTCTCTGGTCCAGTTTATTGTCCAGGTAATTATCTATCACATCATTGGTAATACGGTACTTCAGGTTGTGAGCCAGGCCGAGAGTCCAGTTTATCTGCTGCTTAAACATATTTAGACCAGTGCTCAAGCCGGTATTATGGGTGATCTCACGGGGCCGGGTGGCAGATATAGTCTTGACCAGCTGATACACCATAGAGTGGCTGAGGCTCAAGGGGACAGATAGCTGCCAGGCTTTTTCATTCCAGGCTATGAGCGTCTTGTTCATGGCCAGTGAAGAAGTGAGACTCATATCATAACCGGATGTGGCGGTATCATTCACATTAGTACCCAGACTGGTCCAGTCCTTTCTGTTTACAAAGCTTAAAGCATTATTCCAGCTGACCAGACGGTTAAAATAGGCTCCATTGAAGCTGAGGCTGCCCGATTCTGTATGATTAAACCTGTCGGAGGTCACATCACCATTGGTATTTAAGGTTTCTGAACCAGTGAAATTCAAAGAAGCATTTACGGATGAGTTGAGGTCATAAAACACATAATAGTTGGTAACGATCCGGGGTAACAGGGGGGCATTGGTACTGATGACCCGGTTAGTGACCATATTGCTGATACTGTTTTTCCCGGTATCTTTGACAGTAGCCGCTTTCTGGTTGGTCATGCTGATTTTTATATTGGTGATGACAGAGCCTTTTACTGTTTTACCATTAAGGCCAAGCAGGTAATCCTGTAGTTCACGATCATTTTTTAGGATAATATTAGTATTAGATAAAGCAATGGAATAGGACTGAGGCACTTTGGATTGCACACTTTTCAGCAAAGTGATGGCGGTGGGGGTGTAGGACAGGTTGGGCAGGGATCTTTGATATAGCATATATTTGTATCTACTGTTCAGGTACTGGTTGGTCTCACTGGCCACCTGGCGCTTATATATCCATGCGCCATTTAAGCGAAATTTACCCGCGTTGATGGAAAAGCCCCGGGATAGAGTCTGGCCGGTGGACAGAAAAGAACTGTCATTTCGCAGATAAAAAGTATTATCATCAGGCTGAAGCAGTTTCTTCACGTCAAAAGTATCCTGCCGGCTCTGATTGTATTTACTGGAAAAATTAGGGTCATTCATGTCTTCCCAGAATACATTGACATTCATATCAGAAGCCTTAAAATCCATGTTAAACTTGTATCTCCAGGAGAACTGCCGGATGGAAGTGAACTGCCCTGTCCCGTACACATCCTGGAGCTGGGTATAGCGGTCCCCCAGTGGGTCATTAAAGAGACGCACATCATCGGCCACTTCTACTTCAGCCTGGATGCGGGAGATATTGGAGATCGCTTTACTGGTATTGAACTTTACAAAGGCGTATTCGCCCAGCCTTTCATAGAGATCGAGGCCCATATTGTATCTGCCATAAGGGGCGGAATAGTCAAAGCTGTTCATCATGTACCAGCCGATGCGCTTCTCCTGGGCAAAAGCGGTCCGGATACCGGTACCCTTTTCCCATCTCAGGAAGAAAGGAAAGTACAGAAAATCGCTCTGCCCCACGGTATAAGTCAGATGCAGAGCGTAGACTACCTGGTTTTTAAAAAACCAGAGCTTGCCGGCATAAAAGCTGTAGTGCGGCACCAGCTTTTCACTGGTGGTGAAGACCACCTTTTCCAGTACCACTCTATCCTGATCCAGGATAGTCACAGACTGGGCATTGTAATACCAGCCCGAGGCAGAGGACATGGGCCCTATATTGGCCCCTGAGCCCATATAGGAACGCACATTCTTTAATACCCCTCTCTGCTTGGAGGGTTCAAAAATAAGACTGGTGCAGAGATAGATATCAGAGCCATAATGGAACTCTACATCCTCATAAGCAGAGATCTCCAGGACCTGATCCCCTTTGGCAGTCACGATCACTTTACGGGCTACCAGAGTATTATTCTGAAAGCGGATCTTTACATTACCCAGAATATGAAACTCGGTGATCTTCTCTTCGTCAAAGTTTTTAATAAATACTTCTTCGTAATTATCAAACACAATACTTTGAGTCGTATTGATCTTTTTCAGACTGATGTCATCTTCAAATTCAGGCTTGACATTGGTCTGGGCATACAAGGGCAGCGAGAATAAAATACAGATTAAAACAATGAGTCTGCTTTTCAAAAATCATCTCCAGGAACAGGAATTATATTATTGTACATATTATAAGACAAGTTATCAGAAATGTCATACTTATGATTTATGAGAATTGGATTTATGGACTTTTATGACTCTTAACTTTAAAATAAAGCAATTGACAGGAGGAACATCATGCCTAAAGCAGCCAAAGGTGCCAGGATATACAATCTTTTTCCCCGTTTGGTCGGACAAATGTCAGACTGGGAGAATCACTATGACAGAATAAAGGACCTGGGCTTTGACTGGATCTATGTCAATCCATTCCACTACCCCGGATTTTCGGGTAGCCTGTACGCTCCCAAGGATTATTATGAATTTAATCCGCTGTTTATCGACAGTGCATCCAAGATACCTCCCATGAAACAGCTGGAACAGGCCGTCTCAGCGGCCCATAAAAAAGGCCTGAAGATGATCATGGACCTGGTGATCAATCATACTGCCAAAGACCACCCCTTTACCAAAAAACACCCAGACTGGTATATCCGGGACGAAAAGGGTGAGGTCAAAAGCCCGGGAGCATGGGACGGGGATACCTTCATAGAATGGGGAGACCTGGCTGAGATCGATAATGCCCATTCCAAAGATAAAGAAAAACTGTGGGCCTACTGGGAAGAACTGGTCATGTTTTATATTGAAAAAGGTTTTGATGGATTCAGGGCAGACGCGGCGTATCAGATACCCACTGAACTGTGGCAGCGCCTGATCACTACTGCCAAAAAAAAGTATCCTCAGGTCGTATTTTTTGCTGAAAGCCTGGGGTGTAGCCCTGAGCAGACGAAAGAACTGGCCCAGGCTGGTTTTGACTACATATTTAATAGCTCCAAGTACTGGGATTTTTCCCAGGACTGGCTGCTCCAGCAGCTGGCCAATACCCGTACTCTGGCTCCTTCCATTTCCTTCCCTGAGTCACATGACACTCCCCGCCTGGCCTACACTCTGGACAACAATATAGCTGCCATTAAACAGCGCACCGCTTTTTGCGCCTTCTTTTCAGCGGGCTGGATGATCACCATGGGCTTTGAATACGGTTTTGAAAATAAGACGGATGTAGTACACACCCTTCCTGATCAGTGGGAGGATGTAAATATCAATCTCAGTGATTATATCAAAGAGATCAATGCTATAAAAAAACAGTATAATATTTTTAATGAAGACAGCGAGACAGTGATCATAGATAATCCAAACTGGGCCAACATAATAGTCATGCTGCAGCGCTCCAATGATAATAAAGAAAGAGCTCTGGTCATCATCAATAAAGACCTCCATAATCAACAGGAACTGTACCTGTCCGATCTGTGTGCAGCTATGGAAGTCAAAGATGCGGCTCAAATCAAAGATATCTCCATCGGCCACCGGATGGATGCACTCCCTGCACGTGACTTTCATTACAACCTGGCCCCCGCAGAATATAAGTTACTTTATGCAAAGGTATAATATGAGATCAATTTTTATCAGCCTGAGCCTCTTGCTGGCCCTGAGCCCTCTCTCTGCTCTGACCCCTGGATATAGCAGCCATTACCTCAATGGAGGCTCTGCCATAGACACTTCCGTCGCATTTAATATTGATAGAGCCATCTCACCCCGATGGAGCCTGAATTACGGCATCACCCTGGGCCGGCAATCTCACATCAATCAGATACAATACCTGGGAGACTTATACCTGGCAGGCCTGAGACTAGAACCACGCTATTACTTCAAAGGGCATGACAAACAGGGGATATTTGTAGGCGGGCTGCTTCAGCTGCAGGCTATTAATATGCCCTTTATCTCTTCCAATGAACAGAATAGCACGTTTATTAGCGGCCTGGCCTATGGATTAAAGGCTGGATTTAAGTACGCTCCCATGAAGCTCAATCTGAACTCAAAACTGGCCGTAGTAGGTATAGAACCCTATATCAGCCTTAAGAGCATGCATTATTTTGACTTTCTGGGACTAGCTGACCAGGCCCTCTGGTTCACCGTGGGGATACATCTCATCATCGATATATCCATCCCCTATAAACCTCACATAGTACGCCCCCTCTCTATGTCTGAGCAGCTCAGGCAAGAGACTTTAACAAATAATGCTGCTCTAAGCAATGAGCAGCTTATAAAATCTCCATCCACTAACTCTATGATATCCAATAAG
Source organism: uncultured Brevinematales bacterium (assembly GCA_964537555.1). Classification (GTDB taxonomy): domain Bacteria; phylum Spirochaetota; class Brevinematia; order Brevinematales; family CAYRWR01; genus CAYRWR01. Next base: position 12,650 of record CAZIAD010000038.1, read on the forward strand.
ATAAAATAGGAGTCTGACTATGGCGAAGATACTGGTACCTCTGGCCCCCGGTTTTGAAGAGATCGAGGCTGTGACTATCATCGATATATTACGAAGAGCACAGCTGGATGTGACAACCGTATCTCTGGGTACATTAGAGGTGACGGGTGCACATAATATCAGTATCAGGTGTGATAGCTCGATCGATAGTATACAAAGCAAAGATTATGACATGATGATCCTGCCCGGAGGACAGCCCGGCACCGACAATCTCAAGGCAGATGACAGGGTCATTAAGCTTTTGCAGGAATTTGCCCAGGCGGATAAAATGTATGGGGCCATCTGTGCCGCCCCTTCGGTCCTGGCCCATGCCGGACTGATACAGGACAAGACTGTCACATCCTTCCCCTCCTATGCGGATAAATTAGGCAGGGTCCACTATACGGAAAAGCGGGTGGCCCTGGACCATAAAGTCATTACCAGCCGCGGAGCGGGAACAGCCGGGGAGTTTGCCCTGGCCATAGTGGCCCTATTCAAAGGGCAGGGTATTGCGGATCAGCTCCAGGGATCCATGCTGTACCCCCGGGGCCATAACTAAAAATCATCACATCCACCTTTCCGATTCTAGAACTCAACATTTAAGATTCTTTATAGCTGAAAATAGCTGAAATTTATTCCTTTATTTATTCCTTTATATTGCAGTTAAATCATATTAATGCTAAGATTCGTAAACCGAAGGAGGTACAAATATGAATAGTCCCCTGCTAAAAATAGTTAATGTTATTATGCTTCTGGTTTTTCTGTCCCTGAGCCTGTCCGGGATCTTTCATGAAATGATAGATCATGAGCTGTTTGAGAAAATACATCCCATTATGGGATATACTCTGACCGGGCTGGTCCTCATCCACCTGATCCTGAACCGGGAATGGATAGCCAGGGTCCTTTTTAAAAAGAAAGCCTAAAAAAAAAGAGCGTCCCGCGGAGGGACGCTCTAAAACTCAAGATCTTTTGATTATCTGAGTAACTGCAGCATCAACTGAGGCTTCTGGTTTGCCTGGGCCAGCATCGCTGTAGCAGCCTGAGTCAGGATCTGACTTCTGACAAAGTGAGTCATCTCTTCAGCCATGTTAGTGTCACGGATACGGGATTCAGCAGCCTGCAGATTCTCATAACCCACCATGATACCCTTGGAAGCATGGGTCAGACGGTTCTGATATGCACCCAGGTTAGCTCTCTGTTTGCTTACTTTCATCAATGCCTGGTCGATCAGTCCGATAGCCATGTTAGCCTTGTCGGGGGTAGAAATACTGATGAAAGATGCAGTCTCAGGATTACCTACAGGGGCCTTGATTCCCAGACCCTGTGAGCTCATTGTACCGATGTACATTCTTTCTCTCTGGTCCATATTGGCACCGACATGCAGCCACATACTGGCCATAACAGTGTTCTCACCGGTAGGTGCAGCAAAACGTCCGGTCAGCAGGTTCATTCCATTGAACTGGGCATGAGAAGCAATACGGTCAAGCTCATCTACCATTTCAGAAACTTCTACCTGGATCATCATACGGTCTTCACCGGAATAGATACCATTAGAAGCCTGTACAGCCAGTTCTCTCAAACGCTGCAGGATACTCTGGGATTCTTCCAGATAACCTTCTGCTGTCTGGATGAATGAAATACCATCCTGTACATTCTGATTGGCACGCTGAAGACCACGTACCTGTGAACGCATCTTTTCAGATACGGCCAGACCTGAAGCATCGTCACCGGCTTTGTTGATACGCATTCCGGATGAGAGCTTTTCAATCGACTTGTCAGTGTCCCAATTGTTAATCGTCAGCTGACGATTGGAAAAAATTGAGCTGATGTTGTGATTGATAATCATAATATCCTCCTTGATATATACGGGGACATCCTTGTCCTCCATTTATATACATCGGATGATTCCAAAAAGGCTTTAGAAAAAAATACACTTTTTTATTGCTTGAATTTAAGCCTTTTATCAGATATAATTAATAAAAACTCAGGAGTGATATATGATTGAAGAATTTAAAGAACTGAAACTCACAGCCAATGAAAAGATGGACAAAGCTATCCATCATCTGGAAGATGAGTTTAAGAAACTGAAGACCGGACGTGCTAATGTGGCAATGGTCGAAGATATTAAATTTAACTATTATAATAACCCCACTCCCATCAAACAGGCGGCCAGCCTCAGTACCCCTGATCCCCACACTATCATTATAGATCCCTGGGACAAGTCTGCCCTGCATGATATTGAAAAAGGGATCTCTGAAGCTAACCTGGGATTTACTGCTTCCAATGACGGGAAAAGTATCCGGGTCTCTATCCCCCCCCTCACGGAAGACCGTAAAAAAGACCTGGTAAAATATGCCAAAGAGCTGGGTGAAGTGACTAAAGTAGTGATCCGTAACGCCCGCCGGGATATCAATGACAGAGTCAAAAAGATGACCAAAGAAGGCCATATCTCAGAAGATGAAGAAAGAAAAGAACTGGATGAGATCCAGAAAGTGACTGACAATCATAACGCTAAGATAGAACAGATACTGCAGCATAAAGAAAAAGAAATTATGGAAGTGTAATTGAAAGAATTTTTTGGCATTAGTATTGACACGGAACGCCTACCCCGTCATGTAGCCATTATTATGGATGGGAACGGCAGATGGGCCCAGAACAGGTGCATGCCCCGTGTCATGGGCCATGAAAAAGGCTTTGCGGCTCTTAAATCTTTGATCGAGTTTAACAAAGAAGTGGGAGTCCCCTTCATTTCTGTGTTTGCTTTTTCTACTGAAAACTGGAACAGGCCCCAGAAAGAAATCCAGTCCCTCATGGGACTGGCTAAAAAGACCATTAAGGAATATACCCAGTTATTACTGGACAATGATGTCAAACTGGTCATTTCCGGTACCCGTAAGGGGCTGGAACCCGAGCTGGTAGAACTCATAGAAGATGCGGAATCAAAGACCAGCAAATGTTCCTCCTATGTATTCAATACAGCTTTTAACTACGGCTCCCGCAAGGAGATCCTGGATGCCACTAAAAAAATAGTTGCTGATGTAAAAGAAAACAGGCTGTCGCTGTCTGACCTGGATGAAAAAAAATTCGCAGAATATCTGTACCAGCCCGGTATACCGGATGTAGACCTGTTGATCCGCAGCAGTGGTGAATTAAGATTATCCAATTTTCTCCTGTGGCAAAATGCCTATAGTGAGTTTTATTTTACGGACACCCTATGGCCTGACTTTGATGGTAAAGAGTTTATTATGGCAATACAGGAATACCAGTCCAGAAAAAGAAGATACGGGAGCCTATAAATGTCAGAATCAATGAAAAAAAGGTTTATCACTCTGCTGGTCATACTTCCGGTAGGGCTAATTGTGATCTTTGCTCCTGTCCTGAATGGCCTCCTGGTGTTCATCTTTATGATCATCTTTGCCATCCTGCTGTCTCTGGAAGTGTCCAATATGCTCAAGAAGAGAGGTATGGACCTCAACCCCTGGGTGCTTTCTATTTTTTCCACTCTTTCAAATATTAATTTTCTCTTATATGCATTAGGCTCTCTCAATCTGTTTTTCTTTTTTATTTTCACCCTCCTCCTGCTTACTTTGTACCTCTTTGTGATATTCATGCAGGAATCTGTAAAAGGAGAGTTTAAACATTCTCTGGAAATAGTGTCTATCTCCCTGCTGGTATTTATTATGACAGGGGTCTTCCTGCCCATTGCCGGATTATTAAAGATCATGAGCCCCAATGGCTGGATACTGGTCATCCCTCTGGCTATAGCCTGGTTTACTGATGCTGGCGGCCTCTTTATCGGTAAATGGCTGGGCAGGGATGAACTCAATATGCTCAGCTCCCCTCACAAGACGGTGCAGGGATATATAGGGTCAATACTATTTGCCCTTATAACCGGTGTGATACTGTTTGTCCTGCAGATCCTGCTGCCGGTCTCCACTTCCTTTACCATCTGGCAATTACTACTGATCAGCTTCCTTCTGGCCCTGGCCAGCATCATCGGTGATCTGGCAGAATCTACCTTTAAAAGATGGGCCGGAGTAAAAGACTCAGGTCAGCTCTTCCCGGGGCACGGAGGGGTATTTGACCTGATCGACTCTGTGATCTTCAGTCTTCCCGTATACTATATCCTCATCAAGTTAATGGGTTATTAATGGGTTTACGTCACTTCTTATTCATCACACTGCTGGTTAGCATTTCCCCCCGCCTCTATGGGGCCCAAAATATATCACTATGGCATGCCTACCGTGGTATGGAAAAACTGGCCCTGGAACAGGTAGCCCAGAGTTTTAATCTGTCACACAATGATGTGCAGGTAAAATTACTGGCCGTTCCTTTCGACGCTTATTCTGATAAACTCAATGCCCTGATCCCCCTGGGAAACGGGCCTGATATATTTATAGGAGGAGCCAGTGGAGCGGGTTACTGGGCCGAACAGGGTTTTATCCTGCCTCTGGAAAGCTACCTGGCTCCGGACCTGGTAGATCAGTATTTTCCCCATAGTATCAAGGCATTTAATTTCATGTACCCTGAAGCATTATGGGGTCTGCCTGCCAACACAAAAAATCTGGCACTATTTTATAATCAGGGCTATATCAAAAACCCTCCCCAAAATATGGATGAACTGATCAAGACCGCTCAGAATTTTACCCGGCCCCAGGCAGGAGCTCTGGGACGGTGGGGCCTCAGTTATGAACTGGGAAATTTCTATTATCATGCACTATGGCTGCATGGCTTTGGGGGCAGAATGTATAAGCATATAGGGAACAGCCCCTCAGGATTTCCCGTGTTTCTCCCTCTCTTAAACACCCGGGCCATGCGACTGGCCTTTCATTATGTGAAACAAAAGATCATGGGAGCAAATATACTACCCCCCACTCCTAATAATACCCTGATCACTCAGTTGTTTAATTCCGGTGCCGGACTCTATGTCATCAACGGACAGTGGTTCAGAGGGGAAATAGATCCCCGTATCACCTATGGAGTGAGCCCTCTCCCCACTATCAATGAGACAGGCCAAAAGCCTCTCCCCTTTCTCACCGTGGAGGGATACTATCTCACAGTCAATGCCAAAGACCAGCTGGCAGCCATAGAAGTCATAAAATATTTTGACAGTGCGGCCATGCAAAAAGTGATGGCTATGAAAGGAAAACACACCCCTACCCACATCAAGACTTTCAATTACAGCCTGGTCAGGGATGATAAGATAAACCAGGTCTTCGTAAATATTGCTAAAAACGGGGTGAGTCTGCCCAATGGCCCTGAAGCGTCCCTGGGATGGGGCCCTTTTACCTCTGCCCTGAGTGAAATGATGGATGGAGGAAATGAGGATGATGTATTAAAACTTCATCAGAAAGAACTCATGAATGCTATAGAAAGCTTCCGGAAGACTCCTCAGCTATATAAAAAAACAGATAATAAATCACAATACCCGGATCAATAATCAAAGATAAAATTCATGGAAGTGCCAGCCAGCTTCTTAATGCTGGGCAGGTCTACCGGCCGTTTGATCTTCATTTCAGTACGGGCCAGGTCCACATCATAGGGATCCACCCGCAGTGAATCTTTATCAAAAAACACTTTTACAAGCGGGCGATCCAGGCGCCCTTTATTGACATCACTCACTACCCCGATGCTGCCGTCACCCAGCAACAGCCATGAGCCCACGGGAAATAATGAGGCAGCCCTGATAAAAGCGTAGACCACATCTCCGTCAAATAAGACCCGCTCCTGGGATAAAATGTAGACCAGGGCGTTACGGGCTGGTTGCATATCCGACTCAAAAGGATTGGGGGTGGTCATCTCGATATAGTGTTCGGCAAACATGATAATAGGAGTATATTTAGTAAAAAAGCGGGGATAAAGCCCGTTGGGGAAGCCGCTGCCGTCAAATCGCTCATGATGCTGATACACCGTCCTCTGCACATCAAAGTCGATATTTAAAGCCTTGGTAATGTGGTATCCATTGGAAGGATGAAGAGCCAGGATGGACTCCCATTCGTAGCCCAGTTCATCATCCAGACTGAGGAAAGGATATTTATTTTTGATCTCGATATCATGGAGCAGGGCGCAGATCCCCAGATTTATCAGTTCTTCCAATGAAAAAAACTTTGAACTGACTGCCAGGAAAGTATCTATGTCACGGGAAGCCAGGGAATCACTTTTTTCCTGTATCATCTTAGTCATTTCTATGGCAGTGATCAGGGACACTATCATGACCTGCAGAGAATGGGCAGTCAAAAAGTCATTATATTCTTCATTTTTAGATATAGAGGTAAACAGAGCCCGGGCCAGTTTATACCCCACATCATTGATAAAATCGACTACTATCTCCTCCACAAAGGAAGTAAAGACAGTCTTCTGATTTAACACGGCATCCAGAAACTGCCGCATATTTCGTTCATATTTGTTGAGACGATCTACCAGCTTGTTAGCTGAGGCTGCTTCTACTGCAGTCAGGCCATCCATATCTGCAGCAGAAATGGAATAATCGTCTATGGCTTTTAAAGTCTGGGTCTTTACCTGTCCATGACTGGACTTGAGAATATCGGTGAACTGTTCCAGTTTTTCCTGGCGATATTTCTGCCTGGTTTCTTTGTATGCCGGGCCACGTATGATATCTTTCTTAATATGGACCAGGTGAGCTATCTTTTTATCTACCCGGGGATCAGTGATACCGCTCTGTCTTTCTTCATCTGAGATATCTTCGCGCAGCAGGTCTTCTCTGGAGTATACTGCCTCTTCGATCTCCTGAATATCCTTCTGTGCCTGTTCCAGGAGTTTGGGATCTATGATCCTGATCTCTGTGATCTCTTTGTGTTTCTGTATCACTTCTATGTCTGCCTGGGACAAGACATATCCGGCTTTCATACCGGGTATGCCTGATAACTCCTGAAACAAGACTAATCCGGGGCGCAATTCATCTGCGGAGATGATGATTCCAGTGCTGGAAATAAATTCCTCAGGCATATGGGCTCTTTATGTGTTTACTAGTATCTTTGATTCAATTCCAGTTCTTTCATTAACCTGGTTATTACATCTTTTGTGATGTTAAATTCCTTGTCTACATAGAGCACGGTCTGACTGGAACTGCGGAATACAAAGCTGTAGCCTTTTTCGGCAGATACTTTTCTGATCACTGCTCTGATCTTGTCATATATAGGGCCGACCAGTTTTTCTTTCAGCGCATCCAGCTTTTTATTGGCATCATCAATAAATTCACTCAAAGATTCTTTTTTATACTCGATCTCAGCTTCTCTTCTCTGTTTATCTTCTTCATTAAGACTATCAAAATTCTGCTGATAGGCTTTTTCCAGCTGAGCGATCTCTTCTTTTTGTTTATTGATCTCGACTTCATATCTTTCTTTTTCTTTTTTCAGCTTTTCTTTTACATCGTCAGTATCAGGATAGTTATCAAATACCTGCTCCACATCTACATAACCTATCTTGATCTGTCTTTTAATCTGAGAGTACCCTACTCCGCTCAAAAAAATCAGCACCAGGCTGATCACCACTCCTGCTCTTCTCATCTTATTATCTCCTTCTCGGCCAATATCATTAGAATAATCCCTGGATGGAGAACACAACGTTCCAATCCTGGTTAAATAGTTTTGTACTTCCAGTGGTATCCGCCCGGAGGTTCCAGCGGTTATACTGGTCTATTTCCCCTCTCCGGGCCACATAGAGGCGGATAGGGATCATAGGTATATTTATTCTAATACCAAGTCCAAAACTAAACAAGTATCCGTCACCATTAAATGTCCACTGATCATATTGAGACCATAATCTGCCTAAGTCAAAGAAGGCCAGTCCCCATAAGCCTATACCGGGTTCGTATATTGGAAATCTGAGCTCCGTACTGTAAAATACTTTGGATTCTCCTCTTTCCACACTTCCCTGAAAACCACGCATTTCGTAGACCCCGTCAAACCAGAGCAGGTCAGCATAGTCTTTTTCAAATTTTCCGTCAAACTGAGGCATAAGCAGTTCAGAGGAAATATGTCCGGCCAGGACCAGCTTCCAGAATGGAGTCCAGTAGGCATTGAGATTGATCTTGGGCCGGATATAATTGATATCTCCTCCCAAAAATCCCCCGTTCAGGAAGACATCAAAATTCATCTTGACCCCTTTTGTGGGATTAAGCGCATTATCCGTAGTATTGACTCCTGTACCCCATCCTATGGTGTGCTTCTTGATCTGAGGCCGGGTCAGTGCCGCATTTAAGTTGGAGTTAGTAGTCCAAACTGTACTATAAGTCAGGGCATTGATGATATTATCACTGTAATCCTGGTACATATTGAATGAATAGCTGAGATAGGTACTGCCGAACACAAATAATCTTCGGCTTATGTTGAAGCCAATAGAAAAATTGTCTCTTTCATAATATTTATCATTCTTGAAATCTGTCAATGAGACAGTATTGCTGGCCTGATAATCAAAAATCTGGGTCCAGTTGCTGTCTGTATCAATAATTCCGTCATAGTTATTGTCTGTGGGGATATTTTCGTAACGGCTGTGTGAATAAGATATTGAGAATCCGGCAAAAGTGGGTGTATTGAACAGCCAGGGTTCCTGCATGGAAAATTCCAGTAATTGCCTGTACTGTCCATATTCTCCCTTAAATCCGATAGAACGTCCGGTTCCCAGAAAGTTCTTCTCCGTGATCTGGGCGGAACCATTGATACCTGACTCGGTACCGTAGCCCAGTCCGAAAGTAATAAGCCCGGTGCGCTGCTCTTCTACTGAGATATCCACATTAATGAGCCCTTCGGAGCTGCCCGGTGAAGGCAGGAATTGCACATCTTTAAAATACTGTAACTGTTGTAATCGTTCATAACTTTGCCGCACTTTTCTCTGTATATAGAGCTCACCTTCAGTGAATAATAACTCCCGTTTCATCACATAAGTCTTGGTCTTTTCATTCCCCTCAAAAGAAATCGATTCGATGTGAGAGCGGGGGCCTTCATAGATAACGATGCGGGAATTCACCACATGGTTGACAGTATCTTTATCCTGCAGCACAGATACGTTGGCGTATAAGTGCCCGTTATCACTGTATTTATTATAGATATTAAAGCGGGCCATATCCATCTTGGTCTGATTATAGATATCCCCTTCTTTGAGTTTTACCTCTTTGCTTAATTCATCATAGGAAAATAATGCATTATTGGTAATCATGACGGTGCCCATAAAATACTGGGACCCTTCACTGATATCTACATACACTACGATAGCCTTGTGGTTATCTTTCTCCATATTCTCGATCTTCCATTCATAACGATTGATCTTTGCGTCTATATATCCTTTCTGTCCATAATAGGCCAGAATACGGGCTTTATCTTCCTTAAACTCATTCTCTTTTAAGACTCCGGGCCTGAAGATAAAGGCCTTTTCTTTGGTCTGCATTACGCCTTTGATCTCACCGACGTTTATCTGTTCATTACCGGTAATCACGATGCTTTCCACTACCACTTTCTTCCCTTCATCGATCTCAAAAATCAGATCATAAGTGTTTTTTTGTTCGTTTACCGGTACCAGACGGCTTTTAAAGCTGACTTCTATATATCCATCATCTTCATACAGTTTCTGCATCAGTATTTTTGTTCGCTGGATTTTTCCGGGGTTATAATAGCTGTCATCGGACACCAGAGACACTTCTTCCAGGTTTTCCTTAGACTGGGCCCGGTTACCCTGATAATCTACTTTTCTTATATAGATGTTTTCCTGGACGATAAAAGTAAGATCCAGCCCTTTTTTATTTTCCTTTACATCTACTTTGACATCTGAAAACCTATCCAGGCCGAATAGTATTTTTATGGATTTATTGAGAGCCTCTTCGTTGATAGGCTTTCCCTGTTTTACATAGATAATATTTTCCAGTTCTTTGGGGCTGGAATTGACCAATCCGCTAAACTCAATACTCTGAATAATAGGATTCTTGTAAAAAGCCATCTGGGCCTTTAAAAAGGTACCTGTACTAAACAATAATAAAAACACAGCTAAAAATCGCTTCACTCAATAACTCCTTTGTTAAAACTTCTGATGGAATTGAAAATCCAGACTGTGCTCGTAATTCAGTCTGCCTCCAGTCCCTAAATCTTCCGGACCATACTTCCAGCCCAGGAAAAAGTTCTGCCAATCCAGACCGATTCCGAAACTGTGCATAGGTTCCAGTCCCAATGTAGACAAGTCATTTCTCTCAAAGCTCAGTTCGTATTCTACAAACAGATTAGAAAACAAATACTTGCCAAAGGTTAGACTGGTTCCCTCTATTATACTAATGGCATCTATATTGGTGGATGAACCAAAAATGGTCGATTCAAATATGTTTCCCAGAGCCTGTGACCGGATCAGGACCAGATCCAGTCCCAGTGTTCGCCTCAGGGTATTGGCTATCGGATTAAAAATAAAAGTATTTTCCAGGGCATTCCATCCCCCTACTGCCACATTCTGTACAGCCCCTACTGACTGGTTGGTGCCGGATGAGCCGGTCCCCAGGGGTTGAAAGCCTAAAAGGGCACTGAGTTCGTTCTGGCCTATAGTAGAATTTTTAGCATAATAATCCTTAAGGGATATTTTAGTTAGTTTTCCCTCAAAGGTCAAGATTACTTCTATTCTTCCTCCTTCAGGATCACGGGTGTATGTCTTGGTCTCAATATTTACATAAGGAATAGGGTCTCCCAGCTGTCCGCTAAAAGACGCGCTCCCCTCCGTGATAGTAAAATCCTGCTGTAAAAAGGTCAACACTCCCCGGGTGACACCCACGTCCCCTTTCAGGCTGAGACTGCCGTCACCGATAGAACCCAGGACCTGCAGAGTCTGTCCCGCGCTCAGGGTCGTGTCAATAAACTGGTTACCGAACTTGACTCCATTTCCCAGATTGACATTTAGATTCCAGACTATTCCTTCCAGTAAACCCTCTTCAGCTCCGGGAGCATCACCGGACAGGCCCACGAAAATGTTGGCATTACGGGCAGTGGCATCACCACTGAGGCGGAGATGCATGGGTGGCCCCACCATCCGCACTTGCTTGATATAGAGATTACCCAGGATCTTTATGAAAGGAGTCTGCACTCCCAGAGCCAGCCAGGCCTCTCCTCCCGGGAAAGGCTGAAGGGTCAGATCAATATAGGACACTAAAAACTGAGACATCTCAATATAGCCATCAAACAGGAAGAGCCCCGTACTGGTCGGTATCTTGAATGATTTAAAGAGCATCTTACTATCCTGAATCGGAATATTGCCGTTAAAATCATTGATGTTCATATCCAGATTTACTATAGATAATTGCCCTTTTTTAATATTAAAATTCCCTGAAAATCTGGGATCACGTAAAGTTCCCTGAATACGTAATTGAGAATCCAGCTGCCCTCCGATCTTTTTGAAGACATCATCCATGAATGATAAGAGTTTCAGGTCGGCACTTAATTTGATCCTGGAATTATCAGAAAACTCTTTACCAATAATAGTACCACTACTCTCTGCCTTCAAGCGGGAGAGCTGGGCAGTGATATCCCAGGATTTTTTTGTATGATCCGAGAAGCTTCCACTAATCCCATTGGCGGGATCTGCAGAACTAAATGAATAGATCTTATTTTCCCGTATTACCCTGCCCTGAAATGGATCTATGGATTCCTTACCCAGGCTGATATCATAGAGCTCATAGTTTACTATGTCAGCCTTACCTTCCTGCTGTATATTGACATCAAACCCGGTCTTGATTATACCCCCATATCCCAGTACACCACTTCCCTCTATGTCCAGTCCTTCCGGCTTGAACCGAAGCTTCCCGGACAGTCGGGTACTGAAATCAGGGCTCCGCAAATAAAGATTCGCAATATTTACTAATCCAGGCCTTCGGCTTATTCCTGTGGCAGAAAGGCTGAATGGACTGGAATCAACTGAATTTATCATAGATAATTTATGGATCTGGAAATCAGGAAAGCTCAGTGGCCCTGAAAAATTCATATCCATGGAAAAAAAGACATCTCTATGCTCTGCCAGCAGATCTTTAATAAACAGGTTTTTGATGGATAAGAGTCCATTAATTTTTTCAAAAGATGACTCAAACTTGAGGGCTCCTCCCCTCACGAAATCTATTTTAGTGTTCAGTCGGTTTTTAGTTTCCCAAAGTTTCCCGTTCCCATAGATCTTGTCACTATCCATAGCCAGTATAAATTTTGTAACAGGCAGGATCCCTTTAGCCAGTTTACCGGTCTGTAATTTTAGCTGATAATCTCTCTTTTCATAATGATACTGCAGATTGACCCCTAGTTCATTGAGTGAGGAATTTCGGAGCTTTATAGCGATATCACCATCCAGGATTCCGGGTAAGCCAAAGGTTTTCATAGGATAATTACTGGTATTTATACTGATCTGAGAGTTATTATTGGCAGAATAAATGTTTAATGCAATGGCATTATCAAAGCTCAGCTGGACCAGAGTCTTTTTTTCTTCAGGGTAGGTCAGGACTTCTCCTTTCAGAGGAAAACGGATCTTTTTACCCAGGGAGGCAGATCCACTCAGTTTTATCTGGGTACGATCCTTGTAGGGATGGGTAAAATCCAGAACCAGGCTGGTAGTGAGGTCACTATCCCTAAACCGGAGCAGAGGAAGAGCCAGAGTCTCATCTGTGAGGTCCAGGTTTACATCTATAGACCGCTTTCCCTGATAAACACTAAACATATCCGCAGTTATTTTAAAATGGGGCCCATCGTTAAAGATCTTCATTTTACCCTGGTAATATCCCCGCCCCAGATTAAACATGTCAAAACCGATGTTATTGACAATAGCACTTCCCGGAATATTATTGAGCCCGATGTTGAGCACATAATCAATTTTTCCAATTTCCCCGTCTACCAGGGCATTTACATACCAGGGCACTTTCCTGAAGGTGACTCTGCCGTCAGACTCCAGTACCAGCCTGGCCCCGGTGGACCCGATGCGTCCTCCATTCATATAGAGATCCTGGCCTCGTACCAACAAAGTATTGGCTTCAGCAATAACTGTAGCTCTGGTGTTAACGGCCAGACCGGGGATCATTTCAATATCCCGGGTGATGATAGTGCCCGAAGGAAAGGCATTTCCCGGTTCAAACCTGAGGTCTATCCTGGCCAGTCCGTATTTTTGCGAATCCACCATCCCTGTTAAAAAATACACATCTCCTCTGGGGCTAAGCCGTATCTCCATCTGGTTTTTATCATTATTGGTACTGGCCACACTGGTATACAGTGAGACTCCCTCATCTCTGATAACCAGATCCAGGCTGCCCTGATAAGTCCCAGGATCAAACATATGTTCCAAAATATGAAGTTCATCATAACGGTGATACAATAAGGTGAATATTTTTTTAGTATAGAAGTGAATCTCTCCATTGGTCTGTGACAAGAAAGAACGGAGAGAGCTGTGGTCCAGATCAAGGATGATCTCTTTATTAATGGAAAATGGGAGAGCAGCATTTTCTACCAGGTCTACTCCAGCCAGATTAAATCCCAAGACCTGCAGTTCGCCCCGGGCCAATTGTTTTTGCAGGTCATTGATATTTATATCCAGATACATGGCACTGCGGGCATAAGAGATATAATCCCCTTTGCCCAGATTAAAGAAGACATTGGATTTTATCCAGAGTTGTTTGTTGCGCCATTTAATACTGAGATCAGATACCTGAAGTTCACCCCCGATCTGGCCTATCACTTTTATATCACTGACCAGCTTATCCAGCTTGAGGCGGGTGTTGACCCGGTATATCCAATTATTCCGGATAGCATTGGTATTGGTGGAGGGTTCAGGTATAAGACGCGTCAAAGATCCCAGGCTTCCATTGATCTTAACTGTAGAGACCTTGATCTTGGGTATCATGGATTCGGGGCCTTTAAATAAAAGGGCCAGGAGGCTGTATTGTAACCTTATTTTGTCCACATGAATCGTAGAAAAATCATCAAGATCGACATCCAGGTCCCGAAAAGTCACAAAAAAGAAAGGAAGGTTGATATAGCGGTTAATCGACACAGACTTAACATCCAGTTCATTCTTGACAAGCTGTTCTACCTCGGGAAGCTTAGACTTAATGAGCAGCTGCACGGCCGCTAAAAGTCCCAGGTAGAAAAAAATGAGGGCCAGAGGAAAAAGGATGATCCGCTTAATATGTGTCATACATTCAGCCGGTTAAAACTCGGCCAGCTTTTCCAGGAATTTTTGGAAGGCTTTCTTTTCAGCGAGCTTAGCCGCCTGCTGAAAGGTATTGCCCCACATCCTGCCTACGGTACTGACTGATTTCTCCAGCTTATCAGTCTCAAGATCGATCAGGCTCATAGTCACATTGACCTCAGCGGATTCGGTGTTTTCAGCTGCCACATTTTTACCTGCAGGGAGTATCAGTTCTATACCATAGAACATTCTCTTGGCTGTAGGATACTTTTTTCGCAGGTATTCTCCCACTTTAGTCTTGAGGTCTTTTTCCTCCCGGGCATCCTCCAGTATCGAATTAGGTATATCTACAGCTACCACGTTATATCCCTGATTAGCCAGTACACCGGCCACCCTCTCATAGACTTCAGGCCTGAACTGTGGCTTGACCAGTTTGTTGTTCATACGGATCACACTGAGGATCACTACCGCGGTAGGTACAAACTTATCCCGGGGCCCTACTTTCAGAGTAAGAGACAAGGCCATATCTTTACGGACCTTCATGAGCTCCTGATAGAACTCTTCATCCAGCTCAGCTATCTTACTCATTTTTGCCGGTGAAAAACTCACCATTACTTTGAGTTCTTTAGTGGTACTGGAGTTAACCTTGCCTACTTCCAGATAGACCTTGCCGGACTTATCAGAATTGAAGCCTGATTTAGACACTACCTGGGCGGCGTCACCTTCCACATCTACAGAAGTGAGTAGTCCTCCCACAGCCCTGGTGGAACCGGAACTATAGATACCCAGCTCTATGATCTCGCTACCCCCTTCAGTGAAAGCGAAGCGTGGCTCATTTTCCAGTTTAAAGCTCAGTCCCTGTAAGGTAGCCAGGATATTATTTTTTGCCTGGTCATAGATGTCGGAATTTTCCACGGCCTGCTCACTAATGAAATAGGCAGACATAGACTGTTCCAGGGACTCATTGAGGTTACCATTTTGCTTCTCCTGCTTAGCCTTTTCAATGGCAGCAGTAGCCTGTACCCTCTGTTCCTTAGCCAGTTGTTTGAGGCGGGCCCGTTCTTCTTCCACCCATTTTTTTGGGAGTTTTAGCAGCACATACATAGTAAAGCTGCTGTCCGCATATTGTTCATAATAGAAGTCTTCGATATCCACACTCACTTTGGCAGAGCCTTTTCCCTCTATACTCTCTTTTATGGATTCAGAAAAAGTGGAGGCCTGATCTGTATCAGTATATTCTGTGGTCTTTTTGATCTTGGAGGTGGCTCTAAACCCGATATATTCGACCAGCTGTCCCACAGCATCATCTACGGCTTTATCCCGTACTTCTTTTAATTCTTTGGAGTCAGCTCCTATGCCCACAAAATACACATAATCGCTGTGTTTTTTCTGCATCACGATCCAGTCAGGTGAGTTACTGGCGGAAGCTTTGATGATCTTTTTGGCACCATCTGGTTTTACATTGCTGCCATCATTACAGGACACCAGAGCCAGCAATAATATTAACATAAATGATTTTTTAAACATTTTTCCTCCCGGATTGGCAAATATTCCCTTAGGGACAATATATCATGATTTTAAAATTTCTCAATTACTTATTTCCATATATATTATACAGAAAAGCAGTCATTAAGGCAATTAATTCTTTTTCATCTTCTCCAGCATTTCATTGATCTGGACATTTTGTGGATTCACAGCCCGGCCCAGTTCCAGGTATTCCAGAGTTTTAACCTTATCGCTCATAGATTCATAGACAATAGCCATGTGCAGATAGATCTCATCTATCCCATCCTGTTCTTCATAATAATAGAGCATGCCTGCAATGGTGTGGAAAAGATCTAGTGACTTCTTCTGCTTCCCCTGCCTGAACAGGATCCAGGCTTTGGTGTCCAGGTATGCCAGATTTCTGGGATCTCCCAGGAGAGCCTGATTAATAAGAGTAAAGGCTTTGTCCAGTTTTATACCTTTCTCTGCATACATATAGGCCAGCAGATTCTGCAGATTAGGATCCCCCGGATAGAAATTCAGGGCATTTTCCAAAACAGCTATAGCCTGAGTATAATCCAGTTGCCGGGCATATAAGGACCCCAGCAGGTAGTAAATCCTGGAATTATTATTGTCATACATATAGGCTCTTTGGAAATCCCTCAATGCATTTGTATAATCATTGGTCTCCATTTTAAGGAGGCCGCTGAATGAGGCTACTTCCATTTTCAGAGCTTTTTTCTCATATTTTTTTTCCAGGACATCCAGGAATTCCCGGCTTTCCTGAATCTTATGTTCCTTAAATAAAACCCCGGCAATCTGCAGCTCTGCAGCCAGGCGGTCCTCATCTGAATGGGATAATTCAAGAAACAGCTCATAGTAATCCCGGGCAGATTCAAAATCCTCTTTGTTTTCATATAACTGTGCAATGAGCCAGCTCACCTCTTTTTTCAGATATTTTTCATTTTCCAGTTCTTTTAACAGTGAAATGGACAGATCATTTTTCTTATAATACCGGCTGAGATTAGACATAAGGAATCTGTATTGCAGGCTTTTTTGCCGGTCTCCTAAGTGCTGATAAAGAAGGGAATACAGCTCATAAACATAAAAGGGGGACTGGTGTTTCTGTAAACGATAGGAGCCCAATGATTTTAGGGATTTTTGATATTCACCCAGATAATAGTACTCCATAGCCCTGAGCAGGGAAGAGGAATCTTTATACTCCATAATGAGGTCATTCAGGGAGGGGTCTTTCATAAAAAAGAGTATCCCGGCATAAGACTCTGCCAGTTCTGTGGTCATGTAAGCCTGAGGGATCTGCTTGAAGTATTCAGCTGATCTGCGGTAATCAATGGTATATCCATAGACCAGGGCCAGTAACTGGTCTATCTCAAATCCCTGGCTGTAATAAGCCCGGGCTTTTTCCAGATAAGAGATCGCCACATTGAAATATCCGTCATCTATAGCCATCTGTCCCAGGTGATAATAAGCTGAAAACAGGGAGTTTAAGCCCAGCATGGAGGAAGAGTTGGCATAAGCAGCCACTTTATGGAAATAGTATTTTGCCTTAGATTTATCATTAGACTGGTAATAATAATTTGCCAGGTAATAATTGGCATAGGTGTCAGTATCACTGATGCGCAGAATATGCTCCAGGAGGGACATCATATCCCGGTCATGCTGCGTCATACGCAGGATCTCTCCGTACTGATAAAGCATTTCCAGAAAATCAGGATAGAGCCTGTACCCTTCATCCCCGATATCTTTAGCTTCTTTCAGTATACTGCTGATTTTACGGGTCTGGCCTGTCTCCTGTAGTTCCTGGGCCCATTCCAGGTAATCCTGTAAAATATTCAGGTAAAGATATTTATCTTTCACTTCCTGTTTCAGGAGGTATTTCATCTTATACAGTGCTTCTTCACGTTTGCCCAGATATTTCAGGTCCTGGGCCTGGGCATAAATGATCTCCGCGTCCAGCTCATCAATACCGGGCCCTTTATCCAGCCTGTCTCTTTCATCTGAATCTGACACCACACTATCATTCGGAGTGACAGGGCCTGGCTCCGGCCTGGTTTCAGTACAGGCCTGTAATAGTATAAAACTCAGTATCAGTACATAAATCGGAAATCTCATTATGCCACCCCTAATCCAAATATTCTGAGAAACAGGCGTAAAATTCCATTAAAAATGGGAGTATATATATAAGAAAGCAGTCCGGTAAATAACAATACCAGGAAAATGATCATGATAGTGGTCTTATTCTTTTCAAACCAGGCCTGTCCCCGGGCGGGCAGGAGATTCATCATGACGTGAAATCCATCCAGAGGAGGAAAAGGCAGAAGGTTAAATATCATCAGAAGCAGATTAAGCATAGCTACATGCAGGAACACCATAGAACTGGGAAAATAAGCCAGCTCATAGATAGAAAATGAGAGTCTTTTGGTAGCCAGCATGTGTTCATATACCTGCCCTCCCCATCCCGGTACCTTCAGGCTCCAGGCAAAAAGAGCAAAACAGAGAAGTGCGATAAAGAAATTTAAAATCACTCCGGCCAGGGAGACCCACAGATCTGCCCGTTTATGGTTATAATTGTAGGGATTGACCGGAACGGGTTTAGCCCACCCGAAGGCCGAACCGCTGCTGATAAACATCACCAGAGGCAGGATGATGGTGCCCAGGGGATCTATATGAGACAGAGGGTTCAGGGTGAGCCTCCCTTCTCTTTTTGCGGTATTATCTCCGAACTTATAGGCTACCCAGGCATGCCCCAGTTCATGCAGAATAATAGAGTAAAGGATAAGAGCTACCATAATGAGAGTATTCCCGGCATGTATCAGTAGTACTTGAAATGTCATTGATATTCCTTATTCATTTTAAAAATCTCCTGATGTCCTCTATGAGGCCCAGGTAATGTACACTGTCTTCCACTGTGGACTCTATGGGGGCAGAGTCTGACAAAAACTTATAACAGGCATGTACCATTGCACTGAAATATGCCGTCTTTTTAAAAGGCCTCAAAGAAGGGTCCCTTAGCAGAGAACGAAACCCCTGGTAGTAGGGGCTGGGCCGGGAGCGAAACAGCTCCAGTATGCCATTCCCT
>CAZIAD010000039.1:0-30718 GCA_964537555.1 uncultured Brevinematales bacterium
CTATCACTCTGACTACCAATCCCTATCTACACTTAATTCAATACTATATAAGAAATTAAACTTTTTTAAGATAATTCTGATCTGGTACACATATTGCTTAGAGGGGTCAGGAGGAAATCTATGAAAAGATCGCTTATAGCAATATCGATAATCCTATTCTGTTCTGCAGGGTATTCTGCTGGTGATCAGATAGGCCGGCTGTGGGAAATAAGCCTTAAAAACAACAAAGAGATCGATGGGCAAATGAAAAAAGTGAAGGCAGAGAAAAAACTAGTCTCACCCAGTAGTTTCCCACCCGACCCCATGGTCAAATTCAGTCTCATGAATCAGCCGGTAGAGTCAAGTATGCAGTCCCCTATGTCCTCTTTCCAGGTCATGGTAAATCAGAACATGCCCTTTCCCACAAAATTAGTTATCAAAGGAATGATCCAGTATCAATCCTTTCAGATAGAAGAAGCAAAGCTGGATATGCTCATATCACAAATAAAAAGAGATATCAGCCTGATTTATATAGATATCGTCAGACTCAAGGATGTTTTAGAGGTGGAAAAAGATAAATTATCAAAGATAGAGTTAATCAATTCAATAGCCCTGACTAAATATCAATTGGGTAAAGGGCTGCAACAGGACCTACTAAAAATATCTGTGGCAGAACTACAGACAAAGAAAAAAATTGTAAAATTAAAAAGCATGATAGAGACCAAATATTTCGAGATGTCCTACTTACTGGGAGAGACGAATACTGACTTTCATACATCCTGGGATGAACTTTTATCACAAGACTATCTGAAGAGTACAGTAAAGAACAATGCACTGCGGCAATTTCCCTTATTAAAAGTAAAACAGGCACTATTATCGAAAAGAAAATCAGAACTAAATCTGGCCCGATGGGACTATTTGCCGGATTTAGGTATCTCCCTGGCATATAATTTCAGGGATAATACCTTACCGGACGGAGGAGTGGACCAGTATACAGTCGGAGTCACAGCTTCAGCCCCTATTTATTCATTTTTTAAACAGATCCCGCTAAATCAGTCTAAGAAGCTGTCACTTGAGTCCGCCCAAAGTGAGCTGAAGGACGCTGAACTCCAGGTAGATAAAATGATAGAAATGCATTATGAGATGTATCTGCAGGATAAAGAGATCGTTGCACTATACCAGAACAATATTCTGAATGAATCTAAACAGGCCCTCGACTCTTCTATCACTGCCTATCAGGTGGACAAGGTGGATTTTCTTAATGTCTTAAACAGCCTGCTTAGCCTTTATCAGCACCAGGAGGAGTACCTGGAGTTTAAAGCCAGTTATCTCAGCCACCAGTCCTGGCTGGATTTTTTGCAAAGACCATAAATCATAGGAGAAAAATATGAAGAAAAGATTTTTAATATTTACAGTTTTTATTGCTATACTCTCTATTTTTTCAGCTTGTAACACTAAGGGCAAAAGTCCTAATTCAGGAAAAAAGATCCTGTATTACACAGACGCGATGCACCCTTCTGTGCATGTGAGTGTAGAGGATTACAACAAGGGAGACGATACCTGCCCTATCTGTTTCATGCCTTTAATTCCGGTATATGAGCAAGATAAAGACTCAGCCACAAATCTTTCCCAAGGTGAAGCAGTGAAAGAAAACCACTCTGACCCCAGGATCGAGATCAGACTGAGTTCTCGCGACGAAATAATGGCAGATATCGCTACGGTAAAAGTGGAGAAAAAAACCATTCACAAAATGATAAGAACTTCAGGGACTATTGAATTCGATGAGAGAAAGGTCTCCTTTGTTTCCGCTTATATAGGAGGCAGAATAGATAAGCTGTATATTAATTTTACCGGGGCCAATGTCTATAAGGGACAGGCCCTGGGTAAGATTTACAGCCCGGATTTGGTTTCTACTCAGGAGGAATATATTGCAGCTCTGAACCGGGCTGACCAGTACAGTGGCAGCGATACATACCGTGCCCTGGTCAATTCAGCCAGACAAAGGTTGTTATTATGGGGTGTTTCGGAAAAAGATATACAGGAACTGGAGGCCAGCAGAAAACCAAAATTGTATCTGACCATCTATTCCCCTATGAGTGGTGTGGTCATAGAAAAAAATGTGCGGGAAGGAGAATATGTAAAGGAAGGCCAGTCACTCTATAAGATAGCCAATCTATCTAAGGTATGGGTACAAACAGATGTATTTGAGTATGAGTTACCCTATGTTAAAATCGGACAAAAGGTTGAAATCAGTTCAGTATCTTTTCCAGATAGGACTTTCATGGGATATATCACATTTATTGACCCTTTACTCAATCCCCAGACCAGAAGTGTGAAAGTGCGGGTAGAAATAAACAATTCCGGTATGCAGCTTAAACCCGGGATGTTTGTCACTTCCAGCTTAATGGCGAATTTTTATCAAAGGACAGTAGTACCAAAAACAGCCCTGTTAGATACCGGTCTGAAAAAAGTCGTTTATGTAAAAGTGACCAACACCAGCCAGGGCGGTATTTATTCTCCCAGACTGGTAGATACCGGTATTGCGGATGATAAACAAATAGAAATCCTGGCCGGCCTGAAAATCGGTGAGGACGTGGTTATGAGCGGTGCATTTTTGTTGGATTCACACGCCGAATTGTCCGGGGCCAATGCCTCAGGGGGATATGGCGGAGCACTAAAAGTCGAAAGTGCACCTCCGGCACATAATCACTAAGGAGATGAAAAATGAAACTGATAAAAGCCTATGTCCGGCCTGAAAAAGTGGGCATGATTATAGATTCTTTAAAGAAATTAAAAGTAAGTGGAATATCTGCTACTGATGTAAAAGGGATAGGCCAGGATCTGCTCTCCAGTCAGCACAAGCTTTCCCTGGAACTGGACAATGAAGCATCCAGAATAGTTAAACTGGAAGTCATCTGTGAAGAGTCTGAGAAGGAGAAAATAATCTCAGAAATCTTATCGGAGGCATATACCGGAGAAACAGGGGATGGTTTGATTTCCATTTCAAAGGTGGATGAAATCTATCATATCAGGACCGGCAAAAAACAGCTCAATCATAATGCCAGGGATAGAGGGGAGGATATAAATGATAAATAAATTAGTAGAATGGAGCCTGAATAACAGATTTCTGGTACTGGGGATCTTTTTAGCAGCATTTATAGCCAGTCTTTTAACTCTCAGAAAACTCCCCATAGATGCTATCCCCAATATAGGTGAAAACCAGGTAATTGTTTATGCCGACTGGCCGGGCCGCAGCCCCAAAGATGTGGAGGATCAGGTCACCTATCCCCTGACTACTTCGCTATTAGGTATTCCGGGAGTCAAAGCGGTCAGAGGTAATTCTATGTTTGGTTTTTCCATCGTCAATATAATCTTTAAAGATAATGTCGAGCTCTACTGGGCCCGGACCCGCATTCTGGAGAAGCTCAATCTGGCTCAAAAAGATCTCCCGGATGATGCTGTCCCCTTACTGGGGCCTGATGCTTCTCCTCTGGACCAGATTTTCTGGTATACGATAGAGGGAGAAGGCCACAGTCTGGCCGAATTGAGGACAATTCAGGACTATTATGTAAAATATCAGCTCAATGCTGTGCCTGGAGTCTCGGAAGTCGCCAGTGTAGGAGGCTATGTTAAACAGTATCAGATACAGATAGACCCCAATAAACTACTCAATCATAATATCCCGCTTTCACACGTAATCATGCAGGTCAAAAAGGCTAATCAGGATGTGGGTGCCCAGGTCATAGAAGAAAACTCCCAGGAGTTCATTATCCGATCCAAAGGTTTTATCAAATCCATCAAAGATATTGAAAATATTGTTATAGGTACTAAAAATGGCGTGCCCATTTTTATCAGAAATGTAGGTGTAGTCACACTGGGCCCGGATTTCCGGAGAAATGCACTCGATAAAATGGGTAAGGAAGTAGTAGGCGGCGTTGTCATACAAAGATATGGAGAAAACCCCAGAGAAGTCATTAACCGGGTGAAAAAGAAGATCGTAGAGCTTAAGACTGGTTTTCCGAAAGGGGTAAAAATTGTACCTTTCTATGACCGGACTAAACTGGTCGACCGTTCTATTATGAATCTTGGCGTGACCATAGTGCTGCAAATCCTGATAACCATCCTGGTGGTGGTATTATTTCTAAAAGATGCCAGAGCTTCCATAGCAGTATCTATTGTACTGCCTGTAGCGGTGGTGATTACCATGCCCATACTCTTACTTTTCAAAGTATCCCCCAATATCATGAGCCTGGGTGGTATAGCTATTGCCATAGGAGTAATTGTTGATGCGGGTATTGTAGTTGTGGAAAATATTTTTTCACATGTCCAGTCTTATCAGAAGAGCCATATGGATCAAAAGATTCCTCTGTCAGTCTATGTAGATGCGGTAAAAGAGGTGGCTAGTCCCATTTTCTATACTATGATTATAATTGTGGTCGCATTTTTAAATGTGTACCTTTTGGACGGCCAGGCCGGAAAACTGTTTAAGCCTCTGGCGTACTCAAAGAACATCGTAATGGGGATGTCGGCCTTTATCTCAGTCAGTCTGATCCCGGTAGTGGCAGTCCTACTGGTGAGGCCCAGAAAAGACAAAAAGAAAGTCCGCAACAATATTATTATTAAAGATGATGAAAGCTGGCTGCAAAGAGTATACACCAGGTCCCTGGAAAAAGTCTTACAGAAAAAAGGGATCTTTATTATCATTGTGAGTATTATTCTGGGAGCTTCATTGCTTACTATGAGTTTTATGGAAAAGGAATTTATGCCTCCTCTGGATGAAGGCGATATACTGTTTATGCCCGTTCTCTTACCAGGTGCCAATATCTCTGAGGTAAAACATGTCCTGGCCAAGCAGGATCAAATCCTGGCTAGCTTTCCTGAAGTAGAAAGCGCGGTAGGTAAATCAGGCCGGGCAGAGACATCTACTGACCCAGCCCCCATTGCCATGATCGAGACCATCATCCAGCTTAAGCCCAAAAAGGAATGGCGGAAAGGTATGACCAAACAGAAACTATTGAAAGAAATGAACGAAGCTCTGGCCATCCCCGGAGTAGCCAATATCTGGACACAGCCCATACGCAACCGTATTGATATGCTATCCACTGGTATTCAGACCCCCATAGGAATTAAAGTATTTGGCCAGGACATGAAGACACTGGAGAAATTAGCCATAGAAATAGAGTCTGTCATAAAAACAGTAGAAGGTAACCGTAATCCATATGCAGAAAGAATAGGCAATAAACCCTATATAGAGATAGAAGTAAACCGGGAAGAAGCAGCCCGTTACGGAATTAACATCAATGATGTAAATATGATAGTAATGACAGCCATAGGGGGCATGAATATCACCCGGGTGGTAGAGGGGACGGAAAGAAATCCATTAAACATCAAATACCTGAAAGAATTCAGAGGAGATGTGGATATGATAAAAAGGACACTTATCCCCACTATTACCGGCGGACAGATACCTCTTGTCCAGATCGCAAAAGTAGAAAAGACTTTAGGCCCTGCAAAGATTTCCACAGAAAATGGTGTCCCTTATGTAAGGGTGTTTGTTAATCTGGATACTGAAAAGAGAGGGATTCTGGACTTTGTAGATGATGCAAAAGCAGCAGTAGCTCAAAAAGTGAAATTCCCCCCGGGATATTTCCCGGTGTGGAGTGGCCAGTATGAATATGAGATCAGCACCAGAAAAAAGCTTTTGGTCATCCTGCCGATCACAGTTTTGGTTATATTTGTGCTTCTGTATATGAAGTTTAAGTCAGGCTGGTATGTTACGGCTATGTTACTGGCCCTTCCCTTTGGGCTGATTGGGGGTATCGGATTACAGTTCCTGCTGGCAGTAAAAATGAGTACGGCTGTCAAGATAGGTTATATTGCATTGATGGGTGTGGCTGTAGAAGACGGAGTTGTCTTTTTGGAATTCCTGGTGCACAATCTAAGAACAGGGGACGGGCTGATACCTTCAGTGATAGAATCCGGCAGAAACCGAGTAAGGGCTATCATCATGACCACCCTTACCACCATTATAGCCCTTCTACCGGTGCTGATTTCCCAGGGGAGCGGGTCAGAACTTATGCTGCCCATAGCTGTGCCTACCTTTGGCGGAATGATCACTGCCACACTGGCTAACCTGTATGTGCTTCCGGTATTATTTACCATCATACAGGAGAAAAGAGAAAAGAAAAACCAAAAAATATTATCCTAGGAGGAAGAAATGAAGAAGAGATTTTTATGGTTCGGAGTAGTACTGGTATTTGCCCTTACTATACTGGTGTCCTGCGGCAAGAAGGAAAAAGAGCAGATTGCAATGCAGACTCAAATGCATCAAATGGATCACTCAAATGTGATGTTCCATGAACAAACATTATCTTCAGAAGAAGGCAAGATGGGAGAACATGTGATCTGTCCGGTATCGGGTGAGAAAATAATGGTCACAGAAAAAACTCCCTATTCTACCTATGAAGGAAAAAAGATCTATATTGCAGGAGAGGAAAACAAGAAATTGTTTGAAAAAGACCCCCAGGGATATCTTGAAAAAGCCGGGGCTAAAAAAGAGGATCATTCTCAAATGGATATGTAGGACTCTTCTCAGGAAAATACCTCAAAAAAAGGTATCTCCTTTAGTGTTAGGGGGCTGGCTAGTGTTCAGCCCCTTTTTATATTCTACACCGGTCCGCCCACTCCAACATATCTGTGCGGGACCAATCATCACCTGGTGCTGCCTAATGGCCTGCAAAACAGAGACTCTGACAGTAACTCATTCATTCCTGTTTAATCCATAAAATAACACCCACCCCTGTCCTGTAGGGGCACCTATAACATGCCATACCTGATCGGGCCCTCCCAAAAAAATACCTCCCCACCCCTCAAAGAAATCCCTGTTCTTCCGATATTTTCTATAGATATATAAGGAGTCTGTGTATGGACCTGTTTAATACTGTCAGCACCATGAAATCAGTCATGCCTGAAAGTGTCACAGCTACTGCTGTAAAGGAACGGCCTGCGGAAAGCCGGAGATCAGAGAGCGAGAAAGTCAGATCTGAAGATTTTCAGAATGTGCTGAAGAAAGTGGACCAGGAAAAGAGCAGTTCATCCCAAAAAAAGGGAGCTGAAAGCCCTCAGTTCAAAGAGGTCGAGAAAAATATCGAGACCCTGGAGCAGAAGATCCAGACTCTGAAACAGAAAGCCACTCCCGAACAGAAGACAGAGCTGGAGAACCTGGAAAAATTCCTGGCCAAACTCAAACAGGTATTAGCTAAAATGAAAAACGGGGAGACCCATAATCAACCCGCAGTGCAAAAGATAGACTTCCTGGCTATGATGTCCCAGATCCTGCAGGAAATATCCCAGGCCCTGGACCAGAAAGACGGGATCCAGCAGATGACTAAAAAGCTGGAAGCCCTGGAAGCAAAACTGGACGCAAAGCAGCTGAAAAGTGCTGACAAAGACGGAGAACAGCTCAAACTGTTCCAGAATGAAAACAATAATGCAGTCAAAGGTGAGCCCAAAGAAGAGACGGTAAAGATCATCGACCGCCGTAGTGCCCTGAAAAGCACTGCCGGGGAAAAGCAGAGCCCCAGCCTCCATAAAACTGAGACTGCATCCAACCCCAACAGCCTGTTCAAAGAGACCCTGAATCAGGCTAATGCTACTGCCCATAAAGAAGACAGTGCCACCCAGGCCCTGCAGAACCTGCAGGCCCGCCCTACGGCTACCCAGGAAATAGTGAGCCGGCAGTACACCTCCTTTTCCTCGGGGGTATCCCGGGCCCACATGCAGTCCATGATACAGAATGTGACCGGCAAGGCCATAGTGACGCTCAATGATGGAAAGAGCGAAGTGCGGATGCGGCTCAATCCTCCCGAACTGGGAAAAATGAGCCTGCACTTCAGCCTGGAAGACGGCAAGATGATGGGTAAGATCGTGGTCTCTACTCAGGAAGCCAAGATGCTGTGGGAACAGAATATGTGGGATCTGCAGAAATCACTGCAGCATTCCGGCATAGATGTCCAGGGTATGGAAGTCAATGTAGGAGATGATGGATCCGCGCAGGAGCAGGAGCTGTTTGCAAAAGACGGCAGCCGGAATGTCCTGATAGATGGAGCGGCTCTTGAAAGCGTTGAAAGAGAATACCAGAATTTATATGATTCCACTGTGAATTATATCGCCTGAGGGAGGGCTGACTATGAATATAAATACCCAAATGAGCCAGGTTGAGATCAACCAGTTAAACGAAAGTGTCAACACTTTCAATACTACATTGAAGGAAAAACAGAAGATCGTATCTAAAAACAACCTGGGCGAAGCTGACTTTCTGACCCTGATGATCACCCAGCTCAAAAACCAGGACCCTACCAAGCCCATGGAAGATAAACAGTTCATCGCTCAGATGGCCCAGTTTACCTCTTTGAAACAGATGAATAACCTGGCATCTACTATGAGCACCTTTACCAAGGAATTCTCCTTTACCAAGGCAGTGGGCCTGGTCAATAAAGAGATATCCTGGACTGACCCTATGGGTATGCTGCACCAGGGTGTAGTAGAGAGCATTAAGGTCAAAGGCGGAGAAAGCTTCCTCAAAGTAGGCGAGGAAGAAGTCCAGATGTCAGAAATAAGTGAAGTAAAATAATACCATCGAGATATTATAGGGAGATGAAGTCATGATGAGATCATTGTACTCAGCCGTATCCGGCTTACAGAATCACCAGACCAGGATGGATGTGATCGGTAACAACGTAGCCAATGTCAACACCACAGGTTTTAAGAAGGGAAGAGTAACCTTCCAGGACATATTGTCCCAGACCCTGACCGGTGCTGCCAAGCCCACTGATGAAAGAGGGGGACTCAATGCCAAACAGGTAGGACTGGGTATGAACATCGCCAGCATTGATACCATCCACAACCAGGGATCGCTCCAGACTACCGGAAAAAACACTGACCTGGCGATATCCGGAGAGGGATTCTTTGTGGCCAAGTATGGCGAAAAGACATTCTTTACCCGTAATGGTAACTTCCTCATCGATAAAGACGGTACCCTGGTCAATTCCAACGGCCTCAAAGTGCAGGGGTGGAAACCGGCAGATGTCAATTCAGACTATATCAATCCTTCAGCCCCTCTGCAGGACATACTGATCCCCATCGGTGACAAGATAGAAGCGAAACGGACTGAAAATGTGGAATTTAAATCCAACCTGAACTCTGATACACCTGTGCTCCCTGCCGGTGCTACAGAGCAGGAGATAGCCCGTAACACCCACGCTACTTCCATACAGGTAGTGGACCCCTATGGTACAGCCCGCCGTATGGTAGTCAATTTTGAAAAGACCGGCCTCAATGAGTGGAGAGCCACAGTCTCAATAGATGGTATTCCTCAGGAAAATGTCAGAGTAGATGTAGGCCCCGCCAAGATCGATACCAATAACCAGTTTACCCTGGCCTTTAACACCAATGGTACCCTGAGCTCAGTGACCGAGTCCGCCGGAGCCAATCCCCAGACAGATAATCAGGAGCTGCTCCAGGTCAATGTTTCCTATGTCATCCCTGACGGTACCACCCAGACCTATAACATGAACCTGGGTACCGTTGGACAGGTAGAAAAGTCTATCACCCAGTTTGCATCACCCTTTACCACCAAGGCCTATGACCAGGATGGTAACACTATGGGCTACCTGGAGGCATTTAAGATCGATGACTCCGGAACGATTACCGGTACCTACACCAACGGGGAAAGAAAGACCCTGGGCCAGATCGCTATGGCCAGCTTTACCAACCC
Organism: uncultured Brevinematales bacterium; assembly: GCA_964537555.1. GTDB lineage: Bacteria > Spirochaetota > Brevinematia > Brevinematales > CAYRWR01 > CAYRWR01. The sequence continues at coordinate 9,755 of CAZIAD010000039.1, forward strand.
TATGGGACTGGAAAAAGAAGGGGAAAGCCTGTACCGGGAGACCAATAACTCCGGACTGGCCAATGTAGGACAGGCCCAGACCCAGGGTAAGGGTAAGATGTTAGCCGGTATCCTGGAAATGTCCAATGTAGACCTCTCAGAGACCTTTACCGACATGATCGTTACAGAGAGAGGCTTCCAGGCTAACTCCCGGGTAGTCACCACCAGTGACGAGATGCTCAGAGAGATACTGGGACTGAAGAGATAATAAGTATTAAACAAGGATAGACTATGATCGAAGTAACCAAACTGAATGACGAGAAGATAATGATCAACCCCTACCTCATAGAGACCATGGTAGAGACTCCTGACACCGTCATAGTGTTTAACTCTGGACGTAAGATCGTAGTCAAAGATAAATTTGCAGATATACGCAACCGCTTCGGAAACTTTATGGCATCTGCCATCCGGGTGGGGCTAGAAAAATCGAAAGGGGTATAGCGCATGGAAAAAGGTACACTAATCGGTGTAATCGCCGGTATCATACTGATCATTGGGGGAGCCTTTCTTGCATCCGGGGATCTGAGCATTTATGGTGACCTGCCTTCGGTATTCATCACTATCGGAGGTTCTTTTGCCTCCGTTATGATAGCTACACCCTGGAACCGTATGAAAGCGATCATCCCCATCATGCGGCTCACCTTCCAGGTCATGGATGTGGATGCGGCTGCTACCGTAGAGACCCTGGTCACTTTTGCTGAAAAAGCCCGCCGTGAAGGGGTACTGTCACTGGAAGATGACGTAGATGAGATCCCCGATATGTTCCTTAAAAAAGCCATACAGCTGGTAGTAGACGGTACTGACCCTGATATCGTGCGCCGTATTATGTATAATGAGATCTCCCAGATGGAAGAGCGGCACGGCCAATATAAAAAGATCCTGGATGACTGGGGTTATTTTGCTCCTTCCTTCGGTATGATCGGGACCCTGATCGGTCTGGTAGCCATGTTACGTAACCTGGAAGACAAGTCATCCATCGGTACTGGTATGTCCGTGGCGCTGATCACCACTCTGTACGGAGCTATCCTGTCTAACTGGATCCTGCTCCCCATGTCATCCAAGCTGGACCTCTATAATACCCTGGATGTACTGATGAAAGAGATCGTAGTCGAAGGAGTACTCTCCATTCAGGCCGGGGACAACCCCGCCATCCTGAGAGAGAGACTGAACTCCTTTATAGCCGAATCAGAAAGAAGCTCCAGCCGCGGAGGAGAATAAATTGGCAGAAGAAGAAAGAAAGAAAAAATGTAAAAAAGAAGGCAATGGCACGCCGGCGTGGATGACCACATTCGGCGACATGAACTCCCTTCTTCTCACATTCTTCGTAGCGATCCTCACTACCGCCGAGGTAGAGGGCCGTGAGCTGCGCCTCATTCTGTCCGCCTTTACCGGCTCCTTCGGGATGCTGGACGGGGGAATGACCCTCTCTGCCGGGCCCCTGGCCGAGATGGGGCAGACCATCGAGTCCCTGCCCTCCCGTGAGGTGGGTTCCCAGCTGTCTAAGGCTATCAAGCAGATCTCCGAGGCCCTCAAGCCCGAGCTTCGTTCCAGGCATGTGCGTATCCAGGAGACTCAAAAGGGCTATAAGATCACCCTGGCCAGTGACGTATTTTTCCGCCCCGGATCGGCTGAAATAGATTTCGATGAGGGTAAAGAGACGCTGCGCAAGATCGCCAAGATGCTGCTCAACCTGGAAGGCGCCTATAAGATAGAGATCATCGGACACACCGATAATTCCTCCATCCCCCCCGACTCCGAGATGTCCAAGCAGTTCCCTTCAAACTGGGAGCTCTCTACAGGGCGGGCCAGTTCCGTGGTACGCTACTTTGAAAACTTCGGTATCGACCCCACCAAGATGTACGCCGAAGGCCGGGGCCAGCACGAACCCCTGGAGTCCAATGACACTCCCGAGGGCCGGGCCTATAACCGCCGCATCGATATCTATATCACTCAAACATAGAAAACTCACAGCTCCCGGTATATCCGGGAGTTTTTTTATCCTCTCACAGAGGCAGGTAGAACACAGAGCTTTAGGGAAAAATTCAAAGGCATCTCTCTTGTATTTTCATATAATATACCTTCAAAGCAATAACCACAGGAGACTATTTATTCTGGTGCACTGTCAGCAGCCTGCGCCATGCTCAAAGGGGGAGACTGTCATTCCCGGCTAAGATGCGGGGCCCTGTCATACCCGCACACAGATATCCCTTTTATATGCACCCTCTTTTCTCTCTGATTACTGCCCTTTTATTCCGAGCTGGCTGAGTGTGTCCTTATGCCTGCGGCACCTATTGATGAGAGCATTATCTTTATTTGATAACTACATAAAATGCAAAGAGCCCGCTCCACTAATGGAACAGGCTCTTCTATGGGGGAGATAATTAAGGCTTACTTAAGGGTCTCGGTGGCACGGCTGCCCTCTATAGGTATTATATTATAGCTGACTCTGCTGCCATCAGGGCTGACCCCGGACAGTACCAGGCTCATAGGGGTATCCCCCTCCAGAGTGAAGTTTACATTATCCCAGCTGTCTACTTCCACATCTTCCACCGTCCGGAACTTGATGCTGTCTGTACTGAAGTAAAAGTACACCGGACTTTCCCCGCTGCCTACCATCTGCGTGTCTGAGTGGCCGCTGGCTATTCCCTGTACACTGGACTGTTCTACCTCATCCCATACCATGTCCGCGCCAAAATAATACAGGTTCCCATCATAATCCTTCCAGCTGACATAATCAATATCATAGGGAGTCATATTGACTATGCGCAGACTGGCATTATCGCTAGTGATGATATCCAGTACTATACCACAGGATGACCCTAAAAGGGCGATGATAAATGCAGCGATCACAAAATAAATCTTCCATTTCATATTTTTCCTCCTGAATGATCTGTTCTTATAGTTAAACACCTTCTCTTCAGTTTAGTGACACTTTTACAATACTTTTTTATACTATTAAGTGTCCTTTTTTAGTGCTTTCTGTGTTATACTACTAATGGGAATAAGGGAGGAAAGAGCATGAAAGATGCAAGAAAACTTTACCGCAGTACCAAAGACCAGCGCATAGCCGGGGTCTGTTCCGGACTGGCGGAATACCTGGATACCGATGTCAGTATTATCCGTATCATCTTTCTTTTTGCTATTCTGCTGGGAGGTACAGCCGGGCTACTTTATCTCATCATGTGGCTGGTAGTGCCGGTAGAGGATGAGGTCCGATCCCTGGACTCAGACAAAAAAGAATAAACCCCTGAGGGTCTGCTTAAATAAAATATCACATTGGAGAGGAAAATATGACAGAAGATACTAAAAAGACTATACGTCTTTCCCAGCATGACCGGGTCATAGCCGGAGTATGTGGCGGGATTGGGCATTTCCTGAAGCTGGACTCCTCCATAGTCCGTATTATCTTCATACTTTCCTGTTTTATCCTGGTAGGACTACCTGTCCTCCTGTATTTTATCCTCTGGATCATCCTCCCCAAAGAGAGCCTCCAGGAAGCCCTCTCAGAGGAGGAAAAAGACCAGTTACAAAAAGAGGGCCGCAAGCAGAAAAAAAAGGCCAATGTATGGGTTTCTTTGATATTTGCCCTCATGCTCATTATGATCGGGATCAGCCTGGCTATCCCTGACTCAAAATTTCTGCTTAAGGATGCCGGAATCCTGCTCTTTTCCGCTGCATTTTTACTGCTGGCTATCAAGATCGGTACTGTAATGGTGGAGGATAAGAAATATTCACCGGTATCCCTGGCGGTGATCATTATTCTGGGGACTTTGTCGGTGTTTATTCCCCTCATTTCTTATGAGATACTGAAGTTTGGCGTTCTCCTGGAATATGCCAAATTCACCCTGCCTGCTATTCTGATCCTGGGAGGGATCATTATCATCCTGAACTCTACTAAAAGTGACTGGGCCCGGACCATAGGCATGATACTGACAGTGGCCATCTTTGCTTCCCTGGGAGTCCTCTCGGTAATAAAGGGAAATTATTCCATCAGTGAAAAATTTGCCAACCATAAAAAGGAATGGATGAACTGGGTCAGCCTGGCCGGCACTCAGAATCACGGGAATTTTCAGATGCAGCTCCGGGATGATCCTGCTACCCGTTATTATGACTACCTCATAAAAAACAATGCCGGCTCTATGAAGATACGTGCCCAGGAAGCAGGCATAGACATAGAGGGCCGGGGTATTACGCCCCAGATAGAGACTAATCTGAATACCGGAATCATGAGCCTGACCCTGGAAAATAAAGCAGCCGATACCCGTATTACACTCCCCCAGTTTAAACCGGGTGATATGAAGATACTCATAGGAGCCGGAGAGATCGATGCAGACCTGGCTGGCCTGGAGATACGTAAACTGGGCCTCATGGTAAATCTGGGCAGCGCGGATATAAAAGTGGGCCCCCGGACCCGGACTATAGATGTGCAGCTCAATGCCGGGGAAGTGACTCTGGAGCTGCCTGTGGACAGTACTATCCGCCTCGAAGTCAAAAACCATCGGGCCATGGTAGATATCCCCAGGGGATTTATTTTCACGGATAATGCCTATATCTACAAAGGCAAAGGCGGCCCGGAAATACTGGTCACAGCTCAGATCAATGCCGGCAGCATTCGCATAGAACTGGATTAGGGGCTACTCCTATGAAGAGTTTTAGAAAAGAATTGTGGTTTAATACCGATAAACGCATGCAGTTTATAAATATCACGGCGGATGTCGATGCTGCCCTCAGGGAAAGTGCCATACAGGAGGGACTGTGCCTGGTCAATGCCATGCATATCACCGCCTCGGTCTTTATTAATGACAATGAGCGGGGCCTCCTCCAGGATTATGCCCACTGGCTGGAAGAACTGGCTCCCCATGAACCTCTCTCCCGCTATCTGCACAACAACACCGGTGAAGACAACGGAGATGCTCATCATAAGCGGCAGATCATGGGACGGGAAGTGGTAGTGGCAGTCACTGAGGGCAGGCTGGACTTCGGCCCCTGGGAACAGATTTTTTACGGTGAGTTTGACGGCCGCCGCCGCAAACGAGTCCTGGTAAAGATCATAGGAGAATAATGAAAGATTTTATTAAGGGCTTTGTCAGGGTAGAGAAAGGTGACATCACCCTACTCAAAGTAGATGCCATAGTGAATGCAGCCAACAGCTCTCTGCTGGGTGGCGGCGGGGTGGATGGGGCTATACACCGTAAGGGTGGCCCGGAAATATTAAATGCCTGCCGGGAACTCAGGGACAAGCAATACCCTCAGGGCCTGATGGCAGGCCAGGTGGCAGCCACCAGTGCCGGGAATCTCTCCGCCCGCTATGTCCTGCATGCCGTAGGGCCGGTGTGGCAGGGAGGACATTATAATGAGGCTTCATTGCTGCGCAGTACTTACATCAATACCCTGCTTTTGGCCCAGCAGCTGGGCATCACCAGTATCGCCTTTCCGGCTATTTCTACCGGAGTATACAGCTTTCCTTTTGACAGATCCATATCCATAGTCTCCAGTGTACTCACAGATTTTTCCACCCACAGAGGCTCCCTGCAAAAAATACACCTGGTATTATATTCAGAAGAAGATTACGAGGAATTCCTGGGAAAGACTAATTTAGACCCTGAATAAAGCGGGATGTTTTATTTATGATCGTGTTCAGGGAGGAGATATCCGTGTCCGCCATGGTCTCAATATAGTCCTTTTGCTTTCTCTGAGAATTCTCGATGCGGCTCAGCAGGGACTGCTCATCCTCACTAAGATCCAGTGACATTTCCCTGATGAGATCGGCTACCGGTTTAAAGGGCTCCTGCTTTACTTTATACAGATAAATATCCCTGATAAGCTGGAGCAGGGGCTCCGCGATCAGTTCCGGGTCTTTTTTTTCCACCAGGCGGGGCATAAAGTCCAGAGAGTATTGTATAGAAGCTTTTAGATAATTCATGCTACCTCTTCTTGAAGCAATTTTAGAAGTCTATTATAATAAGTACGAAACAGTATTTTTGCAAATATGGAGTATAGTTTGAGAATCCTGATACCCGGCCTCGTCCTGATTTTTTTCCTCAGTCAACCTGCCTATAGCTGGAGGTCCTATGACCGTTTCCATGTGGGGGCAGAAGCAGACGGAGTAGGAAGTGCCTTCGTGGGTGATGCCTCCTCCGAGATCGCAGCTCATCACAACCCGGCAGGCCTGGCCCAGGTCGATAAATCCTTTTCCCTGAATTATGAGGTCTATACCTCCGTGATTATTGATGACCTGCTGGCTACCCCGCCCCGCCTCGATTTCGATAGTTTTTCGTTTTTTTCTCTGTATAGCCGGGTCAAACAGTGGCACTTCAGCCTGTCATTGAATACTTTATTTAACAGCTTTGGTACGGACCAGCTCTATGCCCGGGGCCTGAAGCTGTCTGTGGCTTATCCCCTGTTTAAAAATCTGTCTATAGGGGGAGGCCTGGGGCCCGTACTGCTTATGGAGTCCAGTGGCTGGGGCTATGCCTTTCATTATAACCTGGGAGTGTTGTGGCAGATCAGCCCCCGTCTCAAATGGGGCCTCAGTTTTCATTCACCCTTTAGTACCACCTGGCAGCAGACCGTACTGGGCAACCAGCTCTCCGAGTCTTTTCCCTGGCTCCTGGAGACCGGCATCAGCTGGGTAGTTTCACCCCGCAGTATACTCTACTTCAGTCTGGATTATACGGGTATAGATACCGTCTCTTTTGTCCTGGATAATGTGGATTCCAGCCCTCAATTTGGTGGAAATATCTGGTACAGGCTGCATCCCCATATCGGTTATCGCTTTCTGGAACCCCGCACCGGTGCCCATCTGAGTGTAGGCCTGCAGTCAGACAGTGATTATTACGAGACCGGATCCGTGCAGCAGTATCAGCTCAGCCTGGGGGTACGTTTCTATGGAAAAAGGGCGGTGTTTAATGCATCCCTCATAGATTCCCTGTTGATCAGCCTCATCTATCCGGAAAACAATCATGAAGAAAAGATGAATTTTTCAGTCAGTGTAGAGTTGAATTAATCCCTGGAATAATACACCAGGTATTCTACATTGGCACTTTTGGCACCTTTGATAGGTGATTCGATGACTTCTGAGATACTCATACCCAGTTCCTGGGCTTTAGCATTGACCTTCTCTATAGCCAGCTTGCGGTGTTTCGGTTTGACAAATCCTCCCCGGGATACCAGGTTGGGAGCCAGCTCAAACTGGGGCTTGATCAGACAGATGATCTGATAAGGCCGGAGCAGCAGCTCATCCAGCATGGGCAGGAGAAGATTGACTGATATAAATGATACATCCATGACAGCCAGATTGGGCCTGGTTTCCAGGTCTTCACCCTTAAGAAAACGGGCATTGGTATTTTCCATGACTACCACCCGCTCATCCTGGCGCAGCTTCCAGTGGAGCTGATTAGTGCCGCTGTCTACGGCATAGACCCGGGTGGCCCCCCGCTCCAGCAGGACCTGGGTAAAACCCCCTGTGGAAGATCCCACATCGATGCATATCCTTCCCTGGGGGTCTATTTCAAAATAATCCAGGGCTTTAATGATCTTCAATGCCCCTCTTCCTACATAGGGAGAATTCTCCCGGATAGAGATGGCGCAGTCAGGGTCTACAGTAGTGCCTGGTTTCCACTCGTTGCTTTCGTTGATGATGATATTTCCTGCCATGATCTGGGCCTGGGCCTGGGAGCGGGTCTCACAGAGCCCCCTCTCCACCAGCAGGACATCCAGCCGGATCTTATCCTTTTTTAACGGGTTGGACAATGCCGCCATCCTCTTTTATTCGCGTGATAAGACTGGCCCTACCACTGTCGATATCTGTATCTATCATTATACCCTGGGCCTCTACCGGGCCGTCTTCAGCCGGCGAAAAGCGCACCGGCAGGTGCTGTACTACCCGCCTCAGTGAATCTTCAATCCTCATCCCTATGATGGACTCAGTACATCCGCACATACCGATGTCAGTAATATAGGCGGTCTTTCCGGGCAGGATGCGTTCATCTGCGGTCTGTGTATGGGTGTGTGTACCCCATACCGCGGACACCCTGCCGTCAGTATAGCGGCCCATGACCTGCTTTTCACTGGTAGCATCTGCATGAAAATCGATAAAGATATGTTTAATCCCCTCTTTTTCCAGGTGTTCTATCACTTTATCCACTGCCTGAAAGGGACAGTCTATGGCATCCATATAGATCCTGCCCATGGCATTGATCACAGCCACTTTTATTCCGGTTTTTTCAATTATGGTGTATCCATGCCCCGGGGTACCGGGAGGATAATTGAGAGGCCGTAACAGATGATCAAATTCATCTATAAATTTGAATATCTCTTTTTTCTGCCAGACATGATTTCCTGTAGTGATCACATCTACACCGTTGTGAAAAAACTCCTCGGCATTATTACGGGTGATACCAAAGCCATGCGCTGCATTTTCACCATTTACAATTACCAGATCGGGTTCCATACGGCTGCGCAGCTTATGGAGGGTGCGGAACACAGCCTGCCTTCCCGGATCTCCTATCACATCTCCCAGCACCAGCGTCCTGAATGTATTTTTTGCTTTCATACTCAGCCTTAATTTATTTTAGTATATAATTTAATAGGGTTTCCCATAAATTGCAAATCGGGCCTGATAATCCCTCATTTTGATTTTATTTCTTCCTTTCTACAACCAGGAGTGAGACATCGTCCTTGATCTCGGAGCCGACCATAAACTCCTCCCAGGCGGTCAATAAGGTAAGCCGTATCTCCCGGGCTTTTTTCTCTCCGTTTTCCTGGACCAGATACATGATGCGCTGCAGGCCAAAATGAATACCTTCGATATTCAGGGCGTTCACAAAGCCATCTGAAAAAATGACCAGCTTATCTCCCGGATCCAGTTGTTCATCTTCCGGCTTAAACACTATCATCCTGGAGTCAAACACTCCCAGCATGGAAGAAGTAGTACCCAATTCAGCACATTCACGGGTCTTTGAGATATATTTTATAGCCGGGACATGCCCGGCAGACAGGTATTGAAAGCTGTAATCAGGCCTGATCTGGGCTACAAAAATAGTGAGATAATTCTTATAGCCGATTCCATCGTCAGACACTATTGAATTGAGCTTTTCATTGGTATCAGAAATAATATCTTTAAGATCCTCATTTTGCTGGAAGGAATAGAGTATGATGACTTTGGTAAGGATACTGATGAGGGCAGCCGGTATACCATGGCCTGACACATCTGAGAGATAAAACAGAAAACGGTCCGGAAGAGCAATATTATCCACAAAATCTCCCCCTATGTCTTCTACCTGGTTCACATAAGGATATAAAAAGAGGCGGTTCCATTTATCCTGACTGCTCATGAGTCCTTTTTGGATGGAAGAAGCCAGATTCATCTCCTGCTGCACTTCGATTTCCTTATCCTCGAGATACTTCAGAGCGGATTTAAGCTCCTGGGTGCGTTTCTGTATCTCCTGTTCCAGGTTGGTCCTGTGATTTTTTATACTGCTTACCATCCGGAGAAAGGTCCTCGCCACTTCTCCAAACTCATCCTCCCTGTCTTCAGGCACCATAATGTCAAAATTTTCTTCCGATACTTTGAGAGCTGCATCCTTCAGTCTTTCCAGGGGCCGGACCAGATTCAGGATAAGTATAGTGGAAACACCGATCATAAGAAGGAGAATAAAGAATGTACCTATAGTACCCAGTAAGCGGCCATTTCGACTGGTTATATTCATGACCACCTTACGGTCCAGCTCCAGAAAGACAAACAAGCTGCTGTCATACTGAGTGGTGCTACTGAGTAGTGAGATACAGACATAGTATTGTTTGTGATCATAGGCCCTGGTCAGTATCTTGCGCAGGCCTTTGATATCTTCGAGGGAGAGAGTTTCCTTTACATACCTCTTTTCGATGGAGTTTTCAGTATGATTGCTGGCACTACACAATAAAATTATACCCTCATCATTGACCAGAAGAGCTTTGCTGCTGTCGATCTGCTGCAGGAGCTTATCTTCCTGTGTGGAGTAGACTGCTATTTTTTCCTGGATGGCAGGCCACTCCTGCCCCAGGGCTATCCAGCTATCAGGCCCTGTTTTTTTTACGAGCCAGTAGTATTCCCTGTCATCGATGATCCCGGGAGATAGAACCGTACTGTAGGCATCTGTTTCCGATGTCAGACAGTTCTTCAGAAATGAGGGCAGGCTGTTACGATTCCATCCAGATTCATTCAGATAATAGGCATTCCGGCCTTTGATAAAAATAAAGCGGTAGGGATTAATCTTTTTCTTAGCCTGAATATATTTTTTAAAATGCGCCTCATACAGTGTGTCCTGACTGATATTGGGAAACAGCCTGTCTACTTCATCCAGATGATTTTTTTGTTTTTCAAATACAGAATTGAAATAAGTAGTATAATGATCAATTTCCCTCTGCATGTAATAATTGCCTATCAGATAATCGAAATTGCGGGTATTGATGGCATTCATTATCAAGCCCATGACAAATCCTACACCGGAGACCAGGATCACAATATAGGTGATTATACGAATTGACAGGCGTTTAAACTGTAATTTTTTCATAATACCCCACCCCTTATCATATACGTTATTCATTTTTTTGTAAAGTCTCATTTACCTAGTACATTGATTTTAAATGACTTACATGTTAAAATTTTTAATAAAATATATCCAAGGACCAAATATGAAAAGCGCGTTTATCCATGACTGGCTGGTAGATATGGGCGGTGCAGAAAAATGTGTGACATCCATGTTACAGGCTTTTCCTTCAGATGTCTACACTCTACTCTATCAGGAAGATACCCTTAAAAAAATGCATATAGATCCCGCCCGTACGACACCTTCATTTATCCATAAAATACCCCTGGCCCGACGAATCTACAGAAATCTCCTGGCCTGGTTCCCTAAAGCGGTAGAAAGTTTTGACCTCAGTCAATATGATCTGATCCTGTCTTCTTCTCATGCAGTAGCTCGTGGGGTCTTGAAAAACGCAGATCAGCTGCATATAAGCTACTGTTATACCCCTATCCGCTATGCCTGGGATCTCTATCAGCAATACATACAGCACAGCGGCCTGACTCGGGGGCTGAAAGGCCTCTATGCCCGCGATGTTCTTCATAAGATCCGGATATGGGACCAATCGACTATCAATCGTGTAGACCACTTTATCGCTATCTCAAAATACATAGCCCGACGTATCAAAAGTGTCTATAACAGAGATTCAGTGGTGATCTATCCCCCGGTAGATGTGGATGATTTTCCACTCACAAAAGAAAAACAGGACTATTACCTGTGTGCTTCCCGCATGGTACCTTATAAAAAAATGGATCTCATCGTGAAAAGTTTTGCAGGGATGCCTGATAAAAAACTGATAGTCATAGGTACCGGGCCGGAATGGAAAAAAGTAAAGAAAGCGGCCCTGAATGCTCCCAATATCGAACTGATGGGATATCAGGCTTTCCCGGTGCTAAAGGAAAAGATGGCCCATGCCAAAGCCTTTATTTTTGCAGCAGAAGAAGATTTTGGGATCGTACCAGTCGAGGCTCAGGCCTGCGGGACCCCCGTGATCGCCTATTCCAAAGGGGGCAGCCTGGAGACAGTGATCAATGGCAAGACCGGTGTTTTCTTTGATGAACAGACAGAAGAAAGTATCCAAAACGCAGTCAGAGTATTTGAAAAAACAGCTTCTGATTTTGACCCGGCAGTGATCAGTAAACATGCCCAAAAATTCTCCCGCAGCCGCTTTGAAAAAGAATACCAGGATTTTATCAGGACTAAATGGGCAGAATTTGAAAAAGAAAGAAAAAAGCTCTAATCGACCAGGATGGTATTCAGGTCTCCCTGCAGACTGGTGATGTGATTAGCTATGATAGTGTTTTCCTGGGCGTTAGTGATCACATCATCGACCAGGCCTATCATTTTTTGCATATCCTCTTTTTCATGCAGCACCAGATTTTTAAAATCGGATATGAATTTCTGTACACTTTCTACTTTTAGTAAGAGTTCATTATTGATCTTGGATTCCTGGGCACTTTTCTGAGAATTATTATGGGCTATCATCTGAAGATATTTCATATCATTAAACATATTATCTATCTGCAGATTGAGCTTATCGGTAGTACCGATCACTCCTTTGATATATACCAGTAGTTCATTAATGCTCTTGGAAAAATTAATAAATATCTCATTGATATCATTGACCAGCTTATCACCCTGTTCTGATTTACTGATAATATCAAATATACTGTCTTGTATGATGGATGACTGAGATAAGGTGGACATAGAGACGGTACGGATCTCTTCCGCCACCACAGCAAAGCCTCGGCCTAGCTCTCCGGCATGTGCCGCTTCTATAGAGGCATTGATAGCCAGTATATTGGTCTGCTCCGATATATCATTGATCACATCGATAATATAGGCCACCTTTTCAACAGATTGGGTAATACTCTGCATTGCCTGCAGATTGGTCTGGAGCAGGTCCTTACCCGAGCCTATATCCTGGGTCAGCTGGGAAATGCTGTCCGCCATGGCATTGGAACTGGCACTGACTACCCCTACCATCTGGTTCAGTTCATCCAGCTCTTTCTGAGTCTGGTACACTGCCTCTTCCTGCTTGCGCATCCTTTCTGTGATGTTCTGGAAAACCTGGATATTTTCATTGACTATCCGGACTGATTCCAGAGTAGTACTGTTTCCTTCCTCAGCCAGTGAGACCAGGTTTTCTATGGCCATCATAGAGTTCTGCACATTGTCAGAGATGGACTGTGATTCTGTGGTGGTATCCACAGCCATAGCCTGTATGGAACTGGAAGTCTGTTCAAAGGCCTGGTTCAGTTCTTTGATCTCATCAAAGAGATTATGCAGATGCGTCTTTTTATCTGTGACTTTGTTATCCATAGAGATCAGATAATACAGAGTGGAAAAACCAAAAAGAATGGCTGAGAAGGTGATACCTACCGCCAATGCTCCATCAAACATGCCAAAATTCTTCCCGAAAATGCTTAACAGCTCAGATATTCCGGCCAGGAGGGCTAATGAGATACCTATAATCACACTCAGTCCGGAATTTCTGTCCTGTTTTAATAGTTTTCCGGAGGCGGCATATACCTGTATCACTGAGGTGATCAGAGGGATGGCCACCAGAGGCACATATATGATCTGAAAAAAGACCGATTGTTTGGTATTGAAATATTTCTGTCCTTCATAGGTGACTTTATAGACTTCCTGATTATCCAGAAAGAGATTAGTGAATAGTGACAGTATGACCAGAATAGCCATAGCTCCCAGTACTATGTATTCAAACAGCTTATTTTCTTTTTCCGGGTGGAGGCTGTTTAATATCCCCTGGATATAGCGTACAAAGAAATAGGCTCCCACGGCAAATGTAGCCATCTGTAACTGCTCCAGGACATTGACGATGTAGAGCTTATCTGAATAAAAGACCAGGCATTCTGCGCCATTGTAAAAGGACATAGACAGAGTAAAAAACAGAGCATTGAGAATACGCTGAGCCAGCTTTTTATCTACTTTGCGGCTGAGCACCGACATCAGTAAAAACAGGATAGACAAAAAAGCGGTGGCAATGCTGGCACCAAAAGGAAGCAGAAAAGATAATGAAAGATTGATGGCATGGTTGACTTGAATCACATTTTCCTCCAGTCACACACTATTGTATCACTAGTTCTGTAGTCTGGCAAGTAGAATAACAAAACCCCCGCACATTTGTGCGGGGGAAATGGGTGTTTTGATTTATATTTCAAAATCAGAAAAGGTTTTATTTTTTGCGGAACATCAGCACACTCCATTTAGGAATGTTGATATAGATCTTGTTATCTCCCTGTACCCAGGGGTCATAGAGGTAGTTACCTGAATTATCCCATCCGCCATATCCGGCAGACTGTGAGTTAAAGATCTCCTGCCACTGGCCGCTCTCTCCTCCCATGGATACTCCATAACTGTGTCCGGTCCACTCTCCATCACCGATATTTACCACAACCAGAATGACATTGCCGCCGCTCCAGCGTTTGAAGGCCAGGATCTTGTTACCCTGATCTTCATGGGTATACTGCAGGGTATCACTTCTCAATGCGGGATTGGCCCATCTGATGTTATTCACATCTGATACCATATAGCGCATAGGCATACCGGTGGGGTCGCCGGCCAAGGTCCAGTTAAACCTGTGATCACCATTGGCGTCATAGCCTTCGTGCCAGTATCCGGGCATATGGCATTCGCTTCCCATAAACATCATAGGTGTTCCAGGAATGGCTACGTTGAGAGCCCATCCCAGGCGGGTCTTGGCCCGGGCATACCAGTTGTCACGTCCACCGAAGAGCTCTACAAAGTATCTGTGACGGCTATCCCAGTTGGAATTGCCATCCTGAGCATCTCCATCATGGTCATCCCCTACATCATCATGGGATCCCAGGAGATATTTTACATTATTAAAGGAATTAGGATATCCATCCCATCCGATAAAGGATTTCAATTTGTTCACAGGATCACTGCCATTGGCCGCTCTCTGGAACTCATGATGGGCAGCAGACTTCCAGGTCGCATGGAAACCAGCACTGGTGATCACTGCAGGGTCAGAGGGCAGATGCTCAGCTGACAGATACTTGCTGGGGAATTCCATTTTGAGGTTATAAGTGATATGCTGCAGGCTTTCCCACTGTATCTTAGTGGTAGCGTCAAAACGCAGTCCGTCTGCATTATATTCTTTTAGGTACATGCGTGCATTTTCCAGGAAGAAGTTACGTACTTCGGTCTTCCAGTGTGCAGGGCCTCTGCCCCAGTCTGTCATCCATCCGCCTTCGAAATAGACTCCACCGTCACCATTATAGTTTCCATCGTATTCCCACAGAGAATTATCACCAGGGCCGGCATGGTTATACACTACATCAAAGATCACTGCCAGGCCTTTTTTATGAGCTTCATTGACCAGGTGTCTGAGCTGTGCGGGAGTACCATAAGATGATTCAGGGGCAAAGTACAGAGCGGGATTATATCCCCATGAGCTGTCCATGGCAAATTCCTGTACCGGCAGCAGTTCAATAGCATTGAATCCCAGGTCCTTTACATACTGTAACTTGGATTCTATATCTGAGAACCAGGCTACTCTACCACCGCCACCATGTCCACTCATATTTATACCATCATTATATCCGGCAAAACTTCCGGGATGTAACTGGTAGATGATGTAATTTTCAAAATAAGGAGAAGCGAAGGGCGCCCAGGAGAATGAAGGATCGACAACGATACCATTCCCTGTGGAATGTACAGTATCACGGGCTGCTACATCTGTACGGTAGAATATACCACCGGGATTACCTGTGCCTGACCCGCTGTTTTCGATCCGGTATTTATATTCATTGCCGGCAGCTGCACCGGCCACATCGACTGACCAGTACCCATTGCCTTCACTGGCCATAGGTGTAGCGGTATTGTTCCAGCCGTTAAAAGTCCCGATGACCCACACATGGCTGGCATTGGGAGCCCAGGTCCGGAATGCGACCCCGCCGGAGTACACTTCCGCGCCGATCTCACGTCCATTCATATGAGTCGATACAGCAGGACCTCCGGAGGACTTGGGGGTCCCGATCACTTTAACATCATCTATACAGATGCCGTCACTGGACATAGCATAATTATCATACTGCTGCCACTTGATTTTTGTGATTCCACTATAAGCGGACAGATCTACTGTATATTTGGTATAAGTCCCCGGTCCATTATTAAAGGACTTTACCTGTATCCAGGACCCATTATAGATGTACAGGCCATCCTGGGAGTGATTTTCATCACCATATTCTTTGTAATAGTACTCTACTGAAATATTTTCATAGTTGTTTAAGTCTTTGTTGAGGATAAGCTCATTCTGGGAATAGACTCCACTGGGATAACAATCCATCAGTACATGATAGGAAGAGTTAGGAGCATAAGATGTAGATACCTGTATCCTGCCATTTCCTGAGGTGAAAGTAGACCATGCGGAGTTTAAAGTACTGCTCGAAAATCCGTCCTGGAATATCACAACCGGACTTCCTCCTGGGGTTGAGCCGCCGGATTGAGCTGTACCGGTGATCACGATATCATCCAGATAACCATAGTCTGCTGAAGAATTACCATAGGTATAGAGACGGATCTGGAAATTAGCATTATTGGCTGCTGCAGCCGGAAGTGTGACGCTGAAGCTCTGATAGGCTCCTGTATCCTGGGTATCTGACCTGCGTCCCGCTTCTACCCATCCGCTACCGGTATTATACTGTACTACCGCATATTCCCCTGATTCCAGAGAATAGGCAGCCAGCTTAAAGGATAGGGTGATACCTGTATACCCTGTAGTGGGGAAAGTCTTGGCTGCGGTGTGACCATAGACTACTCTTACTGCCGCAGTACCTACTTTGAAACTACCTGTATAATAGGTAGCATAGGACGTGGAAGAACGGACCCATCCTGTCAATGATGTGTTACCATCGATCGAGTCACTGCTTATAGTAGCAGAAAATCCGCTCACTATAAATGCCATCACTAAAACCAATACAAAAACAAACCTCTTCATGTACCCTCCAATTTTTCTAAATCGAATTATTTCCAACAACAATTCAATGTGAATTAACTATCGACTAATCAATGACTTAACACCAGGCCATTGACCTACAGTAAATTAACTGCAATTAGTGTGCCAATTTCATGCACATATGTCCGGATGTAAGCAGAGCATAGCTTATTTCATTTAAAATGGGGAAAACGTTACTGCACTATTGCCAAAAACTGGAATTGTCCTGTAATCGCTTACAAACTGCCCTCTGCACTTATCTGCACTTTCTGGAACTAAATCTGTGCATCTTAAAGACCTCGTCCCCATCACCTTGCTCATGGAAAAATAAATCCCCCTGCCCGGGCTGAGTTTTTGACAGATATGCATGACTGTTATAATATATTTGCTGCAAAGGAGAATGAATGAAGATCAGCATCCCTATTCCAGGCAGTACTAATCAGGTCATTGCGTTTGGAGTTCATGACACTAACCTGCGTCTTATTGAGAGAATACTTACGGTAAAGCTCTATCCAGCGGCACAAAGCATAGTCGTCGAAGGTGATGAAGATAAATGTCATATTGCCGCTAATGTATTGCATAACCTGTTCATCCTGTCCCGAGGGAATACCCCGGTTTCGCACAATGAGATAAAGATTATAATAGAAGAAAGCAGTCATTTCAGTAATTATTCCATAGATAATATTTCCGCCGAAGGCCTCATCGTCTCAAAGAGTGAAGCCCGCATAAAACCCCGTTCCGCCCGTCAATTGGAATACATAAAGGAGATCATGGAACATGACCTCATATTTTGTGCAGGCCCTGCCGGAACCGGTAAGACTTACCTGGCAGTAGCGGTTGCCCTGCATTTTCTCATCACGGGAAGGTGTAACAAGATCATCCTGTCGCGTCCTGTGATCGAAGCTGGAGAAAGCCTGGGATTTCTGCCTGGCACCCTGGAGGAGAAGATAGACCCTTATCTGAGGCCTTTGTTTGATGCTATACATGACATGCTTAATCCGGAAGAGCTGCGCCTGCTAACCAGCTCACAGACTATAGAACTGGCCCCCCTGGCTTATATGCGGGGCCGGACCCTGTCCAATGCCTTTATAATACTGGATGAAGCCCAGAACACCTCCAGCAGCCAGATGAAGATGTTTCTCACCCGTTTAGGAGAAAATTCCAAGATGGTGGTGACGGGAGATATCAGCCAGGTAGACCTGCCCCGCAACACTTCATCCGGTTTAAAAGAAGCCATTGATCTCTTTGGTAATATTGAAGGGATCTGTGTCCGATACTTCTATAAAGAAGATGTAGTCCGGCATGGACTGGTAAAAAAGATCATAGAGATCTATGATCAGAAATAAGGAAACTCATGGCTAAAGAACATAAGATCCTTTTGAAAGATATATTTCAAAAGTTAAATCAGAAATACCTCTTATTCATCATGCTGAGTTACCTGGCTGTCATAAGTCTTATCATACTATCCAACCGATTTCCTATTTATACCCAATACACCCTGGGTGCATCTGCCCGTAATACTGTAGTCTCATCCTATACTTTTTCCTACTTTGATAAAAGTGATACCCGGGCCATGAAAGAATACCTGTCAGCATCAGAACCCTATTACTACAATGCTGATAAAAATCATCTGGAGAAGTTCCAGGCCAGGCTGGCTGAAGTCATTAAAAATATGAGTGTTCCCAGCGACAGAGCCTTCCGGGAATATATGAAAAAATCAGGGATGGGGTTTTCCTCGGAAGTCTGGTCCCACATCCAGACCCACCGTTTTCTGCTTACCCGGAATCAGGAAAAGATCCTTTTTATATACCAGGCACTTACATTAAAAAATACCATTATAGACACCATGCCCCAGAACACAACCTTAAAGTATATTATTCTCAGAAAAGATAATGAGAATATTAACATCAACTTTAACAACATACTCACAGCCCCCATAGAAAAAGAAGTGATCATGGAGCTGATAAACGCTAATTTTCCCAGGCTATCCCAGCTCAATGAAGAAGCGATCGCGGAAATAATGCTCAATCTCATTAAACCACAGGCTACCCTGGACCTGCCCTATAGAGAAAAGATCCTGGAGGATAAGCTCAGCAAACGTCAGCAACAGAAAGTGATCAGAAAAAGCGATACTCTGATCAAACAGGGAGAGCAGATCACCACTGAGAACCTGTCCAGGCTGGAAGCATATCAGGATTATAGAGATGATATTCTGGGGAAAAAGCTGCTT
Organism: uncultured Brevinematales bacterium; assembly: GCA_964537555.1. Taxonomy (GTDB): domain Bacteria; phylum Spirochaetota; class Brevinematia; order Brevinematales; family CAYRWR01; genus CAYRWR01. Next base: position 28,572 of record CAZIAD010000039.1, read on the forward strand.
ACTTATATCATCGTATCCCTCAGTCTGTTTATTCTCCTGATAGTAAGATTATTCAAATTTGAAAAAGATTTCTTTTATCTGAAACGAAATATTGCTATCTCCCTCCTGTTTTTTGTGGTGGCCAACCTGCTGTTTTACATCGCCAATGTGATCAAACCCAGTGTAAACCTGGCCCCCTACCTGCTCATACCTTTTGGGATCATCTCTATTACCCTCCCGGAGCTCATCCAAAATGAACGGATCACCGTCATTATGCTTTTATCCTACCTGTTTTTCTATTTCTTCTATCCTTCATTTGAGATATTATCCTTCCTGAATATGCTGGTGATATCCCTGTCTATCATTTTCACCCATGCCATGCTTAAGAGCAGGACCCATTATTTTCTGGTCGGAGCGGTGATCGGCGGGATCAATCTGGTCTTTGCCTTACTGGATCAGCATTTTAACGGTCTCAATAGTAGTATGGATGCTTTTTTCCTGCTGGCCCTCTTTGCCATCGGTAACGGACTGGTATCTGCTATGATCTCTCTGGGACTCCTGCCCCTCATTGAAAGGGTATTTAATGTACCCACCCGCTTCCGCCTCATGGAGCTGAGTAACCCTACCCTGAGCCCCCTCCTCAAAAAACTAAAAGTAGAGGCACCCGGTACCTACAACCACTCCATGCTGATCGGGGATATGTGTGGTGAAGCCGCTGATGCCCTGGGAATAGACGGACTCCTGGTAAGGGTAGGAGGCTATTACCACGATATAGGTAAGATGGAAAACTCCAATTATTTTATTGAGAATCAGGAAGGCCGCAATAAACATGATGACATCAAGCCTAATATGTCAGTCGCGGTCATCAAGGCCCATGTCAAGATCGGCCTGGAGCTGGCCCTGCAGTACAAGCTGCCTCAGGAGCTGATCGCCTATATTCTGGAGCATCATGGTACTACAGCCATCTCCTATTTTTATCACCAGGCCCTGGGCCTGCTGGGAGATGAGAATGTTAACATGGAAGATTACCAGTACCAGGGCCCCCGCCCCCATTCCAAAGGGACAGCTCTGCTCATGATAGCCGATACAGTAGAAGCCACAGTACGGGCCTATTCCCAGAACAAGGAACGCTTTACTCCGAAGATCATCCAGGAGATCATCGACGATACAGTAGAGAAACGCATGGAGCAGGGGCAGTTTGATGACTGTGATATTACCCTGGCTGAGCTGACCCAGATCAAAAACTCATTCTTCAAGTATATGACCGGCTATTATCACAAACGGATCGAATATCCGGGAGGAAAATAGCTAGTGATATAATCTAGAATCAATACACACCACAGGAACATCTATGATAAAAGTCCAGGGACTGAGCAAGACTTTCAAAATAGTAAAGAAGGATCCCGGCCTGCGCGGTGCTATCAAAGGCCTGTTCAGCCGGGAATACACTCACACCCATGCGGTAGACAATATTTCCTTCTCTATTAAAAAAGGGGAACTGGTAGGTTACATCGGGGCCAATGGAGCCGGTAAGTCCACTACCATCAAGATGATGTCGGGAATACTGGTCCCCACCCAGGGAAGCTGTACCATCAAAGATATCGAGCCCTATAAAGATCGCAGGAATAATGCCATGAACATCGGAGTGGTATTTGGCCAGAGGACACAGCTGTGGTGGGACCTGGCCCTGGAAGAGACATTCCGCATACTAAAAAAGATATACAGGATCAGCGATCAGGATTTCCGGGAGCGCATGGGCTTCCTGGAAGAAGTACTCGAGATGAAAGATTTCATCCATACCCCGGCCCGGACCCTCTCCTTAGGCCAGCGTATGAGGGCGGACCTGGCGGCATCCCTGATCCATAATCCCCCGGTGCTCTTCCTGGATGAGCCTACCATCGGCCTGGATGTGCTGGTAAAGTCCCGCATCCGGGATGCTATAAAGGAGCTAAACCGGAAATACCAGACCACCGTCATACTCACGACCCATGACATGAGTGACATCGAAGAGCTGTGCCAGAGGATCATCATGATCGACAAAGGCAGGATCCTGTATGATGGAGACATAGACAGTATCAAGGACCGCTTTGGAAATACCCGTAGCCTCATCATTGACCTGAAGACACCTTTTACCCGGCACAAGACCCCCATAGACAAGGCCCTGCACT
>CAZIAD010000040.1:0-29074 GCA_964537555.1 uncultured Brevinematales bacterium
ACCTGTGGCCCGCTGATTAAGAGTCAGCTGCTCTACCTACTGAGCTAACGACCCGTATGTTAAACTCATTCTCTACTTTCAAAGTCCGCGTCCGGCAGGATTCGAACCTGCGACCTTCGGATTCGAAGTCCACTGCTCTATCCAGCTGAGCTACGGACGCTATTATAAAACCGGGTGGATAATGGGACTTGAACCCACAGCCCCTGGAACCACAATCCAGTGCTCTGACCAATTGAGCTATATCCACCATATATCTTCAATCGCGCCTGACAGGAGTCGAACCTGTGGCCCACGGCTTAGAAGGCCGTTGCTCTATCCAACTGAGCTACAGGCGCACATTTCGGGGCGAGATGATTCGAACATCCGACCCCCTGTTCCCAAAACAGGTGCGCTAACCGAGCTGCGCTACGCCCCGATCAATAGGTGGGATAAAACACTCACCTCCCTTAACGGGAAAATATTATATCATGGTGTAGCTTATATGTCAATAAAACATAATAATTTTTCTAATCAATACCCAAGTCCAGGTCGGTGTTCAGATTAAGGCTGTCACTCCCTGAAAGATCACTATCTGATGTGTCAATATCTTCAAAAGGGTCACCATCCATACCGCTGTCAATATTCATATTGTCATGGATCATATCCAGATCTTTTTTGTGATAGATGATCTCAGAAATATCGTTATCATTGGATACCGGACTCAAAGTCTTAGGTAAGGTCCCCGGTAAAAAGTATTCCAGTACGGTATTAGGAGTATAAGGTGTAGGCAACAATCCGGTTTTTGCACAGATCTCTTTTTGTATGATTCCACCCGGGTTGTAAAAGTTTCCGGGAGGATCTATGGCACAGGCCTGTTTCATGTATTTAACCCAGGCCGGGGCTGCTATGGTAGCCGCAGATCGATGCCGTCCCAGGGACTTGCTGGCATCATCAAAACCGATCCATAATACTGTGACCATGTTTTCAGTAATCCCGGCAAACCATGCGTCTTTCCAGTTGGAAGTGGTTCCGGTCTTACCACCTGCCGGGTAGTAAAAGCCATACTTGGATATAGCCCCGGCTCCCGTACCGTGATAGAGTACAGACTTTAAGATGTCAGACATGATAAAGGCAGTCTGAGGTGATACGACCTGATCGTCGACCTCTTTGTTCATCTCTTTTTCAAACTCAAAATCATTCAGTACTTTTCCGAACCTGTCCATCACTTTAAGTATTCCCAGGGCTCGTACTGTTTTACCTTTATTAGCATAGACTCCGAAGGCCTGTGCTACTTCCAGAGGTGAAAAAATACCTACACCCAGTGAGAAGGCCATCTGAGGCTGTACCCGCTTTTGCATCTCTTTTAGAGGAAGCCCGAAGTATTTTGCCAGGGTCTGACTCATCCGGGTATAACCCAGTCTTCTGCGTAATATATCCCATACCTGTACAGATATGACATTCACCGATTTTTGGAGGGCCTGACGTACCCGCAGGTCACCCTCAAAAGTACCGGAATAGTTACGGGGAGTCCACTCGGAACCGGCCTCGTTATAATAGATAAGGGGTGCGTCTTTAAATACCGTCCCTGCTGTTATGAGGCGGTTATCCAGGGCAATTCCATAATAAATAGCTTTGAAGGAAGAACCCATCTGCCTCTTGGCCAGGACGGCACGGTTAAACTGGTTGGCATAAGTGAAATCCTTTCCCCCTACCATGGCCTCAATATAGCCGTTTTTAGGGTTAAGGGTGATCAGAGCACCTTCCACTTCATTCTTTTTTCTGCTGGCCAGATTTTTCAGATTGTAACGGGTCTCGAAGACTTTTTCATTGACATCATCCAGTCCCATAAGGAAAGAAGAAAGATAGAGTATATCATCATACTCACGGGTGAGGTCTTCAATATTCTTTTTGGTCTTCTGGGGGCCAATGGGAATGTTATCCAGTCCCAGTACCAGACTAAGCATATCCACAATATCTTCGTTACTGGACTGGAAAATCTTCTGGTATTTTCTGAACTCTTTATCATAATTTTCCTGTTCATTTTGTACATATTCTTTTATAACAGAACGGCCGGCCCTCTGTTTTTCCAGGTCGAGGGTAGTGTAGATCTGCAGGCCCCCGTTATAGAGTAATTCTTCACCGTATTTTTCTATGAGTATACCCCGGATGTATTCCGTGAAGTAGGGGGCATCATTGTCTACAGTACGGTTGGCGGAGACACTTTTGTTTTTAAAAGTCTCGGCATAGTTACCCCAGAAATCTTCAAAGGCTTCATTGGCCATGGCTTCGGTCACATACCCCATGGCTACCATGGAATTCAGAACTACTTTATGACGGGACTGAGCACGATAAGGGTGTTTGATAGGGGAAAATCGGTTGGGGGCATTGACCAGGCCTACCAGCAGGCTGGCTTCAGCCAGATTGAGGTCTTTGGCATGTTTATTAAAGTAGAAATTGGAAGCAATCTCTATACCATGCGTACCATGACCGAACTCAAACTGGTTAAAGTAGAGTTCCAAAATCTCTTCTTTTGAATATTTTTTTTCTATCTGGAATGCGTACCACAGTTCTATGAATTTACGTAAGGCGGTCTTCTCTGATTGGGTAAACAGGCCTTTGGCCAGCTGCTGGGTAATGGTAGATCCTCCCCGCACTCCTTTGCCCAGAAGTGGGTCGATAAATACCCCTTTGAACATGGCCCAGGGGTTAAATCCATGGTGGGAGTAAAAGACCCTGTCTTCGGTAGCTATCAGGGCCTGTACCAGATAGGGAGGCAGGTCGGCATAAGCCACGATCTCGCGTTTTTCCTTAAAAAACTCGGTAATGAGGGCGCCGTGAATGTCATATACCCGGGTAGGCATGGCATAGCCGGTATAGGATTCCAGGGGTTTTATATCTTTTAATTTGGTGAAGGATATATGTACCTGAGCGATGAATAATCCGGTAAGGGCTCCGATCACGATCAAAAGCCCGAAAAATATCTTCTGTAAAGTGGTTAAAGGCAGTTTTTTACGGGTTCTGTTAATAGTTCTTTTTATACTCATGGTGTCCCCTCAATAGTAAATGAGATAGTATATATTACATTATAACTGTCTAAGAATCAAGTGAAAGAGCCCATTTCCTGAGGGATACTTGAGACTATAAACATACTCTGTTATACTATATACAATATTTATCATAAGGATAATCCATGAAATTATTTCTTCATCTCATGATATTAGTCAGTGTGTCCGGTATCAGTTTCGCAGCTGAAAAAATTTCCAGCTCTCTATCCAATATTTTATACCAGGGGAATTCCGGGGGGGAATGGGTCATAAGTATAGAAGATCTGAAGATCAGTACCGAGGAACTGGATGCGGCTTTCACCCTGTACACTGAACAGCTTGATGCCAGTAATCTTGATGCAGCCGCTCAAAAAAGGCTTAAAAAGGCTTTTCTGGAAACTTTTGTACAGCAAAATATAATTGTAAAGAAGGCGTTTGAAGACAAGATATTTGATGATCCCAGGATACAGACTCAGATCAAGATCCTTATGATGCAAAGTATTTATCAGATATATATGAATCATATCCTGAAAACTACAGAACCGGACATTGAACCTACGTCTGAAGAAATCAATCAGTTTTATGAGGCCAATAAGCAGGAGTTCCTCAGCTATGGGATGACCGCAGTCCAGATTCAGCAAAGCATTTCAGCGGAATTATCCAAGCAGAAATTGAGTCAGTGGATGTCTGATGTAGTCAATAAGACCAGGGAAACCTACCGCATAAAAAGAAATGAAACAGTTTTAAAAAAAATGGGCTATCAGGAATAAGGCTTAAACCCTTGATATTTTGACATTTAAGTGAAAATATGCTAATATTATATTCAAAATTCTCAGGAGGCACAAGTGGCTTTACCTTTAGAAGAGATACTAGGTCTGGAAGGCAATAAATACGAAAAAACCGCTGCAATGATAAAATACGCCAGATTTCTGGCTCAGAAAAATGATGATTCCCTGGAAGTACCCGTGGGAAGAAACCGCTGGGAAAAGCTGACCCTGGTAGCCATGCAGGATATCCTATCCGGCAAGGTGACTTATGAGGTGGAAGCGCCCCTGGATGATAAAAAATAAGATCCTGGCCATCGTAGGCCCTACAGCCGTAGGAAAAACTACCCTTACTTTAAACCTGGCACAACATCTGCATTCTCAGATCATATCCTGTGATTCCGTACAGATATATGAGGATTGTAATATAGGTTCAGCTAAACCTACCCGGGCAGAGCTGGATCTGGTTCCGCATCACCTTATTTCAAAATACCCCCCTTCACAGCGTATTAATGTAGCTGTCTATAAAAAGGATGCCGAAGGCATAATACAGACTCTGGGAAACCTGAATATCATTCCCATAGTCAGCGGGGGTACCGGTATGTATTTTAACTCCTTATATTATGGACTGTTCAGCCAGAAATCCCAGGACAGGCAATTTCGTCAGGAGCTGGAGCTTCAGGTGGAAGCAGGGGGGCTGGATAAGCTCTTTGAGAAACTATGCAGCCTGGATCCGGCAGCAGGGAATAACATCAAAGCCCGCGATAAAGTCAGGATCATACGAGCCCTGGAAGTCCTGCATTGTACCGGCAGGAGTATTTTTGAGCTGCAGGAGCAGAATGAGAGACTCGATCTGGATTGGTACATAATCGGACTAAACCGTGACAGGGCGGAGCTGTACCGCCGCATAGAAGAACGGGTGGATATCATGCTACAGCAGGGACTGATATCAGAGACAAAAACCATCATAGAAAAATACGGCCGAGACGCCTATGCCCTGGGCAGTATCGGTTACCGCCATGTATGCCAGTACCTGAACGGGGAATTTGATTATGACACCATGGTAGAAACTCTCAAGAAAGACACCAGGCACTATGCCAAAAGACAGCTGACCTGGTTTCATAAAAATAAAGATATACACTGGTATCATCCCGATGACATCAGTCCGGTAATTAAAGCCGCTGAGGAATTTTTATTATGAACATAGTACATCTTCTTTCCCCTGCAGTGGATCTCCGCCCTCTTTACAAGCTGCCCATCCCTCTGGAATGTGCTCTTTGGGGCAGTAAGAGCCTGCTTGCTTCTTCCAGTGATTTCTGGAATGAGGCTCTTCCCGGTCAAAATCATCTCATCATTGATCCCGGGCAAGCTTCTGTTTACTATGAGATGGCGGAAGAAGCGGATGTGCTTAGTCTTCCCGGAGCCAATACCGCTCAGGCTTTATTCATATATGCTGCCTTTATCCTGGGTATGGAATGGGATGGCCAGACCCTGTTTTTGCCGGGCCACTTTTCATGGAGTGATGCAGAGTCTATGGGATACCTGTTACGCCTCCTGCAAAAGGACGATATGGCCGCATCAGTGTTTATCCAATTCGCTCATCAGGTAGTGAGCAGCCGGGAACGTCTGTTTATTCCAGGTAATACTCTGCATAAAGCAGAATGCTTTGAATTGATATCAATGCAGAAGAGTATCTCCTATTATGAGTACAAAGACAAAAAGGAGTCTGAACCCTCTTTTTCAGCCTACTCACTCCTCCCTTTATTCTATTTTAATGCTCTCCATTTTCAGGAATACAGCCAGGACTGGACCTCAGACTATCAGGATCTGTTTTACCTGCTAAGTGATGCCTTTCGGGATGGCAGTGCCGGCAGCTCTTTACTGAGTGAAGTCATACTCAAGCTTCAGGAATGGAATCTGCTGGAGATCAAGCAGCTTATTCCGGATGTGATGCTGCTGCCCCTGAATCAGGAGTACACCGCTTTCTATGATATGGCGGGTTTTGCTGATTTACTGGACCGCGATGAGAATATGAATTATATTCAGGGCCCGGTAGAGGCAGTGGACTGTCACGATTGTGTGATATTAAATCATTCCGGCCATCCCCTTATTATCGAGAGACAATCTCAAAAACTAATCCTTTTATCTCAAACCAGTACCCGCATCACTTCACTCTAAACATGTATCAGGCTGAAAACTTGCGTCACCAAAATATATATTATAATATTGTAATATGATTAGTCGACAATAACATTAATAAAGCATACACAGGGAGGGAAAAATGACTAAAAGAAGTATCATCGGATATCCCCGCATAGGAGCCCACCGGGAGCTCAAAAAACTGACTGAAAGTTATTTTAAGGATAGTATTGATCAGGACAGCCTGCTCTCAGAAAGTAAAAAACTGAGGCAGGATCAATGGAAATTCCTGTTTTTAAATGGAATCGATCTGATTCCCTCGGGAGACTATAGCCTGTATGACGGCTTTCTGGATACTGCCTTTCAGCTCAATGTGATACCCCGCAGGTACAGAGATCTGGGGCTGAATGACCTGGATACCTATTTTGCCATGGCCCGGGGCTATCAGAAACAGGGACTGGATGTGACTGCCCTTACCATGCGAAAATGGTTTAATACCAACTACCACTATATGATAGCAGAGATCGAGGATGATGTGGAATTCAGACTGAATGGCAGCCGTCTGTTTGACTACTATCTGGAAGCCAGGGAGATGGGAATAGAGACCAAACCGGTTATTATAGGGCCATTTACTTTCCTGAAACTGGCCCGCTATACCGGTAAAAACCGGGATTACACCCGCTACATTGATAAAATCGTGCCGGCCTACCTCAGTCTGCTCATGAAGCTGGAAGAGCTGGGGGTACAGTATCTGCAGCTGGATGAACCGATTCTGGTCACTGATCTGGACCAGGCCGACAAGGATAATTTTAAACGTATCTATGAGCAGATACTGGATGGAAAGGGGGAAGTCAAGGTCCTGCTTCAGACTTATTTCGGAGATGTACGGGACTTGTATCACGATATTATAGCAATGGATTGGGATGGCATAGGCCTGGATTTCGTAGAAGGAAGCCAAAGCCTGGATCTGCTTGAAAAATATGGATTTCCGGATGAGACCCTGCTCATTGCCGGGGTAGTCAACGGTAAGAATATCTGGCGTAATGACTACCAGACTAGTCTCAAGATCCTGTCCCGGCTCAGTGCCCAGGTCCATGAGGAATGTATAGTAGTAGGGACGAGCTGTTCTCTGCTCCACGTGCCCTATACTACAGAGCTTGAGACCTCCATGGAAGAGAAGTATAAAAAGCACCTGTCCTTTGCCCGGGAAAAGATCCTGGAACTCAATGAGCTGTCTATACTCTTCTCCCGGTCCGGGAATGGTAATCAGTCCATTTTTGAAAGAAACCAGCTATTGATCACCGAAAAGCGGGATAACCAGGACTTTTTCTTTAAAGATGTCAGGGATAAGGTGTCTCAACTCAGTGAGGATGATTTTGAGAGGAAGCCTTCTTTTAAGGAACGCATTAAGATTCAGGAACAATTACTTAATCTGCCACCTTTGCCTACTACCACTATTGGCAGCTTTCCCCAGGATGCTGAAGTAAGACGAAACCGGAGGGCCTGGAAAAATGATGAGATCAGTACGGCTGAGTATAAGGACAATGTAAAACGTATGATCCGGGAAGTAGTACAGCTCCAGGAGGATATTGGACTGGATGTACTGGTACACGGAGAATTTGAACGCAATGACATGGTTGAATACTTCGGGGAGCAGCTATCCGGTTTCCTGTTTACTCAAAATGGCTGGGTACAGAGTTATGGTACCCGGGCTGTAAAACCTCCTGTCATATTCGGAGATGTCAGACGGGAAAAGCCTATGACAGTGGAATGGATTCAATATGCCCAAAGCCTGACTGAGAAACCCATGAAAGGTATGCTCACTGGCCCGGTCACTATTCTGAACTGGAGCTTTCCCCGGGAGGATATCCCCCGCCGGGATATTTGTTTCCAGATAGCTCTGGCTATCCGGGAGGAGGTCCTGGATCTGGAAGCAGCGGGTATCCGTATTATCCAGATAGACGAAGCTGCTCTCAGGGAAAAGCTGCCCCTGAGACAGGAGGACTGGCAGTCACATTATCTGGAATGGGCTATTCCGGCCTTTAAGCTGGTCCATGCCCGGGTCCGGCCCCAGACTCAGATCCATACCCATATGTGTTATAGTGAGTTTGGCTCAATCATCGAGTCTATTGAGGCCATGAATGCCGATGTCCTGTCCTGTGAAGCGGCCCGCTCGGATCTGACTCTTCTGGACTTTCTTAGGGAAAAGCATTACCACCAGCAGGTAGGGCCGGGACTCTATGACATCCATAGTCCGCGCATTCCCACAGAGGCTGAGTTTAAGGACACCATCACCCGGATGATAGAAAAACTGCCCCGGGAAAATCTCTGGGTCAATCCGGACTGCGGGCTCAAGACCCGGGGCAGGACTGAGACTGTAGAGAGCCTGCAAAACATGGTCAAAGCAACATTGGAAGTAAGACAGCATCTTGAAACCTAAGCTGCATTATCTGATCCTTGCTTCTTGTAGCTATTAATATATACTCACCACAGTGTCAAAAGTCCCCTCTTCATAAGGCATGGATTCCACATTTCCTAACACCCGCCTGGCTGTTTTGTGTACCCGGGACAGGTTACGGGTAGCGATCTTAATCATTCGCTGGTTATATTATGCATTTTTATTACGAAATGCTGCTTGAAAAAAATACCTTATAGGTCTATTATATTTATTATAAATACAAGGCGGGATCATGTCGCACAGATTATTACGAATATTTTTCATTCTTACATTTACAGTCTCATCAGTGATCTATGGTGTCACGGATCAGCACAATTATAGTGAGCAAAAATTTGGCAGTTCCGCAGATATGCGCTGGTGGGAGCACAGAGATGCAGGGCACCGGGCCTTTGGAGAGCAGGATTATGATCTGGCCCTGAGTCATTATAAAAAAGCCCAGGAACTGATAAAAAAAGATCCCGGTGCCAGGGATTATACGGATAATAGTAGTATTCCTGTCTGGATCAAATTGGTGCAACACCGGAAAAACCTGGGAAAGATCAAGCCTGAATATGTGCATCGCATCTTGATGGTTTACATTGATGGGGTGGATGCCCGGGTCATCAAAGAAAATAAGGTACTGCCGGATGAGCATTATAAGTCACAGATAAAAGAACAGGACATGAAGAGAACCCTTGAACACATTAAACACTTTAGAAGTGTCCTGGAGGCTATGACGGATGGACATCTCAGCATAGAGTATGAGACGGAGTATCTGCCTATAGTCGCCCGGGATTTTGAGATCACCCGCTTTACCCAGGGAAAAAACTACGAAAAAGAGGTGCGACAGTTCCTGTTTGAAGGACTGGCAAATAAGAACGGGACACCCTATGACCTGGGCCAGTTTTTGATAAAAAATATGACCAGATTTGACACTTTTATCTGGTACTGGGATGGAGAGGGTTTTGCCACTACAGCCAATGGAGGAGGATATTCTTACCCTCTGGTTCCTTATCAGATGTACACCGACTTCCGGGGTTATATCTCTGCACCCTCACAATGGACTGGTACGGTGATACATCATGAGTTTTTTCATATCACAGAGTGGATGGGGGGGATCCGGCCTACGCACGGTTATCTGGACTTTAACCGGGATCAGTTCCCTGAGTGGAAGGGGAAGGAAGAATACGATTATCAGTGGTGGCACTGGAAAAACAAGCTGCTGGAGACAGCCTGGAGGGACTATATTCTACGATACCGTTATCCTTCGGCAATAGATCCCGAACTGGTAAAAATCAATAAAAAACTAACGGCGGGTATCCCCCATGATGATATGCGCATGGCCTGGTATTATTCCCGTCAGGGGGAAGACCTGCAGTTTAATAAAAAGGATCTCCCTACAGCCTGGAAAATGGCCAGTCAGGCCCTGGCTCTTAATCCCTGGAATCCCAAAGCCCTGCGCACCGGCTATGACTATCACTATTATGTAAAGGAAGACTATAAAAGTGCCCGGGACTATCTGGAAAAACTCAATACAGTAGCTCCCAAGTGGTGGTCTTTGAATCTCCAGAGTTTTGTAGAACAATGGAAACTCAAAGACTATACAGCTGCACTGAATACCCTGAACAAGACATTTCCCTATACTGAAAGCCGGGAACAGAGCGCACAGGTATATCAGAATATGGCTTATGCCTGGAAAGCCCTGGAAAAACATGAGCAGTCCTATACAGCCTTTGAAAAATCTGTGAGTCTCAGCACCAATGTAAGCTTCCAGTCCGCCAGCTTGTGGGGGATGGGGGATACTTCCTTCCAGATTGACCAGGATTATGACAGAGCCTTGCCTCATTATTTAAAAGCAGCACAACTGACTCCATTGGATTGGAGGTATCGCAATATTGCCTGGATCTACCAGTGGAAACTAAAAGACTACCCTAAAGCCATTCAGTATCTAGGCACCTGCATAGATATGACTGAAGATAAAGATATGCGCGCCGATGCATGGATGAATACAGGCAGAGCCTATACCAGTATGCAACAATATGCTGATGCCAGAAAAGCACTATACACCAGTCTTCAGACTTATACTATCCAGTCCAAAAAAGCCGATCCCTACTGGTATCTGGGTGACACTTATGAAAAAGAAAATGAGGACTGGGGCTCCGCTCTTAAATATTTTGCAGAGTCCATTAAAATCGATCCTGCCTTTCATCGCTGGAACCATGTAGCCTGGATACAACAGTGGAAGCTGAAAAAACTGGACTCAGCTGTACTGAGCTATGATAAGGCCATTGCTCTGTCATCAGAACCCAATGAAATCGGACCAGCCTATCTGTGGCAGGGCAGGGCATATATGGATAATGGTCAGCCCCAAAAGGCCCTTGAATCACTGGAAAAGTCCTTAAAATACAAATCTCATCCATATTACCCGGAAGCCCTGTTTTGGAAAGGTTTTATACTGGCAGACAAACTTAAGCGGATAGATGAAGGGCTAATATTTATGGAGCAGGGTATCAAGGGTGGTTATGACAATAATTATTCTCAATGGGCTTTAAAAAAATACCAGAAATAGTGTATGCCCCAACCCGTTAATCAGAAAAGGAGGGGCATACGAAAAAGAGAGTGTTATACATATAGATACCACCAGAATACAGAAATTACAAAAATCCTGAGAATATTTTTACGATATTTAATGATCACTATACTGGATTAGGAAAAAGACATTCTCTTTAATCTTCAGATTCAAACTGGAAGTTTCTGCGGAATGATATATTAAACTTTTGATCGGCCAGTTTTTTCTCATACCATTCCCTGTCTACTGTCATTCCGGAACTGGTCTTATCAATGACATTATTCTTTACGAGCTGTGACAGGAGGCGGGAGACATGTTCCCGGCTTAGATTCAGTATACTGGCTATCTTTTCATGGGTGATCTTATGATCAATTAGGATGCGTTCTTTTTTCATGATCCCATATTCATTACACAAGAAAAAGATATAGTAGCTGATTTTACCCAGGGCGCTATGCCAGTCTATCATAAATATGCGCTGCCGGATAATATGAGCAAAACTCTTTAACACAAATGCATTAAGAGCGGGTATCTGCAGAAAGTGATCAAAGAAATCAACCTTTTTCATACGTAAAAGCTTGGCATCAGTCACAGCCTTGGTATTGATATAGTATTCATCAAAAAACACTTCCCCGTTGCCAAACAGGTCCGCATGAGACAAGACCCCTTCGTGATACTCTTTTTCTTCAAAATCGTTATACTTGGTCATTTCGACCAGTCCATCCAGGATGATGTAGACATAATCAGTGGGCTGATTCTCCAGGTACACCGGCTTCCCTTCTTTTACCTTGATTTCCTCAAAGTAGGGAAGTATCTCTTTCAAGTCATTATCATCACAGTCATCAAAAGGATAGAGTTCTTTTAATACAGAAATATCCATACATCACCTCTTTTTATGTTTTTAATTCCAGGGATACCAGCACCTGGGCATGGTCACTGAGCCAGGAGGGTAATTCCTCATCGGTAAGGGTAGAATCGATTAGATGGTCATTATAGGTCTTCATATACTCTACCTGCCCGATCCGCTCATTATTGGCAGGATAAAACTCCTGAGACAGGAGAATATGATCCAGAGACTCATAATGCCCGTTATGTATATGCGTAAAGTACACGTTTCTGTCGGATTGACGGGCCTGCATGAAATAAGTGGAATAGAGTATCTCATCCCGGATCTGTCTTTTGGCATCTGTACTGAATCTTCTCTGGGGTTCATCACCGGTAATGATGCTGGACGTAACTGAATGCACTGAATCATTGAGGTCTCCCATCACGATGACAGGCAGGTCATTGGACTGCATCACAGATGAAAGGATGGAACGTAAGGCTACCGCTTCTGCCGTACGGATAAACAAAGCCCGGGCTTTACCTTTTCCATAACTGAAGGTGTTATAGTCATCATCACGATGGCCTTCTTCCATAAGGGGCCTCTTAGACTTTAAGTGCACAGAAAACACTTCTACAGATTTACCATTAGGTAGTCTGATTCTGGCATTTAACACGGGATGCCTGAAATGATGAAAGGCTACTGCTCCGTCTTCCAGCTTGAGCAGGCTGTTTTCCGGGAATTCTTTGATGATCCTGGAACTCTGTATGGGGAAGCGGGATAGTATTGCATTAGCAGGGCTGCGGCCTTTATGAGATTCATCTATAGCCAGGTGAAAATCTTTATAAATCCCACTTTCATTAATAGTATGGACCAGAGCATCTTTATGAAATACTTCCTGAAAAGCCACAATATCTGCATTCATGGATCTCAACTGATGAGCTATCCATGCAGTTTTATTGCTGTATTCTTCTTTAGCATAAATATTATGCCCATAATATGCAGTATCCGGAAGTACCAGGTTAGCCAGGTTGAAGCTAGCGATTTTTATTTTCATTCTTTCCCCAATTATTGTCTTTATTGTATTAGATGTAAGCATAAGTGTCAATAGCTAAACCATAAGATTGTGTAAGAGATAGCCCAAAGAAAGGGGATATGGATTTTTGTCCGGAAACGAAATGAACGCATGACAGTATCAATCAGACTGTGTTATATATATGATTAATCTTGCCAGGAACAGGAAATATCCGTTTTCTGAAGTTCATTGCCTCTATATCTTGAAATATCCCGTATTGAGATATATATTATGCTTAATTAATGTCTATAGGAATAGTCAATATGAAGAAAATTGCCTTATTATTGATTTTGTTCATCCTGTGTTATTCTGCCTGTGATCCGGCCATTGTTAATCCCGGGGGGAATCAGACTTATCCCTGGGCTCCCTTAAGGTTACAGTCACATGATCTTCCTTCAGTCAGTGCTACTAATGTCAGCAGTTATCGGGTTGACCTTAATGCACATTCCTATAAGATTATAGTAATATCAAATTACACTGAAGCGCAGTTTAATAATGACCCGGGGTGGTGGCATGACGCGGTAGTCTACGAAGTGTTCACTCCTCAGTTTAATAACGGGGCTCTTCCTACATCCCGCCTGGAGTATCTGGATGAACTAGGCATAGACGCCATCTGGACTACTCCCATTTTTGACAGCCCTACAGAGCATGGCTATGATGTTTCAGACTATTACCAGGTAAAACCCTCTATGGGGGGGAATGCAGCCTATGATGACTATGTAGAGCAGGCCCATTCCCGGGATATAAAAATTATCCTGGATATGGTAATCAATCATGCCGGAAATCAAAATCAGTGGTTTATAGACAGTGCTCTGGGCCTCAATGGAAAAAAAGACTGGTTTATCTGGACCAATAAGGCTACTGATCTCAGTGCATGGATAAGTCCCATGGATCCATCGAATGCAATATGGGTCAGTACTGCACTCAATGCCAATGAATACTATTTTGCCATTTTTAATAAGATTCAGCCTGACCTCAATCTTAAAAATCCGGAAGTGGTACAGGAAATGAAGAATATTGCCTATTACTGGTTAATAAATAAAAAGGCAGACGGATTCAGATTAGACGCTGTGAGATATTTTTTAGAAAATGGACCTTCCGGAATGGTAGATTCACCTGATACCATTCAGTTTCTTATTGATTTTCAATCCTACCTGGAATCGATCAAGCCTCAGGTCTATACTATCGGAGAGGTCTGGGATGGTATGTATGCCTACTGGAATTACTGGAACAGCGGAAAATCCTGTCAACAGCTCTTTAATTTTGATTTTAAATACGCACTAACCACTGACCTGAATAATGGTAATGCAAACACCCTGAGAGACATGTTTGCTAACTGGAAGCCCTCTAACAGCGACTGGTATGACTATGGCCAGTTTTTAGATAACCATGACTGGACCTATGGAAATCTAAATCGCATAACTGACCAGTTGGGTAATGATCCTGAAAAAGACCGGATTGCAGCAGCCATTACCCTGACATCGATAGGTACACCCTATATTTATTATGGCACAGAAATAGGTATGTCCAGAGGCCCTCAATATGATGATGCAGCTAAACGTACTCCTATGGAGTGGGATACAGTTACTGAACAATGTCCGGACCCCTCCAGTCTGCTCAATACCTATCGCAGCCTGATTCATCTTCGAAAAAAATACCAGGCTTTAAGGCGGGGCCAACAAAAAAATATCCCATCCAGTGACAGCCGGGTCTATTCATTTATCAGAACAGGTACCGGGGCCAGTGTCATTGTGGTAGCCAATCTCAGTGATACCAATGTAAGCAGCTACCTCAATCTGTCTGCAGTAGGCCTGAGTGGCTCCACTGTATATCAGCCTGTACAGGTGTTGGGGGATGAGAGGCCTGTACTTAATCCTGAAAATACTCTGAACAGCTATTATAGCGCTGATCTCTATACTTCTCTTTCAGACCCCTTTGATGATGAGATGCTGCTCTATCCCACTAATTATACTTATGTCGATGGTGTAGGGGACATACGCCATCTCGATGTATATACTCTCACAAATCAACTCAGTTCCCGACTTCGTTTTGAAGTGACTATGGAAGAAATGGTTAATTCCTGGAGCGGGACCCACGGTTTTGACCACACCTGTATCATTATTTATATGCAAAAACCCTCCTCCAGCTCCACAACCACAAAATTCTGGTCATTCAGCCGGGACTGGCGCTCTGAGCTGTTCTATGATGCCGTCAGCGGATGGGATTATTGTGTGGTGGCCAGTGGAAACGGGGCGGCTATTTATGGCCCAGATTCTACCAATAAAATCCAGGCCATAGACCACGGAGGAAATGTCAATACCAAAAAAATCTGGATCGAAATCCAGGATAGTGTGCTAGGGGTGTCAGACGGTGACTATTCGGATTATAGATTTGTCCTGTTCACCTATGACTGGGAGGATTGGGGATATGGACAGATTACCCCGGAAAACCCGAACACATTAGTAAATGGGTTCTTTGGTACATACAGGATGATTGCCCAGACTAACACTCTCTCTGAGTGGAATTATCAGGCTTTGGACCTTAACTGGGATAGTGAGACTCTGATCCTCGATATGCTGGGTACCAGTCCCACCAATCTGGGACATATACGCTGGGAACCTATGCCCGATAGTGAATGGATCACCCTGGTAAAACCCTAATCCGGTTTCAGGCAGTTTTTTCCCTCATCTTATCATATAATTTCAGGAATCAATTTTCCAGTTGTATTTTCATCCCTCCTGCTTTATAATTGTGTACTCATTTTTTAAGGAAAGGCTATGAGAATAGTATACAGCTTGTTGATATGGCTGGCAGCCCCTTCGTTATTTGCATTTTCAAATGTGACCAATAGTATCGTGAACAGAGTAAATTATATTGAGCAACACAGAGAATTATATACTTCAAAAACTGTGGAACTGAATGAGTTTGACCTCTATGTCATGCAGTCGGATAACACCCAGTATTCTGTCATCTCCCTTAATATTCCGGATCTCTATCTGAACGGATTTCCACATGACGTCACTTATACTTATTATTTTGACCAGTCCGACCTTATTTTTATTTCTATACTGACCCTCACTTATGATGCCGATTTTAAAAATATAATGAGATACAATATGGAACATTTCTATATCTCCCAGGGAGCCATATTGCTGGCTACTGAACAGACTGCTAAGGATGAAGATTATCTGTCTCAACCCCCCAAACTCAATTCCCAGTTAAGCAGGGACCCCTCCGGAGCCGATAAAATATTAAAGAAGGCTTATTCGGCCTGGAATAGTTTCAAACCCTAAACCCGGGAGTATAGCATGGAATTGGAAGAGGATGATGTTTATTTTTTAGATGATCAGGTACGCTTCATAGATATGACGGAGAAGAGCTTTTTGCAATATTGCCAGGAACAGGATCTGCAGCCCCGTTCCCACAAAGTGCTGGATTTTGAAGTCAATCATCACTGGAAGATCGAGCAGTTCACCCTGCATTTTGATGAGGAAGAAGATTCTATCATCTATGATATGTATACTCATCTGGACGACGATGAGCTGCATGTATTATTTCAGTCCCTGGAAATCCTGGATGAAAAACAGATCCGCAAAGTTTCAAAAGAGATATTTCATTACATCGCGCATAAGACCAGTGATGACATTGACACCTGACCCTAATCATGATAAAATTAGTAAACTTATTGTAAAATAGGTTTACAACTGAGGCAGGTACTCATGGATAAAAAGACTACACTGGATATAGACCGGGAGCATATCTGGCATCCCTTTACCCAGATGAAAGACTACGAAGACTTTGGCCATGTGCCTATTCAGAGGGCCCGGGGCATCATGCTCTACGATATGGATGGCCGGGAATATTATGACACCATATCATCATGGTGGACTAATACTCACGGGCATAATCACCCCCGCATGGTCTCCGCTCTTAAAGACCAGCTGGACATCTTGCATCATGTCAATTTCTCCGGCTTTACCCATCCTTATGCGGCCACTGTGGTAGACGAGATGCGCAAGGTCATGGATCCCGGCCTGGGCCGATATTTTTTTTCTGATGACGGCTCTACCGCCATGGAAGTTTCCATCAAAATGGCTTTTCAGTATTTTAAAAACCGGGGCCAGGACAAAAAACAAAAATTCGTACACCTGTCTGATTCCTATCACGGTGACACCATAGGCTCGCTTTCAGTAGGGGGAATAGAGGTATACCATATCTCCTACCACTCTCTCATGTTCGATAGCCTGGAAGTCGCTTCTCCCATAGCGGCTCAGTCAGCTAGGCCTATGCCAGATTATACTCTGGATGCCTCTGATCCTGCCTATAGCCTGGAGGGATTTGAAAAGATTGAGAAAATCCTTCGTGAGCACGCTACTGAAACCGCAGCGGTAGTACTGGAACCCCTGCTTATGGGTTCGGCGGGGATGCAGGTGTATCACCCGGTCTATCTCCAAAAACTGCGGGAGCTGACCAGGGAACTGGATATACTGCTTATTTTTGACGAGGTAGTGACCGGGTTTGGCAGGACTGGGGAGATGTTTGCCTATAAAAAAGCAGGAGTAGTCCCCGATATTGTAGCTTTTGCCAAAGGACTGACCGGTGGAGTGATGTCTCTTTCACTGACAGTCTGTACGGAGACCATCTATCAGGCATTTTATGATGAGTACCTGAAGCTTAAGACTTTTTTTCACGGGCACAGCTATACCGCTAATCCTCTGGCCTGTGTGGCTGCATCTACCAATCTGAAGATCTTTCATGAAGAAGATACCCTGAATCGTATGGATCCCGCCATGAAATATTTTCAGAGCAGGGTCGCCCAGTTTGCCACGGAAGATTATGTAGATGATATACGTTATATAGGATGGGCCGGGGCTATAGATATCGTGAGAGAAAAGGCTGGACATCCTGGTGCGGGCCAGGCCTTTGCCCCTGAATTGAGAACCGGGCTTGCGATCTATCGTGAAAGCCTCAGAAACGGACTGGTACTGCGGCCTCTGGGAGATACCATATATTGGATGTTACCCCTGGTCACCACGGAAAAAGATATAGACATTATTATGGACCGCAGCCGGGAGGTGATCCGGACTGTAGTGCATACTTTAAGAAAAGGATAACACTATCAATCCCCTGGAAGAACTGCTGGAAAGACTCAGATTACAGGATCAATACCGTGAGCTGAAAGAACTGATACATAAAAAAAACTGCCGTGTAGAATGGAAAGGCCGGGAGTATCTAAACCTATCTTCAAATGACTATATGGGCATAAATGCTGACAGCCAGTTGCTGCAGGATTTTCTTCATAAATGTTCCCTGGAGACCGATCTATCACTTCATTCCCTGAGCAGTTCTTCTTCACGCCTTTTGACCGGGAACTCACAGGCCTATTTAATCCTGGAACAGACACTGAGAGAATGGTACGGCCGGCCATCCGCCCTGGTATTTAACAGCGGCTATCATGCTAATCTGGGTATACTGGCAGCACTGTCTGAACAGGGATACACAATATTCTCAGACCGTCTCAATCATGCCAGCCTCATCGATGGCATGCGCCTCAACAACCGGCCCTATCACCGGTATCGGCACCTGGATTATGGCCATCTGGAAAATCTATTAATGCAGCACCGGGATGACAGAGGCCAGGCTGTGATCGTCACTGAGTCCATTTTTTCTATGGATGGAGATATTGCGGACCTGAAGCGCCTGATATCACTTAAACAAAAATATGACTGCATACTCTATGTAGATGAAGCCCATGCCGTGGGAGCCCGGGGTGAGACCGGGCTGGGTATCTGTGAGGAACAATCCTGTATTGAAGACATAGACATCATTGTAGGCACTTTTGGTAAAGCCATGTCCTCTATAGGGGCTTATGCGGTATGCACCCCTGTGATCCGCGACTTTCTGGTGAATACCGCCCGTTCCCTGATCTTTAGTACTGCACTGCCTCCTCTCAATGTATTATGGACAGTAGAAGTCATCCAGGCTATCCGTGTCATGCAGGAGGCCAGGCAGAGACTTTATACTCTGTCTCAACGATTGAGGCAGACATTACAGGAGGCTGGATTTCAGAGTGGGGGTGATTCCCACATTGTCCCCTTAATGCTGGGTGCCAATGAAATAGCCGTCGAAAAAGCAAAAAGATTACAGGAAGAGGGATTCCTGGTGTTTCCCATCAGGCCACCCACGGTGGCACCGGGGACCGCCCGGCTCCGCTTCTCCCTCAGTTCTGTCATGGACTGGCAGGATCTGGCCGGAATCCCCTCCCTCCTCAAAATACCGACCAAATAACAGAGGATTTATGAAATACCGATTTATCACACAGAACCCGGAAAACCACGAGTTAGTAGTATTTTTTCATGGATGGGGAATGGATGAAAATATTCCGGGCCATTGGCCTATACCCGGTTTTGACTTAGTGATCATCTATGATTACAAGGATTTTTCCTCTACTGATGAATTAAAGCAAATCCTGTCAGATTATAAAAGTGTAGTGGTATTAGCCTGGTCTATGGGTGTATGGGCCTATACCAGGATAGCTACAGAACTGGCTCTTCCGGTAGAGCGGGCTATAGCTATCAATGGAAGTCCCAACCCCATCCATGATGAATGGGGGATACCCGCAGCCCTTTATCAGGCTACCCTGGATGGATTTTCGGGGGAGAACAGGGACCGATTTTTCAGGAGGATGTGCAGCACGCGCGATATATATACCATGCTGCAGGAGCATCTGCCCCTTCGGAAGCTGGAGGATCAGAGGACAGAATTACAGTGCATCAAAGAACTGGCCCTGTCAGAGCCGGAACACTGGCATCAACCATTTCATGCTTGCGTAATTTCCCAAAAGGACCTTATAATACCAACAGATAACCAGAAAAATTTCTGGAACGGACGTGCCGAAATCATTGAGATCCCGGGGGGACATTATCCTTTCCACCTCTGGGACAGCTGGGAGGACATGCTTGAGTTCATCTTTCAATCCTGACAAAGACCTGATACGTTCCCGTTTTAGCCAGGCTCAGAGAAGCTATGAAGATCATGCAGTGGTACAGCAGCGCATGATGCACACTCTGTTTGATAAAGTCATATCCCTGGCTGGCAATCGACATGAAAGAGTCCTGGAGATCGGCTGTGGTACCGGGCTTTTGACCCGGGAGATATTATCCGATCTGGATTTTAAGATCCTGATTTTGAATGATCTTATTCAGGATTTTGCCCCGGTGCTGCCTCATATGCCTCATGTGTTTTTCCTGGGGGGTGATGCTGAACGTATTTATCTGCCCCGGGATATGGACCTCATTATTTCCAATGCAACCTTACAATGGATGAAAGATATCCCCCGATTTATTGAGATCATGACCTACAGGCTGAAACCGGGAGGGATCTTTGCTTTTAGCACTTTTGGCCCTGACAACCTGAAACAGATACGGGAGATCAGCGGTAATGGACTGCATTATCACAGCTTTGATGAGTATAAGGAGATGTTTAAACATGCAAAGCTCATCTGGAAAAAAGACAGCAGTCATGATCTCTATTTTAAGACCCCTCGTCAGGTCCTGGAGCATCTTAAGTATACGGGAGTAAATGCCGTGACCCAGACTCACTGGACCAAATCCATGCTCAAACAATTCTATCATGACTATGAAGAACGCTACACTACTAAAAAAGGCTTACAACTCAGTTATCATCCTATGTATTTTATCGCTCAAAAAAGGATATGATATGGCTATCACTTTTATTACAGGCATAGACACCGGAGTAGGAAAAACAGTCATTACCGGGCTCTTAGCCGCTTATCTCTTTAAAAAAGGCCAACAGGTCATCACAGCTAAACTGGCCCAGACGGGTAATGAGCTGCTCTCAGAAGATATAGAGCTGCATCGTAGGATCATGGGCATACCCCTTCAGAAATGTGATATTGAGGGCCGCAGTTGTCCTTATGTATTCAGCTATGCGGCTTCTCCCCATCTGGCGGCCCGTCTGGAATGCAAAAAGATCGACATACACCATATCGATCAGTGTATCACCAGCCTTAGTTCCACCTATGAAAACGTGTTACTGGAAGGAGTAGGGGGGCTGATGGTGCCTTTATTTGACAGCTACACTACTTTTGACTACCTCAGGGAACGAAAGTATCCCGTAGTAGTAGTATCTACTCCTAAGCTGGGTTCTATAAATCATACTTTGCTCACCATGCATGCTCTTACAGGGGCGGAAATTCCCATCAGGGGGATTATTTACAATTATGCAGTCCCTGAAAAGGCGGAGATAAGCCGGGACAGCATGCAGACCCTGAAGAAATTTTACCCAGGTGTCCCCATAATGGAAGTCCCCTCCATAAAACCGGGTGACTGGCCGGACCTTGATTTTTCTGAGATATTTTGATTAACATTTTTTTTACTATACTCATAAAAAAAACAGCCCCGCCAAAACGACGGGGCTGAATAAATAGTAAAATAATTACTGATTGATAGACACGGAGTGGTTTTCTCCGTAATTATTATCCCAGTAAGTCAGGCCATTGACTGTATAGGATACAGCGAATTCTACAGACTGGGCAGCTCCCACATAAGTGGAGAAGCCCCATCTTTCAATGCCGTGGCGGTTAGGGTTGTTGACATACTGGCTGTAACCTACCATGTAATAAGTTCCATAATATTTACCAGGGATAACCTGGGTAGTCTGCCAGCCATCGGTGGTATAGATGATGTCTACTTTTTTATTATATGACAGGTTCTGAACATCTACCGATCCTCCGAAGTAATTCAAATTGGTGTAGGAGTCATGGTATAAGTACTTATAGGCAGTTTTGACTTTGATAGCAGGATTGAGCCAGGTGCCGTCCAGTACTGCCATTGCGTAGTCTTTACCACCATTATTATCCCAGTAGGTCACCCCATTTACGGTATACTTGACCGCAAACTGTTCTGCCCAGATATTGTTATGGTCGGACAGGCTTACTGCCCAGATCTCATAACCATTGTCAATAGTGCGGCTGAATTCCGCGGGGTATTCCTCCCAGGTACCGTCAGCCATTTTCTGTACAATAGCCACATATTTTTCAAAAGCCAGGTTTTTGACCTGTATGGTGTAGGACCGGTAAGTAGAACCCATGCCGTGATAATAGGAACAGGTAGCAGTGGCAGTCTGCAACACCACCGGTGAAGCTGTAGGGATAGACGCAGTCACAGCACTGTTGTCAGTATTCAGCTCCAGGGCAGGTTCAACAGAACAGGATATCAGCATAGATCCTGTCATCAACAGGGATAAAATCAAACTCTTTTTCATTTTGCCTCCATGGCCAGGGCCATCTACCTATGGTATTGGCCTGATTTTTTGACATCATTATAGCATATTGTAAGCGCTTGCACAAGAATTGCTTATTTTCGGGTAAAAACCAGGTTGGCGGAATCGGAGAGTGATTCATTGTAGGAATAGCCTTCCTGGGAAAAACGCCGGATCTGATCAGCCTCTGTGATCTGATGCTCGATGATATATTGGAGGAGCCAGCCCCGGGCCTGTTTGGCATAAGTTCCCAGGACTTTATAGGAATTGTCTTTGTAATCCTTAAAGTGAATATGCACACTATGAGGAAATCTGTCCCAATCTATCAGCCGGGCGTATTCCTGGGACGCCATATTGAGCAGAATTTTATGTTTAGATATGTGTTTTTCTATATATGCATTGACCAGCTCAGACCAATACTGATAAAGGGATTGGCCCTCTATGCGGAGGGGATCTTCCAGATCGAGGCGATGGGGCTGTATTCTATCCAGAGGACGGAGTACACCATATAAGCCGGACAGTATGAGCAGATGTTCCTGGGCATAGGCCCACTGAGCATGCGAGTAATGGAGTGGATCGAGGCCCTGAAACACAAAACCGCTAAAGGCCAGCAGTGCAGCGGTTCCCCGGTCCTTCTGACCCGGATCAAAACCGACTATATCCTTGAGGATGCGGGAGGTGAGCCTGGGGCTGGACCTGAAGAGTCCGCTTAGCGCTTCCGGTGACATCCCCTTGAGAACAGACATGATAGGGGCGCTTTTATCAGAAAACAGGGGCGTACTGAGCTCGACATCCAGACTGCGGCTATAGTCCTGGGTCTTGGAGGGGGAGATAATTAGGAGCAAGTCTTTTCCTTAGGATTTAAATTCTACCACAGTCTTACCCTGTCCGCCTTCACGGGGCGGGGCATACTGGTATGTCTTGACATACGGCATATCCCGCAGATAGTCCCAGATGGCCTTGCGCAGGATACCCTCACCTTTACCATGTATGATCTCCATAGAGTGGGCTCCCTGCATATTTGCCATATCCAGGTCCTTTTCCAGCGACTTTAGGGCATCTTCCATACGCTGGCCTCTGAGATCCAGGCTATACTTAAAGTCCCGGTCTATCTCATGCCTGCTGCGGGCCAGGGCCAGTTCTTTCTGCTGTTTTGCTGATTCAAACAGGTCATCCAGGGCTACGGTTACTGATACTATACCGATTCTGACCCGGGCCGCACTGTCTTTTACAGATTCTATATGTCCTTCTTTATTGAGACTGGCCACATAGACTGCCTGTCCCGGCTGGAGATCTTTCGTCTTTAGCCCCGGCAGCTTGATCCGGGTCTTCTTTTCTTCTTCCAGAAGGATGCGGGTCTTTTGAGTGATGGCATCAGCCTGGTTCAGTGCATCCCGGGATTTATTTTTCAGGTCAGTTTTAAGCTGGGATACTTCCCTGAGGGCATTGTCCAGCTCCCCCTGAAGGATCTTGATCCCTTTGACTCTGACTTCTTCCTGGGCCTGGGCCAGGTCTTTCTCCCGCTGTTCCACCTGACGTTTGAGGCGACGGGCTTCTCTCAGTTCAGCTGCGGCTTTTTCCTTCATCTGGCCCAGGGAGTTTCGCTCTTTTTCCAGGGTCTGGACCAGTTTTTCATTACGGGTCATGGTCTCTTCCAGATATTTCTGGGCTTCCCGTATTATAGAGGGGGCTATACCATAACGGCGGGCGATGTCCAGGGCAAAACTGGAGCCGGTTCCGCCCGGAAAGAGCCTGTACAGGGGCTGCAGATTGATCTCATCAAATTCCACAAATGCATTTTCCAGGGATTCATGACTATAAGCCAGTTCTTTGATACCGGAATAATGGGTAGTGATGATAAACAGGGGGCCTTTCTGGATAAATGCCCGTATCACTTCCCGGCCCAGGGCTTCGCCTTCACGGGGGTCAGTAGCGGCCGCGATCTCATCTATAAGGACCAGGTCTCCCGGGCCGGCAGCTTCCAGTATCGCCGCTATCTGCATCACATGCCCCGAAAAGCTGGACAGGTTACGGTCTATACTCTGTTCATCACCGATCTCCGCATAGACAGCATGAAACAGGCTCATAGTGGAATCAGGATGGAGGGGCAGAGGAATGGCATACATAAGCATCATCACGAGGAGGCCGGCTGTCTTGAGGGCTACCGTCTTGCCCCCGGCGTTGGGGCCGGAGATAATCAGGCCCGGATGTGCTTCATCGATGTGTATATCTATACGGACCGGATCTTCTACTGTCAGGAGCGGGTGAAAAGCCTGGAGTATATGGATACACTTGTTTTTTTCCTCTATGCGGGGAAAACAGCCTTTTATCCTGAGGGCATAGCGGCTGCGGGCCTGGATCCACTCCATGACCCCGATCTGGTTATCTATCTCGGCTATCTCCCAGCGATTAGTACGGACCGTGTCCGTGAGTTCAGTAAGGATGCGCCGGATCTCTGCAGCTTCTTTCTGATCTATCTCCACTAGTTCATTATTGAGAGAGACCAGTGCTTCCGGCTCTACAAAAGCGGTCTCCCCGCTCTGGGAAAAAGAATGCACTATCCCGGGCACCCGGGAACGCCCGCTGGACTTGAGAGGCAGAACATAACGGCCGTCTCTCTGGGTGACGATCTTATCCTGCATGCTGGCCTTATAGTCATCGGTCTCCATAAGCTTACGCATGCGGCCTTCTATATCAGCCCGGATACTGCCTTTTCGCTTACGTATCTTTTTTAACTCGGCAGAGGCATTATCCCGTACCTGTCCATCAGGATCAATCTTATTAAATATATCATCTCTAAAGAACGGGAGGCCCTTTATATCTTTGTTACAGTCCCAGAGGCCTGGATATTTTTCCTGTTTTTCTTCCAGATAAGACAGGATATTCTGCCAGATATCCAGACATATCCCAATGTTAAATAACTCCTCTCCATTGAGGCGGATACCTTTCAGTTCAGCCTGCTTCAAGCTGCCCTCTGTATCATCGAGCTCAGTAAATGATAATGGGCTGTCAAACTGGATCATAGCGGTCATTTCATTGACCAGGGCTATTTCTTTGTTGAGCAGACTGGTATCCGTATAGGGCTGTATTTCAGCACTTTGGCGGAGGCCCGGATAGGTATGGAGATGATCCCGGAGGCTGTTGACCAATATATCCAGTTCATCTTTTATTGGATTCTTCATATTCATTTCTTAAAGTCTTTTATCACGTCCGCGGCAATGCGGTAAAAGTCCTCTGCTGTCTTTTCCCAGCTGAACCCGGCAGCATATTGTACAGCATTTTTAGCCAGGCCGGCCAGTTTCTTCTTATCCCTCAGCAGATCTTCCAGGGAGGCACTGAATGCGTCCAGATCGTCATTAGCTACCAGAATACCGGTTTTCCCGTGCTGTATGGAGTCCCTGAGCCCTTCAACCGAGTAAGCCAGAGCGGGCAGGCCGGCAGCATTGGCCTCCAGTACAGAAATACCCCATCCTTCTTTTTCAGAGGCGATCACAAAGAGGGAGCAGGACTGCAGCAAGGTGGCCTTCTGGTCGTCATTGATAAATCCGTGAAAAATCACCTCTTGTTCCAGTCCCAGTTCCTGGACGAGCAGTTGTAGCCTCGCTTCGTCGTCACCTTTTCCTGTTATATGAAATCGGATATCAGGCAGTTTGGCCTTAAGGCGTGATACTGCATGGATGATATGATCGACCCGTTTATATTTTTTGAGACGTCCCAGATAAATAAGGGAATAGGCCTCTTTGCGGGCATGGGTATTTTGGGAAAGACTCTTAAAATCAATGCCATTGTGGGAAATGATAATATTTTTAAAATCATAGAGACTCAGCAGGTCCTGTTTGCTGGATTCTGATACCGATATAAGGGGGATGTCTTTATAGTATCGCAGCAGAAACTTCTCCATGTGGTAGACATAAAAGGCCATAGGCCAGGACAGCTGCTTGAACAGGCTTTTCCCATGGACATGGTGATGGATGGCCAGTACCGGGGTGTCTGGGGCATAACGGCTGATACACAGGGGTATCTTGGATACATCATCTATGATGAGGTCATAGCCCTTATGCCTCAGCGTCTTTTGGTAATAGCTGCGGAAGCTCAGGTTAAACAGGCTGTTATTGGGGATGCGTATGATAGTGTAGTGTTCTGTGCGCAGAGTGGGGGTACAGCCCGGGTAGCTAGCAGAAACAAAGTCTACTTCCCAGTCCGAGGGCTTTCTTTTGAGGATCTCATCTATGTGGATCTCTGCTCCACCGGCTTCAGGATTGGTGATGTCTCTCCAGTTGACTACCAGGACTTTCATAAGGCCACCCTCTAAAAGCTGATGCTGACCAGGTTGACCCCCAGGTTCAGGCCGGATGTGAGAGGGGGAGTAGCAGTCTGGGGCGAATGGTTCTTCATATATTTATAATCAGTCCATGCTACAAACAAGGGTATAAGCAGGGTGTTCAGTAATATGTATCTGAACTGTACCTGAGAGGCTAAAGGGTCAGATGTGCCCTGATTAATGAGTCCGGGGTCATTTCCTATGAATGAGGTATTTAAGATCAGGAGCAGATTGAGAGTGAGATAAAAAGTAATAGGAACTGCTACAAAGTAGATAATATCAAATCTTCTCAGGGTCGTCTCCGGTTCCTGGAACTCGATGACACCGGTCTTCAGGTAGGAACTGGGTACCATGGGTTCCGGTACGGGTACCACATTGATATTGGTGACACTGGGCATAAGCATGAGCTGATTGGTGTCTATCTTAAGGTAGGCATGAGCACTGAGGCTGAACAGAAAAACAAAACCGAGAATAAGGCTAATTCGCATTATTGAGTCTCTCCAAAGTTAATTATAATACAGACTTTAAATAAGATTATACATATTATAAGGATAGTTAGAAGGAAATACAATTATTATAGCTTTTTTTTGTTTAAAGTCCTTTGGAAAGTTCTTTCAGGTAAAAAGAATGGGCGAATTATTGTAGTGTGGTGATTTCCCAGGAGGACCTGGTAGACCGCCTCATGGTGGATAAGGCCAGTGTTTCACGCTCCGTGGTCTCACTGGAAAAGAAGGGCTGTCTATCCAGGGTCAGATCCAGCGATGACAGGAGAGAGAGTGTTATATCGCTCACTGAATCTGGAGTGATCCTGAAGAAAAGGATAGCAGAAGATCTGGAGCTGTGGATGAACGTATTACAGGAGGGCATTCCTCCTGAGGAATGGGACCATGTTTCTGACCTTATTTCTGAGATCGCTCTTAAAGCCAGGTATTATTCTGAGAATATGTGACATTTATTTCATATTACAGATATCTGGATATTGGACATATTCTTCTTCAATAATACGACTTATATTTGGCCGGGATAATCAGTCAGTCAATATAGAAATACAAGAGTAGGGCGGAGAGCTATTTCCACCATATACCCTTCTTTCGGGGATTACCAAAGGATTCAAATGTATCCCCTGCTTCGTTCAGGACGGCATCCAGTTCAGCCACCGTGAATTCAAACCCGTCTTCTCCAGCCAGTTTTACAAAGGTCTCTTTTTCCTCAAGTCCGTCGTATTTTACCCTGAAGTCCTTATCATTTCCGCCTTTGATGAGCAGCTCTTCTACGTTCTTTTTTGACATGTCATTCTCCTATAATAGTGTTATTTTATGGTACTATTACACAGCATTATTTGGTTTTTCTTCGAAAGTATTACCAAATAAGGGAAGCAGCAATGACACCTGAATGGACGCTGGGAAGATCTCTCTCAATGAATGAGAATAATGATAGCTTATTTAGGAAGATTTTGCCAATATACCGGAAAAAGGATTTTTGCATTAAAATTACAGGACTTAGGCCTTACCCAGGCTTTTGAGCATCTGGGTATGCCGGAACAGGGCTATTCCGAAATTAGGCTGTACGTGATAAGGTAACTTATACTCCAGGGCAGTCTCTTTCACAATAGCTGCAATATGCCGGTAGTGCACATGGCAGATGGCAGGAAATAAATGATGCTCTACCTGGTAGTTCAGTCCTCCGATCAGCCAGGAAAACAGGCGGCTTCGGGGTGAATAGTCAGAGGTGGTCATAAGCTGATGTACGGCCCAGCTGTTTCCCATAGTGCCATCCTGAGCAGGCAGGGGATATTTTGCCTCGGGCATGACATGTGCGGTCTGGAAGATAATTCCTAAGATAAATCCACCCACAAAATGCATACTCAGATAGGCCAGAATAATGATCCACCAGGCCACAGGTAGAATCAATATGGGTATTACCAGGATGTAGGTATAATAGAGAAGTTTAGATATTATCAGTTCTGTGATGATCCAGCCGTAGGATCTTTTTCCATCCAGGGCCACCCCGGCCTTTTTATAACGGATTATCTGACGAATATCCTTGTCCAGGGTCCATTGCAGGGTGATCAGTCCGTAAAAGAACCAGGCATAGAGGAACATAAACCTGTGGTATTTTCTAAGGGGCTTATGGGGTGAAAACCGCAGGATATTCCCCACCGGGTCTATATCCTCGTCATAACCCTCGATATTGGTATAACGGTGATGCAGGGTATTATGCTGATACTGCCAGTTATAGGCGAAACCTCCCAGCAGGTTAAGGGTATAGGACAGGATCCTGTTCACGGCCTGGTGTTTTGAATATGCCTTATGATTGGCATCGTGCATAATGGACAGGCCTATTCCGGCTATGCCCAATCCCATAGTTATATACATCACAAAAATAAGCCCGGGTGTAGTGATGAGTCCCGAGACCATAAAACCATAAGGTACTATATAGACGGCCAGCATTAACAGGGTTTTGAACAGCATATTCACATTGCCGTGTTTGGATATCCCATTACTGCTAAAGTAGTGATTGACTCTTTTCCTGAGCTCTGTCACAAAGCTGCTGTGATCACCCGTATTATATTTGATCTTTTCCTGATTGGATGTACTATCGCTGATATTTTCTGAACTTTTCATCTGATTCTCCTGCTTAACAC
>CAZIAD010000041.1:0-23403 GCA_964537555.1 uncultured Brevinematales bacterium
GCATCCCGGCGTGATCGTGGAAAAAATAAAGTCCCTGGACCTGGGTACTATCACGGAAAATATGATTTTTTTTGATAATGCAAAAAGGCTGTTAAACCTGGAATTAGTGCCTTTGTAGATTTTATGAATTTAGGATGATATATCCTATATGAATTATAGTAATAAATAAAATCTCTTGCTGTTTTTAAAGCTTAAGTATATAATCCTAAATGCAGATCACAGGATTAAATTTATTTTAAGGAAAAACTATGAAAAAACAAGTGTTTGACAAAAACAAGATCTTAAAAGAAATACACAAAGGCGAACCTGTGGAACTAGTTTTTCCGGTGATCAATCAGTCCATACAGGATGTACTGCACGAAGTGATTGATGAGTTGCTCAAAAAATATAATCAGGAAGAGCTCACTGATGCATTCTATAGTTCCATCAAAGAGTTGATCATAAACGGAATAAAAGCTAATGTAAAACATTACTATTTCCTTAAGAAGCAGATTTCTGCAGATTCAGAGACAGAACTGAGAGAAGGATTTGAAAAGATACGGCATCTTATGGATGAAAAAGGGCTGGAGGAGTTTGAGAGTATTGCCAAAGCAGAAGGCCTGCATATCAATCTTTCTATACTGCATAGCTCCGAGAGAATACTGGCTATTGTTGAAAACAGTTCCCCCTTGAGCGAATATGAAGATAAACGTATCCGTGAAAAGTTTAACAAAGCCTTAAAATACGATAGTATTGTGGATTACTACATGGAAAATGCGGATGATACTGAAGGCAGTGGCCTGGGCATTACCATGATAGTATTGATGCTGAAAGGTAATGGTATTGATCCTCACGCATTTACTGTGGATTCCAAGCACCCCAATTCAACCATAGCCAAGATCGAATTTCCCCTGACAGAGCCGGATATATTAAGAAACCAGGGATAGATTGGGCCACTTATAGTTATTAAACACTTTCAGAAAAATAAAAAATGGCCACCCCATACAGGGTGGCCGGATTTTTTTGGAAGATAATGATTTACTTGATTTCGGAGATCACCTTTTCTATGGATGCTTTAGCATCTGCCGGGACTTTATCGATCCCGCCTTTTTCGGTCTCTCTGGATTCAAAGAATTTTATACGGTCCTGCATGCGGGCAATGAACTGATTTTTATAATCCTGGTCATTCAGGTCGACTTTAAAGTCGGGCAGGTCCATGATCTCAATATCAGAGAATGAAGCCCATTTGTGGAATTTAGCCTTCTTTTCGATAATATCTTCTATGATACCCAGCGTATGTTTAGGCTGAACCTTTTTACCCATGAAATCTCCGGTATTTAAAACATAGCATTCTACACCGGTGTCAATCAGATGTTTGATCTTTTCATAATCCTGGCTCAGAGGGTAGGTACGGAAAGGATTGGCATAGGGCTCTACAACCAGTGCATTGGGGTCAACACCGGGAGCCAGACGCTCTGCAGTAGTACGTTTTGTAGCCAGAGTCGCTCCCATGGCAGAGCCAAAAGAGGCCCCATTCAGCTTGATCACAGGGGGAATGGTAGGGTCTTTCATGAGCCAGAATATAGCATTGATCTTCTCATTGATACGATCGACACGGTTAGGGGACCACAGCTTCGATTTTACGGCCCGGCCGTTACCATTACGCACATCCGATGTGACGGCGTATACTTTTCCGTCTTCTGCTATAGTAGCACCATTATTCTGCAAAGTAAGGATGTATTTGTTATCTTCACAGCCCATAGGATAGTCTTGTGTCTTATCAAAATAGGCCGGCTCCAGGGCAATGGAAAACTTTTCCTTGTCATCGATGATGAATGCATCATCATGTAGTACAGTGACGTCATACTTGTCACCATGCTTGGCGTGAGTGATAGTGGATTTACCTGATCCTGATAGTCCGAACACTGCTACCACGTATTTATGGTCTTTTGCCAGGTTATATCTTTTTAGGCCACCATGAGCCGTTGCGAAGCCATTACGGACCGCGGTACCCCAGCCCAGAGTCAGGGTTCCTTTTTTATGTTCCCCGAAATAACGCATACCCAGTAATACAGCTACATTATGCTCGGGATCAAAGAAGGTAAGACCCATGGGATGATCGGGATGTGACCAGTAGGGGTCTGAGAAAATAAAGATATCTCCTTCAGGCAACTGCTTTGATTCAGCATACATCTGCCTATAGGTTTCATTCACATACTGGAAATTCAGCATCCAGGAAAGCATGACATTTTCAAATCCTTCAGGAATCAGAAGATGGGCTTTTACCATAAAATCTTTATCCAGGCCGACATAACTTTCTGCATGATACATAAGACGTTCCCGGGTGTTGAAGATGGCTTCCCGGATCTTGGCAGAGTATTCTTTTAGATTTACATCAGGTTCGCCCAGTATACGACGTGCAGCCGCAGCTCTTCCGAACACAGTCCCATCGTTAAACAGGAGTACGTTGGCATTTTCAGGCAATCCCATTTCTTCAGGTTTATATATAGGCATGCCAGTGAGCTCTATGGTTCCGGGGCTGGTTTGAGCCAGTTTATAAGCTTCAGACGGGGTCTTTACCTTTTCAACATTATTCTGATAAAAAGCCGTTTCTACGGTGGTCCTGATCTGAGAGATTAAACTATCAAAATCTTTCTGATCTTTCAGGTGTCCATGTGTCATTATTATCTCCTTAATTATAAATAATTTATTTAGTCTATATGATACAGTCAAAAAACGCAACGTATTGAAAAGTAATCACATATTTGTTAAATAATATTTAATATGTTAAATATTATTTAATTTTTGAACTACATAAACAGCGCGATCATTACTCCGGCTGCGATGGCAGATCCTATTACTCCGGCAACATTGGGCCCCATAGCGTGCATCAGGAGGAAGTTGCCCGGATCCTCGTCCATACCCACTTTATTGACTACCCGCGCGGCCATAGGCACAGCAGATACCCCTGCGGCCCCGATTAAGGGATTGATAGGATCCCTGGAGAATCTGGCCATTATTTTAGCGAATATCACTCCGGCTCCGGTCCCAAAGGAAAAAGCAATCAATCCCAGGAACAGTATACCTAAAGATGCCGGCTGCATAAACTTGAAAGCAGCCATCTGCATCCCTACGCCTAAACCCAGGAAAATGGTTACAATATTTATCAGTTCATTCTGTAAGGTCTTGGATAATCTTTCCACCATACCGCTTTCTTTAGCCAGATTTCCAAAAGTAAGGGCGCCCATTAAAGGCACAGCGGATGGTAATAATAAAGCTGAAAGGCCCAGGACTATTAAAGGGAAGATTATTTTTTCTACTTTAGATACGGGACGCAACTGTTTCATGTGTATAGAGCGTTCTTTACGGGTGGTCAGCAGTCTCATAATAGGGGGCTGTATCATGGGCACCAATGCCATATATGAATAGGCTGCTACTGCTATTGACCCCATGAGTTTAGGGGCCAGTTTGGAAGCTACATATATGGAAGTAGGGCCGTCCGCCCCTCCGATAATAGAAATAGCACAGGCATCCATCATTGAAAAATTGATTCCTGGCACCAGATTAAGAGCCACAGCTCCCACCAGGGTACCAAATATGCCAAATTGGGCGGCAGCACCGAGGAGTGCAGTCTTGGGATTAGCTATAAGTGGGCCAAAGTCAGTGAGAGCTCCCACCCCCATGAAGATGATAAGAGGGAAGAGTTCATTCTTAATACCCATCTCGAAAATGATCTTCAAAAAACCATGGTGGTTTCCTAATCCGGCCAGAGGTACATTGACCCAGATAGTACCAAATGCTATAGGGATAAGAAGCAGAGGTTCAAATCCCCGGGCTATTCCCAGATAGAGAAGGAGTAGGCCAATCCCTATCATGATTAATTTCTGCCAACCGAAAGAATGCACTGTTTTTGACTGATACTCTTCCGGTGTCATATAATAATGCTGCTTGTCATCGGTTTGAAAAGAAATATTGCCATCGTCCATAATCGTCTTCGAAATCACCAGTTTTTGCTCTTCCTCAGAGCGGACATCATCTATTATGGAAACGTACTCTTCTTTCTCAGTAAAAAAGGCAAAAATCCCGGAAGAACGGGCAATACTGTCTATCAGTCTTTTTACTGAAAAGTCTTTGAGTCCCGAATCCGTGGTGTTTTGAGACATAGTTTCAGATTCCCGGAGCTCACTGTGCGGAGTAACTCTGATATCTTTATTGTCATTCGTCCTGGCAAACATACCCTTACTGTTGGCAGTAAAAAAACCTAAAATTCCCAATAACACAACAGCTATAACAGTCCTGTACACGAGAGGGGAAATCTTTTTTTTGTCCATTATCCTATCCTATTTCTGCTATTACCTGATGTGCCTGTATCTGGTCACCGGTATTGACCAGATATTTTATCTTTCCGCCTACAGTAGCTTTTACAGGCAGTTCCATTTTCATAGATTCCACCATAAGTATAATGTCACCCGGTTTTACAGTAGTACCATTGTCACAACTCAGTTTTAATACGGTTCCTGCAACAGGTGACTCCATGGCCGTCAGGGTGTCAGCAGACAGGGAAGATTTCTCCTGAGATCCGGTATTGACTGAAGACTCTGTGACCAGTACCGTACCCTCTTCACGTACACTTACCGAGTAATCCTTACCATCTACATTGACCAGATATTTTGCGGGCCCCTTATTTGTGGCCGGACTGACCGGGGCAGGGGCTGGACTGGCAGCTGGGTTTTCAAAGCTTACAGGGCCATCTTTTCTGGTCTCGAAAAATTTTAATGCTACCTGAGGGAACAGCGCATAGGTCAGTACATCGTCTATATCTACTTTTTTTACACCCAGTTTTTCTTTTAATTCTGCTTCGATTTTAGGCAGTTCATTGGGGATATCATCCGCGGGCCTATGGGAAATGGCAGCATCCATATTTAACTCTTTAAGAGCTCTTTTTACCAAATCAGGATTAGGTGCTACTGCCGTCTTACCATATTTGCCGGCCAGCATATCTTTTGATTCGGCAGTCAGATTCTGATAGCGGCCAAACAGGACATTGAATACTGCCTGAGTACCGACGATCTGAGAGGAGGGAGTAACCAGAGGAGGGTAACCAAAATCTTTTTTGACTATGGCTATTTCATCCAGTACAGCATCCATTTTATCAGCAGCACCCTGGTCTTTCAGTTGCTTTTCCAGGTTTGACAGCATACCACCCGGAACCTGAGCTTCCAGAATACGGGTATCAGCGCCGGTAAATGAGGATTCGAACTGCTTGTATTTCTTTCTTACCTCTCTGAAATGGGCTGCGATCTCCAGAAGTAGTTTGTGATCCAGTCCTGTATCAAATTCTGTCCCTTTGAAGATTTCCACCAGAGTCTCGGTAGGGCTATGGGAGGTCCCCATTGACAAAGAAGAGATCACTGTATCTATCATATCAGCCCCTGCTTCTACTCCCTTCATGAGAGTAGCTACTGACATACCGGTAGTGGCATGACAGTGCAGATTGATGGGAATGTCCAGTTTTTTCTTTAAACCCTTGATTAATTCATAGGCATCATAGGGTTTTAATAAAGAAGCCATATCCTTGATACACAGGGAGTCTGCCCCCATGCTTTGCATTTCCTGGGCCAGTTCAATATATTTTTTAATGGTGTGGGCAGGAGATACCGTATAGGATATGGTAGCCTGTGCGTGTTTTTTACTTTTCTTAACTGCCTGTATTGCTGTCTTTAGATTTCTCGGATCGTTTAAAGCATCAAAAATCCGGAAAACATCGACTCCATTTATGGCAGCCCTTTCCACAAACTTTTCTACTACATCATCTGCATAATGCCGGTAACCTAAAATATTCTGAGCACGCAGCAACATTTGCATGGGAGTATCCGGCATTGCTTTCTTTAAAGTACGTATACGTTCCCAGGGATCCTCATTTAAAAAACGGATGCAGGAGTCAAAAGTAGCCCCCCCCCATGTTTCCAGGGACCAGTATCCCACCTTATTTAATTTTTCTGTTATGGGAAGCATGTCCGATGTAAGCATCCGGGTAGCCAATAAAGATTGATGCCCGTCCCTCAGGATTAGATCAGTGATTTTTACTTTTGCCATTGTATCCTCCCGGTATGACTATTTATTTTTTTCCTGTCGAAATTTTATGACAGCAGCAGTGACTGCCGCGATGATATTTTTATCTTTGACTATAGCAGAAGATGATTCAGTGTCACTATCCAGTTTCAACAAATGAATGATCCTGTGACTCAGATTTACGCTCAATATGAGCACTGACAGAAACAGAAAGACAATGGACAAACCTATGACCATAATGATTAGGCTTTGCTGAATGAGTGTTGATACTTCCAAGAATAGCTCCCACTTGATTTAATCTATGGAAGTATAAACCATGATGAATAATAATGCAAACGATTTATAAAAAAAGAATAAATTGCAATATTACTGCCTAATTAATAGGCAGCAATATTGCAATGATTGATTTTATAGCTCTCCCTGCACCGACAGGAATACGCCCATGGCCCCATCAGGGGTATGAGTGTTTAAGTAAAAAGGCCCTGTACTATAGTGAACGCCCAGCTTGTAACGCAGATTATTAAGATTAAAGTAAGTATAAGCGCCCACACGGTCACTGATGGTAGACGCGCTGGCAGGGGCTCCCAGTGTCACAGGATCCGCATAGGTCAGGGTATTTTCTGCACCAATCCCGAATGCGTTTATGACGACACCCATAGAGAGATAGACATCTATATCTGAAAAAGTTGAGTTTCCTACTGTCTCCGGTGTCCCATTGTATTCACTAGGCCTCATAAACAGGGTAATGACTTGCTCAAATATCCCAGTCCTGAGTTTTTCGGTGAAATTTACGTATAGTTCATCGGCTGTGGGAGTAGCAGTAAAATCTGAATCGGGCAGATACACACTTAAGAGAAAATTCACTTTAGGGTTTAAGGTCCTCAGGGTGATTCCTATATGTTTATTCAGGGAAAAGTTGGTGTCAAAACTGACTCCCAGATAGGCTTCCAGCTCGATGGTATCAGTATTAAAAAAGATTACTGCATCCCCATTAAAGAAATTGGTACCCCCTTTAGGGCTGGAATAGATCATAAAGTGAGGCTCAAACATCTTGTCCCACATGGAAAGCGAAAACTCCAGGCCCGTCCCGTTTATAGTGTGATAGCCCAGGTATTCCAATCCCGGCCGCTGATGATATTGAAAACCGGTATAATCGACTCCGGACCGGCCCAGTTTAAGATTGTTCCCCATAAAGAAACCAAATTCAAACCATTCATTGGGATGGACCATTGATTTTAAAGTGGATAATTCTATAAAGTTAGAACTTAAGGTCTGAATCTGATACCCTGAAAAACCAAACTCCAGCTCAACCCCGTATTTTAGGCCTGTGTCAAACTGCATAGTAAAATCATAGGAAGTCACAAAACCAAAATAATTGTCCATTTCCGTATATACGAAAAAATCAGGGATCTTCACACTAATAGAATAAAGGGGGGTGAGAAACAACAACAGGAGCATAGACCCAAGAAATCTTTTCATAACTACCTCCATTTATATACCTGTAATGTATCATTAGCAGACATAAATATCAAGTATTGTTTTTTATACATCGAATCTTTATAAAATTTGAAAAACATGTTAAGATGATTTTCTCAATTAATTTAACAGGACTTATATTATGAAAAGTATTATCTACACTTTTGGAGATTCATTCACTTCTCAATTAGCAATAGATCTCATTCCCAAGGGATTAGAGACTATAGAACTGCATTCAGAAAAAGAAGTCCTTTCTTACATTGAAAAAGTAGAAGACATTAAGCTTGTCATCACCGAGATCATTAATGAACCCTTTTTGCAGAGCATTCGGGCTTTAAATACTAACCTAAAACTATTTCTTTTGTTTCATTCCGGCCTTAAACCAGCGGATATAATGAAACTATCCAAACTGGGAGTACATGCATTAATACCCTATAAAGAAAATGCCAATGCCATTGCTGAAGACATTATCGAAAATATAATAAAAAACCATATTGAATCCCATGAAAGAAGAGCGCATGTTCGAATTCAGCCTAAAGAGTATGAAAACATCGAGGCTTCGATTTTTATAAAAGGCATCAATCGATTTGTACATGGGAAGCTGATTGATATTTCAGCGGGTGGGGTAGCTATACGCCTCAATGACTCCATCGAGGCCAGTATTCTGGATATGGAGAAGCTTTACAATCCGGTGGTACTGCATATACGAGGCATGGAGGTCAAGACCTTATCCCGTCTCAAGGGGAAGCGGGCAGATATGGCAGGTTTTAAATTTGAAAATATAGAAAAGAGTGATATGCACCATATAGCCACTTACATCCACATGCGTTTGCAGGACAGTTCAGCTAAAGTCCTGGGCGAGCTCATGAAAAAAGGCTTACCGGGATAGCGGATATCATTCCTGGTGATCAGTAATATCGCTGTAGTCTCCTTCTTTAGAAACAGTATCTGATTTTTGAGTATAAATGTGGCCCATTTTTGTCTCTTTGGTCTTCAGGTAATTCTGATTATGGGGATTAGGGGGGATGATTATCGGCAGGCGCTGTGTGACCTGTAATCCGTAGCCTTGCAGTCCCACCAGCTTCTTCGGATTATTGGTCATGAGTTGTATTTTATGCACTCCCAGTTCTTTTAGAATCTGGGCGCCGATACCGTAATCGCGCAGATCCGGCGCAAATCCCAGTTTTACATTGGCTTCGACTGTATCCAGTCCCTGATCCTGCAATGCATAGGCCCGAATCTTATTGACCAGTCCTATGCCTCTTCCTTCCTGGCGCATGTAGAGTACCACACCCAGCCCGTTTTTATCGATGAACTCCAGGGCCTGGTGTAACTGATCCCCGCAGTCACAGCGATACGAACCCAGTATATCACCAGTCAGGCATTCGGAGTGTACCCTGATGGGTACTTCTTCTGCTTTGCTGATGTCACCCTTTACGATAGCCACATGATCTTTGTGGTCTATATCATTTCCATAAACTATAATCTGGAAGGTACCATATTTTGAGGGCAGGGTAGCCTCCGCCTCTCTCCACACATGTATCTCTTCTTTTGCGCGGTGCTGTATTAATTGTGCCACAGATATAATCTTGAGATTGTGTTTTTTGGCAAATTTGATAAGTTGAGGCAGGCGGGCCATAGTACCGTCATCATTGAGGATCTCACAGATGACCCCTACCGGCTCCAGTTCAGCCATGTTCATGAGGTCTACTGCAGCTTCCGTATGGCCGGCTCTTTTCAGGACTCCTCCGGGTTGAGCCACCAGAGGAAATACATGCCCCGGTTTTTCAAAATCATGTATTTTGGACTGAGGGTCTGCCAATAGCCGCACTGTTTCACATCTTTCATGGGCAGAGATCCCGGTAGTAGCCTTTACTGAGTCTACAGATATAGTAAATGCAGTCCCCCATTTTTCACTGGAGTTTTGCACCATGATATCCAGGCCCAGATTTTTAGCACGGTTTTCCGGCATGGGGGTACAGAGCAAGCCCCGGGCTTCTTTGATGATGAAATTGATCTTTTCAGGGGTGGCAAGCTGGGCGGAGAGGATGATATCACCCTCATTTTCTCTGTCTTCATCATCTACCACGATGATCATTTCACCGTCTTTTATGGCCTGTACTGCTTCATCTATACTGTTTAATGCGGAATGTGACATGCTTACCTCTTTAGAATTATGCTATATTTTAGCTTATATGATGCTAAAATACAAAAAAACACTTCTGCAATTTTGACAAGCTACTCTAGGAAAGTTAGAATATACTCACTTTTCAGGAGTATGACAATGGCAAAAGAAAAAAAGAACAATCTGGTATATGAAAGAAGAAATATCTGGGAACACAGCAACAAAAGTTTTGCCAACCGGATCCATGAATTTACCGAAGATTATAAAGAGTTTATAAATACGGCCAAGACTGAGAGGGAAAGTGTAGAATATGTAGAGGCCCGTATTAAGAAAATGGGTTTTAAATCAATCAACAAGGCATCTTATAAACCTGGTGAAAGATTCTACATCAAAAATGAAGAAAAAAACATCATACTGGTCATTTTAGGTAAAGAGGGCATCGATCAGGGGTTTAACCTGGTAGCGTCACATATAGATTGTCCCCGTCTGGACCTTAAGCCTATGCCTCTTTATGAGGAACACGATATTGCTCTCTTAAAGACACATTATTACGGAGGCATTAAGAAATATCAGTGGCTCAACATCCCTCTGGCCCTGCACGGCACAGTAGTACTGGGAAATGGTGAAAAGATCACAGTCACTATCGGTGAAGATGAAAAAGACCCCTTATTCGTCATACCGGATCTTTTACCACACCTGGCCCGTAAGG
The DNA here is from genome assembly GCA_964537555.1 of uncultured Brevinematales bacterium. Classification (GTDB taxonomy): domain Bacteria; phylum Spirochaetota; class Brevinematia; order Brevinematales; family CAYRWR01; genus CAYRWR01. The sequence goes on from CAZIAD010000041.1 coordinate 10,362, forward strand.
TCCAGGGTGAAAAAAACCTGTTTGAAGCCATAGAGGGGGAGTCTCTCAACCTGCTGGTGGGCACTATTCCGGTAAAAGACAAAGAAATCAAAAACCGGGTCAAACAGATGGCCCTGGAAAAACTAAATGAAAGTTATGGCATCACGGAAGAAGACTTTATTTCTGCTGAATTCGAAGTAGTGCCCGCCATGCCTGCCCGCGATGTGGGGCTGGACCGTTCCATGCTGGCTGCCTATGGCCATGATGACCGCTCCTGTTCCTACGCCGCCTATCGTTCTATCATCGACCTGGAAGAGACTCCCCGTAAGACAGCACTCATCTACCTGGTGGACAAGGAAGAGATAGGATCAGTGGGCACCAGCTCTATGAAGAGTTCGTTTTTCAAAGACACCCTGGCAGCCATATTCGAGATGGAAAACAAAGACTTCCGTGAGTCCAGTCTCCGGCGCTGTATCAACCGCTCACTCTGTATTTCCGGGGATGTAGGCAGCCCTGTCAACCCCATGTACCCCGGAGTCCATGATCTCTATAATGCAGCAAAAATGTCTTATGGGGTGATCCTGGAAAAGTATACCGGCTCTGGGGGTAAATACCATGCCAGTGATGCTTCTGCTGAGTTAATGGGAAAGATCAGAAAGATATTCAACGATAACAAGATCTTCTGGCAGCCCGGATCCCTGGGTAAGATCGACCAGGGGGGAGGTGGTACGGTGGCCATGGATATTGCGGAAATGGGTATACCCGTTGTAGACTGCGGCCCCGGTGTCATGGGTATGCACTCTCCCTATGAGATCATTTCAAAAGCAGACCTATACGAGACTTACCGGGCCTACAATGCCTTTTTAAAAGACGCATAAATCTTACGGCAGATTTGACAATACCATGATTCACCTTTAGAATATATCACAGTCTGGGGGAATTAAAAATTGAATCAAATCACTAGAGTTATTATTCTGTCATTCATGCTTCTATCATCGTGCAGCAGCAGTTATGAAATGCTTAAAAACGGAAACCAGACTATACAGATCAGTTACTGGCATAATGGAAAGATTAAGACTATGTACCCTATGGTAGATGGTGTGAGACATGGATTGTCCCAGTCCTATTATGAAAATGGTAATATACTTTCCATAGTCCCTTACTATATGGGTATTCCCAATGGCACTGTGAAAATCTATAATCCCCAGGGCATCCTGGAATCAGAGATATCCTATATAGCCGGTAAAGTCGACGGGCCTGTACTGAGCTATTATAAAGACGGCACCCCTAAAGAATCCCTGCCTTATTATAAAGACCAGTTATACGGTGAAGGCTACAAGTACTATGAATCGGGTATGGTCAGTGTCTCCACTTTATATTCCAACTGGACCAAGCATGGAGAAGAGATAGTCTATAACCAGGAAGGCTGGCCCATTTTTGAGACACCTTATCAATATGGTGTAGATGTAGGATATTCCAATATCATCAATTATAAGCACAAACGGATGTCACCTCTGTATTCTCAACAGGAGCAGATCAGCCTGGACGAAATACTGGGTTATAAAAATATACACAATCTCATCTGGCCTGTAATGGGTGGGGGCATGATCACCTACAATTTTGGAATGAGAGTACATCCTGTTACCGGGGTATATCAATTACATTCAGGCCTGGATATAGCTTATGCCGGAAATCAGCCTATTCTGGCGGCTGAAGATGGCCTGGTCATCCATGCCGGATGGTATGGCGGCTACGGAAAAGCCATCAGGATATCTCATGATCCCAGCAGTAATTTCCAGACTCTTTATGGCCACCTGAATGAGACTCTGGTTGAAGCAGGCACAAAAGTAAAAAAAGGGCAGATTATCGGCTATATGGGAAGAACGGGAAAAGTTACCGGGATTCATCTACACTTTGAGGTAAGGATATCTAATGTAACTGTTGATCCCATGTTGTATTTCCGTCAGACTGAGCATATCCTGGTCAAGAATAATTAGTACTTCAGGTATCAAGGAACACTTTCATGGATAGCATACTCCAATCTTTAAATGAGCCTCAAAGACTGGCTGTAGAGCATATGGATGGCCCATTGCTGGTACTGGCTGGGGCCGGATCGGGAAAGACCAGAGTCATTACACACAGATATGCCTATCTTCTTCATCAAAAAAGACTCAATCTGCAAAATATTCTGGCAGTCACCTTTACCAATAAAGCCGCTGGTGAGATGAAGGAACGTATTCAGGCCTTAACCGGAATGGATACCCGCTTCGCCTGGATCAGGACCTTTCATTCTACCGGGATGCAGCTCTTAAGAAATCACAGTGAATTATTGGGATATCCCCGCCAGTTTGGTATTTATGATGATACCGACTCCAAGGGCCTTGTAAAGACTATCATGAAAGATATGAATATTTCAACAGAAAGATTTAACCCCCAGAGCATTTATCACAGCATTTCCAAATCAAAGGATAATATGATTGACTCTGAGACATTCAAAGAAGAGGCTGATTCTGAATTCAGTGAGACTGCCGCCAAAGTATATGCAGAATATCAGCAAAGGCTCAGGAAAAATAAAGCAGTAGATTTTTCAGATCTCATATCTTTACCCATCAAAATCTTCAAAGAAAATGATAGTATCAGGGCAAAATATCATGATATGTGGAAATTTATCATGGTGGATGAGTTCCAAGATACCAATACCGCTCAGTATGAGTTCCTGAAACTGATCACTAACAAAGAAAAAAATATTTGTGTAGTAGGGGATGATGACCAGTCGATTTATGGCTGGCGTGGTGCGAGAATAGATAACATCTATGATTTCAAAGACAGTTTTCATGCCACCACTATTGCCCTGGAGCAAAATTACCGTTCTACCAAAGTCATTCTGGAAGCGGCAAACCAGGTAGTGCGGCATATTCCCGACCGTATGCAGAAAGAATTATGGACGGAACGGGAAAGCAGCGAAAAGATCAGGCTACTGGAAGCGGGCCGGGACCGGGAAGAGGCCGCCTATATTGCGGCGAATATCAAAGATCAATTAAACACTTATACTTATAAGGATATTGCCGTATTTTACCGTACCAATGCCCAATCACGTCTCCTGGAAGAAGCTCTGCTTCAGAAAAATATTCCCTATAAGATCTTCGGAGGACAGAAGTTCTACGAGAGAAAGGAGATAAAAGATATTTTAGCTTACATAAATATCACTCTGAACCCTCATGACCAGGTAGCCTTTGAAAGGATAATCAACGTACCTAAAAGAAAGATCGGCCCTGCTACAGCGTTAAAGATCATTCAGTATGCAGACCTGCATGGTGTAGATTTTATTTTTACCCTGCAGCAGGTAGAACAGATGTCTGGTATGGGCGGTGCTGTCACTGCTAAGATCCAGGACCTGGGCCAGATACTGCAGGAATTGCACCATAGTTTTGATAAGATGAGCCCCATGAATTTCGTTAAAGTATTGATCGACGCTATTGGCTATAAAGACTATATCACTGCTTTTGATGAAGATGGATTGGACCGCTGGTCCAACGTAGAGGAATTGATAAACTCCATCCGGCAGTTTGAAGAAAATTTCCCGGATGCAACTATCTCAGACTTTCTCTCGGAAGTCTCATTACAGGCTACGACAGATGATCTGGCAGATGATAGCTCCAGAAATTACGTCTCCCTTATGACCATACATAATGCCAAGGGGCTGGAGTATAATGTGGTATTTTTAAGTGGGGTATCTGACGGACTCATACCGCATTCTATCAGTACCAATTCGCCCCGTGAGAAGGAAGAAGAAAGACGTTTGTTTTATGTGGCCATTACCCGGGCAAAAGACCTGCTGTTTATGAGCTTCCCCCGAAGCAGGATGAAGTACGGAGATATTATTTCCTCACAGCCCTCTCCCTTTTTACAGGATATCCCTGAAGAACTCCTGGATCGGGAAGTAATCGACGCTCCAGTAGTAACTACAGCTCCTACTACAAAGGGATATGGCAGGACTACCCAGACCAATAAGATGAAAAGCAAAAGCTATGAAAAACCCTGGAAAGAAAGCGATTTTAATAAAGAGATTAAAAAAGAGATTAAGACCCGTGAAATAGAATCACTGGAATCACTATCCATCGGTGATCCGGTATATCATCATTCATTTGGAGTAGGTAAGATCAGTTTCTTATCCCCTCGTATGATCAAGGTGGAATTTGACGACTATGGCATTAAAGTCCTGGGGGGGAATATGACCCAATCTCTGGAAAAGGTAGTGGAAAATGAATGAAAACATAAGTCAATCCCAAAACTGGTTTAAAAAAATAATCTCCAATAAGATGTTTATGAGTTCTACATTCATAATGGCTGTTTCTTTTCTGGGGGGAATCCTCAATTTTGTATTTAATATTCTCATGGCGCGTATATTGGGACAGGACAAATATGGTATTGTGTATCCATTGATATCCCTGTCAATGATCATCGGTCTACCCAGTAAAGCTTTGTTATATGTCATGACTAAAGATTTCTCAGAATTGATTCATCAGGACCAAAAAGCCGTTTTAATAAAATATATGAGATCCCTCGTAAAATGGATACTGATATTTAACCTATTGTTAATCGGGTCTTTATATTTATTGCTTCCCTTCCTGAAGTCATACCTACACGTTACTGATAATCTCGGCTTTTTACTGGTTTTTGCCTATCTCTTTATGGCAACACTTAGTGCCCCCTATAACAGTCTTATCCAGTCCCGGGAACGTTTCTTCTGGGCAGGAATAGGGCAGCTTTTGAATGTAGCTGTCAAATTTCTCATTGGTTACGTGCTGGTTAAAAGTACAGTAGAATATTTTGGCGTATTATGGGGCATTCTGGCAGGGTCGACTTCAGTCCTTGTGATCTTTGGCCTGGATGCATTAAGCTTAATACGGCAGTCCAAAGATCTTCCCTTAGCACAGGATAAGTGGACGGAGACGTCAGACCTAAAGAGAATCCTTAAGAGCTTTTTATTCGCCCTTATATCCATTGGTTTCTTTCAACTGATCACCTATATTGATTCATTACTGGTGAGGCATCTTTTACCTGATCAATCAGGTATTTACGCAGTAGTGAATCAGCTCGGTAAGGCTTCCTTTTTCATAGCGACCGGGGTCTCATTTGTACTGCTTCCCATGATGTCCAAAGAGAAAGGGGATCGCAGAAAAAGCAACCTGCGGGGCCTCTTATTCCTGATTGTATTTCTGTTTGCCTATGTGGCGGCTATCACCGTATTTAAAGATTTTATTTCCAATGTGCTGTTTCAGGGTAAATATGCCGGTATGGAGAAAATACTGCCCTTATATACCCTGATGTTTATCCCCTATGCCGCTATTAGTTACTTAGTGAACTACTATTTCCTTTCCCAGAAATTGTTTTATTCATTTACCATCCTCATCGGGGCTATACTGCAGGTGGCGGGTATATATCTGTTCCACCAGGATCTGGTGCAGGTGAGCATTGTAGTAGGGGCTACCGGCTATCTGGTGTTTATAGCCTTACTCATTGATTCCTTTATCCTGGGAAAAAGAAAAGACCCTGCTGATCAGAGGCTCGAGACTATCGACTAAGTGTCATTTTCCTGAAGGATTTCGATACCAGGGCTTTCCACTCATCGCCCTGTAGCTGACCTATATAATCGACCGGCCAGGCAGGGGTCTGACCATAAAACAGACAGAGATAGGGGCCCTGCTCACTGTAGGCCAGGCCACCCGGGGGTATTGTGGGCTGGGGCTTTACACTTTTATGGCGGAGTGCTATATCACCATAGGCTTCATTGCCCCAGCAGGTGAGGTCGATGCTCAGGGGTAAAAGATTGAGCAGTTCCCGGGCGATGGGATGATCAAATAATTCCACAGTAAAAGCCTGGTTGTCAATCTTTAAATCGATATTCATCATGATAAACTCCTTTATTAATATTCTAACTGAAAATCCGAAAATATGACAGAGTTATTTTTGGAATATCTAAAAATTTGGGTTGACAAAGAAAAAATACCATCTATAATTTATCAGATTATAGACAGATAATAATCAATGTTTTTACATTCACAAAGGAGTATTGTATGGAACAGGAAAACCCCAGAGCATCACTCAAAGTCATTTATAGCTGTTTTGACTGTCCTTATTTTCATAACCGGTCTGAGCATGTCGATATCGTTAAGGAAAAATACCGATGTATGGTAGAAAAGAAGGATTTTTCCTTTGAAAAGATGTCGCCCGAAGGGGTACCTGTTTTCTGCCCTCTGCCTGAATATAAAAATATAAAAGGCAGTAAAGAATTTTCAGCCTTTCAGGAAGTGTTTAGAAAGCTGGAATCTGAATAATCAATTCAGGCTTAACTGATACCAGCGGGAGATATCCACCAGTAGTAATGGCAATACCATTTTACTTTTCACATTTCCTTTTTTTATAATGGCCTGGAGTTTACTGATTCTTTCTACCCATGCTTCTATATCTGCAGGTTTTACTTTTGATAGTATTTTTAAACCCAGAGTCTGGTATTCACCGTCCAGAAACTGATCTATAGCATTGGATTGATCTCCTGAATAGGCCATGTAGATCATATTTCTGAAAAACGTGAGCATCTCCGATAAAAAATTAAGACAGAATTCCTGATTATTGTCCTGCTCCATCTCATCAATGAATGTGAAGAGTTCATGATTATGCTGTACCTGGGGGGCAATACGGCTAAAAAAAGTCAGTACATGATCTTTCTTTTTCTGAGTGTACTGATATATCTCGTCTTTCATCAGGTCCAGGGTGGAATGATAAGCCGCATTATTGATATAAAACAGGTCTGATATTACCCCGGTGCTTAAAGGTTTAAAGGGGATGACCAGGGCCCGGGATGTGATAGTGGCCAATAAGGCCTGAAGATTGGATGTCGTCAAAATGAGTACCGACGTGGCGGGGGGCTCTTCCAGTAATTTCAGAATGGCATTCTGTGACTCGATACTGGATGTCTCAAAATCACCTATTATAGAAACCCGGAAATTACCTGAGGGCTTCTGCTGATGGTCTTCGATGATGGATCTGATATAGGACACAGGAATCTTTTTTTTACTTTCCAGTTCTTCTGACAGTTCCAGAACGATCTCACTGTTTTTTTTGTTCTGTAAGAATTCGACCAGGCTTTTATTATGAAGGGATTCCTGTAATCCCTGTATAAAATCCAGCTGATTTTTTTTCAATTCACCCATAGCCACAGAACGGGAGACCCGAGCTGCCCACATGGAGAAATAATCAGATATCTTTTCCAGCCAGACAGCTACACTAAGATGTTTCAGAAAAAACTTTGACTTTAAAATAAAGCTGTCATTTCTGTAAAAAGAACAATCAGGATGATTTGTAGGGTCTGCCCCGATCAGTTCTCTGGCAAATGCCAGCGCTGTCGTCATTTTACCTACACCGGTGGGCCCGGTGAAAATATAGGTCCTGCCTTTACTGCCTGACAATAATACCTGTTTTAAAATCGTAGTAGTCTGGATCTGTCCTTTGATCTGGGACAACATCATTTAGATTTCCTTTGTTCCTTTTATATCGATCAGCATCAGGCGGGCCTCATCTACATTCTGATAACGGTTGATTTCAGGGCTGGCCACTATATCAAACCGGCTGTATGCTTTCATGAGATCGATCAACTGGCGTGCCATTTTCCAGGCTATCACCGGTTTTTCACATTTATTGCTCTCAATGGTAAACAGCATGTGGGACTGGTCCTTGCCTATAGTACGATGACTGATAATATTCACATTTTTAATTATGAAGATAGGGGTAGTATTCTGGTGTCCGGTAGGTTCCATGATGTTTTCCAGATAACGCAGGTTGCTGAGATTAATACTATCCAGGTCCATGATTTCCAGATCTATCTCTATATCCTGTTCAAAACGGGCAGCATCATAACTCTCCATATAATGGAGCAGGCCCTGCCTGAAGGCATCGATGTTTTCGCTGGCTATGGTAAAACCGCCGGCTGCCTTATGCCCGCCATACTGATTAAACAGATGGGCCAGGTGCTCCAGCATCTTGACCACATTGACATCATTGGCTACCCGCACTGAACCGGTCATCTCGCCTTTTACGTCGCTGGAGATCACTATGGCCGGTATCTGGAGCTGAGTGGCCAGTTTATTAGCCAGCAGACCGGTAATACCCCGGGGGATGTTATCATCATCGATCAGTACAAACTTTTCCCGGCTGACTTTCTCTACGTCCAGATGGCTGATGATCTTATCCACATTTTCCTGCACCAGCTCTTTCCGCTGACGGTCTTTTTCCATGAGCTCCTGGGCCAGTTCCTGAGCTTCTTTAAAATGGTGGGATATCAATAGTTCTACCGACAAAGAGGCATCGCCCATTCGACCCGGTGAATTGATCAGAGGAGAGACATTCCAGCTTACTTCTTTAACATGGAGGTCATCCAGAGCCAGGTTCACACCCCGGATCAGGGTTATGAGCCCGATAGAGGTGTAGGGCATCAATTTCAGGCCGTTTTTTACGATATTTCTGTTTTCCCCGATGAGGGGCATGATATCAGCTATAGTGGATATAGCCACCAGGGGCAGCAGCTCTTTCTGGATGTCGATTATTTTGGCGGAACGACTGATGATAAGCCTGCGGTATACTTCAGCAGCCAGCCTGGAGTCATCCACTGAACGGTGCAGTACTTCGGGGTCTACATAATATCCCAGGTGTTGTGCTACAGTATTCAGCTTATAGTCTTTTACTTTTTTAAGCATGACCCGGGCCATCTTTAGGGTATCTTCCGCCGGATTGTCTATTTTAATATCCAGGTGTTTCTTGAGGGCATAATGAACAAAGGGAAGGTCAAATCCCAGGATGTTATGGCCTACCAGCTTGCGATCCCCGATAAAATCTACAAATCCCTGGAGAGCTGTAGCTGCATCTATACCTTCTTTATTCAGCATATCATTGGTAATATGGGTGAGGCTGGTGATCTCCGCAGAAATAGGCCTCTCCGGCTTAATCAGTTTTTGATAGGTGTCCAGCACTACGCCATTTTTTACTTTTATGGCCCCTATCTCGATGATCTCATCAGATATAGGGTTTAGCCCGGAAGTCTCCAGGTCAAAAAAGATGATCTCATGGCCGAAGTACTCAGGAAGATCCAGCTTCTCCATCATGGCCTGGGCCAGCTTATATACGGTGCCGCCCCCGCTGAGGTAAGGAAAGGGGTAATTATCATTTTCCAGCTTGGGATTTATGATGGCATAAGCCGCGGGCAGGCTGTCATGGGGCTCATGGTGGTCTGTGATAATCACATCCAGGCCCAGTGAATTGGCATATTCCACCTCTTCCCGGGCAGTGATACCGCAGTCTACGGTGATCATAAGACTGAACTGGTTATGTACGGCCCAGGCCACTACATCCCGGGATATACCGTAGTTCTCCATCCGTTCCGGGACGCGGTAGGCAATATTGGCATCCAGCTTATGCAGCAGCTTATATAAAATGGATGTGGAACATACCCCGTCCGCATCCTTGTCTCCGAATATTAGGATCGCTTCTTTATTTTCTATAGCCCGAAGTATACGGTCCAGGGCTTTTTCCATATCCTTAAACAGAAAAGGGGTGTTCATATTGAGTTTGTGGGGGTAGGCATAATTAAGGGCTTTTTCTACCGTATCTATTCCCCGGTTAACCAGGATCTTGGCGATAAAATCAGGCACCTTTATGGTGTCTTTTATAGCCTTTACATTTTGGGTTTTGGGTTGTTTTAATATCCAGTTGGTGACTGGCATCCGTCTCTCCTAAATAGTCTCTAAATCACGTGCATGCAGTAGTTCAGCAGGGCCATACGGATAAAGAGTCCATTATGGGCCTGTCGGAAATAGGCTGCCCGGTGGTCATTATCCACCTCGTATTTTATCTCATCTACACGGGGCAGAGGGTGCATCACGATGCCGTGTTTAGGCAGCTGATCCATGATCTCATGGTCGATGATGTATATCCCCCGGGTCTTCTCATATTCTTCGATGGAGGCAAATCTTTCTCTCTGGATACGGGTCTGGTAGATCACATCTACCTTGGAAGCAGTCTCTTTCAGGTCAGATGATTCGGAAAACCGTATCTTGTGCCGTTCCAGATAGTCTTTGATGTCCTGACGCATGGCCACATTGGGGGGAGATACAAAGGTGATCTCGATCCCCTTGTAGCGGGCCAAAAGATAGGCCAGGGATCGTACGGTACGCCCATTGGCCAGGTCTCCCACCATGGCGATCTTAATGTCATCGATCTGCCCCAGTTCTTTATTGATAGTATACATGTCCAAGAGGGCCTGAGTTGGATGCTGGCCGGTGCCGTCTCCGGCATTGATGACAGGGATGCTGGATACCAGGGATGCCCGTTTGGCCGCTCCCTCTTCATAGTGCCGCAGGACGATCACATCACCGTATGCCATGAGGATCCGGATTGAGTCCTCCAGGGTCTCGCCTTTGGAAGCAGAGGAGAAGGTAGCCGCATTTTCGGTAGAGAGGACTGATCCACCCAGTCGTATCATGGCAGCCTCGAAAGAAAACCGGGTACGGGTAGAAGGTTCATAGAACAGGGATATCATGATCTTGTTTTTCAGGACCTGTTCCTGTTTGGACAGCTCCTCCATCCTGTTAGCGGCCTTGAATAAGTCCTCCAGGAGCTCCCTGGAAAATTGCTGTGACTGTATGACATGATGCAGCTTCATGAATCCCCTCCTTAAAGCATTGGTAAATTATAACTTATTATGAAAATAAAAAGAAGTTTTTCCCGGATTTTTAGTCTGAAACTCCTGACTTTTCCTGTTATTGACATATTAACCGAAATCGATTATTTTAATACAGGAGTTTAAGTATGGATAGTGCGGATCAGATCATCAGGGCTAAAAAGCTGTTTGGTATTTCCTACAAATCATCCATCAAGCAGATACGCTCCCGCTATAAGGAACTGCTCAATGAATGGCATCCCGATCATTGCAGTGAAAGCCCGGAACTCTGCCATCAAAAGACCCAGGAGATCATAGAAGCCTTTAAGATACTCATGACTTATGCGGAAGAGATCCCCTTGCCCATGAGTGAGGAAGATATCGGTTCCTATATGTCGGTGGATGAGTTCTGGTTGAAGCGCTTCGGCAGGGATCCGGTATGGAGTCCGCCCCCGGATGAAAAGTAACTATCAGGGAGTGACCAGCCACCGGAGGCGGTCCATCAGTTTCACCATAGCCAGGGTATCGATTTCGCAATAACGCAGCAGACTCTCTTTTATCTTCTCTTTTTCCTGCTGGTCTTCAATATAAGGCAGGCTGGCATAGTAGCTCATAGCATCACTGCCGTTATGCACCCCTTCCAGGGAGGTGTAGGCCTCTTTCATGGCCGGTACCCATGCCGGCAGGACATTCTTGATAGAATTGGAGCCCATCTGCTCATAGTGGTAGACCAGCCGTTTCTGAAAAAGCTGGAGCAGGTCTATCATGTTATGGGCCATAGCCTGCAGAGGCTGTCTTAGTGCCGGGATTTGCCGGGCCAGATTCTTGATGATCATCTTTTCAAAGGACATATTATAGGCCACTATCATCACATCCGGGGGGATATCCTGCACCAGCCTCCGGGCTACTGCTTCCCGGGGATCTTTTCCCTCCGGGGCTAAAAACTCCCGGTGCTCAATCTGACCATCAGCCTGCTCGATATGGAGGCTGTACTGAAAGGGTATCTGGCAGTAGGGGGTAGTACCGGGAAATTCCGGAATAGCCTGCTGGAAGCTCTCAAAGTCCAGGTAATAGAGGGGGTAGGTCACCTTATCCAGCCAGGACTTGAGGCTGAATTTATCCACATCCACACCTTTATCCAGATTGACTGAGATCTCTTTTATCTGCTTGGCAGTGAGGTCGCTATAGTCTGTGATATCACTCTGGAGGAGGATGCCCTGCCGGTACAGGCCGAACTTCTGCTCCCCGGTGAGGTGGGACACATTAAAGATAGAGTACTCCGGTATATGGGACCAGCAATGCCCTTTGGCCCGGCATTCATAGGGATTGGTACACCAGGGACCTATGTCCTGATCCGGCACAGGCCCCTGCAGCATCTCCCTCAGTCCGGCAATGATGTCCGGTATTTCCGCCTGTTTTTCTTTGACCGGTTTAGTAATACCCTGTTTAAAAAAGAAATTGGGCAGATCCAGCTCTTCGCCCCGGGTATAGTACTTATTGAGGTGAATGAGGGTAGCATTCCCCAGGGGTACACCGCATTTATCCAGCACATAGTACTGCAGGGCGGTATCCTGTAGGTAGATATCCTTAAGGTCGGTAGAACTCTTGACCTCATAGATCTCCCACAGGCCCTCATCATTGCGGTGCAGGATATCCACCATGGCCATCACACCCTCGTACTCAAAAGTAGCCTCATAGATGTCCACGACACCCTCGTCCATATACTGACGGGTCAGGGCTACCCGGTCCGCCACCGGGGTATCCAGGTAGGGTATTTTCTTCCCCCCCGGGAAGAGCTCGCAGGCAAGGTCACCCACTGCGAATCCCTTCTGAAACAGCTGCATGGTATGCGTAGAAGATTCCGCTATTTTATCCGGCTCGTGGCGCATCAGCCACAGCATCTTAGGGCACTGGATCCCGCTTAAAAAGTCCGACTTACTGAGATAGGGGAGCGACACATGATTTCCTTAATTGAAGTATATAATATTAGATTATACAGGGAGAAAGTCAAGAGCACAAAAGTATGAGAAAAATTTATTGACAAATTTTTAATAAATGTATATTATAAATTATACTTGCTTTCAGGAGGTTTATATGCCCCAGTTATCATTGTATATTGACAAAGAAACTTTAAAACTATTAGAGACGGCAGCTAAGATCGAGCACCTGTCCATCTCAAAATATGCTGTCAAAAAACTAAATGAATCCATGCATACCGGCTGGCCTGAACATTATTCTGAATTATTTGGATCTATACAGGACGATACCTTTAACGTGGAGAAGGACCGGGATTTTAAGAATGATATTGCCCGGGAAACCTTATGAAGTATTTTCTGGACACAAATATATGCC
>CAZIAD010000041.1:23413-27970 GCA_964537555.1 uncultured Brevinematales bacterium
TACTTTTTAAAAGGGCAATATCCTGATCTCAAGAATAAAATACTATCCATGAATCCCAACACCATTTGCATACCATCTATAGTTAAATCGGAATTACTTTTAGGAGCTCATAAGAGTCAAAAGACTAAAGAAAATCTTGAAAAAATCTCTTTATTTCTATTTCCTTACGCAATAATACCCTTTGATGATGCGGGCAGCTATGAATACGCCCTTATCAGGTCAGACCTTGAAAAACGGGGTCAGTTGATCGGGCCTAATGATATTATTATCGCTTCTACAGTAAAAGCTAATAATGGAACCCTGATTACCAATAATGTTCGTGAATTTAACCGGGTCAATGGTTTAATAGTTCAAAATTGGATTTAAGAATCACCAACAATCCGTGTAAATCCTGTGTGTCTTTAAATTCCCTGAATCTAGCCAGAAAGGTAAAAAGTCTGTACCATTCATCCACCTGTCGACCCTTCAAGTGTGAGGCGAAGAGGTGGGGTTTACCTCAGGGTGACAGGGCTACGATATACCTGAGCATGACCCTGTCTTGCACAGCTTGCTGAATCTATATTTATACAGAGGGACCGGCTTGTAGCATGTGACCAGACATTCCTCAAAGATCCTTCACTACGCTATGCTTCGTTCAGGATGACGGAAAATATTCGCGAAATCAGCTTCCTAATCTTACAAAAAATCCGTGTAAATCCTGTGTGTCTTCAATATCCCCGCGAATCGATTCAGCTGAGTAATAAGTCTGTACCATTCATCCAGGTGACAGATTTAGGCTTATCCTGAGTGCTTCAATGGGTTCAGAGTGGTATGTCTTGAATATTACAGCAATATGAGCTAAAATCTGGTATCTTAGCTAATGCCCTTACTAAAAAAACGCAGCCCCCGGAGACCATAAATGAAAAAGCCCCTTTTTAGCACCCTCACCACATCCTTTATCCTTGCCACTTTCCCCTTGCTACTTTTAACTCTTTTCTCCTGCGGGAATAAACAGGTCAAACAGGAGCCGGTCAAACAATACAAAAACTTCACCACTGCTACCAATAATAAAGAGATGCTCTTTGATGCGGTACATACTATTGGCACCTATTTTTCTATTAATAAAAAATATATGGGTGATGTAAAGTATTATACATCTGAGGACTTTACCACCCCCGATGAACTGGTACTTCCTATTCGGTTCCTAAGTAATGAAGGAGTGTCTTATCTGGAGTTGCTGAAGGGAGAAATATTAGCTAAACATCATTATAAGTTCAAACAGCCGGTATACCAGACTATCTTTAATTTCACCTCCTGGTATGATCAGTTAAAGGCTAAGAAGGGATTGTATGATGAGAAGAGTTTAAATGCTTCCGAGAAGGAGAATGTAAGAAGGCTGGGGCTGGTGATCAGTGGTGAGAGACCTGAAACCTGGTGGGACGAAAATGAAATACAGGAAAGAGCAGCTAAGAAAATGTCACTAGACATCATGAGAAAAATACCTGGTGTATGGGCAAAAGTTACGTTTTCAAGCAATGACTTATACAACGCGAAAATTCAATATTCCTCTGATTATCCTTTGGATAAAGAAGGAAGGATGAATTTGGATATATCACTCTACGGCACAGAAAAAGATCTGCTGTCAGAAAGTGAAAAGATAAGAAAGGAAATCGAAGAAGCAGAAGAAAACAGTATGAATAAGCAAATACAATCTGCTGAAGAAAAACGTTTAGCCTGGTTAAAAAATAAACAGAATCAACTGCTGGAAGACTTCTCACTCATCATGGATTACGCTTCGATTAAAGAGGGAGAATGGGTGATTAATAAGGAAGGATATAAAAAACAGGTCATCAAAGAATATCCCATGGGGACTAGATTAAAGTTTGATAAACCTTATACTACGAGCTCAGGAAAAGTGTTAACCGAAAGCGCGGGACCAGTATGTGAATGGGAAGGAGGATTAAAATACCTGCAATTTGACGCTGAAGGGAATAGCTTACCCTTTGGTGTGTCCTCCTACATGCCTACCATTGTGGACTCAGGACAGACAGGGATATTTCCGGAAAATCCGGAAGGGACGGGCAATATTCTAGGATTAGGAAGAAGCTTTGACGGAAAACTGATCTTTTTCATGCTGGAAAATTTGTTTACACTGAGTTTATCAGATAATTTCACTTATGAGTCAGGTTGGAGATATGCATATGAGTGGATAGACGGTAAAAAGGAAGAAAGATATCAAATCAAAATCATGCCATACTCAATAAACAATATTTACTGGTACATGCCAAAAAAACAGAATGATATCATTTTTATCGAAGAGAAAATTAATTTGTATGATAGAACACGTATATATAGTAAAAAATACAATTACTATTTTAATCCAGATTCACCGGGTTATTTTGGTGGGAATGACAATAAAAAAAATCAGGATTTGGATAAGCGTGAAGGCTGGAGTAAAGGAGCCGGTGGTTCTATAGATGAAATGGGAAATATATATCAGAATTTCAGGATTCTGGATGAAAAAAAAGTAACCATTGGCAATGGATATCTTCTTTGCGGCAATATCTCATTTTTGAGTAATGTGACACTGGTTCGTAATCAACCCGGATATTTCTTGAAGAGAACAGATCAAAAATACCGGATATGGGATTATACTGTCCAGGACATAGTCTGGTATCCGGGCATAATTTCACGCAATAACCAGGATGCTTTTGATCCGGTTTATAATTATCAAAAAAATATTCTCCATGTCGATGTATACAAAGCCTACTCCAAACAAAAAAGGCATAGTTTTAAACTTGATTTAGGCAGCTATTTCAGAAAAGGCGGTGAACACATCTATAAATGCCGCTACCTGGGAGAGGATGATAACACCAATTTGTATTTTGAATTAAGAGTGGGGCATAAAGATATTCTTTATCTTAATTACAAAGTGATACTAAAAGTGAATCTCAAAGGTGAAATATTACTTCTAGGCAGGTTTCAGACATTTCGCAGCCTGATCTGGGAGTCGGATAAAATGAAATTGATAGATAGTCATAGCTTATACCAAAGTTATGTTGAAGTATCCGGTTATAACAACACATACTATGATTATTATCTGAAAAAAATTAAAGAAGAGAAGCATCAAACCCTTGAAAAGGGGCATACTATTGCAGTAGGACAAGTATATCATTTTTATTACGGCTACGATTTGGACTGGGATGGTAATATATATGTTTTATACAATGGAATGGAAAGCATCTATCTGGATAAGTGGGGGAAATAGATGAAGAAAACACCGGATTTTCACGTAGTGAGAATTCTATCTCCGTTTGCTAGAGCTGATAGCCTGGAACTGTCTCCTCGATAGTGGGGTAAAGCAGGGTGCGCTGAACTCGGAGACCGGTAATGAAGAGACTTGCTAATTAATAGTAAGTGGTATTATTATACATAGATGACAAAGATCGGAATGCTTTTCTAGCGATGAAAAAGCAAACCGCCAAGAGTCCCCCAGCCAGAAAGAGACTCTTACATGAATGATGAATTTGCCCTTTTAGGACTGAACCCTCCTTAAAACGGTCCCCGAGTTTACCGCTACCAAAGCCTGCCACACTACCGAGGGGACAGCCCCAGGGGGGACCCGACCTTACATATATAAAAAAAATAAAATGGAGTCTACTTCATGAATAAGTCTGTTTTACTAATATTTAGTTTTATATTACTTATACCTATTTCTGGTATAACTGAGAATAATATGAAAACCATAAATCAGGAAAATAGTAATTATATGGCAGAGAATAAAAAATTATATGAAGAAAGATTAGAAGAAGCTAAAGACAAGGTGAATGAAGTAGAGGAACTGGAATCTCAGGGAGGTATGCTCATACCAGAGGGCACCGTGATATATAATTCTACAGGAAAAAAAATCTCTGCTAGGATTACTTCAATTGCCCCTTCTTCGATTCTCGGTGTGTACGCTCCCCAACAGGATACCAAGTATGCCAATTTAGATCACGATACTTTTGATGCCGGAATGTTTGGCAGAGCCTCTATTTGTAGTCCGGAGTATTTTGAGGTTAAGTGTCCGAATGGTTCTGTCTTTATAAATATAGCTAAAGGATATGCCCAATATGTATCCATGTTTTCCAGAACGTATGAATATGATCAAAAAGGGAACATTATCTTTAATACTAAAGAGGATAAAAAGTGGAGTGAAAAGGATAGAAATGTTTTTTATGATAAACTGCCGTTTTATATTTTTTTTCCTATGTTTCCAACGAGATTTGACCCTATTTCTGGTTATAATTTATCAGTTGATGTTGATCCTTCTAGATATCGACCAGCAAAGCAAAAATGGAGGGGTGGTGGCAAATATTTTTATACCGTTTATACTAATTTAAATTATTATAGAGGATATAATTATTTTAAAGTAAATGATATAATACTTGATAAAAAACCCATGCAATTTGTAGGTTTTAATGATTTTAATATTGGAGTTGATAAAGATTATGTAGGATCATTATTTAATATTACAGGTAATCTCTACTTTGGTAATGTTTACTTACTAAATTCTAAAAGAAAATCACCTGTTTATTC
>CAZIAD010000042.1:0-27364 GCA_964537555.1 uncultured Brevinematales bacterium
ACTCATACTATATTAATATTACCAATGATATTACTTCGATACAGGAGATGAAATAATGGCAGATAGATTATATATTGAGACTAGTGATTTAGTAATATATGATAAAATGAATAACCATGCAATATTAAATAAAGATCGAAAGTATCAAATGTTCCTAGCTGCTGCATTTGGCCTACAATATAACACAATGATACCATTAAAAAATAGAAAGGACCTAGTTAGATGGGAATACTTAAATGAAAAGGATAGAGCTTATTTACGAGCAATAGCTTTATCTCAAACACAAGATATAAATATCGTGGATAATGAAAGTGAATGCATTAGAATATTTGAGGAATACGCAAATGCTGGAGTAAAAATCCTGAATGATTATTTTTTTAAAGATCAATTAGGGTCATTAGACATAAAATTTGAAAAATTTGTTCATGATAGTCTTAAAAAAATAGAAAAGTAGTTGTTTATGAGTCGATACTTACTCATTGAACCGGCTTTTCCTATTTCAAATAAAAGTCGTAATCACAAAAACTTCTTGCCTATTGGGTTACTAAAACTATCTACTTTCTTGAAATCGCAGTCTAATGAAGTTAGATTATTTAGAGGAATTCCAAGTGCAACTGAATTAGTTGATCTTAAAAATTTCAAACCTGATTACATATGGATTACTTCACTATTCACATACTGGTCAGAATATGTAACACAAACGGTGCAACATTTTAAAAATGTCTTCCCAAAAATTGAAGTGACAGTTGGTGGTATTTTTGCATCATTATTCAAACCTGATAAGATAAAAGAAATAACTGGATGTGATCATGTGTTTCAAGGTGTACATTTCGAGGCTGAATCACATGAACCAGATTATGAATTATTAGAGGAATACATTGGATATGAGCTGGATTTTCAAATTCTCCATGCATCAAGAGGGTGCAGAAGACATTGTGAATTTTGTGGAACTTGGAAAATTGAAAATGAAATAGTCAATAAGAGTTCAATCGTCGCAGAAATTAAGAAAAAAAATCTAGTTTTTTATGATAACAATTTTTTTCACAATCCAAATATTGAAGATATTTTAAGCGAGTTAATCACTCTTAAGGAGCGTAAGCAAATTTCTGTAGTTGAAAGTCAATCTGGATTCGATGGCCGAGAACTATTAGAAAATCCAAAATTAGCTATATTAATAAAAAAAGCAGGATTTAAATATCCAAAAATTGCTTGGGATTGGGGTTTAAATCAAGAACATTTAATTAAACAGCAAATTGATATCCTTAAAGATGCAGGATATAAATCAAGAGATATATCAGTTTTTATGATTTATAACTGGAAATATACTTTTGATGAAATGGAGGAAAAACGTAAGAAGTGTTGGAATTGGAGGGTTCAGATTTCCGATTGTAGATATAGACCTTTAGATCAATTATTTGATAATTATAACCCTCACCTCATGAACCAATCTATTGACGATTACTATATTCATACTGCATCTGGTTGGAATGATACGAAAATAAAATTATTTAGAAGACATATCAGGCAACAAAATATTTGTATACGGCAGAGACTAAATTTCTATTCTAGTAAAATAGAGAGATTTAAAATCGATAAAGAAATTGTTGATCAGATAAGAACACTAGATTTTGAAAATCAAATTAGAATTTTGCAAGAAAATGATATAGAATATTGGATCCCATAAAAACAAAATGCGATTTGTTGGACAACGCTTTCGCACGTCGTGTGCTTCAGCGGAACCAGGGGGCGGGTATAGATGATTATACAATCTGCACTCAGCCCAGCACATAACTGGCAGCCAGTGTCCAGGCTTACGCCCGGCCCCGAGCGCCGCTCGTTATGTGCCAGGTTGAGCGCAGGGGGCCACTATGGGGTCGACAAATCTTGGAGGGTTGACCCGCCCCTTGTACGACTTCATAATTATCTAACCCATAATTTTTATTTTTTAATGGAGGATTAATTGAAAACCTTGTGTCAAACACTTTATTTTCTTTTATCAATTTTTGTTTCACAACTCACTCAAAATACCTTATATGCTAAAGAATATGCTCTAAACGGATCCATATACTTGGGAATTAATCAATTTTCTGAAGTCACAATAGTATATTCCAATGAGAACAAAATGTTATATCATATTAATGGGAAACAAAATGGAAAGTTTTATGCTACAAATCTAATTCTCACGAATCTACCTTCAGGTCATTATATCGTTGAAGTCTCATACAATGGAGTTCCTTTTCATGGATTACCAAACTTTCAAGATCTAAGAAATCATTTTTGGGATAAGGATCAGATAAAATTACATTTACAGAAATTACACAGTTCCATAGATAATAAACCTCAACGATCAATTGTTAGGTATATTCTAGAAGTACAACCTGGTATAAAAAGAACTGCTATTTTTCCAAGAATGGAACATACCTGGCTTGCCGAAGATTATTTTGTTACTAAATCCTTTGATTATACATTTATTAAAGATAGCGATCCAATTGACATCATTACTTATATAGATAACCTTTCTGAGAACCATTCAAACCCAGTAATTATCGATGAGCAAATGTATCTGATTTATAAGAAAGGTAAATATGATTCAGAAAATAACTTCTATGCGTTATCTGGAGAAGGATATAATTTTTTTGATATAAAATTCTTTCAGTTGTTCGATAACATTCAGGATTCCGATTGGTATTTTACACCTATCAGCTTAAGTAACAATGATATAATGGAATATAGTTTTCTGCAAAAATGGTCCCCTTCTCACCAATGGGGTTCATTCGGAGACTTATCTAGTATCTATCACAAAAACATCGATGATATGGGTAAAGGCTCATCATTTGTAATCATGCCTGGAATAAAATCAACATTCATGGATATCTTCCCTAAGGAAAGTTATACATGGAATATGGAAATACCTAAAAGTAAGCGGATTAATAAACACAAAATCAGGTCAACATTTATTAATGGAAAATTTGTATATGTTTACCTTCCAAAACGGTATAAAAAGAGAAAGAAATATGATGTGATTTACTGTTTTGATGGACAAATGTACATGAAGTTTCCAATTACAAAAATCCTAGATAATATCAGTAGAAGAACTAAAAAGGAATTCATTTTTGTGATGATTCAGGTTGACTGGAAATACAGAACAGCAGAATATGCTCCTGACATGGAACATTTAAAAAGAAGTTTTCCACACCATTATAATAAAATCATATCCAATGTGAATGTGAATATGTTACCATCATTTTATACCAATTATCCGATTAATTTTGAATATCATGTTGTAAAAGAAATTGTCCCTTTTATAGATTCTAATTATTCCACAAAAGCTAATCCTAAAGGCAGAGTTATAATGGGCAGCTCATTTGGCGGAATCAAAGCAAGTACAATAGCATATAGGTATCCTGAAGTATTTGGTAATGTAATAGCTCAATCCGGATTTTATTTACCTCTATATAAAGAAAACAAATACTTGAATTCCAAAGCATGGATTAGTCATGGGACTTTCGACCTGGATTGGATAATTTCCAAAAATGAGGAGTTATTGAATAACCAGTCTTTATTCTCAAATACATTTGCTTCTTATAAGTTCCATGTTTATAATGGTGGGCATAAACCCTGGTTGTGGTTAATTGATTTTGAACAGGCAATTAACGAATTATTAGAGTAACAGAATACCACGCACACTTATACAGCGAGACTATGGGGCGGGTATGGATTTTTTATTCTGCGCTCAGCCCAGCACATAACTAAGCCCATTCGCCAGGCTCAGGCCCGGCGCATAGGCGACTTCGTTAGACGACATCAATTTTTACGAGGAAAAAATGGATTTAGAATACCAGTCCATTATTTGTTTGGATTTTGAAGACAGTGAAAATGGATACCCTGAAGATATTAATGATTTTTCAGTAATGATTACTATAAACATAGGTGAAAAAGAGAAAATGGGTTCTGAAGTTTTTTATCTTAATGTGTGCTCACCTTCTCAATTAGCCAAAACTGAATCTGGGAAATTTATATCTTCTACTCTGGTATTAGATGAATTTGATTGGAATGTATTAAAGAATAGATTAAATAAAATTCTAGATTTCTGTAGATCTGCCAGAGATTGGAATGAAGTTATTTTAAGATTAGCAACATTTTTTAAATACGCAGATGAAGATATTTGGAAGTTGACGTAAGAAGACGTCGACTAACTAGGACTCAGCCGCCACTATCGCGGCGCAGAGTCATTACGTTAGGTGACATTACATTTTAAAAATGAGGATAAATCAATGAAGAAATCTATTTTTCTATTATTTATATTACTTCTTGCTTTGAAGGCATACTCTACTACTAATATTTCAGACTTTGTCAGACCTACAAATTATAATCATTATATAACTGAAATTCTCAATATACCTTATCATAAATGGAATGGATCCTTTCAAACAACATTTAGTACAGATTATAGAGTCTCATTTGATGAACAAAAAAGCAATTTATGTATTTTTCTTTCTGGAGAAGAAAGAAATGATGGAATTAGCATGAACTATATTCAGCTAGTAAATTTCAAAACACCTAACCTAATTCAAACAAACATTATTAAAAATAGACTTAGCACAACTTCTTCAAAATCCTCTTCTCCATTCCAGGAATCCTATGAGACGAATAAAAATTCAGCACTAATACTCTCAAAAACTAAAAGTGAAATGTTAACAAAAATGAAAGTGAATGGTAATAAATACTATGATGTAATAAAAACAAAATCTACTATAGAATATATTGGGACAAATTATCATTCTCAAATAGAATTTGATGCAAAAAAGAGTATATTATCCTATTCTGTTGAAACAAACTATGTGAAAAAATACTATATAGTAGAAGCAGATTTTGCCAGATATATTGGTGCAATAAGATTGAATTTAGTTCGATTTAATGAGAATGGTAATATCGATTTCAAGCTTTCAAGTAAAATACAGGGAATAAAATAGAACGTCACCTAACTAGGGCACAGCCGCCACTATCGCGGCGCAGTGCCATTACGTTATATGCCAGGCCGAGTGCAGAGGGCTACGTTGGGGATGACAAATCTGAAATGGTTTGACCCGCCCTTTGACTCAATCATTAGAAGGAATTGAAAATGAATAAATTAAGAAATCATTTATACATCTTTATATTCATAATTTTATTAAACTGTTCCTGTAATACGGATATTCCTGTCACACAACCAAACTATCAAGCAAGCCAGGATATACCTCATATTAATAGTACTTCATCACCTTATGCTGTGAATAATTCACATATCTCTATTGCTATATATGGAACTGGTTTTTCTGATATTGAATCTATTGAACTTCTTAAGCAAAATGAAAATGCAGTCCCAGGAATCATCAACTACCTTGGTAGTAACAATATGACTGTGTTTTTCGATTTATCAAATAAAACTATAGGTTACTGGCATTTAAAAGCTACAACTTCAAACTACATTATTGCATATCTCTCTAATGCTTTAACAGTACACCAGCCGAACTCAGGTATTCCAAAAGAAACATATTATATCGCTAACAATATAGATGGCTCCGGTTCAATATCCTTAGTTTTCTATTATGCAAATGGAAGTTACGATATCATTTCGCACAATACCTATGTGACAAACACTAATACTCAGATACTTCAAAGAAGTGATATTGTCAAAATTCAATACCTGACTAACACATCTTCTGGAGACATAAACACTATTCATGCCTTTTCATTTCCTACTGATACAAGCAATTTTATCTATTGTCAGGATGCAACACTGGTAAATGGAAGTAGTTCAATATCTGGTAATCCAGAGTTATTCCCTTAAAGAGGATCAAAAAAGGAAAAATTATGATATAAATAGATATATATGTATAATCTAACAAGATCTGCCAAGGGCGGAGAAAGGTTTTCTGACAATCTGCGCTCAGCCCAGCACATAACTGGCAGCCAGTGGCCAGGCATGCGCCCAGCCCCGAGCACCGTACGTTAGGTGACATTACATTTTAAAAATGAGGATAAATCAATGAAGAAATCTATTTTTCTATTATTTATATTACTTCTTGCTTTGAAGGCATACTCTACTACTAATATTTCAGACTTTGTCAGACCTACAAATTATAATCATTATATAACTGAAATTCTCAATATACCTTATCATAAATGGAATGGATCCTTTCAAACAACATTTAGTACAGATTATAGAGTCTCATTTGATGAACAAAAAAGCAATTTATGTATTTTTCTTTCTGGAGAAGAAAGAAATGATGGAATTAGCATGAACTATATTCAGCTAGTAAATTTCAAAACACCTAACCTAATTCAAACAAACATTATTAAAAATAGACTTAGCACAACTTCTTCAAAATCCTCTTCTCCATTCCAGGAATCCTATGAGACGAATAAAAATTCAGCACTAATACTCTCAAAAACTAAAAGTGAAATGTTAACAAAAATGAAAGTGAATGGTAATAAATACTATGATGTAATAAAAACAAAATCTACTATAGAATATATTGGGACAAATTATCATTCTCAAATAGAATTTGATGCAAAAAAGAGTATATTATCCTATTCTGTTGAAACAAACTATGTGAAAAAATACTATATAGTAGAAGCAGATTTTGCCAGATATATTGGTGCAATAAGATTGAATTTAGTTCGATTTAATGAGAATGGTAATATCGATTTCAAGCTTTCAAGTAAAATACAGGGAATAAAATAGAACGTCACCTAACTAGGGCACAGCCGCCACTATCGCGGCGCAGTGCCATTACGTTATATGACATTGCCCAGAGATGATTTTAAAAATATATAGTTGGAAATACTATGAAAATTGAGTTTACTGTTCCTCATTTATACCATCGAATTTCTGACGAACAACAAGAAATAATTTTAGAAATTTTCAAAAATTATAATTTAGCGAATGTCTACCATCCAAAAAAAGAAATAAAGTTGGAACAGTATGTGATTTATGATACAGAAAAAAGTATCTTGAATAATCACAAATTATGGAATTCTATTGAAACAATTGAGACTCCTCCATCTTTACCAAGATTAGAATCTGACTATAAAGATATAAATAAATTGTTCCAACTAAGCATTCAATATATCGATAATGAGTCTGGAGGAATGAGTTCATTTTTTGGATTTAATGGTTATTATTTGAGTTTGATATTAGATTTAGAAAATAAAACAATAATTGATGCTCGTGGTCAGACTGCTTCTTAATCTTAAAATCGGGCAACGACATATAACTAGAGCACAGCCGCCAGGCAAAGCCCAGCGCAGTGCCGATTTCGTTAAGTGCAATTG
The DNA here is from genome assembly GCA_964537555.1 of uncultured Brevinematales bacterium. Classification (GTDB taxonomy): domain Bacteria; phylum Spirochaetota; class Brevinematia; order Brevinematales; family CAYRWR01; genus CAYRWR01. Next base: position 7,318 of record CAZIAD010000042.1, read on the forward strand.
GAGTTAAAATTGAAAATTTATGTACTCTTAATTCTATCATTAATATTGTACAGCTGTACTAAATTAAATCCAAATGAATCACTAGAAAAAAGTAAAAGTAATGGAACAAACTACATTCATATTAATTCTCAATTAAATCTTACATTCTCAGAATCAGGTCATAATACTTATACAATTGGAAAATCTAATAATTTACTCGTCCTTGAGAAAGATGCTGATGCTAAATTATTTAAATCAGTAATTATTCATAAAAACACATTATTAAATTTAGGTAAAAAATTCAATTATTCGAATATCTATTATACAATCAGTTTAAACAATGGAGAGATTTTAGTTGATAGCTCTGATGTAAACAATTTATTTGTGACTTTCGAGCTGGATGAGTATAATTTATTCATAAATGAGAATACAAACTCAAGATCAATATTTAAACTTAAAAGATCAGAAAATCCAAAACTTGAATTAATAAAAGGAAATGTAATTCTAAAAATTGATAATGGTAGTGAGTATAATAGAATTGGTTACAGATTAATTGAAAAAGGGTATTATTATTTAGACAAAATTGCAGAAAATGAAACCGCTCAACCCTTTTCATTGTACTAATACCAAAATGGGAGTAAATACTTCAACTGCATGTACTGTGATGGTATTCACCTGACAGTTGGCTAAAAAAAAGGGGTAGAGGCGGCACTTTTTTTACCTTTAGTCACTTGTGTAAATAGCATCTTTTAAGATATACCCTTCTGAGTTCTGATAGAGATAAAATAAATTTCCATCCACAATACCATCCCCATAGCCGCTGAAAGAAGACTCAAACTCCAGCCTCTTATCTCCATTTAAATCAGCCATCCAATTGATGAGTAAATTCACCTCTTCCTTTCTTTCAGTAAGAAAGAATTTCAACAAATGTTTTTTATGTTCCACATTATCATACAGAATAAATTTTGTCACCCATTTTTCTCTTCCGGGGAGATTCAAGTACATACGCTTTACTACAAATCCTAAATCCTGGTAGGGAGTAACTACTGATTCATAATTGTATTTTGGTAAGCCTCCAGCATCAGGAGAATAATATGTGATCTCCCCGGGAGGTAATGGTATATTATTGAATACCCAGTCTATTTCGCCATTAAATCCGGAATTTGTCTTTTTGGCAATGAGATCAAAAAAGGAGATGAAATCTTCTTTAGTCCACTCTCCTGCTATCTCATTATAAAAATCACCTCTTTCAACTAATAGTTTTCCTTTTCTTAATGAAAACGTATTACTACTGGATTTTGAGAGACTATATGCGGGTGCTTTGGTATTCCAACTTTCAGCATATCCGATTCCCAGCTTACCGATTTTTACACCTTTCCAATCACAGGCCTGAATATTTCTGCGGAAAAGTTTTTCTACAACTTTTGATTTTTGCTGAAGTACCTCATCTTCCAAATCCCATTCATTGATCCAATATTTTGTATTTTGATAATCGACCAGGCACCACACGTCTATTTGCCTGGCTCCATCTGTACCATAGTAAACTGCAAGATTGGTGAATATACCCAGCAGGAATATTTTCTCACCCTGGTTAATAGATCTCACCGGAATAGATGCTATTTGGTATTGGTCTTTAGTATAAGTGTGATTATCACGATATACACTCTTCTTTACCGTTTTTAATTCAGGCACTCTACTATATAAGTAGGCCTGTTTTGACCAAATTTTTCTCACCATGAATGGATTCTGACTTTTTTCACTTTTTATGACGTTTTGCCAGGGAAGGAAGGTCTTCATCTTCGGGTCTCGCTCAGAGCTGATAAATAGTTTTTGTATGAGGAAAATTCCCCTGGAATTATTTATTTTATATTGAAGCATCAGGTCCTTATAAGCGTCCCCATCTAAATCACCGGCCCAGACAATTTCCACCTCCGGAAAAATGGATGTCTGATTACTGATCAATACAACCTGATAAGTATCTTCAACATAGCTCAAATTTTTAATGCTATAATTTGTCATACTATAATAGGGCTCAGACTTGCTGGAATAGGGGCCGGAATTATGAGTCAGATCCAGATGAGTGGGAAAATCTTTGATGTCGCAAAATAAATTATTTTCAGTGTTATTAGTGATCATAGTAGGAGAATTTATATTAAAAGTTTCCACATATCCTTCTCCAAAATCATGGAGGGTACGAAAATAAAACAATACCTGCCCCGAGTAGTTTTCAAGGAATTTACATTCAAAAGGAGACTCTTCTATCTCGGTTCCTGTCATTTTTACAATACGGGCTCCCAGTTTATCTCTCACTAAAGCATAATAATTTCCTGATATTCGGGCAGGAATATTTTCAGGAGTAAAAAATTCAGGCTTAGTGACTTTGTCCACATTAATATCTATTCTGGAAAAATCATTGGTGGCATGTATATAAGGGACTGTGTTCTGAAGGCCCTCTTTCCATACCCAGCCTGTTTTCCCTGGAGGATATTTGATTTTTATCCAATCAGTTTGATAAAAGCGGTCCCCATACTGAATGATTGGAGAACTATCCATATGTTTTATTATCCCTGTAGAAATTATTTTGGTAGAAAACGGGAGCCGGGTAAGCAATTTCTTTGTGTCAGCCGGGGATTTGTATACGGGAAGATTTTCTATCCTTACAAATTGGTAAACAACACTCTTTCTGCAACTGCATTGTAAAGTAATAATGCTAAACAAAAATATCCAAGTGCAATGCTTTAATCTTATGGGCATTTAATCATCCTGTATAGGCACATTATTTAAATAGATTCCTTATGGCTAGTATCTTTCTATCTACCCTATTCTAACACCTCATCTCAATAAAATCTAATTCTGTAGTTACATATTAATAATTGTGTTTATTGCCTGATATATAGGTTATATTTAAGTTTATCACTTCCCTTGACTAGGGCCAGTCGACAGACTACCGCCCGTTGCCGATCCTTGTTCGTCGTTATATGCCGGGCCACCGTATACTATCTTATTTTAAGACAGGAGTTTCTATGGATATTGATTCAATAAAGAAGCAATTTATCCAAATTGAACCGGAAATATAATTTATTAGAAATTTAGAATTCAAAAACTTTGATGAATTAGGGGGTATTATCACACATTATCCTGAGGATTATTGAGGGTATTCAGGTTAGATTAAACATGGTATAACAAACCGGGCAGGAATCCCTGCCCGGCTTGTCTTTTTATAAGAGGTTTTCCTGTGTCTGTCGTCTACTGTCTTATCCATTCATACTGTGATTCAGCCAGGTTGGTATCATAAGAAAAGATCATATAGCTGCCTACTTTTACCATATAATGAACTATTAAATTCTTGCCACTTATCCGAGCTGGTATCTGTCTAGTCATTGGTCACGCCAACACCAGGCATTGAGGAATCTTCCCAGAAATTTCCTGTGCCCTTGGTTGCGATATAATTTGTAAAAACTATTGCGCATAGATTGGACTCAGTGTCCTGAATATCAAGGTAATTGGTCATCAGAAAGACATCTGTACCCTGTTCCCAGACCCTTTGGGTAAACCCGCTGTAGATGCCGGACCATCCGGACACGTTACCATTCTCTTCCACTGCAGGCGCGCTGCTTCACATCAGGAGCAGTACCAGTCTTGCTAAAGACATTGTTCTTTTCATGATATCCTCCAAATATAATTTTCCTGCATTTAGTAATATCTCATTACGGTCGCTTTTCCTGAATTATTCCCATCTCTGAAGCCTATATAGGGGACCCCATCAGATATCTTAAAATCATCATAGTCTGCGGTTCCGGGAGTGAATCCGATACCGCCTACACTAACCCAGTTGTTTCCATCATACATTAGTACTCTAGCCTTGTTGGAGTCACCTGCATCACTAAAAGCCACATATACTTTTCCATTATAAACCTGTATCCGTGGATACCAGGATACCCCTATAGATATTCCGACTGCACCCAGGATCTCCCAGGAACTTCCGTTGAATGCCATGACTGTCAGCTTAGAACTGTTGGCTCCATCCTGGAAGGCAACATAAACCACTCCTTCAGAAATGCAACTTGCCAAAGCATTTGCTGAACCAGATGAAAAGTTAGTATCCCCGATACTATTCCAGTTTGTTCCATCAAACATCATTACATTTGCCTTTGATGTGGGGTCCAGGGTATAGGAGACATAAAGATCAGTATTATCAGTGAAAAGATTGATGTTTTTGACTGAAGACGTTGAAAATCCCTTGCTCCCAGTGTTAGTCCAGATGTTTCCATCATATTCCATGACAGTGAGTTTACCTCCGTTAGCATAGTCCAAAAATGCTACATAAGGAGAACCATTCATGAAACATACAGAGATAAAATCAGAGGAACCAGGAGAGAAACCTGCATTTCCTACATTTGTCCAGACACTTCCGTTAAACTTCTTCATGGACACTTTATTGCCCTGATCCAGGTCTTTGTAAGCCACATAGGGTGTACCTGCCTGTACCTGCAGAGCTTGAGGGAAAGCATTAGGAGCTGTAAAGTTTGCAGTCCCCACGGTCACCCAGCTATTTCCATCAAATTTCATGACTGATAGCCTGTTTGCATTATTCATATCACAGTATGAAATGTATGGTGTGCTATTTTCTACCGACAAAGAGCTATACAAGACTCCTCCGGTGGTAAAACCAGCTGAACCCACGTTGGTCCACACAGGGGTCAGGACAATCATTTCGCAATCAGCAGAGAAACCTCCATCTACAGTAGAAACGGTGATAGTACTGTTACCGCTGCCCACACCATAGACCAGTCCATTGGAATTAACCGTTGCGATATTAGTGTCACTGCTTGACCAGATGACTTCAAGGTTATCTGCATCGGCGGGATAGACTGTAGCATTGAGTTGGATTGTGTATCCTACTTTATTGGTGGTGTAGGTAATATCCAGCACCACATTAGTGACCGCGATACCGGAATCTCCGCCGTTGACATTAGTACCATTCTCCGGTGCACAGCCCCAGGCCAGGAGCAGTGCCAGTCCTGCTAACAACATTGTTCTTTTCATATATCCTCCCGATATTTTATGATATTCAAAGGCAAACTTTGAATGGATCAATTTCATAATTTATGGTACTGATTAGTGAAGTCGTCAACAAGGGCCTATATGATATTAATCAAAATGACTATTTTCATTACATGTTAATATTAACGTGAATCAATAGACGCACAAGGTGGAAATACGGGGGATTTTTGGGGGATTTACAAGACACCCTTTCAGTGTGAAAATTGTAAGTCTCTCTTTTCTATACTATAATACTAGTATATCAGTTAAGGATCTGTATGAAGGGAAATATCCTAATGAATGATAGGAAAATCTAAAAGCGTCCTACCCCATTTTCTCCTGGATGCTTCGGCAGGCGCAGCACAGGCTCTACTCATCCGGCTCACACTCAAATATTAGCTCAGAATCCCGAAAGTATCTATATATCAGGGGTAAGTTGGAAGTATAAAATAATGTACTCGAAGCACTATTTATCAGAAAAAAAGGCATTAGCTTTTAAATATTCATTTTAGCGGAAATACAATTTACAGGAAAACCATAGATTTATTAAACAAAAAAAGGCCTGCCCGATGAGGGGTAGGCCTGTCTGAATCGATCACGTACTAGAATCTACGGGCCGGGCGGACCAGGGCGGTCCAGTCTTTTTGGTCATTGTTATATCCCCCGGTACCAGCAAAATTGAAGAAATATGACGTCCAGGTACTATCAAATTGAGATGAACTCCAGTGCTTAAAGGGCGTGGTATAGACCACAAAATCCAGAAGAGTGGAACTTTGCAGATTATCATACATGGCAATGAGTTCATTCAAGGAAGGCAGGAACCAGTCATCATATTGTATTCCTCCTACTATATTTTTTAGAATATCTATAAACCTGGTTAAAACAAATTTTTATTTTCATTTGAACTCAATTAAACGATATATTAATACACTGGTTTTATTTGTGCAAGTAAATCCCGATTTTCTTATTCTGATTTCTTAGGGAAAGGAGAGAAGACTCTTGTATGATGGAATGGTTTGATGTGTGTCTTTAAGACTCAAATAAAACAGGCATATCTTTTCATGGCATTCAGATCTCTCGTCTGTATGATCATTTCTCATCTCTAAAAGACAATCCGCCCTCAGTCTGACCGGGCAGGCTCAGTCTGCCTGCCGACTCATCTGTATCTGTGACCGAGAGCCAGCCCTTGTCCCCTTTTAGATCCAGACGGGACTGAATAGCTGCTATAGCCTCCAGGATGCTGTTCTTGAGCCCTGGGCTGCTGCCAGCCTGGAGCAGGTGGGATAATGCCTCGATGGCACCTTTGTCACCACAGGCTCCCAGGGTGCGGATCAGCTCCTGCTCCAGGCGGGGATGGGTGTTGGCCTTCAGTTTTCTGAGCAGAAAGCTCTGGATGCCGGGATTATGGGAGCGGGACAAGCCCTCCAGGATGTTCAGCCTCAGCTCCACATCTCTGTGCTCCTCATAGTAGTCGATGAGCGCAGGCAGGCATTCCTGGTTCTCAGGCTGTGAAAAATGATCGATCAGCTTAAGAGCCTGTTCCTGCTTCAGATTGCCTTTAGACAGCATTCCCTTCAAAAGGGGCAGTCCTTCCTGCTTCAGATAGATAGCCGCCATAATCACCATGTCCTTATCTTTGTCCTGAAGAGCTTTTTTAAAAGTGGCAGTGATATCCGGCCGCTCTGAATAATGGGCCTGGAGCAGATACATATTGTTTTTCCGGATATTTATATCCCGGTCATGGAGAGTATTATAGGTCAGTCTCCAGTAGTCATCTTCCCCGGGATGGAGGAGCCCGGGGAGGGCTGTGACCTGATCAATGATCTGTAATAGTTTCTGAGTCTCATCGATATGTGATGAAGAGATATGGATCTCCAGACTGGCATTGGTCATCAGGAGCTTATCCGAGATGTATTGCAGATATGCCATGGAACTTCTGAATTCGGAATTGAGTAGAGAGAGGATATGGACACTGTCTTCACACTCTATCAGGGTATGCGCATCAAAACTATCCTGTCCGCATTGTATATCATATTGATTCTTTTCGCGGTCCTCTTTTGAAAAGACCGGTTCAGCAGCCAGGCTCCAGTCAGGCCCCCGGATATCATACAGATAGGAGATTAGGGCCAGTTTTCCTTGTTGTTCCAGCTCAAAATAATGCCCTTTGATCCAGCCGCTTAATACCCTGGCAGATGTTTCTGATGCCATACTTATATTAAGATCCAGACGGGCTGCTATTTGATGAAAAAAACTGTCTGTCCAGGGATTCCTTGTCATTCCGGCTTTCCTCACCTTTATTTACAATTATATTGTGGCCACCAGGCCAGAATGTTTACTTTCATCTTAACAGGACACAGCATTGAACAGTTCAAATCTCTCCAAACAATATATAGAGGATAGTCAGATTATCATGCGTCCACTACCGGGATCCAGAATCTGAAAGTAGTGCCCTGCCCCTCTTCCGATTCCACTGAGATATCTCCCCCCAGGGCTTCGATGATCAGTCTGGATATATACATGCCCAGCCCGGAGCCACCATAGTGTTGCTGGATGGACTTATCGAGCTGATTGTATTTTTCAAAGATATGACTCACCTTCTGGGCTGACATGCCGGGGCCTGTGTCCCTGATCTCGAAATCTATCCTGTCACCATCCCGGCTCACTGAGAGGCTTACCGTGCCGGCTTGAGTAAATTTTATAGAGTTTCCGGCCAGATTAAGTATGATCTGCTGCAGGCGCAGCTGGTCAGAATGGATACTATCCAGTCCGGGATATATCTTCATCTCAAAACCTATGCCTTTGTTTTGGGCTTGTGCATGTAGAGAGGTCGCTATCATCTCTAAAAATGTCACCAACTCAAAACGCTGCTTATTAATAGAGAGCGCATGGTTTTCAAATCTGGTGTATTCATGAAGGTCATTGACTATCTTAATGACGGACAACGTCCCCGTCTCCAGGATGTTCATATACTTTTTCTGCTGCTGATCCAGCCTGGTGTTTTTGAGCAGCTCATTCATACCCACCATGCCGGTCAGCAGGTTACGCAGTTCGTGGGTGATAGAGGCATCCATATCGTTTTTTTCTTCCAGCATCCGGTTTTTCTCCAGGACCAGGGCATTTACTTTTTTATTTATGACCACAATATAAAAAGAAAAGGCTATCAGCACTATCTCCAGCATGTAAAAGGCCAGTAGAGTGCTGGTATTCAGATCAGTCCTTAAATTAAAAAAAGCTGCTGAGGCGATGCCCAGGGTAAGCAGAGCATAGACAGCATGCACCCGCTTTTTCATACTAAGCAGGGATGACATGACCAGGGTGATAATACCCACTACCAGGATCACATAAAAGGCTATCTCGGGTAAATAGGGGCGTACCAGGTCTTCCTTGTATAGCAGAATACTGGCCTGCGCAAATACCGGAATGACCAGAAACACATACACTGCAGCCTGATACGATCTGAATAAAAACAATAACAGGGCCACCAGGCTGATACCCGTCAGGATCAGGCTAAGCAGGGCGATCCGGCTATTTGAATAAAACCAGTGTAAGAACGTCACGCATAACAGGACAGGAGGGGTAGATATACAGAATAACCTGGTCAATAGGAAACGTGCTTTTTCATATTCAGACAGATCCGGGCCATTATGCAGAGAAAATCCAGAGAACAGTTTTTTCATTTTTATCCACACCTCTGACCCATTGTATACTGTAATCATCTATTCTAGCAACAATCCTGCGAGATTATATTTTATAATATACCTGTCATTTCAGCCCGAAAAGAGCCTCATACCATCGACTATTGACCATCGACTATTGACTATTGACTATTGACTATCGACTAATAATACACTTCCATCTCGCAGCGTTCACAGGCAAATTCCAGCCTGTACTTATGCCTGCCGTCATCCAGAAAGAGGGTGCCCCGGGGCTTCTGTTCCAGGTGTATCAGGGACTCCTGGGGATATTTTCCACACATGCCCAGCATACGCTTTATGCAGTGCCGGGTGGTCATGACTCTGCGGCCCGCCATATCCAGGCCTGACTCTGCGGCCGGCTCTATCCGGCTGACCCCGTGCCGGCGGTAAAAGTCCGCTGCTTTGGCATTGAGCACATTTCCTTCATATCCCAGGGCCTGTTCCGGATAGGGATGGGTAGTCAGGGGATGGGTTTCTTCCCGCCTCTTATGGGCTTCACTACGGGCCCGGCTCAGAGCATCCAGCAGGCTGCGCCGTGCTTCGTTTAAAGTACTGATCACTATAAAAAGAGGAGATTTCCAGTCTATGCTGATGGAGCTGACCCGGTAGGCCGTTCCCCCTGTCTTCATGAGCTGCTTTTCGATATTAGCCCGGGCCTGCTCTTCCTTACGGGCAGCCTCAAAAGGCCCTGCCTCCCGGTGGGACACGGTGATACCGTCTTCATCGGTAGCCGTGAGCACAAAGCCCTCCCCTTCCTGCTGGAAAGTAATGGCTACTTCCAGGGTACGGGCCTGGGAGCTCTGTTCCAGCTCCTTTTCAAAAACTTTGTCGTTATTACGATAGAGCTCCATACCTTCCCTGATGTAGCGTATATCCCGGGGATAGATGCGGCTACCCTCCACATGCTCCACGAACATCCCCCCCAGCACAGCCTCCTCATCAAAAAAACAGATGCCGTCCCCGGCACTGAGGGGCCTGTCCTGTTCCAGCCAGAAATAGTTCAGCTCTACTTTAGCTACCCGGCCCAGGGATTCTCCCAGGGACTTCTGACTGAGGGGGCTCTCCGGGCTGTCCGGCACTCCCCGCAGGAAATACTCCGTAAATCCCCGGTTAAAGCTCTTGGCCGGATCGGGTATGAATCCGGGATCGGATCTGCCTGAGGAACTTCGGTTCATTCCCCTGGAGGCCATCTCCTCATCCAGGCGCTGCCGGTAATGACTGACCACATTTCGGATATAGCCGGCATCTTTGAGCCGGCCTTCTATTTTAAAAGAGCTGATCCCGGCATCCAGCATATCGCCCAGGGCCAGGCTGAGATTGAGATCCTTGACTGAGAGAAAGTAACGGTCCCGGGCCAGGACAGCACCGCTCTCGTCCAGCAGGTCATAGTGCATACGGCAGGGCTGAGCACATTCTCCCCGGTTTCCGCTGCGCCCCCCGGCGGCATAGCTCATGCTGCACTGCCCGCTGTAGCACACACAGATAGCCCCATGGACAAAGCTCTCCAGCTCGACAGTAGTGGCTCCACGTATGGCATCTATCTCCTGAAGGGACAGCTCCCGGGCCAGGATGAGTCGCCTGAAGCCGGCTTTCTCCAGAAAGAGGGCTTTTTGAGGAGTAGTGATATGGCACTGGGTGCTGGCATAGAGAGCTATAGGAGGAAGATCCATCTCCAGCAGTCCCATATCCTGTATGATGAGGGCGTCGGCCCCCGCTTCATAAATATCCTGGATCAGTCTGCGGGCCACAGGCAGCTCTTCATCCCTGAGCAGGGTATTGAGAGTGACATAGACCCGGGCATGGTAGAGATGGGCATAGGAGATGAGCTCCCGGATATCGTCCAGGCTATTGGATGCAGCAGCCCGGGCGCCAAACCGGGGCCCCCCGATATATACCGCATCCGCCCCGCTGTCCAGGGCTACTATGCCGGATGCCAGGTCTTTGGCCGGAGCCAGTAATTCGATTTTATTCATGCAGTATTATAAAGGAAAGGCGTCTGTACCGCAAAATTCCTGGCTGGTCCAGCCTGTTTTTTGACAGCCTGCCCTGTTTTTTATATAATATTTGCGCTTTTTACTCCTGGAGGCAGAAAAGAGAATTTTGATAGAGGATAGAGTATGCTATCTATTAAAAACACCCTTATCAGTGATGCCCTGATAGAAGAATGTTTTGTATGTGACCTCCAGGCCTGCCAGGGGGGATGTTGCGCTGACGGAGACAGCGGGGCTCCCCTGGCCCAGGAAGAGCTGGCCATGCTGGAAGAGATATTCCCTGCTATCCGCCCCTGGCTGTCCCGGGAAGGACGGGCCACTCTGGAGCAGGAGGGCCTATACCGGGAAGACAAGCACTTCGGGCCTGTCACCCCCTCCCTCCCCTCCGGCCTGTGTGCCTATGGTGTGGTCGGCAGAAAAGGTATCATCCATTGTGCCATAGAGCAGGCCTACCGCAAGGAAAAGATCTCCTGGCCCAAGCCCCTGAGCTGTCACCTCTTCCCGGCCATCCTCAGTCCCAGCCGTCATGAACCCGGACTGGAGTTCCTGAATTACCAGCCCCGCCCCGGCCTGTGTGAGCCTGCCCGCCGTAGGGGGGAGAACCAGTCTGTCCCGGCCTATCGTTTTCTCAGAGAGCCCCTTATGCGTAAATACGGCCCCAATATAATAGAAGAGATCGATGATCTCCTGTCATTAAAATAATACTTAAATTGAGATATTTTCCAGGCGGATATATACTCCCACTATGAAGATAATTAAATATGAAGAAGTGTATTTTTCACCCCTGTTTGAACTGATCCATGCTACTATCGATGCGATCTATCCCCTCTATTATCCCCAGGGGGTAGCTGATTTTTTCCATCATCACCACTCCGCACAACATCTGGAGGCCGACCTAGACTGCACCTATACCCTGCTGGCCCTGGAGGAAGACCGCCTCTATGGTACTGCCTGCCTCTCCGGAAATGAGATCAAGCGGGTCTTTGTAAAACCGGATGTGCAGGGCCGGGGTGTAGGCAGATCCCTCATGCACAGCCTGGAAGACCACGCCGCCCGGACAGGGATCACTGAGCTGACTCTCAGCTCCACTCTGGCGGCTTATGATTTTTACCTCCACCTGGGCTATATTCAGACAGAATATAACATAATTGAGCTTGTGAATAATCAAAAATTATGCTATTTTACCATGATCAAGACTATCCGATAGGATTGAGGAGAACAGGATGAGTGAGATTTCATTGATAGCTCCCTGCGGGATAAACTGCGGCCTGTGCATCGTCTATCAGGAAGGCCATAAATGTAAAGGCTGCAATAGTACAAGTGAATATAAACCTAAGCACTGTGTCACCTGCAGTATCAAGACTTGTGAAAAGCGGATAGATCTGGATTCCGGATATTGTTATGAATGCCAGAGTTTCCCCTGTAAAGTCCTGAAAAAGCTGGACCGTCGTTACAGATCCAAATACGGAGTCAGTGTCCTGGATAATCTGGTAGACATAAAGACCCAGGGAAACAGTAGATTTCTCAAAAGTGACAACAGGGACTGGACCTGCCCCGGGTGCGGACTACTCTACTCTATGCACCGGGGTAAATGCCTGCACTGCGGCATGGATAACCCCCACACCCCTTCTTAAACCTATCCGAATTTCTTATGCATAAAGCGTCTATAGGGCTTGGCAAACCAGGGAATGTTGTCAAAAATATCACCCCACAGGTCGTAATAATCCCGTTGTTCCTTGATACGGCCATCTTCATGTAGCGTCAGTTTGGTACAGCCATAGATGGTAGAACTGGGAAACTTTTTGAACATCATGGTCATTTCCCATTGCATAAAGATGCTGTTCTTTTCTTTGACCACTGTAGGAAGATGCATCTTGAGCTCCTGACATCGGTCGGTGAGGCGCTGGCACAGGGCTTTAAATTCTTCGATACCCTCTATGCGCTGAATACTATCCTGAAACACGATATCATCATGATAATAGGGGTAGATATGAGACCAATCCGGCTTACCATCCGTGTTATAGGTACGGGACCACAGTTCACTGATCTTTTCCGCGTTATAGCCGTCCAGGGAATATTGATGTTTTTTCATGAAAATACCTCATCTCTTAGTATTCAAAAGTATTATATATAATATCCTGTAAAATGGCAAAATGCCTTCTGTCATCCTCTTAGATACTGTCCTTTATCTCTTTCAGATAAAGATAGAGGGGCTTCATCTTCTCAAACTGAGCTATGATAAAATCAACCAGTCCGGGGCTCAGGAAAGTGTCATCTATAGGCAGGCTCTGATGAAAATAAAACTCCTTCCACTGGCTCCACTGTTGCAAATGCTCAGGGACAGTGGCATCACGGACCTTCTTGTAGCTGTCCCCTCCCAGCTCCAGTCCCTTACCCGGCCAGGCCTGGCTCAATGCCTTCTGAAATCCCTTCTCATCTTGCTTCAGTCTTTGGCGAAAAGGCTGCATAAAGTCATCTTTGAGATTGTACATGCCCATCCCGGCTCCATAGGTGTCGGCATGGAATCCGAAATAGAAACCGATCACATTATCCGGCTCTTTACCCTGGGGATGAAACTTGATCCACAGATGATCGTTGTAGATAGCTTTATTGGTGGAAAAGCGGATATCCCGGTTAATACGGCTGATGGTCCTGGAGACCCTGGGGCTGACTTCCATGTGGGGGTCTACTCCCAGCATATAAGGAGTGAGTTCTGTGACCAGGGCCTTGAGCTGGGGCATGAGTACCTCATCATATACCTGGCGATGGCTGTGAAACCACTCCGTATTATTCTGCAGATGGTTTTCCGCGATGAATCTGAGACAATCTTCGCTAAATCCGCTAAACGGCATATTCTCCCCCTTATTCGGTACTCTAATCTAATGAAAAATCCCCCTATAGTCAATGAGTATATTTTGATAAATTTTGTATTAGGTGCTACACTAAAATATGAGTGGAAAAGGATAAAGGCTATATAATGATAAATAACACTGTCACTACTCTTTTGTTTGATCTGTTTCATACCCTGTCTTCCATTAAACACAGTAATACCCATGGCAGGGATACCTCAGACATTTTAGGGATAGATAAAGAGGTCTGGAATACAGTCATGCTCCAGCAGTCAGATGACAGGCTGGTGGGCAGGATCAAAGACCCCTTTCGCATCATTAAAGCGGCCACTGACACCCTGGGCCTGAAAATACCGGATAGCCTCATACAGGAAGCTGCTCTGAGCCGGCAAAACCGTTTCCGGCAGTCCCTTCATAATATTTCAAAAAATACCCATGATACCATCCGTGAGCTGAAAAAGAGAGGATTTAAACTGGGCCTGATCTCCAACGCCGATGCTATGGAGATCGCAGCCTGGCACCAGGCCAGTATAGCCCCTTACTTTGATACCGCCCTGTTCTCCTGTAATGTAGGCTATAGTAAGCCTGATCCCCGCATCTTTGAGATGGCCCTGGAAAAACTGGAAGTCCCGGCAAACAGGTGTGCCTTCATAGGAGACGGGGGCAGTGATGAACTCATCACGGCACGGAAAATGGGTATGATGACCATATTGACTACTGAGATGATACAGGACCTGTGGCCCCGGCGTATCCCGGAACTCCTGCCTCAGGCCGATCTGCATATTGAGAATATCAGGGATCTACTGGACCTGGAGATGTTCCACACCCTACAGGCCCCTACTGATCCACAATGACATAAAAAGGAAACCCTATGAGACATGTATTATCGGCCCTATTTATACTGCTGCTGGCCACAGCCTGTGGTCGCAACACCAGTCATATCCGTTCCCAGGGTATAGACTCTCCTCTGGAACGCATCCATACTCTGGAAAAATACTTTAATCTCCGCACACCGGTACAGGATGCCGAGTTTGACATCTTTGATGTAAACCTCAATACCCGGGGATCCATACCGGGGCCCACCAGCCGTGACTATAAAATAGCCCTGCTCCTTCTGGATAATGACATAGACGCCTGGCTGAGCGATGTTTCTTTGACATCGTTTCCTCTGTCCACCGACTGGGCCCGTGCACTGGTCAGCCATAACAAGCGATTCAGCCTCCAGTCGGTACCCCTCATGTATACCGCCAAGGACAAAGAAATACTGCTGTACAGGGATGAAAGCATACTCTGTATCCGCATCAAACAGGATTAAGTATATGGATGCCACACAAGCTCTCTTTGAAGCCGCCCGGACCGGCAATGTAGAAGACTTTAAATCCGCCCTGGCCCAGGGTGCAGATGTCAATGCCCGGGATGAACAGGGTAACAGCCCTCTCAGCCATACTGCCAAATGCCGGCCCGACCTGGTACGCCGTCTTATAGAGGCCGGAGCTGATGTAAACCAGCAGAACAAGGATCAGACCTCCCCCCTGCACTGGGCCATAGAGTATGATAACACCCGGGTGGTACACCTCCTCCTGGAAGCGGGGGCCCGTACTGAGCTCAGCGACGGCCTCACTGAGACCCCCCTGCACTGGGCCGCCTGGACTGGGCATCACCGCACCGCTACCCTGCTCCTGGAAGCAGGGGCAGAACGTCATCCTAAAAACAGCGGGGGATTCACCCCTCTGGACCTGGCCCAAAAACAGGGGCACAGCCTCATGATAGAGCTCCTGGAGAAAGAACAATGATCAGCTATAGTACGAACCAGGCCTTCACTGCCCCTCAGCTGGAACAGCTGTTCCTGTCAGTGGGATGGTCCTCCGGAAAATACCCGGATAAGCTGGTCATCACTATGAAAAACTCTCACCATGTGGTCTCGGCCTGGGATGGAAGCAGGCTGGTGGGGCTTATGAATGCCCTGTCTGACGGTATCATGACAGCCTACTTCCACTATCTCCTGGTAGACCCCCTGTACCAGAAGCAGGGAGTAGGAAAACATCTGGTGGAAGATATGTTAGACTATTACCAGGACTATGCCCGCAAAGTACTGATCGCTTATGATAAAGAAGTGGGATTCTACCAGCACTGCGGTTTTGACTATCACGAAGACAAAAAAGCCATGTTTATCACCTATCTGGAGACCTGAGCCTAAAGTAAAGTCATAGTGGGCGGAGCCTGTCCAGGATGGCATCTAAAGAAGTCCATGATCTGAGCTCGTTTCTGCAGTCACCCGCCGTCATGAGTAAACAGGCTCACTGTGGTGGTGAAATAATTCTGAGGACTGAACTGCGCCGCCCATGATCCCCGCTCAGATTGCCCGTCCGGGCCGGCTCTATCGTAAAGAAAAAGGCCCGGTTTCAGAGCATTTTGAGGCTTATGACCCGGTTCTTAGTCCTCACAGGCTTTGAATTTTTCTTGACATTCCCCCGGAATATAATAAGATAAGTAAAATGAATTTCGGAGGCATATATGGGATTACTGGATAAGATCATCAAGGGTGTGACGGGCGGAGGCCTGAGTGGCGGACTGGGTAATCTGCTGGGGGGTAACCTGGCCAACCTCATGGGGGGCAGCGGTAACCTGCTCCAGAAGTTCCAGATGCTCAATAATGACAGGATGAGCAATGATGACATCCAGGTAGACCTGGAAAGCCTCAAACAAAACCCCGAGTCCAATACCCTGGACATACAGAATATCATCGGCAAGCTGGGAGGCAGCAAAGTCTCTCTGAGCAGCCTCAAAAACCTGGTCATGGACAAGTCTACCAATGTAGGCGACTCTCTTAAGGATATCTTCTCCAAACTGGGAAAGTAAGCGGATCTACACCCCTTCGGGGGTGTTTTTTTATACCTCTGTCTGACGAGCCTGTCCTTTTTTGATTAACATTTTTAGTATTATAGTATATTATATATCCATCGATTATTACGGGTAAATAAGGATGAAAAGATGCAAAAAATAATTCTGACTGCACTTCTGGGGGTGATCAGTATATGCCTGTCCTGTGAGCAGGGAATAAAAACCAGTATTGTACCTCTATCCGATTCACGACTCCAGCCCTGTTATCTGAATAATAAATGGGGTTTTCGAGATCAATACGGGTACATCATCATCCCCCCCCCGCTATGACTACTACAAGGGCTTTGATAATGTGCTGGGCATAGGGATAGTCATGTCCCATAATAAATGGTTTTATATCGATTCTCAGGGAAAAGAACTGTTTCAAAAAAGATTTGATGAAGCAAGTCCTTTTCAGATAGTGGAGGGTAACCTGTCACTGGTGGCACGAGTCAGGAATGGAGATCTCTGGGGGATAATCGATGCCGGAGGTGAATGGCTAGTAAAGCCGCAATACTCCTCCCTTTATACCTATCACGCTGGCCTGGCCCGGGCAGAAGACCCGCAATCAGGTCTATTTGGCTATATCAATTTACAAGGAAAAGAGGTCATTCCCTGCCAGTTTGAAGATGCGGATTCATTTGAGCACGGATATGCCGTCATCCGGATGTACAGCAATGACATCTGGATGAATGCTGCCATAGATTCATGCGGTAAGGTTATCATAGCCTATACCAGTAATACTCTGGAGATACTCAGTGAAAAGTCCTGGTGCCTTATGAGACAGGGCAAGAGATATCTATATGACTTCAAGGGCCGCCCGGTATTAAAAAAAGGGTATGACTTTATCAATGAACTGGAGCCCGGATTGTATATTGTCCGGGATGATAATCAGGAATTTCTCCTGGATCAAAGTGAAAACATCCTGAGTCCTCTCTGTGACCTGATACATCCCTTTGACAGCAATCTACTGGCTATAGCGGAACGGTCTGAAGATACTACAGACTCTACACGCATGATCTATACTCTGATAGATAAACAGGGCCGGCAGCTGAGCCCCTGGTGCGACCGGATCACTGCCTGGACCAATGAGCTGTACCGGCTGAGTCAGGACACAGATTCTGACACTGCACAGGAATGGCTGATCGACAGTACAGGCCGAGCTGTCTCTGAGAAATATTCCGGGATAGACAACATGAGTGAAGGTATAGCCAGGGTATATGACCTTAAATCCTTTAATTACGGATACATAGATCTCAGGGGGCGTCCCCTCACCCCCATGGTGTACACAGAAGCCGACTATTTTTCTGAAGGCAAAGCGGCTGTCCGGATTGTAAATGAAGCTTATTATATCGATACCAATGGCCAGGCTTTATTTGGAAAGGTATTCCGCCATACCGAGTCTTTTTCCGAAGACCGGGCACAGATATATGTAAAGCCGGGACAGTCCACCTATATAGATCAGTACGGGGAACTGATCACACAAACATTTTACTATGACACGCATTACTTTAAACACGGAAGAGGACGGGTAGAAAAAGACGGTAAGACAGCTTTTGTGGATAAACAGGGGAATATCATATCAGACTGGTACGATGAAGCCGGGGATTTTCACGAGACTGCTCCTGACAATAAAAAATATATGGCCCTGGTACGAAAGGGGACAAAGTATGGATTTATTGACTATGATGGACATCTGAAGATTCCCTGTGTCTATGACCTGGCTTTTGACTATAGTTTTGGAGTAAGTCTGGTCAAGGGGGATATAAATGATGAATCATCCTGGGGCTATATCGATGATAATGGAAAAACACTACTTCCTCTGAAATACAGAAACCTGGACCGTTTCGAGAGCTACATCAAAAGTGTCCGCATCGAGTATGATAAACTGATACTCATCAATAATAAAGGCGAGAAGATCAGTGAGTAGATTGTAGTAGAGTATAAGCAAAAGTGATCCTTCCTCTCCAGTATAAATACAGGGACCCTTTTCAGAGTTACAAAGGAAAGGTATACACAGAGAAAGGCGCATTTTATATCAAGAATCAGGGTGAAGTGATCGCCCAATAGCGAGCCGGGATGAAAATAGATTTTAATCAGCTGTTTCATTATACTCTGTTATAAAAACTTAAGGATTTGATTATGATCAGAGATCAGTGGTACGTGATATTATCATCTAAGGATGTCAAAAAAGGCCGGCTCTTCGGGGTGACCCGGATGGGGAAAAAGCTGGTGCTATGGCGTGACCACTCCGGCCTGCACTGCATCGCCGACCAGTGTGCCCACCGGGGGGCCTCCCTGTGCCAGGGAAAGCTCATCGAGGATAGGGTACAGTGTCCTTTTCACGGCTTCCGCTATGACGGTAGCGGACGTATCACCCTCATCCCCGCCAATGGAAAAAACACCCCCGTGCCGGAGCAGTTCAAGGGTGTAAGCTACCCCGTCTACGAGGACCAGGGTTTTATCTGGATCTGGTGGGGGGATAAAAAACCCGACCCGGCCCAGCCCCCTTTCTTTGACAACCTGGACCCCCGCATGGGCTACGCTGAGGTCCCCGACCCCTGGCATACCCACTACTCCCGGGTCATAGAAAATCAGCTCGATGTAGTCCATCTCCCTTTTGTCCATCACAACACCATCGGCCGGGGTAACCGTACCGTGGTAGACGGCCCCCGGGTGGAGTGGAAGGACAGTGACAAATTCCACCTCTATGTGTTTAACCGCACCGATGACGGTACCCCGCCCCTCAGGCCGGCCCAGCTGGGGGCCAGAGAGAGCGCAGTCCACCTGGAGTTTATCTTCCCTAACCTGTGGCAGAACTACATCGCCCCGGTCATCCGGGTCATGGCTGCCTTTGTCCCTATGGATGAGGAGCACACCATCCTCTACCTGCGCTTTTATGCCCGTTTCAGCCCCTGGAAATGGCTCAACACGCTCCTGGCCCGGATAGCTATGCCCTTTAACCTAATAGTGGCCCACCAGGACCGGCGGGTAGTGCAGAATCAGCGCCCCTACGCCTCAGCCTACAAGGGCGGGGAGAAGCTCATACAGTGAGACTATCCCATCGTGGAGTACAGACGGCGGCGGGATGAGCTGCTGAACAGAACTAAGTGATCTGTTTCTCAAGGTATGATTCAATTTTAAAAAGTCACTCATTGAATGCAGGAATAGAGGGGTTGCCTATTTAGACAGCCCCTTTATTGTTTGGACTTTTTTTACTTGCAATTTTTACCAGTGTCGTATAATCTAAAGTAGGAATTTATATTTTACGAGGATATTGTAATGTATATAGAAAGGCAATTGCAGTCAGTTATCCTGGATATGTCTAAGGTTTTTCCGGTCATTCTTCTTACCGGTCCCCGTCAGGTAGGAAAGACAACTTTACTGCAGAAAATACAGGAAAAAGAAAGAAACTATGTCACTTTGGATGACCCTCTGATCAGGGAATTAGCGGTAAATGAACCCGGCCTGTTTTTTCAAAGATACCAGCCTCCTTTGATTATTGATGAAATACAATATGCTCCTAATCTACTTCCTTACATAAAGCTACAGGTAGACCGGAATAAAAACAAGGGGCAGTATTGGTTGACCGGGTCGCAGATGTTTCATC
>CAZIAD010000043.1:0-26967 GCA_964537555.1 uncultured Brevinematales bacterium
GTTTTTCAAAAACTGTCATAAAGGGGGTATTTCTTTGTATTAAAATAAGTTAATCAGATTTATATCACACTTAATACAAAAAAATAATTATTAGTTCCCTACATCTACACCTTTGTGTAAATTATCTATGTAAGTGAGTAATAAACGCTTTCCATCTCGAATAGTGTAGGCCTCATTTAAAAAAGCGGTTTTCTGTCTGGTGTTGACAACACAGTAGAGTATTTTCTGAGAAGCGTTTATTGAATTAGTGCCCTCGATTTTGCTTACAGAAAAGATAAATAACTGGGGATTGCTGGCCAGCCACATCGATTCAGGTATTTCTGTCCTGAAAGAATCACTGAGAAGCAGTTTAATATCATTGGTATTTCCCTTGTTCAGGGCTTTGTAATACTCTTTTAAGATTATGGTATACTGATTCTGATCCTTACTCTGGAACATATTGATCAGCTTTATACTGATAAATGCTACTAATATCCCCAGTATGGCTATTCCAATAATCGTCTTGATCTTATTGGAAGAGGGGGGATTCTCCTTGACCGGTTCTATGGTTTTCTTAACAGGCATTTATATACTCCTTGGATTTTTAATACAATTCAAAAATACCATTATAAAGTGGAAAAATCTAATCGACACCCTAAAAAAAAGGCATAGAGCTCATCCAGAAGAATGATTTTACTTTTTAGTGTGTGCATACCTGATCTAACAGGATTAAGAGCCTGCAGGAGTGTTTTTTTCATAGCCTGCATATATAAGGGTATAAAGGCACAGGTACCAGAAACATCTGCACAATAAGGGAGACCAGAATAGGTCTTCGGGAAATCCCTGCTTGAGTTCATAAAGCTCTTTAGGCCTTTCAATACAGGCATAGCTTTTCCTTTTCATAATACTTCAATAAAATACAGGACTATGATAATGAATTTGGAATAAAATGACAATAATTTATCAGGAATATTTTTTTCTGTGCATGAACTGGTCATAATCACCGACAATGATAATGCCCCGTTTGTAAAGGATGATATTTTTATAAGTCTTCTGAACATCTAATCTGGCTTTATCTATCATCACTCTGACCCCGTTAAATAGTTGGCCCCGGACGATAACAGAACGTTCCAGCTCATCGATTTCTTCCTCAGGCTGGAACAGATTTTGATTAATAAACTCCAGTTCATTGATCCTTTTACTGATCTTCTGATAATCCTGTACTTTTTGAGCCAGATCCTGCTTCTTTTCCAGAGGGAGATTCACGACTTTATTGCCCAGGATCTTTATGATCTGAATATATTTCTCTAGTTTAGTCTTATCGATCTTTAAGATCTTGATTTCCTGTTCTATGGACAGCATCTTATTGTATAATTCTCGCTGCTTAAAATCTGATATTCTGATAATAGTGGTTTTGGAATTGACATTCCCCAGATTATAGGAAATGATGTCATGTCCGGCTTCCAGCTCTCCCCCTTCGATATTGCCTTCACGGGTCTGGGCGTAAATAGAGTGCTTAGCGATTAGGATTGCATCCATGATCATACCGGTGATAATTATATCACCCTCGGCTTTGATGGTTGCATTTTGGATATGGGCGGCAGTAACATTGCCTTTGATGGCCTGTATCACAGTCTGCGCACCCTGGATCCCGGAATGAATGACGATATTTCCTTTTAACGATCTGATCTTGGCATTATGGACATGGCCCAGGATCTCTATGTCTTCAGTGGCTGATATTTCAGAACCGGATTCTACATTTCCTTTTATAAGTAAGGAACCATCATGTTCTATGGGGCCGGCTATAGGATTGACGTTTTCTTCAATAATCCGTCTATTCATCAAATTTCCTGTTATTCAATACGGGACAGAATGGCATAATGGTCATCACAATCCTGGGGATAGGTAACAGTCAGAATCTGAGGGTTTAAACTGATCTGCTCCTTCGAAAACTCAGTCTCACACAAGCGGGTAATGCCGGCTTTCAGGTCCTCCAGATCAGTCTCCGGAATGGCCGGTAAAAACAGTAAGAATTTTTGAGAAGTGTATCTGATCATATTGGAATTAGGAGGGAGCTGAGACATGAGTTTTGAAGAAAAGTCTTCCAGCCTATCATAGGCAGTCTTGTAGCCGTGATTTTTCTGATATTCTTTAAGGTTCTGGAGAGTGAGCATAGCAAAAGTAATATCAATATTATATTGACTGGCTTTCTTTGCTTCATCAATGATTTTCTGAATCACAGGGTGGAAAGGATCGAGAATATTCTCCTGATTATCTTTTAAAAGCTTAGTCATCAGAATAGGGGGGGCCATCTGAGAAGAAATGATAGAGAAAAGACTGATAAGATTATCATTGCCATTGGAAAGAATATAATTCTCAGATCGGAAAATAAGAAGAGCCCCGGCATTGGTGTCTATACTATTGAGAGGTACCCAAAGTGCATTTTGATTGTTTTGACACAGGTCTTGCAGTTGCGTGTTTATGGACATATGGATTACCTGGTTATCCTTGAGTATATCCATTTCGTCCTGGCTTAGTGATATGGTCTGTTCCAGAATCTCGTCACCCAGTCCGGTCTGTTGCTTGATGATGTAGCTCTCATTATCATTGATGAGTAAAATAGCCTGACTGATACCAAATCCGGTAGTTATAGTCTCCATTACTAAAGACAGCACCAGTTCAAAATCAGAAGAGGAATTGATGACCTTACTTACATCATAGAGTGCAGATAATTCCTGATACTTAGAATCCAGT
Organism: uncultured Brevinematales bacterium; assembly: GCA_964537555.1. Taxonomy (GTDB): domain Bacteria; phylum Spirochaetota; class Brevinematia; order Brevinematales; family CAYRWR01; genus CAYRWR01. The sequence continues at coordinate 2,734 of CAZIAD010000043.1, forward strand.
CTCTCATAGAGGCTGGCATTTTCCAGGGCGATTCCTGCCAGAGAACTCAGGGTTATGGAGAAGTCTTTTTCCTGGTCGCTGAATTCAGAATTATCGTATTTATTCCCCAGAAAAATAAGGCCGAAAATACCATCCTTGCCTTTGAGGGGAATAAATCCGCTGATAGAAATCCCTTTCAGGGTCTCAGCCAGCAATTTAAACTGATCCAGGGAATAGATCTGGTTTAAATTATCGCCCTCGTTGAGAAAGGTCATGAAGTTGATAGAAAGGTCGATATCTTTCAGAGTGTTAAAACCCTGTTTACCAATAATAAGGGCCCTGGCATCTTCAATCTTAAAAATGGCCACATCCGATATTTGAAAATGGCCCATAAAAGTAAAGATAATGATCTGCAGGAGATCTTTAATGTTCAGAGTGGAATTGATCTCGGAACTGATCTCCAGAAGGGTCTGCATATCTATCAGTTTTCTGTCCAGAATGTTATGTACAGAATCGATTTTGGACTTGATCTGGCTTTTTATGGCCAGTAATTCGCCCTTGCTTAATACTTTATCTGCATAATTTTCTTCCAGGTGATCCAGATCAATATTATTAGTACCCCAGCGAAATTGGGCAGCTTTGTCTCTTAATCCCATTTTATACGCCCAGTTTATCTAGTATCTTTACATAAAGATCATAATAGTCTGATTGTGAGAACTCTTTAATCTTATCTTCAGGCAAGTCTTCCAGAAGAGTATCCAGATAACTGAGAACGCGTTTCATCTCATCTTTGGTATCACTGCTCAGTTTGTTTACATTTTCCGCAATTATCTGTTCTTTGTCTATTTGACTACTATTGAGGCTGTACATTTCCGGAGTCACATTCTCATCAGTGATCATGATGTCATCGATCTCACTGATTTCATCCTGTTCCAGTTCCACATGTTCCTCATCCAGATCTCCCGGAACGGGTAGGGTATCCATTATATTGTTATCTTCAGCATCCGGAGCATGGGCAATAATGTCGGTCTCATCTTCCATTTCCAGTGTAGTAAATGAATTGTCTATTGTCTCTATCTTTGTCTCAAGATCATCAATAAGGATCTCATCACTTACAGAGATCTCATCGAGGTCGATCTCTTCGATGCCATCATCTTCTATAGCAGAAATATCCTGCATCTCTTCTTCTTCAAGAGAGACTTCCAGATTATTTTCCGTATCCATACTTTCGTCTTCGATTTCTTCAAATTCACTGAGGTCCTGGATTTCTACAATATCATCGTCTGATGCAGATACTGAAGTGAGTTCTTCCTGCCTGGCCAGTGTGGGTTCATCTACTCTCACCTGATCCAGGTCCTCTTCATTGATCTCCCCTTTATTTTCAGATTCTTCCAGGGTAGCCATCTCTATAAATTCATTTTGAGTAATGGCTATCTCTTCTTCCAGGGGGATATTTTCATCAGCTTCCAGTTCACTCTCTTCTGTAGATATATTGGGAATATAGTCAGCCTCTTCAGGGATATCCTCTGTGCTCAGCACTTCCTCCTGGATATCTGTGATGTCATCTGTGACATCGAGAGATTCTGATGTGATGTTGTTTTCAGATTCATAGATATCACTGACTGATTGCATTTCAGCAGTCTCATAGGTCTCTATTGATTCTTCGGAGATCAGATCATCTCCTATAGATTCAAACACAACATCATCTGTAGCCTCATCCTCCAGATCGGAAGGCAGTTCATCCATAGATTCAGAGATCAGTTCTGCTTCCACGGCATCAAATACTACCGCATCTGCATTGACTTCTTCCAGATCAGAAGGCAGTTCATCCAGTGTCTCAATTTCATCGAATGACTCAGATATAAGCGAATCATCTTCTTCATAATCATCGGTTAAAGGGACCAGCAGGTCGTCTTCAGCGATCTCTATTACTTCCATTTCTTCCTGGGAATCATCTGCGGAAATATCTACATTGATCCGGTCATTACTGAAATCTGGTATCTCATCAGAGCTGGTTTCCAGGACAGACTCATCCATTTCAGCTTTGATAGCGTTTTCACCATTGTAGATGGAATATAGTTCCTCTACATCAACATCACCGGACAGATGGGGCGTATTCTGTGATACTTCCTCATCCTGTATATCAGTGGGGGCATCCGGAATAGAGATCTCTTCACCGATGTCTATAGATTCCGGCATGGCGAGTGGACCCGCTTCACCAGTAGGTGAGAAGTCAAAACCATCATTGAGAGGAGATTCGAGGTTGGAAGTATAACTTTCTGTAACTGCAGGGGCAGGTTTTTCTTCTGTGGATAAGGCATCTTCGCTGACTTCGATATCATTCAGTTCCTGCATGGATAGTGCTATTGGTTCCTCTTCATCATCAAAGTTAAAATCATTACTGCTTTCTTCAGCCTGAGTTTCTTTGATCTCAGTCTTCACAGTCTCCATTTGTAATTCGTAATTAGAATCCTGGTCTAAGGTGGAGAGTTCAACGCTTTTATTTAATTCACTGTTAGAAGGATTGTCTATAATGCTGCTCACTTCCATGAGCACTTCTTCTTTTTCATCCATGTCAGGAGGGCTTTCCACGACTTCATCTTCCTGGTCTATGACTTCTATGGTTCCTAAATCCTGGGTTTCAACGCCATATATCACCTGATCCAGTTCACTGCCATCAATAGAAATTATCTCATCATCGGCATTGAAGATATAGGCTTCCTGTAAGGCATGTTCACCGTCAAATGTCTTATCCTGGACCTCAGTCCTGATCTCTTCTACCGGTTTTATTTCTCTTTCTTCTATGATCGCAGGTTCGGGAGTCTCATTAATGATATTAAGCGTCTCTACCGCGCCTATACTTTCCACAGGCAGTTCGGCTGAAAGAGTATCATCTTCATCTATTTTTTCTTCCAGGGGAAGGGGAGGGGATGACTGTTCCTCCATTCCTTCCAGAGATAATGAATTCATGTCCTCATCGGAGACTGCACTAAAGGACGAATCACCCATTTCATCAATGACGGAAATATCTATATCATCAAGTGTTATAGTTTCAATGTCCAGATCCAGTTCAAAATCATCCAGGATATTATTTTCCCCTGCCATAATAATTCCTCTCTTTTGGATTCTTTGGCTATTTAGCCAGAAATATTCAGTCTTTTATTCTGTCCGGCATCACTCGGTGCAGGCTTCTGGTTACCCAGAATGACTTCCCATGCTTCGCGTAATGTGGTCAGCAGACTTAAGATCTCATCGATAATGTGCATATTTTTTTGGATATTTGCTTCCAGTAATCTTCTGTTTATGTAAAGATAAAGGCTATAAAGGTTTTGAGCAATCTCCCCGGCTTCGAAATTTAAAGAGGAGATCAATTCAGACACAATATCCTGTGCTTTGATGATATTAGTATTTACAATATCATATCTTTTTGAGGAATTGGCTTCTTTAGCAATGTTTAAAAACTTGATTGCCCCCTGATACAGCATAACTACCAGTTTAAGCCCACTTGCGGTCTCTATTTCCACTTCCTTGTAGTTTTGATAGCCTTCCATCTCATCCCCTTTAACATAATCTATAGTTTATTAAATCGGCAAAAAAGGGCTACTTCTTAAAAATGTGTATATTTTTATTTACCTAGCTTGGTATTAACTATTTAACATATAATAAATTATCAATAAATACAGGAGGGGAGTTCCCCCTCCGCTTTTCTTATTTCTTAAAAAGGTCAAACATGTCCAAAGGTACAGGGAAGACGATGGTAGAAGCATTTTCAGTAGAGATGTCTGCAAGGGTCTGGAGATAGCGCAGCTGTATGGTGATCTTTTCTTTGGCCATAGTCTGTGCTGCTTCCAGCAATTTTTGGGAAGCTTCCAGTTCTCCCATAGCTGCAATAACTTTAGCTCTTCTTTCACGTTCAGCTTCAGCCTGTTTAGCCATAGCTCTTTTCATTTCTACGGGCAGGTCAATATGTTTGATTTCCACAATAGAGACCTTTATACCCCAGGGATCGGTAGCGCCATCGATGATGGTCTGCAGTTTGAGGTTTATCTGATCCTGTTGTGACAGCAGGTCATCCAGGTCAAACTCACCCAGGACACTACGCAGGGTAGTCTGAGATATCTGTGAGGTAGCAAACATAAAGTCATCTACTTCAATAACAGCCCGATGAGGATCTACTACTCTAAAGTAGATAACCGCGTTTACGCTGACCGATACATTATCTTTGGTGATGATATCCTGAGGAGGAACATCTAAAGTAACGGTTCTCAGTCTGACCCGGATTGCTTTATCGATCCCCGGTATGATAATGACCAGACCCGGCCCCTTTACTTTTAAAAATTTTCCTAAGCGAAACAAAACGACACGATCATATTCAGCGACCACTTTGATGGACATGAGCAGTAGAATGATAAGGCCACCGATCAGTATAACACCTGTTGTAAGACCCGGCATAAATAATCTCCTTATTTTTTCTTACATAATATAACTGAAAATAAGGAAAGTCAACCACTGGAAGATTTATTTTTTTGATTGCAGAGGGCAGCTGTTTTAACTAAGAATTTTTAATCTTCTTTATTGTAATCTTTCATTATGGAGTCCTTGGCAGTGATGTTGAGGTTATTACTGATCAGGACTTTACCCTCAAGGATGACTCCGTTATTGATCAACAGTTCCGGAGTGACAATATCCCCTAAGACCCGGGCTGTGGGCTGCAGCATGACTCTGACTGCGGCTTTAATATTTCCAATGACTACTCCGTCTATCTTAACCAGGCCAGCCTCAATATTTGACTTGACTTTACCGGTACGTCCCACATTGAGCTGTTCCACTTTTATGATTGAGCCTTCGAATTTTCCATTAATCTGCAAAGTACCATTGACCAGGAATTTTCCTTCAAAAAAGGATTTCTCCCCGATAACATTAGGAGCACTTTGGTTGGTAGGTGTAGCCATTATTCTTCATCCTCGATCTTTTTGATTTCAGGTATCTTGAGATATTCTATAAATTCACCAATAAACAAATGCAGGTCTTTGAGGGCCTCACGGGCGGTGATCCCGTCAATATTGGAACGGCCTCCGCTGATCTCCACGATCTTATCCGGTTCCATGATCACTCTTTCCCCATTCATCTCCGAATCAAAGATATCATCAATAAACAGGTCCACTGCCTGTAAAAACTTTCCTGTCCTGATGATGACATCCCTGTATTGTTTGGATTGCAGAGTCAGTAAGCGTTCTCTATATTCGTTGTTACCGGACTTTTCAGCACTTTCTACTTCCTGTAATAATTCACCGTAACGTTCCAGCACTCTCAGGTTTTCATTAAACTGAGTGAAAAACTTTTCTCTCTGATAGGCGTGCCCGTAATCCAGCCTCAGGTTTTGTTCACTCAGGAGGCCCAGGTACTCTCTTTCAAAAAACTGAAGATAAGACCAGATGGAGTTTATCTCTTCATTGTGGCTGATCTCGTTCAGCTTCACCATATTAATATTTCGTAAAATGGTATATTCAGAGATATTGGTGCGCACCTGATTATCCGCTCTGTGCTGTTGCAATTCATCGATTGATATGTTGTAACGGGCCAGGTCAGATGTCTCAAACAGATCGGCACTTAATTTTTTAATATCTCTCTCGATCTGTTTTAAAAGATTCATGTATTCCTGCTGCTTATTCAGCCCGGTCCCGGAATTTAACATGATCTCAAATTTCTTTTTGGTCTGGTTTAATCGCTGAAGCACATAATCTTTGCTTGAACTTATAAGGTCATCAAGAGGCATCTTTTCCCCTAAATTTAAGATTGATTATTTTAATTCATAATCATTAAAAAGACTACTATTTACCTTTAATTCTTTTTGTAATATCTTTCATCTTCTCTTCTACTTCTTTGGGTTTTTCATAAGGCACGATCTTGATAGTGCCTGCGTCCTTGTAGAATGTGACGAATTTAAATTCACTCTTCACCAGGAGTACAGCACTTTTGATCTTGATCTTCACACCGGGGTAGGTGATCTTGGAAGCCGATATCTTGGCATCTTTACTGAGGCTTTCCAGATATACGTGTGCATCTTCGATCTGGGTTTCGAGAGAGTTCTGTTCTTCTCGCAGCTCATTGTTTTTAAGGCTTAATTCATTAAAGCGGTCTTCCTTATCCTTAGGGAGAGGGCCGCTGGCCATGAGCATAGACAGATTATTAAGCTCAGCAGAGAGATCTATGATAAGGGCACTCACTTCTTCTTTTCTCTTGTTCATCTCGACCAGTCTGTCTTCCATTTCAGGGTCTATACCTGATTCCAGTATGGTCTCAGTATAGGCTTCGGCACCCAGGAATTTTGCATTGATCTCGTGCAGTGCCCTGATCTTACCACCCGCGATCTGGGAACGGCGTCCACCCGTCACCATAATACTGCCTTTACAGTCTACATGGCTGTGGAGTAAGACTTCTGTGATATAGATGTCTCCTTCAGTGTTGAGATTGGATCTTTCGATAAATCGGGCATAGAGGCTGCCACCGCAGGTTATCTTGGCTTCATCTTTGCCCTGAATACCCTGCCGTACCACGATATTTCCTTCAGCTACTACTTCAGCTTTTCCGATATTACCCTTTATCTCTATGTTTCCACCCGAGTAGACTTTAAAAGTATCGTTTACTGAGCCGAATATGATGACATTTCCGGGGAAGTTGATGTCTCCGGTGGTGAGGTCTACATCTCCGGTGACTTCCAGTATGGGTTCTACATTTATTTTTCCGTTCTTGAATACCACCTGGCCATTGATATCAGCAATGACCTGCATCTGGTCATCAGATAAGTGGGTATTTTTTCCGGGCAGGATCCTGACATCCCTTCCGTCTTTGGCGGGAATCACTTTGCCGGTTATGGTCTTGCCGGCCACCCCTTTTTCTGCCTTGGTCTTGGTAGCCAGGACCTGTCCTACCACTACCGACTGGAACACATCCAGTTTATGAAAGTCCACACTGCCGCTGTCATCCATGGCAAATTTGACTTCGTCACTGGAGGTCTTGAAGTGGTATTTTATCTCGGCATCTTTACCTTCTTTGGGTTCATCCCCTTCAGCTACCAGGATGGGTATGGCATAGAGTTCGTTTTCAATAGCATCCTGAATGGTAGCTTCTTTGATGCCGTAAAACACATGCTTGGCTTTCAGGCCACTCACTATCTCTTCCAGCTCCAGTACCCGGCCAAACTTCTCCGGCTTGATGATGGTGGCAAATGCTTTCATCTCATCGGGAGAGACCTGGGTCTGAAAAGAGCTGTCATATTGAGAAGGTATATAATCACCGATCCTGATCCATTTACCCTGGGGTTTTGCGGCCTGGGCTTCGACTATTGCCTGATTAAAGTTTTGGATCTGTTTTTGAATGATCTGTTTGATGATGTTTTCTTTGGATATGGGGGAGCCTTTTCCTTTGGGAGGATTGACTTTTATCATCACACCCTGCTTACGCACCTGTACCTTACAGGAACCATCCTGGTTCATTATCACTTCATTTCTTTCATCAAAATTAATATTTTCCCCATGAAGCTCGGGCATATAGTCTCTGGAATGTTCAGTTACCCTGATGAGGATGCGAAATGGTTTTTTACCCAGTCCCATAAAGCCGTTAGTGCCTCTTTCCAGGATCTCATACTCCAGATTGACTATGCTGGTAGACAGATTTTCAGCAGCTTCTTTGAGGGCCTGTTCGATGGAAAAGGCGTACACTTCTATTTCAGTATCCGCATATTCATCCAGGCTGGAGGCTGCGTGTGACTGCATTTCTTTGCCCTGGTCCATTTCCAGTAATTCTCTTAATCTATCCATGTTCCCTCTTGATACTACAGAGGATTTCTTCGGATGTAAGCTGCAGGAATGTTAAGCTGTGACCGGTATTTGGCCACAGTCCTCCTGGACAGACTCACCCCTTTGTTTTTAAAAATCCTCACTATCTTATCATCACTTAAAGGATCGTTTTTATCTTCAGCCTCAATGATCCTTTTTAAATTATCCTTGATCCCATTCGAGGACACATCGTCACTGCCTACATGGGTAGAGAAAAATGACTTCAGGCTGATAATGCCTTTATCAGTCTGAATGTACTTTTCTCTTATAGCCCGGCTCACAGTGGACTCATGTATATTAAGTTCATCGGCAATATCTTTCAATTTTAAAGGCAGTAATTGCTGTTCCTCATTTGTAAAATATTTTTTCTGGTGGCTGATGATAGAAAGTATGACCTTAAAAATAATCTCTTTACGTGATTTGAGGTTTTCCACCAGGATCTTTGCCTTGTCAATATTTTCTTTGAGAAAGTTTTTGGTGGACTTATCATCTGATTCCGAGTAAAGACTGATATAATACTGGTTCAGCTTAATATCCGGGATATATTCGTCATTGAGGACCAGATTGATCTCACCATTTTCTACTTCGAGCCTGGCATCCGGTACAATATATTTTACTGGTTCATTGTTAATATTAAAACTGGGATTGATATTGAGTTTTTTAATATTCTGCACAGCGATTTCTATTTTGCTGAAACTAATCCCCAGTTTTTTAGCGATCTTGGAATAGTGTTTTTTTTCCAGCAGTTCCAGGTGATCCCTGATTATCTTATATTCGACACTGTTAGGGCCCCATTCATGCTCAATCTGCACCAGGAGGAATTCCTGAAGGTCATAAGAACCTATGCCTATGGGATCCATATTCATGATCAATCGGCGCATCTTTTCAATTTCCGTGACTTGATAATCAGTCTCTTCAGTCAGTTCCTGGCTGCTCAGGGGCAGGAATCCCCGGCCGTCTATGGTAGTCAGTATAAGACGTGCGATATTCATCTGTCTCTCGTCCAGGGAGGCAAAGGCCAGTTGTTCCATTAAATTGTCAAATATATTGACTTCAGTGGCGGAAAAGTTTTCGATATAGGTCTGAGAATTGAAGTCTTTGTTGGAGATAAGGTCTTTTTTTCGGGATTCATAGCCTGTATCGCTGGAATCCTGGAACTTAGTCTCGATCTCCTCGTCAGGAGTCATGGAGTTATCATCTTTATTCTTTTTATACTCCAGTTCCAGTACGGGATTGATCTCTGCTTCCTCTTCCAGTCTTTCAGCCAGATCAATGGTGGGTATGGTTAATAGCTCCAGCGTTTGCATTATCACAGGGGAGATGGTCAGTTTTTGCTGAAGTGAAATGTTTAGGCGCATGTTTTATCCTGTTTTTATTCTCACTATAAGTTAAAGTAAATCCTGAAAAAGTCAATGACCAGAACATAAAAAAAAGGGCAATGATAAAAATCACTGCCCTTTAAAATTAAAATGTTTTCTTATTTTCCGGTCTTTTCCAGAAATTTGTTTAATGCTTCTACCAGATCTTTAAGCTCATCATGTTTACGCAGGGAGAATTTGGCATCTTTAGTCTTAATCGTGCCGTCTGATATCTCCTGTAGTGTCTTCTTGATCCTATATACAGGCCCGGCCAGCTTATGAGAGATAAACAGTCCAAATACGGCGATCAGAAGCAGATAGAGAGCGCTCATCCAGATCAATACCGGAAGCTGAAGTTCAAAAATGTTCTTACCTTCCCGCATATTGAACACTTCATCGATAGGCGACATCAGATTGAAAGTGGGGTTATTATTTTCATCATAAACATCTTTTATCTGGTAATACAGATTCTGATTATACTTGTCCTGATTTTTCACCATGAGTACTACCAGTGAAATACCCAGTCCTAATAGGATAAGGATGAGAAAACGGGCGATAAACCTGACCTGAAACGGTTTATCAATAAAATATCTCCAGCGGAATTTTTTGTTTGCCATAATAACCTCCTGTTTTTGAGTAAAAAAGATTCCATAATCTACACATAATGTATTAGCAATTTATTCTTTTGTCAATAGATTTGAATAAATACTTTTATATTATTGTGTAAATACACTTTTTTACCGATAATTCTCTTATATATCTAATAATTTCAGGGGTATAAAGCCAATGAAAGCAAAAAAAATAAAGAGACTGGCTCTTCTGTTGTGCATCCTGGCATTCTCTCCGCTGACTGCGGATAAACTCCCTTTACTTCCTCTTAATACTACGGCAGAATTCGGCCCCTTCTTTATACCTGACACATCATTTGTTAATGGAATATATATTGTATATTTCACCAGGCAGGCTCAGCCCACGTCTTTGCACTTTAGCATAGCGGGTGATCTGGACTGGGCCAGGGCTGATTATACGCCCAGCAAGACCCACTCTATGCTGTTTACTGACATGGAGGAGGGCATGCCTTATAGGTTTGAGATACAGGGTGATTTTCAATCCCTGGAATACCGCTCAGTCATTCAGACCAAACCCTATGGAAATACTTATGAATTTAATTATGGCCTGGGCCCTGTGGAGAATATGAAGACAGTGTCCACTTCGCCTCATCTGATGTTTTTATTCAGTGAAGAGGAAAACCTGGATCTCCGGCAGTGGCAGGCCGCACTGGCTATTAACCCACGCTTATACGCCAGTACGGTAGTGATACCTCTTTTTAATTTTACAGCGGACTCCGGCATTCCCTATCACATCGACGATCTGGATTATATACAATATAAAGATGCCCGCTTTATAATATATAGAAATGACTCACTGGATATTAATAGGATCTCCTCTTTGATCAGTAAAGACCCGGATGTAGTCAATACTATTTTATGTAATAATATTAAACCTGAGGTGCTGGCCCGGATCCTGGCTCAGTACAGCCCCTATATAGACTTTGTCTATGGAAATACTGCATTTGAGCACCCGAAATACCGCTACACAAGCCAGCCGATGGTCAATCAGTTTGTCAAGCAGGTAAAAAAGAAATTTGCAGTAAAGTAAGGAAGTGCAATGGATAAAATACTATTAGTGAATGGGCCTAATCTCAATATGCTGGGTACCAGGGAGCCTGAAAAGTACGGACGTGCCCGTCTTATAGATATTATCGAAAAGATGGAAGGGGAAGCTGAAAAGTACGGATTTAAGCTTATGCACTATCAGTCAAACTCTGAGGGGGCACTGGTGGACTTTATTCAGCAGGAAGGGCCTAGCGCAGCGGGTATGGTCATAAATGCGGGCGCCTATACTCACACCTCCATAGCAATACGAGACGCCATTCTCTCAGTCAGCCTGGATTTTGTGGAAGTGCACCTCAGCAACATCTTTAAAAGAGAAGAATTCCGGCATCATTCCTATTTGTCCGATATAGCTATTGGTATGATAACCGGCTTTGGCCCGGATTCCTATTATCTGGGAATAGAAGCAATGTCCCGTTATATAAAGGAGCAGACGGGAAATAAGGAATAAACCCCTATATTCTTGAAATAGAAGTAAATTAGAGTGTATAATGAAACAGCTCCTAATTAAACTCAAACGGAGAGTCTTATGAAAAAGATTTTAACCCTATCATTACTCCTGGTGCTGGCCTCACAGGCCAATGCTATCACCCTGGATGAAATGAGAAATATTTACATGAAAGGAATACAGGCTCTGGCTAATAATGAACTTATGGATGCTGAAAAAAGCTTTAAACTAATCATCTCCTTGCCCGGGACTACTGATAACAAGACCTATAAAAAATATCAGGCCAAATCTTATTATTTTCTGGGTGATGTGTACTTTATACAGAGGGATTTTGATAAAGCTATCAAGCATTATCGAAAGGTCGTCCAGGATTACATGGATCAGGACATATATTCCAGAGCTCTGTATAAACTGGGCCGTACCCTGGTATTGGGCCAGAAATACAGAGAGGGGATAGCCCTGCTCAATTCCTACATCGCCCGATATGATAACCGGGATGCCCTGGGGGATAATTCCCTGTACTGGATCGGACGGGCTTATATCGGTATGAAAGACTATCAGCTGGCCACAGATACTTACCAGCTGGTACTGGAAAAATATCCCAACACTGCTCTGGCCTATGATATACGCAGTTCCATGACTCAGCTGGAGCAGCTCATCCTGGATCAGGCCAATAAGTCTCAGATGATCTCCGGTATGACCAATGAGCTGCAGGTTCTGCAGGCCCAGAATCAGACTTTAAAAAGGGAGAAAGAGACGCTGGAAAAAATGTCAGAGTTACTGCTCATCAAGCAGAGACTCCTGGAGATAAAATCCAAAAAAGTAGAGATCCTCAGTACTATCAAGCAGAACCGGGAGGGTCAGTGATGCAGAATTCATTAAAAAAAATTTTTTCATCTTTATTAATACTGTCTTTGTTTCAGGGCCTGGTCTTTCCCGGAGTCCTGGATGTACAAAACACTTTTATCAAGATAAGTGTGGATGATGCTTCAGCCCGTTTCAGTTTGGAGACTAAACAGGGAGATCCCAATGAGCCTGACGATGATAATAAACCCCTCCTTAATCAAATAAGCCTGCCCAGCCCTCCCAGTAGTCTTACTACTATATATATTGAAGATGAGCCCTATATATTTGGTTCATCCCAGGGCTATTATATTTCCCGTCCTGAGGTCAAGGGTGACAAGATAGTCACAGAGTGGAGTGTAAAAGGGATTGTCATCAAGCAGGAAGTGAGCCTGGTCGATAACCCCAGTACAGGCCGCCAGGACGCAATGCGTGTTCTTTATAAAATAAAAAATGAAAACCGCAGAAAGACCTCTGTGGGTCTCAGACTCCTTCTCGATACGGTGATCGGTGATTTTAAATCCACCCCTTTCAGTGTGCCAGGAATAGGTGAGATAGCCAATGAGACCCAGTTTTACCGTAAAAATCTGCCCCAATACTGGTACTCATTTGATGATAACTCCAATCCTGTGACCCGTACCCAGGGAATACTCAAAGGCAGCGGTATTACCACTCCTGACAAAGTGGTATTTGCAAACTGGTCCCGATTATTCGATAATCTGTGGGACATTTCTGTCGATGCCACAAAGGATATGAGAAAGTCAGGGACAGCCCGTTTTGACGGTTCGGTAGCACAGTATTACGGACCCCTCGATCTGGAACAGAATGAAATGATACTGATAACGGCATATTATGGTATATACGGAGTCAGTTTCTTTACTTCTGAGGATCTCTCCTTATCTCTCAGTGTTCCTGCCGAATCCAAGACAATGCCCGTGCCTGTAAACGTCGAAGTAAAAAACAAAGGTAAATATGCCCTGGATAAGCTAAAAATAGAATTAGTAGTACCGGAAGGATTCACACTGGCACCGAATGAGACTCCCAGCGTAGAGTTTGTCAAGATGGAGGCTAATTCTACCCGCCAGGGGCAATGGAACCTCATGACTACCAAATATACCGGAGATATAACAGTGCAGGTCAAAGCCAGGGGCTGGCTGGAAGACAATGAGCAGTCAGTACTGGCATCCAAGATCTTTAAAGTGGACTATTCACAAAATCTGGTCGTAAAAGAAGATGCAGCCCTTAAAGAAATAGAAAACACCGCCATAGTAAATCTCACGAACACCAATAAATTATTGCCTGTCGTTACCAATACACTGACCAATCTGGTAGTAGAAAAAACCGTTAAACCTACCAATAATGTAGTTATGGTAAAAACCAATGTAGTAGAAAAAGTAGTAGTTGAAGAAGCTAAAAAGCAATATGTTATGAGCAAGGAAGAAAGGGATATTCTTAATGAGATCGAAGCCCTGGATAAACTGGTCGATGATGTAGATAAAAAATACCAGATATTGCTGGAAGTCTATAGAAATTCCTTTGTTACCAATCAGGCTTTGGATTCTATTAAGATAGATATTCAGAATTATCAGAACATCCTCCTGGAGGAAGAAGCCGCCTTATCTAATCAAATGACCTTATACAAGGAATAGGGGTGGAGAATCTATTTCAGCAGAGACTGGACCGGGCCCGTCATTTATTAAAAAAAGAAGAATGTCTTTTTCTCATAAATGAGGCGGATATATATTATTATACGGCTTTCAGCGGGGACAGCTCCTATCTTTTTATCAGCCAGGATGAGGCCATTTTTATCACGGATGGCCGTTATACCGAACAGATCCGCCAGGAAAAAAGGATAGACCTTGAGATACTGGAGATCAGTGTAGACCATCCCCTGTCAGGGATACTAAAAGACCTGGCTCCCCGTTTAAAAAACCAGAGTATCCTTCTCAATAAGCAGTGGGTCAATCTTGCAGTCTATGAACTGCTTCTAAAAAGCCTGGGCCCGGATCTAAGCTTAAAAGATGACACTATTACCCGAGACCTGAGAATGGTAAAACATCCATTGGAGATCGAGATCATCAGGCAAAATCTTATCACCACAGAATTAGGGTTTAACCTGGTCCTGCCTTCGGTCAAATCAGGTCAAACAGAATCTGAACTGGCCGCTGAACTGGAGTACATTCTCAAAAAACAGGGGTCACAAAAACCGGCATTTGAGACCATAGTAGCCTCGGGGGCCCGCAGTGCCCTCCCTCATGGGGTAGCCAGCCCCAAAAAAATCGTGGAAAACGAGATAATACTGTTTGATTTCGGAGTTTTTTGCAACGGATACGCTTCTGACTTTACAAGATGTTATTATTTTGGTAAAATAATAGACTCAAAAATTAATGAAATACAAAAAGTGGTCAAAGAGGCCGTGTGGGCAGCACAAGAGGAAGTCAGAGAAGGAGTGCTGTCCAGCCGGGTTCATCAGGCAGCTTATGATGTTATTGACAAGGCAGGGTACGCTTCATACTTTACCCATTCTACAGGGCATGGTGTGGGACTGGAAATACATGAGTATCCCCGTATTTCCCGGAATTCTGATGTAGAATTAAAAGCGGGAATGGTGTTTACCATTGAACCTGGCATCTATCTTCCCGGCCTGGGGGGGATCAGACTGGAAGATATGGTAGTGGTCACTCGCCAGGGACGGGATGTACTGACTACTACCGGATATGATATATAAGAGAAATTGGAGGAATATAGATGGATTATTCACAAATAAAAAAAGGGATGGTCATACTTTTCGAAAAAGAACTGTATGTCGTCTCATGGTGTCAGAACCACAAACCCGGTAAAGGGGGAGCGGTGATGCGTACCAAGTTAAAAAATGTCACCCGTGGAAATGTACTGGAAAAAGTATTCAGAGGGGGAGACAGCATTGAACAGGCTGAAGTAAATAACCGTGAAGCCCAGCTCCTATACCGGGAAGGGGACGAATTTGTCTTTATGGATCAGGAGTCTTATGAGCAGTATCATGTTCCTGCAGATGTAGTGGGAGACTCGGATAAGTATCTCAAAGAAGAGCAGATCTGTAATGTGTCTATTTACAAAGACGAGATCATAGTAGTAGAACCACCTATGTTTGTAGAGCTGGAGATCATTGAGACTGATCCCGGCCTGAAGGGTGACACAGTGGCCGGCGGTTCCAAGCCTGCTACTCTGGAAACGGGCGCAGTAGTCCAGGTACCACTATTTGTAAATCAGGGTGAAAGAATAAAAGTAGATACCAGAGATGACAGATATATGGAAAGGGTAAAATAGGAGGGGATATGATCAGCATCAAAGACATTAAAGCTTTATACAAGATCTTTCAGGATAGTGAGATCGGTGAAGTAGAGATCCAGAATGAGGATAAAAAATTTCGTTTTACCATTGGTGGTAATGCAGCACCTACACCGGCTCCGGTAGCTGCATCTGCAGCCGCTCCGGTCGTGAGCACTGCCTCTGAATCCGGTAGCGACAGTAATGAAAACAAGCTTCCCGCTAATGTAAATGAACTGACATCAAACTGTGTGGGCTTTTTCACCCGGCTTAATCCTAAATCCGGTGAATACTACATCAAGTTAAGAGATGAAGTAAAAGCTGGACAGGTCATTGCTCATGTCAGAGTACTGGGAGTCCTGCAGGATATCAAAGCCGCAGTAGATGGCAAAGTAAAAGAGATCCTGGTGGAAGAAGGCCAACCTATCGAATATGGTCAGCCTGTTATGCGCTTTGAGATATAAGAGGGGAGACAGACATGATTAGAAAGATTTTAATTGCCAATAGAGGCGAGATTGCAGTACGGGTAATCCGGGCTGCCAAAGAAATGGGCATTCCTACCGTGGCTATACACTCAGAAGCAGACGAGACCAGTCTGCATGCCAAGCTGGCCGATCAGGATATCTGTATAGGACCGGCTCCATCCAGTGAGTCCTATCTCAATATCGCTGCTATTATCTCAGCGGCTGAGATCTCAGGAGCAGATGCTATTCATCCCGGATATGGATTCCTGTCCGAAAATTCAAAATTTGCCAAGATCTGTACCGAGCATGGTATTAAATTTATCGGTCCCAAAGCTGAAGTGATAGACCTGCTGGGTGATAAGGTGACTGCTAAAAAGACTATGGCCGAAGTAGGTGTACCTGTCACTCCCGGTACCGGGATCATCAAAGACCCAGAAGATGCGGTAAAATTTGCCCAGGAAGTCAGCTATCCCGTGATCGTTAAGGCTACTTCCGGTGGAGGTGGTAAGGGTATGCGTGTAGCCTGGAATGATGATGAGCTGCGCCGTATCATCCCTATTGCCCAGGGAGAAGCCAAGACCAACTTCGGCAATCCTGAAGTATATGTCGAAAAGTATATGGAAGACCCTCGTCACATCGAGATACAGTTTATCGCTGATGAACATGGAAATGTAGTACACCTGGGGGAACGTGACTGTTCTGTGCAGAGACGCCACCAGAAACTGATCGAAGAAGCTCCCTCTCCTGCACTGACCCCTGAACAGCGTGAAGAGATCGGTGAAGCAGCCAAGCGTGGTGTGCTTCATGCCGGATATCACGGAGCGGGTACCATGGAATTCCTCTATGACCAGGGACGCTTCTATTTTATGGAAGTAAACACCCGTATACAGGTAGAGCATTCTGTAACAGAACTGGCTACCGGTATCGACCTGATAAAGGAACAGATCCGTGTCGCTAATGGTGAAAAACTGTCTTTTACCCAGGAAGAAGCAGGCTTTAAAGGCCATGCCATTGAGTGCCGTATAAATGTCGAAGACCCCTATATGAACTTTATGCCTTCACCGGGTGTGATCACAGACCTGCATTTTCCCGGAGGATTCGGCGTACGTATCGACAGTCATGCCTATCTGGGCTATGAGATACCTAAGTATTATGACTCTCTGCTGGCAAAGTTTATGGCCTGGGGTAAAACCCGTGAAGAGGCACTGGACAGAATGAAACGTATTTTAATTGAATTCAAAGTCGAAGGTGTAAAGACTACTGCTCCTTTTCATATGCAGGTAATGGATGACAAGATCTTCCGCAGTGGTAAGTTTACAACATCGTTTATGGAGAATTTTAAGATCAAATAAAGCGGAGATAATGTGAACAGATATGAGATAAGCAAAGGCAGCCTGGCCAGTGTAGTCAGTCACACTATAAATGCGGACAAGCAGATAAGGCTACATCATAAGAAGTATTTAAACCTGATACCTAACCGGCCTTTGAAGTTGAAATACAACTCAAAGGCCCGGATATCAGTTTATGCCCAGGTCGAGACCTTGTTTGGAAAAGACATCGTAAAAGTGATCGATAAAGCTGCGGAGACCATCCGGAAGAACCTGGAAGAATTGACCAGTATTAAGGTCAGTAAGATAATACTAAGAGTGAAGGATGTGTTTAATGAAGTTACAGACAATTAAGACTATCAGGCTGGTCCTGCTCATCCTGTTTGCGGTATCCTCAGTCATTATCGGTATCCTGTTATATAGGGTATTTATTGCCTACGATCCCCGCATCAGCCTTAATCAGATCTTTAAGACCCGGATCGGTATATCGTCCTTTCAGTTTCTGGGGATCAGTGCCGGCTTTCTCATCGTGCTGCCGGTATTGCTGACTGTGTTCGAGATCTATGCCCGCTTTTCCTCTTCCTATATCCATATCAAGACTGATAAAGGGGATGTGCTGCTCAGTGATAATGCCATATCGACATTTATCCATGATACTGTGACCCTCATGCCGGGCGTAGAAGATGTCAGTGTCAATATCAATATCATGAAAGAAAATGTCATGGGTATAAATCTGTGGATCGATACTGATGAAAAGAACGACTTTCTCCGTTTTTCGGAACGTATACAGCAGAGAGTACTCCAGGACCTGGAATTTAACTTCTCGGTAAATAAGATAAAGTATTTTAATGTCTACCTGGAATCTACCAATGTAGACATCAATGCCAAAGGGCAGAAAGTGGAGTATAAATAAGTGGAATTATCCGTCTTAGTCATCATACTGGCTGTATCCAGTGCCCTGTTTGCTGTCATCATCATCCTGCTTATACTGCAGAATCGCCGCTTTTTTAATGTGCGTATGGTGTCCAATACCGTGCAGCTCCTGTTTGACAACTCCAGTGACGGTATCATCATGCTGGATGAAGAGGGCAAGATACAGGAATGGAACCCCGCTATGGAGCATATCAGCGGCTACTCTCTCAATGATGTAAAAGACAAGACCATCTGGGAAATACAGAGCCTCATGTACCTGCCCCAGGAGATGAAAGAAGACGACCGCCACTCCCTCATGGATATCATTCACAAAGGGGAGCTGGTCTCCAATAAAAGCATACTGGAATACAAGATCCTGCGCCCCGACGGGGAAAAGCGTATACTCCAGGAGCTGGTATTCCCGGTGCGCACCGACGGCCGTTACTGGCTGGGCAGTATAGTGAGGGACATCACCGACTGGGCTGACTCACACGCTGATCTGGCCGAGATCGCTCTAAAGGATGAGCTCACCTCTCTGTACAATCGCCGCGGTTTTCTTCTTCTGGGGGATTTTAAGCTCAAGCGCTCCCAGGCTCATGATGTAAACATGGCCATCATCTATGTAGATATGGACGGCATGAAGGCCATCAATGATAAGTTCGGCCATGAAGAGGGAGATGTTGCCCTGCGCGCCCTGGCCTTTAACCTCAAGCACTGCTTTAGGGATGATGATATCGTAGCCCGTATCGGGGGAGATGAGTTCGTGGTGCTGGCAGAGATACAGAGCCAGAAACAGATCTCCATCATGGAGGCCCGTTTGCGTCAGCTCCTGGACCTGCATAATTCCGATAACGGCAAAGACTATGACATCCGTATCTCGATGGGCTATGTCCTCTCCGAAAAGAAGGATCAGACCAAGCTCTCAGAGCTGCTCAAGATAGCCGATGAACGGATGTATGAGCAGAAGAAATCAAGGGCAGGAGCTCCACAGGAGTGAGCCTGGATTTCACTATCTAAAAATCAGATCTATACTCAAAATACAAATATTTTGTGACAGTTATCAGGCTGCCATCTGAATGAACGGGGTGAGACATCACCCTGGTTCTCCGCATTTCTTTTTCAGGCAAAAAAGAAACGCCTGGCAAAGAAAATGCCCTTGGTGGGCTTGAATATAGGGCTTCTCCTCGAGTACAATTCCTGTAGAATAGCAGACAATGTGAAGCAGGCTTAATGGCCTGCGGCAGGGTACAGGATAGGGTAAGTAAGCCCTTTGGGGTGTAATGTGGGGAACACATTGAGAAGAAGAACAGGAATTCAAGACGAGGTCAGGAATATCTGGTCAGAAAAGCTTTCATATTCTTGATCTTTCTCAGATATATTATTCAGATTTTTATAATTTTTCACCATAAGAATTGACATACGACAAGAATGTGTTATATTTTTTCTTAATTCAAGTATATAAAAATCATCTGGAGTTCAGGTTGGCAGAAAAACCAAATAAACAGGTATGGCTGGAGAGGATAGTAGGACTGGCCCTGATAGCGGTAATAGTGACTCTGGGTATAGTGTTCCGGGAACAGGCCGGGATGATCTTCAAAAACCCTGAAGGACTCAGGGACTGGGTCAAAGGATTCGGGATGTGGGCCCCCCTGGTGTTTATGGGCCTGCAATTCATACAGGTGGTCATTTTCATCATACCCGGTGAAGTGGTACAGATCGCCGGTGGGTATCTGTTCGGAGTGCTGCCCGGGCTGGCCTATTCTCTGATCGGCATTCTGGCCGGATCGGTATTTAACTTTCTCCTGGCCCGTTTACTGGGACACGCCTTTATCAGCAGTCTCATGGGTAAAGAGTCCCTGCAAAAGATGAAAAAGTTTATAGATAGTCCCAAGGCTCTTATAGGCTTTTTCTTGCTCTTTCTCATACCCGGTATCCCCAAGGACGTACTGTGTTACGCCGCCGGACTGTCCTCAATGCGGCTGGGGGTCTTTCTCCTCATCTCTTTTCTGGGACGCCTGCCCGCTCTGCTGGGCAGTGTCATCATCGGCCATGCCGCCGGAAGTCAACAGTGGGTCCTGGCTGCTATTGTGGCCGGCCTGGCCCTGGCCCTGTTTATACTGGGGGTCATCCATCGGGACAAGGTACATGGATGGGTGGAGAAGCTGGTAAAGAAAGAGGAAGAGGAGTAAAGGGTCCTCTCGATAGTGGGTCCTCTCGATAGTGTGGTAAAGGCTGGGGCGGTAAACTCGAGGACCGGGGATGGATAGGATGATTTTTTTCAGGTTGATTACAACGGAATGAGAGATGATAGCCCAGGTGTTCAATCAGTAGGGCGGGGATGTTGAGAAAATAGGAATAAAAGAGTAAAATATGTGTAGAATTAAGGAGAGTAATGATATGAAAAGATCCGTCTTATTTTTAGTTTTAGTAGCTTTATTATCAGGATGCGAGAGTAAATCCGCACCGCAGATATCCGGTACTATAGACGCAGGGCTCAGGATACTGGTACTGAGCAATGACCAGCCCCTCTCCCTGAATGTATACCGGGGAGACTATGTCCTGCCCGTACTGCTGACAGACACTAATTTTACTGTATCCATACCGGGGCTGAGTGTAAATAAGAGCTATCCCGTCGGCGAGGGTGAATCCACCTATATTAAGATGAGCCAGGCCGGGACGTATGAATTCACAGCAGGTCCGGCCCGGGGTAAGATAAAAGTGATAGAATATACGGCCCCCCGCTATACCGGGGTCAGCGCTCCGGAGGTCAGGCAGATCATCTCTAATGTCCAGCCTCTCATCCTGGATGTGCGTACCCCCGGGGAATATGCCCAGGGCCATATAGCAGGGGCCCGGCTCCTGCCGGTACAGATATTTCAGCAGGAGATGAATAGCCTGGAAGCCTATAAAGAGCAGCCTATCCTGATCTACTGTGCCAGCGGAAACCGTAGCACTGTGGCAGCCCGCCTCCTCATCGAAGCCGGCTACCAGACCATCTATAATATGCGCTATGGCATACAGGACTGGGCCGGCCGGGGTTATGAGATAGTGACCGAGTAAGAGGGCCACTCTATGAAATATACCCCTCCTACAGTCACAGGCCGTCTTTCCAAGTTTTTTTTTGCCACATTCGCCATGCTACTTGTTACTTCCTCCTGCGGCCAGCCCAGGCCCGAAGTAAAAGCACCATCCTCTAACGCAGTACCTATCATGGCCTCTAATATTAAGGTGGACAAGTCCGCACCTAAGATCATGTACATCAATACCAATAATGTCCGCATCTATGATCTCACTCCGGCCCTTCTGGAGAGCGGAGTCACAAGCAATACTTCCTACCTGGAGCAGTTCATGAAGTATGACAAGGTCACTCTCTACGACACACGCGGAGACTGGGCCTATGTGGAGGGCAGTGCCCGGGATACCAGGACCTCAGTGGTCCGACCTGTAGGGGGATGGGTACCCCAGTCTACTGTGACTAAGTGGATACCCGAGAAGTTCTTCGCCGTACAGGACAATGTCTTTAAAAATATTGTCCATACTATCACTGTTTATAATGACAGCCTGGAGGGCCAGGCAGTGGACACTATCTCCAAGGGAGACACCCTGCGGGTGCTCAAGGGGAACGGAGAACGTTTCTTTGTGGTGTCACAGCAGGGGAAAGAAGGGTGGATAGAGGCGGAGAGTGTGGATACGAGTCAGTTAGTGGCGAAGGGGGTGGGGTACAAGGAAGTAATTTCCACAAGTCTACCGAAAAGTGTGAATTATACAAATTATACAGGGAAACCACTGGCTTTTGAGATCTTCCCTGAAGACTTAGTTCGAAAAGAAATAGGATTAGCTCCAGAGAAAAATATTCCTTACTTTGGTGTGTATAAATATAAAGATAATTATTCCATACAAAAAAATTTAATTCTTAAATCCGAGGATAAAGAAATAAATTTAACCCAGGAATTAAATTTATCTTCTCCCGATTCGAAATATAATACCACTCTAATAGAAGGAAAAAAATATGCTTCAATTTCGAAGTTGATAAATAACTTTTTTGGAATGATTGCGGAAATAGTTATATATATTCCAGTCCAATACAAAACCTCTATTTTAGGACAATCACAATCAACATCTGGAAAGTTTCTGGAAAAAATTGAAAATGAATTGAAACAAGATAATCATGAAGAAATAGTAAGAATAAGTTTATATTCTAGAAACAATAAACTAAAAAAGATTAAAGAAATTACTTTAAAAGGCAAATTCTTATTTGAAGCAACGTTAGAAAACGCTTTTCCAATACAAAATAATTCATTATCATTTCAAATACCACCTCATCAGGTTCAAATGACTGATAAAGGAATTAAATATACTTTATTTTTGATTTCAAATAATTTTCTTTTGGATCCACTTCTAGCAATATCTGATACTGACAATACTTCATATCAGAAGTATAAATATACTTATGCTCCTGTAAGTTTTGAGATAGAAAACGATGAAATAAAACTTACAGGAATGACAAAACAGGATTTTTTTGAAAATTCAACATTTCAAATTACTTTGTATCAGGATTCTCTTCAGAAACAAAACATGGGTATTAGAGGATCAAGTTTTTCGGAAATAAAATCTTTAATAAAGACTAAAAAAAATATTGTGATAGGCGGAAAAAATTATATTTATGGACCAGATATTGATTTATTCTATGCATCTTCTTATTACATAAATGATATTAATGTATATATTGTAACCGGAATATTGCCAAAAGAAAAAAAATCATGTTTTATTATAATGAATAGTGAAGGTAAAATTCTTGATACAAACGTATATGATATTAATAATCATAAGATGGTAAGCTTTGTCAAAAATAATTTCATAGTATTATTACCAAATATTTATAATGAAGATAAAGAAGCAACATTATTTACCGGAGTTTTATATGATTATTAAGAATGTAATGTACTGTGATGGTATTCACCTTACACGCAGACTTTCCACTAATCCGTGTTCATCCTGTAAATCCGTGTCTCCTATACCGAGAAAAAATACAATTAGTCCAGGTATAGTCCTATCATCAAAAAACTATACCATTCTACAATAAAAAAAGCCAATCCAACTCCAACCGAATCCCTCTCCAAACAGGAGCCCTCTCCGTCATCGGGGAGCTGATTCCGCATCCACCGAATCCCCGGGCCAATAAGTCAAAAGTCTGAAAGTCGAAAGTCAAAAGTCGGCTCAGATGAGATTACCGGTGAAAGCATCCCTTCGATAATATAGAGCAGAATAGGGTAGATACACTTCGACCAGGCTCAGTGCAGCGCTCAGGGTGACAGTTCTGCTATTGTACACGGTCATCATCGGACTATCGACTAAATATTAATATCAAAATCCGTCATCTTAAAGCGTAAAGTATTGCGGTTGATGCCCAGGAAGTCGGAAGTCTTGACCTTGTTGCGGCCGCAGAAGATGAGGGCCTTGGTGATGAGCTCCTTTTCGATGTAGTTCACCACGGTGCTGTAGACCTTGCCCTCCAGGGAGGGATTCTTGATGTAGGACTCCACCCATTTGCTGATGCTGATGTCGCTGATGTAGCCATCGCCCGCGTCCTGGATAAAGTCGGGTAGGGAGGAGATCTCCAGGGTCTTACCCTTGGACAGGAGAACGGCCCGCTCGATCACATTTTCCAGCTCCCGGACGTTGCCCTTCCACTCATAGGCCTGGAGCATGCGGAGGGCTTCGTAGGACAGCTTTTCGGTCTTGCGGTTATTGAGCTCGGCGAAGCGCTTGATAAAAAACTCAGCCAGGAGAGGGATGTCGTCCTTACGGTCCCGCAGGGGAGGGATCTTTATCTCTACTACATTGAGACGGTAATACAGGTCCTGGCGGAAGCTGCCTTCCTTGATCAGTTTAGCCAGGTCCTGGTTGGTGGCGGAGATGAGGCGGATGTCCAGCTTGACCTTGGTCTCAGATCCTACCGGCTCCACTTCCTTTTCCTGGATAGCCCGCAGGACCTTAGCCTGGAGGTAGATGGGCATATCCCCGATCTCATCCAGGAACAGGGTGCCCCCGTTGGCCTGCTGGAACTTACCCTTTTTGTCGCTGG
>CAZIAD010000044.1:0-26774 GCA_964537555.1 uncultured Brevinematales bacterium
TTCCAGGCCGCGCCCCTTCCTGGCGGAACATTGGGCGCACCGAAATCGTCTAGAAGATGAAGGCAGGGGAGAATCCCCGGGACTTTAAAGTGAAGCTGGGTCAGCTCCTGGTGAAGTTTTACTATAGTGAGGCTGAGTCTATACAGGTACTGGAGGAATTCGAACGTATTTTTAAGGGTGGCGGCCTGCCCGATGATATGCCGGAACAGGCGCTTTCATCCCCGGTCTCTCTGGTAGACCTGGTAGTAGATGCCGGTATAATGCCCTCCAAGGGAGAGATGAGGCGTATGCTACAGCAGAATGCCGTGTCTATAGATAATGAAAAGGTGACGGAAGATATTACATTAGAGCCTGGTAATGAAAGGATCATAAAGATCGGTAAAAGAAAATTCTTGAAGGTGAAATAATATGGAATTAAAAGGCATTGACCTGTTAATGGACCTGATCTCCAAGTCACAGTATATAGTGGCCCTGACCGGAGCCGGTATTTCTACTTCAGCCGGTATCCCTGATTTCAGAGGCCCCGAGGGTATCTATCGCAGAGATGATATCCCTGCGGAAAAACTGTTTGATGTCAAGGTATTCCGGGAGGACCCCAGTATCTTTTATGAGCACATCGGTGCCATTTTTGATGTAGCCGTAGATGCGGAGCCCACTCTGGGGCATAAGTTTCTTAAAAAGCTGCAGGACCTGGGTAAGCTCAAGTGTATCGTCACCCAGAATATTGACAGCCTCCATGAAAAAGCGGGCAATGACAATATCATCTTTGTACATGGCAACTTTGATACCTTTACCGACATGGAGACCGGAGAAAAGGTGCCTATCGATGATAAGATCATAGCCACCATAAAGAGTAAAAAAGTAGTCAAAACAAAGCAGGGACATGTATTAAAACCAGATGTGGTATTTTTCGGTGAACCAGTGCTGGGACTGGAAAAGGCTCTTACCGAGGTACAGAGAGCAGACCTCCTCATCTGCCTGGGGACCTCTCTGTCGGTCTATCCGGTATCACAGCTGCCCTCCTATCTCACCGATGAAGCCAAGCTGGTCATCATCAATCATGACTCCACCAAATATGATGTGGAAGCCCAGCTGGTACTACAGGAAGATATAGAGCACATAGTAAAAAAGACAGGACTATATTGAGCGATATGATGGATGAATTTAAGATACTTCCTCAATGGGGGTGGAATGATCACTGGGCCCATCTATACTCCCGCGCAGATGCAGAAGATAGTGCCCCTGCCCGGGTCATGGCCCGTTATCAGGATATATTCCGTATTATCACGGAATATGGAGAGATCAATGCAGAAGTATCGGGAAAGCTGAGGCTGTCATCAAATTCTCCCAATGAGTTCCCGGTCCCGGGTGACTGGGTCAGGGTACACCTGAATGACACTAAAGATCATGCCCACATTCTTTCTATAATAGAACGTACCAATAAGTTTTCCCGTAAGGCCCCCGGAGATGTACTGGGTGATGTTCTGGAAGAACAGCTCCTGGCCTCTAATCTGGACCATATCTTTATCTTTAATGCCCTGGACCGGGACTTTAACCCCCGGCGGGTGGAGCGTTTTCTGGCCCTGAGCCATGCCTGTGGAGCCGCTCCCTACATTATTTTATCAAAAGAAGACATCTGCACTGACCTGAAAGCAAAGAAGGCACTGATGCAGAATGTGGCCGGGGATACCCCCATACTCAGTATTTCCACTTTGGCTAATAAAGGCATCACACAGCTCAGGAAGATATTGCTGCCCGGGACCACCACGGCCTTCCTGGGGGCATCAGGAGTAGGGAAGTCCACTCTTCTGAACCTGCTCATGGGTGAAGACCTGCAGGAGGTGAAGACAGTCCGTAAAGACAGCCGGGGGCGTCATACTACCCGCACCAGGGAGCTCTTTCTGTTGCAGAGCGGTGCTATTATCCTGGATACACCCGGAATGAGGGAGCTGGCCCTGTGGGAGGCTGATCAGGGCCTGGAGGATACTTTCCAGGATGTAGAAGCCCTCTTTTCCCAGTGCAAGTTCAGGGACTGCACGCACCAGGTCGAGCCGGGCTGCGCTGTCATGGCTGCGGTGGAGAGCGGGGCTCTGAGTCAGAAGCGCTATGACTCCTACATCAAGCTCAGAAATGAATTGAATTTTACCAATGCCAAAAGCCGGGGTTATTCCGATGACCCCAAGCAGATCCGTCAAAAACAGATCGCCAAATTCAGGCGCCAGGTCCATAAAAAGAAATAGCCCATAAATTTCATTGACCTCATCTCCCTGCACAGTCCTGTAGTGCACATCTGTCACACTATGCAGAAAAAACTTGCAAAAACCAAAACACAAGGCTATAATAATGCTGTAAGCGGTTACATGTCTCTTACATATTTAGTAAAGGAGATTTAATAATGAAAAAATTACTTGTTTTGGGTTTGTTTGCCTTTATACTCAGCGGAGCCTGTACCTTAGCTTCTAATGTGCCTGCTGATAATACCCCTTCTGATTTTGTGGTTATCATGTCTACTCCCACCAATGGAGCTATAGTATCTACTAATTTTACTGCCAGAGGCAGTGCCTACCACAATACAGCTATTCAGGATTCAGCTGTATGTTATACACCACTGGCCGGCGGAGTCACTAATAACGTACTGGTCAGCCAGTCAGGCAGCCCTCTGTCTACGATTTATGGTAATATCAGCCTTACCCCTGGTGTGGATTATTTCATCTGGTTTTTGGTCACCGATGTGGAAGGAGTGATATCCCGTTCTGCGCCTCATCATGTCAGTGTGATCAGCGCACAGACCAATTATCAGGATATCACTGCGCCCCAGATCCTCATCACTACCCCCACTAACAATCAGGGAGTAGGGGAAAATCTGACGATTGCCGGGACTGTCAGTGATGACTATTCCGGTGTACAGGCAGTATATGTGGCCCTGAACAGCGGGAGCTTTAGCAGTGCTTCTATTGCCGGTGCAAACTGGTCTAAAGGCCTCAGTCTGAGCCAGAGTGGAGTCAATACTCTGAAAGTATATGCTGTAGATATGGCTGGAAATGTGTCTGCTACTAATTCCATCACAGTCAATCTGGATAACAGCCTGCCTTCCGTTAATATCACTTCACCCGTCAGTGGAGTCCTGGTCAATCATGCCGGCATCACAGTAAATGGAAATGCCTCTGTAAATAACAGTTCCATCCAGTCCGTGTCTGTATCCTTAAACGGGGGAGCCTATACCCTGGCCAGTGGTACCGGCACCTGGAGTCTGAATAGCCTGACTCTCAGTCAGGGTACCAATAAGCTTCAGGCCCGGGCTATTGCCTTGAACAATAAGACCAATACTTCAGCCAGTGTCACAGTAGTACTGGATTCATTATTACCGGGTATAACCATAAACTCACCCCAGGGTGGAGCTACACTTTATACTTCAAATGTGACTATTAGCGGTAGCGCCAGTGATCTGGGAAGTGGATTATTGAGTATTATGGTGTCAGTAGATGGGGGCAGCTACAGTTCCGCCAGCGGTACTGGCACATGGTCAGTCAATAAGACTCTAGCCATAGGGAACCACATGATCAAAGCTTATGCCCTGGATCATGCCCTCAACTCTTCTGTGACCAGCTCAGTCAGCTTCCTGGTCACTAACAGTAACCATAGTGTCACCCCTCCGATATGCGGGGCCAGCCCTGCTGGTGGTGATTTTTATACAGCCAGTGTAAGTGTGACCTTTAGTCTGAGCGGAGACAGTATCATGGCTGCCCGCTATACTATCAATGGCTCTGATCCGGCTGTATCAGGCATCCCCTTTAGTAATGGGCAGACATTGAGCCTGGGCAGCGGGCTGAGTGCTGGACAGAGTGTGACCCTTAAGGTGTTTGCCACTAATGCTGGGGGCTCTTCTGCTCACAGCTATACTTACACTAAAAAGGAAGGGGATATTAAACCCTATATTACTAATCCTACCCTGGGAAAGGCAGTCTCTTCCGGTACTATTCAGATCGACGGAGTCAAAGGGGCTAATGAGTGGACTGATGATATGATCATTGCCATAGACTTTGCCAATGATGATCCCCGCTCTCTGGGTGACAACTGGTGTATGCATGAGACCCCCTGGGACCTGAGCCACCTTTATGCAGCCTGGGATAATGATAATCTGTACCTGGGATGGCAGTATGTAGATACGACTGATATCTATGACCCCTCTAATGCCGGATCTTCTGCGGGGACTAAAGTATTCCAGATGAATCTCATCCAGTTATTGATTATTGATACCATTAAGAATCAGGGAGCTACCCTGGATATGTGGGGTAAGAATGGGGGGCTTCCTTATTTTGGTGGAGTTGACCTGCCTGATTATCAGATCTATGTGGCAGGTAACCTGTGGCAGGGATACATCTCTAAAGCAGTGAGTAATGTCTTCGTAGTGAACGACACTGACCCTACCTATTATCAGAAATTTATGCAGAATCCCCCTCAGAGCTCCACGGTCGGTACTTCTGTAGGTACCACCGGTATTCAGATGGCCTGGATAAACACCTGTGTGCCTGCCAAGTTATGGGGAGTATGGGATGCTGATAACGCCATAGCAGATCCCATTGATCCGGCTGACGTTATGGACTTTAATACCATGGGCCATGATAAGAGCAGAGATACCTTTTATGAGATGAAGATCCCTCTGTCTGCC
Source organism: uncultured Brevinematales bacterium (assembly GCA_964537555.1). Taxonomy (GTDB): domain Bacteria; phylum Spirochaetota; class Brevinematia; order Brevinematales; family CAYRWR01; genus CAYRWR01. The sequence goes on from CAZIAD010000044.1 coordinate 4,670, forward strand.
CTGGGTATAACCCGGGCCTACCTGGAAGCCAATGGTATCGGCGTCAAGCTGGGGCAGGGTGAGTACTCCTGCCTGGATACGATTCCAAATGACCCGGCCACTTATGACACTCCGGGTACTACCGACTCCAATTCCCCCAAAGAATGGGAAGATGAGGACCTCCTGACTACACCCTTTGCCCGTATAGGCCACGCCAAGTAAACAACAACACTCTTTTTCATAAGAAGGGGCTGTCTCTCAGGAGGCAGCCCTTTTCTTATTTATATATAACTTTTTTTTGAAGAGTGACTCATATAAGAGCGGAGGTGGGGATATGTATTGTGATAAACAGACCTTATATGATCTGGGCATACTGGCCCGTAATCCAGACCAGGATTCAATTTTTAAAATTTTTGATCAGTGTGTCACAAGCGGAGGAAGCTCCAGATTGTATGAGATTTTTAAGTCACCTTTGGATAGGGTAGACACCATACAGGAGCGTCAAAAAATATTAAGATATGTGGGTGGGCTGTCCTCAGATCCTTCTCTCTATCTGGACCGCACCCTTACAGATGAGGCAGAGGGGTATCTTAAGCTTAATGTGATACCTTTTCCGCACCGCTCATTACTTAGCTTTAGTGTGGAATACTTCTCCTACCGCCGATTCCTGCATTCCATTCGAATAGGAGCTGAGGCTTTATTAGGATTGGTTAAAAAACTACATCCCATGATCCAGTTATTTGCCACACCCCCGGAAAGTATTCAGCCATTATTAAAAGATATATTAGATGGTATTTCTGTAGTACAAAAAAATCTGAAGCCGGGCTTATGGGCTTATAATCTGCTGAAATCCGACTTCATCCTCCGGGAAAAAAACAAAGAAGTCCTGGAAAAAATGCTTCAGGCGGTGTATGAGCTGGATGCGTTCCTGACTTTGAGTTCGTCTGTAAGAAAACATGGCCTGTCCTTGCCCACATTTGTAGAATCTGATCAACCGGTACTGGAAATCAAGGACATGACTCATTTGCATCTGCAGGAGCCGGTGGCAAACAGTGTAAGTATTAAGAAGAATAATTTTCTGTTTCTGACCGGGCCTAACATGGCGGGGAAGACCACCTTTTTGAAATCGACTGGAGTGGCAGTCTATCTGGCCCATCTGGGATTAGGGGTACCTGCAGTGAGTATGAGATTAACTGTATTGGATCTTCTGTTCAGCAGTATCAATACGGAAGATAATATAGTAAAAGGTTATAGCTATTATTACAGTGAGGTCATGAGAGTAAAAGAGATCGCTTCCCTTCTTAAAAAAGGCTTGAAGGGTTTCATTATATTTGATGAGCTGTTCCGTGGTACCAATATTCATGATGCCTACGAAGCATCCGCCCTTATCATTAAGGGTTTTCAGGCCTGGTCGGGTTACCTTTTCTTCCTGTCTACCCACCTGGTGGAGCTCAGTGAGGAGTTCATGGGCAGGCAGGGTTTTTCTTTCCAGTGTTTTGAGGCTAGCCTGGAAGGAAATATGGCATCTTTTGACTACCTCCTGCGCCCCGGGGTATCCAATACCCGTATAGGGGTAAATATCCTGAAGCAGGAAGGGATAGAAGAGCTGCTTTATTCACACAATAATTAAAAGATTTTATTAACTACGAATCAGGGCTTACTCTTTTCATTTAACCGACTAAATTAGTTTCTACAAACGCTGTCTAGCGCACTAAAAAAGGTCAAAAAGCACTAATAAGTTGCATTAAATGTGCAAATAGGGTAAAATGTATCCGCTTACATGGATGTTACAGGTGATTCCATCCAGATAGCGACCTGAAAACATAAACGAGGGGATAATAAATGAAGAAAATGTATTTACTGGCATCATTAGTGATGCTATGCGGTTTTTCCGCCTGTAACCTGGTACAGGACCAGGATCTGTCTGGCAATGCCACGCTGAATGTAAATGGAACACCTTCCATACAGTCCGGGATGTATATACGGGGGACTTTTGCTAACTGGAATTGCGTGCCCATGGTTGAAGTGTCCAATAAGGTATGGTCTGCAACGGTTACTTTTGGTAATACTTCAGATGAGAGATTTAAATTTGATGCCAGCACCGACTGGTCGCGCAACTATGGTGATACAGATCTGGATGGCTATGCTGAGCAGAATGGTGCAGACATCCATGTACCTGCCGGTACCAAAGCCACCATTTCTTTTAACGAAGTGACTAAACAATACTCTATCAATATCAATCCGCTAAGCTCTTCTGTGACCTGCCGCCCCGGTCTGGATAATCTCCTGTTCTGGATGTATGGACCCTACTACTATGTAGTACCGGTACAGGTCTATAAAAACGGGCAGCTAATTGCCCAGGACCTGATCCATCCTACATCCAAAGATGGGGTTCAGTCCCATTTTACACTGGATCTGTACAGTGACTACCGCTTTGTGATCCATTATACCAATGAACAGCTAAAGACTATCCTCTCCCTGGATACCAATGTCCTGATCGATAATCGCTCCAAGACTGTTGTCATGGGCATTAAGGTACTCACCAATGATGGATTTCTGAAGACCTATGACAATGTCAGCCTGCGTGGTACCCTGCTGGGTACTGTCAATAGCTGGGACCCACTCCCTATGGAGCTGGTAGCTGACTATACCTGGGAAGCTAAGGTCTCTTTTTCGGGAAGCTCTTCTGACCGCTTTAAGTTTGATATCTATAATGACTGGTCTTTAAATTTCGGAGACAATAATGGAGATAAAGTAGCTGACCGGAACGGGGAAGATATATATGTAGGTACACTTGCCGGTGAATACACTATCAGCTTCAATGATAAGACCAAAGCTTATTCAATAGTGGCTCCCCGACCATTTAATGGCTCGGTAGAATTAAGCCTCAATAACTACTGGACAGCCCAGTTTTACCTGGATTACCATAGTGTCACACTGTTAAAGGATGGAGTGGAGTACACCAATCTGCCGGTACAGCTCAGGACAGCCGACAATACCTATTTTGTCAAGAGCAGTTCTTTACCCGCAGGTTCCTACACCGCTGTCTATGATGGCCGAGACCGTTTTTCAGCGGCTGAACTCACTGCTATTGCCGATCATGCCTTTTACGCAGAGACTGCCTTTGTGATCAGTGAATCAGTACCGGTAGTGTCTGCCAGCATGAATGTAGCACAGGTAGAGCCCCGCCTCGATATAGTACTGCACCACAACAGTACCCATCCTTATCCCGGCTGGCACGATGAGGCTATACTGGACCTGCAGGCTGTACTGTATCAGGCTGGTGTTCCTGTAGACTCCTTTACTATTAAGAAATATTACTACTATGAAGGCATGTACTCATCCAGTACTGCCCGGGTCAGAATCTGGGACCTGGCCGATGGCGTCTATACTTTCGAAGTAGATACCTTTGCAGACGGCACCAACTATAACGGAAAGATCTCCCAGATCATCATCGATGGATCTGATGTCAGTGCCAGCCTGATGGTCAAGGCCACTAATGCCGGACAGTTTGACTCTGTGTACCCCTCTATGTTTCTGCGCAGTGATACCACCGGATGGAATGGAGTAGCCATGACACTGGTAGCTGACCACCTGTGGAAGGGTAATGCTACCTTTACCAATGGCAACGGCACCCAGGTCAAGTTTGATGTCTATAATGACTGGAGTGTAAACTTCGGTGATACCCTGTTCCGGGACGGGATCGCGGACCGGAATGGAGAAAATATCTCCCTAAGATACCCCACCGGTACCTTTGAGTTTTTCTTTAATGATGAGACCAAGGCTTACTGGTTTAGTCATAAGTAAATAATCTATAATTTTTAAGAAAGGGGGACTGTTGAAGGACAGTCCCCCTTTTTGATATTCTGGTAAATTATGCTATAGTTATAACACAGTAAAAAATAAAAACGGGGTAAATAATGGCACTATCTGGTAAATCAGGGCTTGTCACGCTACTCTTTTTGACTATGACCAGCCTCCTGTATAGTCAAAACATTGACACATCCAGAGTGTATTGTTCTACCGTCAATGGCCTCCGGGTCCGGAGTATGCCCTCCCTGGATGTCTCCAGCCAGACTATAGCTACCCTCAGGGAAGGGGAGACAGTCCATTTCCTGGGAGTGCGCAGTACTCATTCAGCCATCGTGACTTTACGGAGCCAGACCTATACCAATGTCTTTATGTTCATACGTACCATGGGTGGGCAGGAGGGCTGGGTATTTGCAGATGCCCTCTGTCCCGGGACAGTCAGCGGAGTCACAGACTGGCAGTCGGACAGGCTCCAGGGGCCGGTCTCCAAACGGATAATAAAGCAAAAATATCCAGACGGTTCAGTGAACTTAAAAAGCATAGATCGTTATGATCTGCTGGGACGTAAGTACTATTATGCCTATTACTGGAGTGGTCCGGAACCTGCTTATGAAGTCTGGATCTCTTATGATAAGGCAGGCAGGAAAAAAAATGCTTCAAATCTCAAGGTAACTTATGATAAGAAGGGATATCTGGTATACCTGGAGGAAAAAGTTCCAGTTGAGGGATCGGAAACAGGGGAATCGGATCTTTTAAGCTATACTTACAGATATGACAGTTCAGGGAGGATACTGGAAGAGGACAATACAGGTATGATGACATGGATCAATATCAGTTATAAGTACCAAAAATCCGGGAGGCTGTCTGAACGGATCTGGAACTGTGCTTCGGATGTTGCGGGGGAGGAGCTGGAGACTACTCTGTATTACTATAATGCTCAGGGCCGGCTGGACTATGCGGAACAGACATATACAAGCAGTATGGATGAGAAAGCATTGAAATCTTACATTAAGTACGACTTGGATAAACAGGGAAATATCATTCGATCTGTAAAATATGGCGAGCATAAGGAAATACAGTCTGAGTTACTTTATACCTATGAGTATTGGCAGTAACTGGAATAATAGCCCGATATATTTGACACATCTGTTTCATAGGCATAGAATGAATACAGAACGGAGGTTTATGATGAAAAAAATAGTGTTGTTTATGATTCTTTTTTCTACTGTACCCTGCCTTCATGCCTTCGAATATCAGAATTTCCCCAGCTATGAAAAAGCCATGACCTACTATCTCAATAAATTCAAGACCAAAGACTATATACGCCCTGACTCTGAACTAATCAAGCTAGCCATTTACTATCCCAATACCCAGCGTAAAGTGATGCTGATACAGTTGAAGAATACCGGCAGTCTCATGATCTATGAGAATGTGCCTAAGCTGACCTGGTTTAACTTCACCGAAGCCAAGTCCAAGGATGAATATTTTAATCTTTTCATCACCAATAAATTTCCCTTTAAGCTGAAACAGGTGCCCGCGGGTACTAATCAGTAACAGGGGGCTTGTCCCCTCGATAGTGTAGCTAGACTTCGCAGGCGGTAAACTCGGGGACCACCCCTCTGATAGTGAGACTTTTGCAGAGTAAAAATGAGGATAATTACTGCTGAAGCAGTAATATCTAGCCTCTGTGTAAAAAATTATCCTTAAACCGAACTGTAGGAAAAAAAATACTGTTTTACCGGTAAAGAAGTGGCTTACAGAAATTATTATTGCCAGCTACTGACGTTGCCCTCTGCGACGGTGCCTGTTCTGAGCTTGTTGAAGGGTGAGAGATGAATGCAGGAATCGTTTGGCGTGAGTGAATGCTGAGTACAAACGGCACACACTGATCTCCACCAGGCCCTTTCATCCTACCTCTTTACGAACTTTGCGCCTTTGCGAGAGGCCCATAAAGAAAACCGATCCACGATCAAACAGAGTAATTACCCACAACACCTACTCAAAACCGCCAGGCCCTTTCATCCTACCTCTCCGTGACTCCGTGTCTCTGCGAGAGGCTCATTTCCCCCAAGCTAAAACAATGACCCCTCACCATCCTCCACCACAGCCTTATATTTCTCATGGAGGGCTGAGCGCAGGATGACACTCTTGTCGTGGCCCAGCTTCTCGGTGAGTTCCACCAGCTTCCCGGTCAGGACGGCATTGAGGCGTATCCTGATATGCATAGTATAGGCCTCATCCTCACCATGTGCCACCGTGTGGGGCAGCCCCAGGTTGAATACCTTGATGTACAGGGCCTTTACCGCGTCGGCAAACAGAGCGTTCTGCTTCTTGCCCGTCCGCTGCATGAGGGCTTCCAGCATGTCGTGTTCTCCGGTAGAGATACGCAGAGGGTACTTGATGTACTCCCCTTTGTTGTCGGGACTTTCCATTTCAGGGAAGAGATTGGTTTCCATTTCTGATCCTGCTCCTATGTATAGTCTATTATAGCATACTTGGCAGCTCTTTGCCTGTTTTAGGATGGGACTATGTATGGCTCTCATCCCGTAAATACAGAACACATTGCTTATATGTGGATACATTTACCCACCATCATCATGCCGGTACCATTTTTTTATACTCAGTTTTAAGCCTGAAATTGTTTATGAGGCTAATCTATGATATAATACTATGGGTGTATCACTGATTTTGGGGGGAAATTCGGCCATTGGTACGAAATTCCAAAATCTTCTGCCTTTATAGAGTTTGCTGGATTTTTTTTAGGAATAGTATAGGCAATATTTCAGGTATTTCTATGATATTATTTTTGGAATTGCCTTCATATTACTGAAATCAAGTGCGGACACTGAAATGACAGGCTTAATCCAAAATTGGAAAATCCTATCCTGGAGAAGAATTATCATCGTGAAGAATACAAAGAAAAAAATAGTGTTTATTATTCTGATTCTGTTTCTCAGTTCATTTTTTGGATACTATATCCTGGGGGCCAATGATACCCGGAATAATAGCCATTTTACCGGTAGCCTCAGTCAATGGCAGCTGGGTACGGAACAGGCCTCTTTTCCGGGTAGATCCATCCATACTACCACCGAATTTAAGGATAAGCTCTGGATCATAGGAGGCTGGAATGGTCGTAAAACCTTCAATGATATCTGGTATTCAGAGGACGGCATCCATTGGGAACAGGCCCTGGAGCATGCTCCTTTTCAGGCCCGGGTCGCTCACACTACCATAGTCTACAAGGGCCGTCTATGGGTGATCGGCGGCTTATATTTCGATAAAAACCAGGATATCCATGATCTTAATGACGTGTGGAGCAGCGCGGATGGCCTACACTGGACTAGAGTCACTGCTCATGCTCCCTTTAGCGCCCGGGGAGGACACTCCACAGTGGTGTTTAAAAATAAGATATACCTCATAGGTGGAATTGCCCATGGAATCGACATCTGGTCCACCGCTAATGGGAAAGACTGGATACAGTCCGGCAATGACACCAATATACAGGCCCGGGGAGGGCATGCCTCTGTGGTCTATAAGGATAAAATATGGATCATAGGCGGTATGCACGTAGATAGGCAGAATAACTACTACGGTCTCAATGATGCCTGGTACTCCGAGGATGGCACGACCTGGAAACTCTCAGTGACCAATGCGGCATTTTTTGCCGGTGGAGGAGGGTCCTGTGCTGTATATGACAACATGATGTGGGTCATCGGGGGATATAACCGTCGGGGCAGGGTCTTTGTGACTGAAAATGGTTCCATCTGGAAGAATGTAGACATGGAAGCTGACTTTGGGGAAAGGATAGGCCTCAATTGCATACCCTTCAAAGGCAGGCTATGGGTCATTGGCGGTTTTAACGGTGGGGAGCATAAAAACGATATCTGGTATATGGGAAGACCAGCAGATGAGCCTATACCCGGAGAAAATGAACAATGAAAAAGTCTACAGTACAGAAAAGCTCTTTTGTAGTAAGAGCTATGCTGTTCACTCTGAAATCTATAGTGATACTTCATCTGCTCCTGGTCGTTTTTATAGGAATCATGTCTCTCCATTTGAGGGTTCATAATCCTGCGAAATCCTCTCTAATGCTTTACCGCCAGTACTTTTATCATTACCCGATACAGCCGGTGCATTTTATCCCCCTGTCTGAAATACCGGAGAGCTTTGCCTTAATAACAGTGGCTACAGAGGACATCAAATTCTGGCAGCACAAGGGTATCAACATCACAGCCATTAAATGGGCCTATGTGGTAAACAAACATGTAGGCTACCGGATGTATGGGGGCAGTACCATTACTCAGCAGCTGGCCCGGACCATGTTTCTTATCCCCAAAAAATGGATAGTCAGAAAATATGCGGAGATGATCATCGCGCTGGAGATGGAATTATTTCTGTCCAAGCAGCGTATACTGGAATTGTATTTAAACTACTGTGAATGGGGCAAAGGTATATTCGGCGTGGCTCAGGCTGCTCAGTATCACTACCAGACCGATATTAATCATCTAAGCCTGGACCAATCTACCCGGCTGATAACCATACTGGCCAATCCCCTGGATTATGGCCCCTATACCTTTCAGGACCAGAAAATGATGATCAACCGCTATTACACCATGAAGTTCAGGTACTACACTTACCAGAAATTTCAGGACATCGACCGCATGTAGAATGTCTCCACTAAGGTAGAAGTGCAGGATAATCGGGATTGCAGCTTTTAATCTAAATGAGAGATTGGCTGAAGCCGGTAACAGAATCGAACTACGCCCATTCCAGGTTAATACCAATACCATCCTCTATCTTGCGACAGGACCTTCTCTCCTGCCTCTCCGTGTCTCTGTGTCTCTGTGAGAAGTATTTAATCGAATCGAACTACGATCAAGATACTGTCAGTACAAATGCCCCATCCCAAAAGCCTCCAGGACCTTCCTCCTATCTCTTCGTGCCTCAGTGTCTCTGTGAGAGACTCCCATAAGCCCCGATCAGCTCCTGCAAGGCCCGCCCCACGCTGTCCCAGTCGCCCCTCTCCATCCACTCCCGCTTAAAGATACTCCCCCCGAAGGCTATAGCCTCACAGCCTGCATCAAAGAACTCCCCGATGTTAGCCGGGCTGACCCCGCCGCAGGCCAGGAGGGGCACTTTATCCAGGGGGCCCTTGATCTCCCGGATGTACACCGGCCCCAGGGACTTGGCCGGGAAGAGCTTGACCATTGTGGCACCCAGCTGCCAGGCCCGGTAGATGTCCTGGGGCGTCATCGCACCCGGAAATACCGGTATACTGTTCTTTACACAGTAGGCCATCACTTCCTCCACGATCACAGGGGAGACGATAAAGCCCGCCCCTGCGTCCAGGGCGGCATGCATGTCCTCCAGGGACAGCACCGTACCTGCTCCCACCGAGAGCAGGCCCTCACCGGCCCGGATGAGCTCCTTTATCATGGGAGCAGCACCGTCCGTGTTCATAGTGATCTCGATGTGATTCAGGCCGGCCGAGATCACGGTCTCAGCCAGCCTGTTTATCTTATCTTTATGTATACCCCTGACGATCCCCAGAAGAGGCCTTTTCATAAACTTTTCTAATTCCATATTTAAGTATTCTCCTTTATCTGTCGTAGGAGGTGAAGAAAATGGTATTAAAGTACTTATCAGTTTTTTTCTTCATGTATAATCATTAATCTAAGTGCAATTATATGCGTCAATTCCTCGCAGATGACATGCAGGATGCATTAACTCCGGCGGTGCCATGGATGGCAAGAAGTCGGAGGAAGTCCTCGTTTTACTCCTCAATGTGCGCCCCACAATATACCACAATAGGGTTGTACCCTATACTGTACCGTCCCGCAGGGCATCGACCCGGCTGAGCACATTGTCTGCTAAACCCCGGGACTTACTCACGAGGTGACAGTGCTCTGTCCAACCGATCAAGAGGCCACTTCTCGGTCCCTGAGCTCCTAGTCGAAGGGTTGTTACTTTCTTTTGGCCCGTAAAGAAAGTAAGCCCCCCTATAGATCGCTCTTGGACAGGGTGTCAAAGAACTTTACATAGTTATCTTTATCAGGCCCGTTACGGAACTCCATAGAGGCACGGGGATGTTCGTTCATCATACCGGCGATAGCAAAGGGAATGATATAACCCCATTCGATCTGCTCTCTCAGGGGGATAAACTGCTTGCTGATCAGCTCCAGGATAGGGCGGAGGTCATACTTGGGGTTCTTGAGGAATCCCAGGAGCAGCTCCAGGGTACAGTTACCAGCCGCACGGCCTATGCCGTATACGGTAGCATCCAGGTAGTTAGCTCCATGGATGATGGCCTCGATAGTATTGGAAAAGGCCAGCTGCTGGTTGTTATGCCCGTGGAATCCCACTTCCTTGGTCTTGAGCCACTTCTTGGCCCGCTTTATCTCTTCTTCGATTGTCTCCTGGTAGAATGAGCCGAAGGAGTCCACCATATAGATGGTACCGCACTTTGCCTCTTCCTCGGCCTGCTGCAGGGCTTCATCCAGCTCGGAGCCCAGGTTCTTGGAGATTGCCATGAGGTTGATAGTAGTCTCATAGCCCAGCGCGTCAAATTCATTGACCATGGCGATGGCTTTATCGATGTCCTTGACATAACAGGCTACCCGCATCATATCCACGGGGCTGTCTTTGGCATCCTTGACGTCCTTCATGTCCACCCGGCCGATGTCTACCATGGTAGAGATCTTGATGTCGGATTCCTGCCCTTCGATCACTTTCTTGATCACGTCGTCTTCACAGAATTTCCACACACCGTATTCTTTTTCGTCAAACATCCCTTTTGAGTTTTTATAGCCTAATTCGATATAATCCACACCGGAGGCTGCCACCGCTTTGTACACACCCCGTACAAACTTCATGTCGAAGTCATGGTTATTGATGAGTCCGCCATCCCGGATAGTACAGTCCAGGACCTTGATCTGTTCCCTATACATAAGTATCTCCTCTTTTTTAAGCATAAATGAAAAATTTATTGGTCTATTTTAGCCTGTTTTCCCATTATCGTCAATATCCGGCCCTATAAAGACAAAGTGCACAGGGCATTATGGAAAAATCCAGGATTAGGCATGCCAGAAGAAGTCTATAAAACAGATAAAAAAAGCTGCTGCTACAGGGTTTAGTGGTTTTATTGCTGTGACTATAGCATAAGCCGGACAGGGAGCTGTTTCTCTGACCTATGACCCCGTTCCGGTAGTGCTTACGACAAAAGAAAAAATTATTGATGTTTATTTTCGTCATTTTGACCTGGAAAACCGGCTCTACCAGTGCTGTGAGCTCTCTTACTCTTAATGCCTCCGGCACCTCCCCATGAGGCCTTGACTTTCAGTCATAAAGGGAGTACCTTACAATAAGTAGTTAAGGAAGGGATAGCATGAAAAAGCCTTATTTTATGGCTGTATGGATTATGATGTTGCTGGGAGCCCTGGTACTCCCCTTTACGGTATCCTGTTTTTCAAGGACGGTTATAGTAAAGCCCTACCATCCTCACAAGAAAGCTAAAGTTAAAAAAAAGAATCATGGCAAACATAAAGGACACAGGAAGATATTCTTTTTCAATAATAACAGTTAGATTAAAACTGGCCTCTGCGTCTTTTGATCTCCCGGAAGATGGCCATCCCGTATTCTATCAGCCAGGACAGCAGTACCACTAAGTATATCAGGGCACTGAGGACCAGCCATATCATACCTGATAATACAGACATGATGCGCATCACAGTCAGGGTGGTCTGGTTTTCTTCCGGTCGGATCCTGCCTTCTGCATCGATCTGCAGGACTGTCCTGGGATTTCCATAAGCCCGGGGATCGTCACTGTACAGCTCTATTTCACACTCCGGATCCAGGTCATAGCTGCCTGCCAGGAGTCGCCCCTCAGGTAAATCCGGGAGATACTCCCCCCTTTGCAGCTTGACTTCGTCATAGGGACTGGGATCGATATCCTGAATCACATCGGATTCATACTCCTGTTCCACAATAGCGAATGATTCCGCACTCAACACATAAGCACTGAGAAAGTCACCTGAGCCCTGTTTGCGGGACAGGATCACAGAGTGTGAGCTCTCCAGCCGGGTCACAGTATAGTCCCCCAGAGGGAGCCATTCAGGATCGGCCCTGAATATCAGGGGCAGCATACCCAGGCCAAATACCACTCCCAGTATGATGATGCGGATGAGGTGTCGAGGTCTCATATTCTAAACTCCGGTTTTACTTTGACATCATTATATGTTATATTTAAGGATATTAGAAGAGGAGAGCTGAATATGAAAAGAACCCTGTCACTTTTGTTAATACTGATTTTTGGCAGTGCATTTATTTATTCTGCAGAGCTACCCGGCTGGCACAATGATCGTCTGGTCACTACTCCCTATGGACAGATCCTGGGATATCCCGACCGGGAGGATACCTGGGTGTGGCGGGGTATACCCTATGCTCAGCCTCCCACGGGACTTAGGCGCTGGATGGCCCCCCGTGAAGTAGAGCCCTGGAAGGGAGTATTAAAGGCCAAGAAGTTTGCTTCCCCGGGCCCCCAGTTCAGTTTCATCTTAAAGGGTAAGATCATTGGAAATGAGGACAGCCTCTATCTCAATATCTGGAGGCCCCGCAGTACTAATACCAATCTGCCTGTCTATGTGTTTATCCACGGCGGGGGAAACAGCATAGGTTATGCCAATCAGACCAAAGAGAATCTGGGACAGGTCCTGGCTCATCGAGAGAATGCGGTATACGTATCCATGAATTACCGTCTGGGGCCCCTGGGCTGGCTCTATCACCCCAAGCTTCAGATCACAGGACAGCCTGAGGATAAGAGCGGGAATTACGGCACTCTGGACCTTATTGAGGCCCTGTACTGGATCCAGCATAATATCGCCTCTTTTGGGGGAAATCCCTCCAATGTCATCATCACCGGGGAGTCAGCCGGGGGAGCCAATGTACTGTCCCTGCTTATCTCTCCCCAGACTAAGGGCCTGTTTCACAAGGCCATGTCCCAGAGCGGCTATCCCCGTACCTACAGCCTGGAGGAGGGGGCTGCCTTTACCGAAAAGCTGGTGGCCAAACTCCTCATCCTGGACAAGATAGTTAAAACCACCAATGAGGCTGCCCGCTATATCCAAGATATGAAAGCTGATCATTTCCGGGAATACCTGCAGTCACAACCGGCCCATAAACTGCTGCAGGTCCTGTATTCCCCTATGATGGGAATGATCGCCATGCCCCTCATCCTGCGGGACGGCACTGTGATACCTAAGCAGGGTTATGGGGTACTGGATGACGGGACTTATGATAAGAAGGTACCTATAATACTGGGCTCCAATAAAGACGAGAACCGCTTGTTTATGCATTTTGGTAAGCAGTTCCCTAACAATAAGGCTCTGTATAGTACAGTAGGGGATTACAGTGCTGATATGTGGAAGGCCAATGGGGTGGACGACCTGGCCCGGAGATTTACAGCCGTGGGCAGTCCGGTATGGGCCTATCACTTCTACTGGGGTACCCAGGATGATAATGGGTTCTCTGTGCTGCCCCAGGACTGGGGGCATAAGCTGGGAGCTTTTCATTCTCTGGATATCAGCTTCTTCACCGGTACCGATACGGTATTCAGCGGATTTTTCAGCCGTTTTCTGTTTTCTGCCCGTAATAAGCCGGGCCGTCAGCTCTTATCCGGAGCCATGATGGACTATCTCTCATCTTTCCACCGACTGGGAGACCCTTCTGCGGATACTCCCGGCCTGCCCCGCTGGCAGCAGTGGTCCAATACTGATAAGGGCCCCAAGTCCCTGATACTGGATGCTGACTACGATACGCTGCGCCTGTCCATGATGAGCAATGAATATAAAGCTGAAACTATATGGAAGGCTATGAAACGGGACCTGGACGAAGAGACCTTTAAGCAGGTCGAATTATTTATCATCCGCTAAACCGATCTAAAACAGAAAGCCAGGGTAATGATCACCCTGACTTTTTTTATCTAATCATTAAAACTGAGTATTTTTTTAAGTTCTGAAAGAGAGATGTTGTTGAAATCTTTTTTCCCCAGGGCTTTGATACCTTCGATGATAATAAGGGAATAATACTGTTCTTTACGTAAGATACGGTATTGATCTTTGTAGAGAGAATCTATCAGTTTTGAGATCTTATTATTCTGGTCAAAGAAATGTATGGTCTTTTTACTTTCCACGGTACTGATCAGTATAACTTACCGGTATTTGCTGAACCGAAGGGGTTCAGGCAGAGACCAGAAGAAGATCATTGATCAGGGGGGTTATGATTTTAACCTCTTCATCACAGTAATATTGTTCAGCCTTTTCTTCATCCAGTTCCATATCACAATATTCTCCACTGAAATATACCACTCTATATAACCTCAGCATCTCTCCTCCTCTTCCCACCTGCTCATATTGTACTTTATTTGCTCATGTATGTCAATAAAAACTCTAAAAAAAACTACTAAAATAACACTAAATAAAAGGAAAAATAACATATAAAAAAGTAATTTATATGAGAAAAAAATCTCAATATTGGCTTTATTGTCTCTGTTATAATTATCGGATCATTCCAGAGATCTATAAGTAAAGGACAGGAAGACAGAATTGCGTTAAAAAAGAGGGTGTCTTAATGACTAGAAGACAGTTTTGGATATGAAGGAAAGGTCTTGTTTATCAGAGCGCTTTTTCAGGATAGGATAAGATAGTCGAAAAAAGTATAAAAAGTCTATGTATCTATTTCTACAGAGCTTTTATTTTTGAAATAAATAAAAAGAAAAATACCGGTGATCAAAGTGATAGACACGGCCAGTATATCGAATCCCTGGTCCAGAAATTTTCCGGTATTTTTATAGTAAAACCAGTCGGAGATTAAGATAGCCGGCATAAGCGTCACCGTCTTGACCAGAAACAAACCGGTCAATATCACAGACCAGGGCTTTTTTTAAAGCTTTGCACCGCAGGGTGGATCATCCAGTTTTTTCTTGCCATTGTGCCAAAAACCTTTTAATATTTTTCAATATGGCATTATAGTTTAATAGTTTATGAGCTGCCGGAAGTCAATAATATAAAGAGTAGGGGAGAATGAAAATTTTTGATGAGATCCTGAAACTCCTGGAGGAACAGGGTGCAGATCTGACGGGTATAGCAGATGTCACAATACTGGATAAAGATATGCGGGGTAGTTTCAACTGTGCTATCTCGATTGGGGTAGCCCTGGATCCTGTAGTGATCAGGGATATTGTGCATGGGCCCACTCCGGAGTATTACCAGGAATACCTCCGGGTCAATGAAAAGCTGGATAGTCTGAGCAGTTTTGCTGCCCAATACCTGGCCCATGAGGGCATTCCTTCGGATCACTGGGGAGCCACTAATGACCGGTTTACCGGGCCGCATCAGACCCAGCTTCCCCATAAGACCGTTGCTACCTTGTCAGGACTGGGCTGGATCGGTAAGTGTGCCCTTCTGGTGACACCCGCATATGGCTCAGCCATACGATTTACCACTGTCCTGTCCCGCACTGAGGATGCTATTCCTGACCGGTCTATCAGCCGCTCCCGCTGTGCTGACTGTGAACGCTGTGTGCAGGCCTGCCCCGGCCAGGCTGTAACAGGCAGGAAGTGGTATCAGGGGCTAGCCCGGGAGGATATGTTTGACCCGGATCGCTGCCGGACGGCTGCACGTCAGCTGGCTTTGCAAAACACAGGTATAGAGGATACCTTTTGCGGGATCTGTATAGCGGTCTGTCCCTACACACAAAGTTATATTAATGTATGAGTTTATAACCTATAATTTTCCACAATACTGATGGGCAGGGCTTTTGAGTTTTTTGGTTTTATATGTTCCTGCTTTTACTTTGACTCTGGTCCGGATAAAGATTACCTGATTGAGCTATTATATAAATCCCATACAAAAGTGTAAATGTGAAATAATAAAAAAGGACCACCCGAAGGCAGTCCTCTATAATAAAAATATCTGTGTAAGACTTAGAAAGTCATTCCGTAATAGTCAGCTCCGCCGTTGTTGTCCCAGTAGGTAGCACCGCTTACGACATACTTGATGGCAAAGCGGTAGAAGTTCTGGGGAGGATACTTGTATACAGGAGTAGTAATGGTGAATCCCCATCTTTCGTAGTTACCATATACATAGGAAGGAGCGATGTAAGTAGCTGCAGCATCATGCCACTGGGCGTCAGATCCTACATAATGTATAGTGACTGTCTTGTTCATCGCGGTATTTTTTACCAGTACTTCCCCGGTCAATACATGGTTCATCATATAAGGAGTAGGGTTAGAGGTAGTATAGTAATCAGCACTGCTTAATCCCACCATTTCAAAAGTGGGGACTGAGTCTTTGTAATTCAGCCCGCCATTATTATCCCAGTAGGTAGCGCCGTTTACGGTATATCCGATAACGTATTCAAACAGAGGATAGCTTCCCTGTCCGCCCTTGTAGAGCTTGGTCATTACTGTAAATGTCCAGTACTCATATCCGGCTTCAGCAGGTCCGGCATAAGTAGCCTGAGCGTCAAACCAGCCATTGACGACGGTCTGTCCCACAGGAGTACCTACAGTCCGCATGTGCACAAATACTTTTTTGTTGTAAGCTACATTCTTGACTTTGATCTTTCCGGTAAGGCCGGCATAGACAGTGTAAGGAATACCGGTAGCACCGCCATTGGTCTGTGCAGCCGAAATCAGCTTTACCATGGATGTGTTGACAGCTAAAGACTGGGCGGCCTTATCCTGTCCTTCGATATCGAGACCTTCATTCAGGCTACAGGATGCAGCCATCAAAACTACGATTGACATTAACCATAACTTTTTCATATAACAAACCTCCGAATTATTGGTATACTTAAAAAATTCGGGATAATTATAAAGCGCTTTCAAAAAACTTGCAAATTCTGTGTCGAATTAGTATGATTAAAGCACTGTAAGGGTGCAATAAGCATCATGGCCATGTAAATCAGGCAGGAAAAACAGCTTCCTCATAAGAATATAAGGATAAGGATTCAGTAATGAGGTGTTTGCTTGACGTAAAGCTGGAGGGCACATAAAATCGTGAGTAGTCATATCAAGAAATGAGGTAATTATGGATAAAAATAATAATCTGCTAATACTACATGGCCATTTCTATCAGCCACCCCGGGAGGATCCCTGGACTGATGAAATAGAGACCCAGGAGTCTGCGGCGCCCTTCCATGACTGGAATGAAAGGATCAACCGGGAGTGTTATGCTGCCAATGCTGCTTCGAGGGTCATAGACAGCTTTGGCCGGATAGAAGCCATAGTCAATAACTATGAATATTTCAGCTTCAATTTCGGGCCCACCCTGGTGGACTGGCTGTCCCGGCATGATCCCCGTACTCTGGAACGTATCATCTCAGCCGATCGGAAATCACGGGAAAGACTGGATGGCCATGGCAATGCCATTGCTCAGGTCTATAATCATATCATCATGCCCCTGGCTGGTGATGCGGATAAGATCACTCAGATCGTGTGGGGCCTCAGGCATTTTGAAAAATACTTTGAACGACCCAGTGAAGGTATATGGCTGGCAGAGACAGCCATCAATGACAGGACCGTAGAATTCCTGATAGAGCAGGGTATAAAGTATGTCATACTAGCCCCCACTCAGGCCCAGGAGGTATTATACGAGGGGAGTGATGAATGGGAGGATGTATCTCACAATAGTATTGACCCGGGCCGGGCTTATATCCTGGAAGCTTCCAACGGAAGCCTGGCAGCCTTTTTCTATGACGGAGGGATTGCCTCCCGGCTCAGTTTTGAGCATATGCTGACCAATGTAGACCTCTTAAGAAATGAACTGCTGGCCCACTTTGATCCGGATAAAGAACTGAACATGGTCAATGTGGCTACCGATGGAGAAAATTACGGCCACCACGAACCTTATGGAGATATGTGTATCGCCCGTCTCATCTATGAGAATGAAGAGAGAGGGGAGTTTACTTTCTCTAACTACGGCCACTTCCTGGAGCATCATCCTCCCCGGGACCGGGTCAGGCTCAAACCCGGAAACAACGGCCTGGGTACTGCCTGGAGTTGTGCGCATGGAGTAGGGCGCTGGCTGGAAGACTGCGGCTGTCAGACCGGGGGAGATCCATCCTGGCACCAGAAGTGGCGCCATCCTTTGCGCCAGGCCTTTGACCTGCTGCGGGACAGGGTCCATGAGCTGGCCCATAATGAGTTAAATAAATATTTCAAAAATGTATGGCAGGCCCGTGATGAATATATAGAAGTCATATCCAGGGTAGACCTTAAAGAAAGGGTAGACTCATTGTATCACTGGATGGATGCCCATGCCAGCCGGGATATCGATGAGCAGGACCGGGGCATGCTCATGCGTATCATGGAGTCCTTGCACCAGGCTATGCTCATGTATACTTCCTGCGGCTGGTTCTTTGCAGATATATCCGGGATCGAGACGGTGCAGGATATGCGGTACGCCGCCCGAATCTTTGACCTGGTAGAGGATTTACTCCCCCCCGATACCCGTGAGAAATTCTTGTCTATACTGGAAAAGGCTCCCAGTAATATTGCTGAGTTCAGTAATGGAAAATGGATCTTTGAGAACTTTGTATGGGAGCACAAGTTTGATTCACAGCGTGTGATAAACCAGTTTGTCATAGAACAGATCCTTATGAAAGGTACTATTAAAACCCGTTCCAAATGGGATATTTATTATTATCATATCGAAGTAAACCGGTTTAATCTTATTGACAAAGGAGACTGGCAGATATACCAGGCCCAGCTTATCGTCACTGATCATTTCATTCAGGAGACCAGGACATATATTGTCTATAGTATTCGCCATGATTATGAGTTTCATACCTTTATCAAGAGCTATATAGACAGCAGCCTGGTCACATATCTGGATAAACTCAGCAGCCAAAATAACCCCCGCTTCATCGTTAAAGAACTGTCTGACTGGTTCCGCCAGCAGTATTCGGTGCTGGATCTCAAATATGAGACACGCAAGAATATACTGGCACATCTGTTTTCGTCTACACTGTCCCAGCTTCATGACCGTCATTCCACTCTGGAGCTGAAGGAATTCATGACTATACTCCGGCTGTTCCGGGACTGGCAGATAAACATGCCTGAAAAAGATATGCTTTCTATCCAGAACCTTCTTTCTGATCACATTATCAAGGAGATGGACTCTATGCTGACCCGTGGAATCGAAAAATATGATTTCAATCCCCTGATCCAGGTGATATTGTCTGCCCGTAGCTGTGAGCTGCCCATCAATACCGAGGCTATCTCACCCCTGCTCCATGAACAGGTCCTGCAGCGTATGGAAAAAGCGATACTGGAAAATGATAGTGTGGAAATGCAAAGACTGGATAAACTGGTAGATTTTTCCAATCTCAGTGGCATAGATTTTGAAAAGTCAGAGATTCAGGATCTGCTCTATGCCACTCTCATGGAACTAACATCCAAAAACAGGATGCCTTACCTGAAAAAAGGGCAGGATGAAGAGAGGATACTGAGTCTGCTTCACCTGGCCTCGAAATATAACATTGCGTCCTATAAGTTTCAAAATAACAGGAAGGAAAAGTTAGATTATTAACAGAAAATGGGATTCATGGTTGACTTTTTGGCCGAAGACTGCTATATTATTCTATTAATGAAAATATCCTATAAGGAATTAGAATGGCCAGTATTCAGGACCTATTAGACAATGCACTCTCCCTCTTTAAAGAAGAAGAATATGAGGATGCGGAAAATGTATACCGCGAGATTATAGATACACTCAAAGAAGAAGGCCGTACTAAAGAAGATGAATATCTTCAGGCATTGGAAGGTATAGGTGACTGTTTGAGAGAGCAGCTATTCTTCGAAGATGCCATTCCCTTTTTTGAAGAATGTCTGTCCATAGATTCACGCCGGAGACGAAGCCTGACAGGAATGGCAGATGCTTACAGAGGTATGCGGAACTGGAATGCAGCAATGGAATACTGGATCCGTGTTCTGGATATCGATCCGGAAGATTACCTCATTATGACCCGTATTGGCGATGCCTACCGTAAAAAACATGATTTTATCAATGCAGAAAAATATTACCTGATGGCCCTCGAAATAAACAGCCGCAACAAATTTGCACTTATGGGGATAGGGGATCTTTATTATAAGAATAAAAAATATAACCGCGCCCTGGAATACTGGAAAAAACTTCTGGAAGTAAACCCCCGATTCATCAATATCCTG
This sequence comes from uncultured Brevinematales bacterium, assembly GCA_964537555.1. Classification (GTDB taxonomy): domain Bacteria; phylum Spirochaetota; class Brevinematia; order Brevinematales; family CAYRWR01; genus CAYRWR01. The sequence goes on from CAZIAD010000044.1 coordinate 24,684, forward strand.
ACCATGGTAGGTAATATCTATCGTATCTGGAAGCAGTTTGATAAATCCATAGACTCTTATCAGAAAGCTCTGGAAATAGATCGTAACAATTTTTATGCTCTGTATGGTATTGCCGATTCACTCAGAGGCAAGGGGCGATACAAAGACTCTATCAAGTACTGGAAAAAGATCCTGCGTAATGAACCCGACAATGAGCGTATTTTGACCCGTCTGGGCGACTCCTATCTGCGTATTTCAAAGTTCAGCGAGGCCGAAGAAGCCTATAAAGCAGTACTGGAGCATTCTTTTAACAAATATGCCATTATTGGTATGATCAAGATCTATCTGGAAAACAAGGATTTTGATAAAGCCATAGTGATGAGTAAGGATTATCTGACTAAATTTCCCAATGACACCCGGGTGGTATTATTATTGGCCCGTATCTATGACGACAGTGGGGATAATCAGAAAGCCATGGACCTCTATGAGGAATACAAAGGTGTGTTTAAAGACAAGAAGGAATTTACCTCACGTCTGGCATCTTCCACTATCGAGCATTTCCAGAATGAGATCGAAGAATTAGATGACTAAGAAACATATTATATTTTTCTTCCTTTTTATGGCCTTCACTCCTGCTTTCTCTATAACGCCTCCCTTTTCCAGGTATTTCCCTATCAAGACCGGCTTCGAATTCAGTCTGAAGTCAGACAAAGGTAATCAGATGCTGTTCAAAAGCAGTATTGAAATACCCGATGAGGCCAGGGAAATGGGGCATGTTTTTGTAAACTGGCATATGTTCTGGAAAAATAATGAAGACCTGATAAAATATCGCTTTAGATTCAGAGTAGCCGAGAATGGAGTATTTTATCTGGTCGATATACACGATGGTATTTACTTACGCAGCATTCCCGAAGCCATTCCGCTCATATCCAACAACCCTAAAATGAACCAGGAGATACCCCTGGGTGAAAATATGAGTCTGATGTACACCCGGACCTATTCCAGGATCGTGATCGGTGGGAAGACATTTGAAAATGTGATACAGGCCAGGCTTTCTCTTGCAGATATGATCATTGATCTCTATTTCGCTTCCGGCAAAGGAATAATAGCCATTAAATCCCGGGATGAAGTATTTGTAGCTTCGTCTTAGAGGTAGTAAAATGAAAATACCTAAAGACCTCAAATCGAAACTGACCCCCATCACTGATATTTACCTTCCCCGTGAAAAATATGATACCGCTCTGGATCTTCTTCTGGAACTAAAGGGAAAATTTCCCAATTTTCATATCGTAGATTACTACATTGGGATCTCCTACATGAACCTGGCGGACGTATCTCAGGCCTTAAAATATCTCATGCCTCTGACCCGGTCTAATCAGCTCACTATTTTGCAGCTGGTGCAGGGCAATATGATCCAGGGCCTTATCTTTACGGATGCCCAGGAATATGACCGGGCGGAGCAGGTTTTCAAAGCCGCCATTGAGGCACATCCCCAGAGTTCTATGGCACATTCCGCCCTGGGCTATATTTATTACCTGATCAAACGCTATGACGAAGCTATCCGGAACTTTAAGGTTGCTATAGAACTGGATCCCAATAATCCCAGCGCCCACAACAATCTTTGCTTCACCTATGCGGAGATCGGGATCAATATCAATGAAGCTCTGGTCGAAGGCCGTAAAGCAGTAGCCCTGGATCCTAATTCAGCAGCCTATCATGACAGCCTGGGTTGGGCATATTTTATGGCTCAGGACTATAATAGCGCGGTCAAGCAGCTCCAAAAAGCTTTTGAACTCTATCCAAATCATCCGGACATTATCGAGCATCTGGAAAAGGCTAAGAAAAAATCCATGCCCAGGCCTCGCCGTAAGTCCTGATCAGCTTAAGAACTCCTTTCCCATACCTTGTAATACATTAAAGATATATTGCTTTAAATGGTTTTAAAAATTTATTAAAAAACTTGATAAATGAACATTGTTCAAGTTATAATTAATAACATATATAATCTATATGAATTGGACAAATCTGATTTTAATTCATACAAAAATGATATGTATAAGGAGTGGTATGATTAAAGCGGTATTAAAAGATACAAGCCCCCGAGTCCGAAAA
>CAZIAD010000045.1:0-26457 GCA_964537555.1 uncultured Brevinematales bacterium
AGAAAACCGGCCTGCTTCAGTAGTAAGTTTACTTCTCTTCTTTTTGGGGTTTTGTCTCTTTTCGATTAGCGTAGGAAATGGTACCCCAGGCTGCGCCGGCGGCCAGGACCAGCAGAGCGATGACCCAGAATTTAAGTGTCAATACTTTAAATATCAGATAGGCAGCCAGAACTATAATGATGGTCACTACTATGTAAGAAACCAGCCATACCCAATAGGGTTTATCACTCAAAAAAGTCTGCACTTCTTTTTCTACCAGTTTTTCAGTCTTTTCGATCTTATCCATTTTGATTACTCCTTTTTTTATTTCACTAAATCAAGTGTAGTAAGTTTGTTTCATAATGTCAAGGCTCAGCTATTGAATTTAAATTTTTATTTTTATTTACAATCTAGTGAAACTATTTTAAGGATCGCTCCAGATCCTGTCCAAAAAAAAAGCCCCTTTAGAAATGATCTAAAGGGGCAGGATAAAATCAAAATCTTACTTCATGAGATTTTTAGATAAAACAGGATATACCGGGGCAATCCCTTTGATGCGGATAGGATCAAATCCCTTTTCATTTTTCTTCTTGAAATAGTTAACGGTGTAGACCATGGCAGTCTTACCATCGTCGATCGCGATATGGGCTGCAATATAGTGATTCTCTTCCCACCAGATAGAGCTGTCATTCCAGGCGATTTCTTCTTTTGGAATCCATGAAGTCACAATACTGATGCGGGCGATCTTATTGTTGTACTTTTTTGTGTAGATGGATGCTAATTCTTTTTTTAATGATTCCAGATCGCTGCCACTGTATTTATCTCCTTCCATGCGCATATCTTCCAGTTGCTCCATAGCCTTTTTATAGGCGGCGTCAGCACGAGGGATATATTCTTTTTTTGCTTCTGCGATCTTGGGGTCGTTGGCATCGATCTTTTCCAAGGTAGCAAAATACTGATCTATCTCCGCTCTCCAGCGAGCTGCCTTTTCCACTGCAGGGCTGCCTTCCAGCCATCCGGTCCGTCCTTTTATGGTGCTGTACAGGTTTCTCTGTAACTGTGTAATACGGTCCTTAGACATACCTACATAGCTGGAAACACGGCTGGCTTTGGATCCGAAACTGATCTTTTTGGTGTCGTCGTTCACGTTATTGTAATTCCCCAGGCTGCTGCCGCCCAGAGCCTCGGACAATTCTTTAAGAGCAGCTTCTGAGATTGCAATTGTCTTTTGGGCAGCTTCCAGTTCTTCTATCACATCTGAATCAGAACTCATCTTGTAGAATTTTGCCAGATAATCATAGGCAGTCAGAATAGTGTCTTTGTGTTTTTCAAACATCTGAACCTTTACGTCTCCAGTCTTATCTGTTTCAGCCTGCTTGTCTTTTCCCCCCAGGTCGATCTTGGGAGCAGGTAGCTTGATAGCAAATGCCGATCCCAGGCTCAAGCCTGCTATGGCAGCCCCCATTAATAATGCCTTCGTACTTTTCTTCATCTTTGACTCCTCATGTTTATTATTAAAAATTTATAGTGGTATTATAAGCTTATCGTAGACCAGTTTCAAGCTGAAGCTTGTAATGTTTTTCCATGACATTTTTATTTATCAGCAGGTTATAGAGTTAAGTTTGATTGAGTATTGATTTATAAGTATTATGTTTACTCGCGGATTTTTACTCCCAGAATCAGACCATCCCTGACCGGTAGGTTTACAGAATAAAAATACCCGCTATGGAACATGAAATCATTAAAATCCAGGATACCCCGGGTCTCCGGGTCAGGGTCAGGCTCTACCACCCTCCCCCCCCATAATGTATTGTCTGCTACCACCAGTCCCCCTTTTCTTATATAAGGGTACATCTCTTTTACAGAATCCAGATATCTGTCCTTCTCCAGGTCCACAAATAATATATCAATATTGTCAAACTGTCGGGCAGAGCTTATGGCATCACCCTGGAGAAATTCCCCTTTTTCCAGTAGTCCGGCATCACTGAATATCTTGCGGGCCTGTTTGAGGTGGGATTCTTCATAATCAGTGAGTACGACCTTTCCCCTGTTCATGGCAGTGGCAAAGCAATAGGCAGAATAACCAAAACCACTGCCCAGTTCCACTACCAGCCTGGGCTGCTGCACCAGAGCCAGCAGATGCAGTATCCGGCCCACCTGTCTGTCCACTATGGGGAAGTCCTCCCGTTCAGCCTGTTGTTCCATCTCCTGCAAATATTTATCCTCATGATGGGATAATTGATCCAGGTATTTTTCTATGCGGTCATTGATTATTGATAACATATTTTCCTCCCAGTAATTCGATTATACACATATGGGACTGAAGAGTCAAATCTCTTTCTAATTTGTAAATTTTTAACAGGAGATGCTATAATAATCCCGGAGGAAATATGCGCAGACTTTTTTTAGGCCTCTTCATGAGTATACTGGCCCTATTACCCCACCCCTTATCAGCTCAGACATCACAAGAAGCGGTAAAATCAGGTAAAGTCCAGGATGCAGGTTCAACTATTCGCTGGAAATCACTGGGGAGCAATCTGCTTATTCTGACCCTGATTGCTATAGGCGGGATGAGTATTATAGTGATCATGATCAATCGAAAGAATGGCCATAGCGACAAATGATAAGATGAATATGATATCCAGCAGGGATAATCCCTTTTACAAAGACCTGACCCATCTCAGCCAGAAAAAATACAGAGACAGTTCGGGCCGTTTTCTGGCAGAAGGGCTGAAGTTTCTGGATTATCCTGAGTATATCAGCCATATTATCATTGATGAAGCCTATAAGGAGAAATTGACTCTTCCACCGGGCCTTCCGGCCACATATTTAAGCAGCTCTCTTTTTCACAAACTTTCCAGCCAGGAACATTCACAGGGGGTAATAGCCCTCTGTAATAAACCTAAAAGTGACATTGAGGTATTGCCGGACCGCATCATTGCCCTGGATACCATCAAAGATCCCGGCAACCTGGGTACCATTATCCGAACAATGGATGCAGCCGGATTCCCTCATCTCTTCCTGACCCGGGGTTCTGTGGATATATATAATGACAAGACCATACGTTCCTCCATGGGTTCCATATTCAGTATTCATTATACCATTTTGCAAAGGGATGATATGATCCATTTTTTAAAAAATAAAGGCTATAGCATCATTATAACCAGCCTGGACCGGGCCAGCCAGGATTACAGAAAAATAATATGGCCCAAAAAATTTGTATTGATTTTTGGAAACGAGAGCCTGGGCGTATCTGAGAAATTCAGGGAAAGCGCTGATCAGTCCGTGCATATTCCGATTTATGGAAATGCCGAATCCCTGAATATAGCCATATCAGCAGCGATCCTGATGTATAGCCTGGCCCACCCCTGATTCACTAATATTTCCTTAATAATAGTGACAAAAGCTGGGTTTTAGTTTATAATTTTTGAATATTGTAATAATGCGGAGGTCTTCATGTTATTTTCCTATATTGCAAAAGGTGGCTGGGTTCTTTTTTTGATCCTCATCACTTCAGTCATTGCTGTAGCTGTGTTTATTGAAAGAATGCTCTATTTAAAAAAGGTGAGTGGCAATGCCAAGATGATCCAGGAAAAGATGCATGAAAAGCTGAAAGGGCTGAGAATAGATGAAGCTATTGGAGTATGTGAAAACTACCCCGGGCCGGCATCCAACATTATCCGCTCCGGACTGGAGCTGGCATCATCCTCCCGTGAGAACATCGAGCGAGCCATGGAAGATGCCGCAAAATATGAGATACCCAAACTCAATAAAAACCTGCCTATTCTGGCTACAGTAGTATCTATTGCTACCCTGCTGGGACTTTTGGGTACAGTGCTGGGTATGATATCATCCAGCTCCACCCTGGCAGAAGGGGCACAGGACATGGCCAAACTGATCGGAGGGATCGCCCAGGCCCTGGTCACTACAGCCGGCGGTTTGATAGTGGCCATACCTGCATTAATCGGATACAACTACCTCGTCGCAAAAATCGATAATATCATATCAGATATAGAAATATCTACAACTGATATGATCAAACTCATAAAGAAAAAACCCGACACTCGGGCCTGGTAAATAAAGGAGATAACTTATGGCTGATCAAAGAGAAATCCAGCAATCGGACAAAATTGCAAAGCAGAGAAGGGATAAAGTCAAGAAGATTTTTACGACTTTTGTCCTTCTGCTATTAGCTTTACTTATGGTCATTAGTCTGGTACCTGGAATGCGTGGAAGTTACGGCCCCTCAAAGGGAGATCTTGAAATAGCAACTCTCAAAGGTAAAAAATACACTTATGGCAATGGCAGTGCATTTTACTATCTTTTGACTACCATGCAAAGCAGAATATCCCGCCAGTACGCAAATCAGGCTGATAGTGAGCAGTTACGTCAGTATGCCCTCCTGCAGAGCGTGAACAGTCTGCAGTCTATGGCCCTGCTTCATCAGCTGGCCAATAAAATCGGATTAAAACCTTCCAAGGAATGGCTGCGTTACGGTGCTCATGGTATCAGCCAGAACATCAGGCTGGAAAATGTCAGCCCCGGCATGAGAGAATTCCTGGAGATGGAATATGCCAATAGTGCCTTTTCCCCTCAGGGTGGAGACCTATTATCGGTAGTGGCTCCTATCACAGATTCTGAACTCTATTCCTACTTTGAACTGGTCAACTACAGTACTAAAGCAGAAATCGTCTATCTGAACATCTCTAACTACATCAAGAGCCGGATACTGGATTCTGAACTTCAGGCACATTATACCCAGAATCCCAGCTATTATGCAGAGTCTGCCCGTATCGAAAGTATCACCGTACTCAGTAAAGAACTGGCTGAGACCATACAGGAAGCTGTGATCAAGACAGGCTGGAATGCCGCCATGAAAAAATACCTGGAAATGAATGATGAAAGGGTATCCTACAGCCCTGAACAGCTGGTGGACAGCAAAAAAGAGACAGCCAACCGCTTCAAAGCTATTCTGAAAAACAGCAGCAATAATATAGTCCTGCAACCGGTCCTGGAAGATAAGGCCTACCATATCATCCATATCCTGGGATATAATGATTATGCTTCATTATCAGACTGGACTAAAACCTCTATCCGTTCAGACTATATGGCCCTGAACTTCACCCGTCTGAGAACAGCATACCAGGAAGATATACAGAAAGCTATCAGTGATCTGGAATCTAAAGCCAAGAACACTCAGTCACTGGATAGCGCCAGTAAAGGCAGTCCTTTTACCTTTTTCCGCAGCTTTAATATCTCCCCTATCAATCAGCTTCTCAGGGATGAAAACGATAAACAGGTAGATCTGCCCCTGATGTCTAATAAGGCCTGGATGGACTTTTTATTCAGCTCAGAACCTGGTTCGATCTCAAAGACATATTATGATGATGCCTATGTAGTAAAGATGAAAGTGCTTAAAAGAGGTTATAATTCAGATATAAAATATGACCAGATCGATCAGCAGGTATTTCAGAGATACATGTACTTTAAAAACGGTGCTACCTCAAAAGACTGGATCGATCAGCTACAGAAAGACTATAAATATGACCTGAAAGAAGAAAATATTAAAAAGATCTACCAGTAATATTTTAAAAACTTAAATTCAGAAGGACCCTGAACCAGGGTCCTTTTTTTATGGGATAGGCCGCAGGCTCCTGTTAAGATCCCCGGAATGTATATGCCTGATACCACTCTTGTCCTGTAGTAGTAGGGAGCCATCTTCACTGGCATCTATGAGTGTGCCTGTCATCACATGATCCCCCTCGGTCAGGACGACCTCCTGTCCCATCCAGGCCAGGTTTTGTTTCCACAGCTCCAGTATCTCAGGGAATCTGCCCTGATGAATGAGGGGTAGATAGGAAAATATTTTTTTAATGAACTCGCTCAGTAAGAGGTTTAGGTCATGAGACTGGCCAGTGATCTCCTGCAGAGTCTGTGCGGTTTCCAGGGCCGCTTCAGAATTGATATTGATACCTACTCCGATCAGTACATTCCTGATATCTTTAGCCTCTGTGATCATCTCTGACAGTATGCCGCAGATCTTTTTATCCTTCCACAGGATATCATTGGGCCACTTTATAGCAAAATGAGGTGAATATTCCGACAAAACCTCGTACACAGATAAAGCTGTGATAATGGTGTATCTGAAAAAATTCATTATCTCATCTTCTATATATAATCCCAATGTGAAGGTAAGATCCAGTCCTTGATTGGATAGCCAGCTGCGCCCCCGGCGTCCTCTGCCAGCGGTCTGCTCATCACAAATCACAAGAAAATGATGAGGGATATTAAGAGCCAGCTCTTTGGCACGGGTATTGGTAGATCCCAGGCTGGGATAATGAAATATCTCCAGGTCTATTGGTTGAATAGCATTAAACAAGAGCTCCGGTATGATCCCTTTCCCAGGTAAATGGTTTATTCTGTATCCCTTACCATGGACCGACTCTACTGAGATATTTCTTTCTTTGATGCGGTTTATTTGTTTCCACACTGCGGCTCTGCTGATACCCAGACGTAAGCCGATCTCTTCACCGGAAAGAGCCTGTTTTTCTTTTAATAACTCCAGTAATACCTGATTCATTTCACCCTCAATAAAAAAGGATGGCCGAAGCCATCCTTTATCGATCTTAATACCAGCGGCCTCCGCTCTTACCCAGGCCTGTGTACTTCAGCGGGTTGGTAGCCTGACCGTAGCGACGGATCTCAAAATGGAGGTGAGGCCCGGTACTGACTCCGGTACTTCCTACTCTTCCGATGATCTGGCCCGCATTGACATACTGGCCTACGCTTACACTGATCTTGGACATATGCCCATATACCGTCTCATAACCGAGCTGATGTTTAATGATGACCACCTTTCCGTAGCCGCCTTTCCATCCGGCATAGATAACCTTGCCTTCCTTAGCTGACTTGATCCGGCTGCCATAGGGTGCCCCTATATCTATACCGGTATGGAATTTTTTACGCTTGTAGATAGGATGCCAGCGTGTACCAAAGGACGAGGTAAAACGTCCCCTTATGGGCTTGGTAAAGAGGTAGCCAAAGGCCTTGGCTCTTTCTTTAGCACTGAGTTTTGCACCCGGAAGAAACAGAATATCACCTTCGATGACAGTAGTATCTACTTTATCGTTGGCATAGAGAATATCATTGGTATTTATCTTGTAATTATCAGAGATCCTGGAAAGAGAGTCTCCTTTTTGAACCGTGTAGAGTATACCCGGAACATTAGGTACCAGGATGCGGGCTCCTACCTGTATGGTGTGAGCATTATCCATAGAGTTGAGAGACACCAGAGTGTCCATATTCAGACCCAGTTTTTTGGATATTTTAGAGATATTTTCGCCTTCCTGTACTTTATAGAAGAAGAACTTTAACTCAGGCTGATTTTCATCATAAGAGATCAGGTCCGGTCCACCCACAGCCTGGGGATTCTCCATATTTTGGAATTCATCCTGAAGCATGGTATTCCCGATGAAGGATAAAGCACTGGTAGAGGAACGATTATTATCCCGGGCGAAGATCTGATTCCTGAAGCTAAAGAACAACACAATAAGCAGAAATGCAGACAATCCTGGGATCAACCATTTATGCTGCTGCAGTTTCAGGTTTTTGATCTTATCTATGAAAGTATTGTTTTTTTGAGTCTGTACTGGTGTTGTTTTAATACGGCTGAACGAAGTCTCTATCTCCCGTTTAAGCTTGTTTAAGCTTTTGGCTACATATTTGTAATCTTTCATAATCTTCCCCTTTCCACGAAACACTACTATTATTAACGGTATTAATTTGAATTTTCTTGAGTAAGTATAACACTTATTTCAACCCCCGTAAACATTTAAGAGGGTTTTTGCATAGCATTGTGCATTTTTAACAGATCACTATGTTCCTGGACATCGTGAACCCGCAGGATATTAGCTCCATTTAAGAGGCTCTGATAATGCAGCAGCAGGGTACCTACGAGACGCTGTGAAGGGTCAGACTGATCCAGAATAGTTCCAATCAGTGATTTTCGGGACGCCCCTATGAGAATGGGGAGTCCCAGAGCTCTAAAAGCTGATAAGTGCTGAATAATTTTCTTATTATGCTCAAGGGTCTTGCCAAAGCCAATTCCGGGATCCAGAATGATCCGGTCTCTTTTAATACCGGACGCCAGTGCCAGGTCTATTCGCTCATCGAAAAATGCCCTGATATCCAATATCACATCATCGTATTGTGGCTGGTCCTGCATATTCTGGGGACTGCCCTGCATGTGCATCACCACTACGGGACAGTCGAATTGAGCAGCTACCTCACGCATCTGTGCTGATCCCAGGCCCTGTATATCATTTATGATATGCGCTCCTGCTTCCAGGGCGGCCCGGGCTACACCCGGCTTTACAGTATCTACAGAGATCAGGGCTGGTACCTGTTCACTGGCCAGTATCTGGACCAGAGGGAGGATTCGTTCCCGTTCCAGGGCTTCACTGACACCGGTGGCCCCGGGCCGGGAGGACTCCGCTCCGATATCGATGATAGTGGCACCCTGATCTATCATTTCCCGGCAGTGCAGCAGGGCCTTCTCAGGATTGAGATATTTTCCCCCGTCATAAAAGGAATCTTCATTGACATTCAACACCGCCATGATTTGGGGAGTATCCATTGAAAGACTGCGATCATGAGCTACTATGTCGGGAAGGGCTCGCTGAAATCCGGCCAGATCCTGTTCTAAGTCCTGGGCCAGGCCTTTAAGAGCCTGATGCTGCTGCCGGGACAGGCTGAATATGACCTGGCTGTACTGTGAGCGGGTAGCCAGGAGGATGACATCATGTAAGCCGGCTTCACCCTGGATGACTCCCCGGGGCACTACCGCGTCTCCCCCGCTGGAAAGAAGGGTCTGTTTGACAATATTAGCCTGAGCAGCACTGAGTTGTTTTACTTTTACAGGAAGGATCTCCCATTTGCCTGAAAAAATATCCAGCGAAGCGGGATGAGGAGACAAAGCACGGATCTCATTTAGTAAAAGCCCGGGATTCAGCCTCATGATCTCCATAGGACTCTATTCAATGCGGAGGGCCGTATAATCATTTACCAGCCACTGGTTTTCGTGATTTTTGTAGAGGTAAAATGTATAACGCAGAGAATAGGACACCGTCCTGACTTTATACTCTACGTCACATTCAACGGTAGCACTGTTTTCTGTGATCTCACTGCGATTGATCTTGTAACTCAGGATCAGATCCTGCCAGTGAACCGTCAGATAACGTTTGAATCTCTCCAGTACATCCAGCCTGTAGGCACCGGTCCGGGCATTCTCGTAATCACTGGCAAAATTTTGAAACGACATGATAAGACGATTGGCATCTATATGGGCCAGAAACCTGTCCCAGTCTTTTTTCATCTTAGCGTCTATGAGATCGGCAATGGCGTCATAGGGGGGCATCTTTTTGATAGCATCCAGATGGGCCATGGACTGCTGCTTTTCAGTATTTAACTTTTCTTCAATGATCCGGGGGGATTTTACCAGGATCTTGTAGAATGATGACTCTACTTTATGGGAGGGATCGTCAGGATTGGGATAGAACACCCCCTTGATATAGTAATAACCTGACTCCCTGACATCAAACCACTGAGTTATATCGATGGTACGGGAAAAGGACTCACCCGGTTCCAGCCATATATTTCGGAAGTCCCCGCTGGAGGATTCGTTTTCCTTCATTTCGATCTTAAAGTCATCACGGATCACTATATCTTCGTTTTTTGGAGTCTTTACCATAAAGAAAAAGCTTTCATAGATCTGAGGCGACACAAAAAATCCGAATTTTTCCCCTTCCTGATTAAACACATTGACCACTACCGGTATGGCTTCATTTAAACGGTAGGTCTGACTGTAAAACTGTAATTCTACTTTTATCTCAGAATGGGCTGTAGCAGTCAGTAAGAGGCTCAGTAACAGGCTTATTGTAAGGGGAAATTTCATACAGGACTCCTCTGTAATATCTCTACCCTGTTTATCGGTATTATATGGCTGTACTTTGAGAATTTCAGGGCTTTTTCTGTTATATTTCTATAAAATCCGTAGGAAGGTCTCTGAGAGCAATACTAAAACGGATATGGGGATAATGGGGCTGCATCTCCTGCTCCATGGTGGCACGGACTATATCGTGGGTGTTGTTGTTTTCACTGAGATGGAGCAGGCACACTTCTTTGCTTTTTTCACTAAGACAGCGCTTTAAAAACTCGACGCAACCCTGATTGGACAGATGTCCCTTGTTGCTCAGGATACGCTGCTTGATGTCCATAGGGTACCAGGAGCGGCGCAGCATCTCCAGGTCGTAATTAGACTCTACAGCAATGAGCTGGCAGTCCCGGGCAATATCCAGAATACCGTCATGAAAAGAACCCATGTCTGAAGCCAGGAACATACAGCTGTCCTGTCCGGCACAGACCTTATAACCCAGGCAGTGAGCCGCATCGTGATTGACATCAAAGCATTCTACCTGTAGTTCCCCTACCTGAATGGACTGCCCATGGACCAGGTCTTCATAGTGTTTGAGGTGAAAGCGTAGATTGGCCCGGCTGTCCGGGTGGAGATAGACCGGGACCTGAAGCAGGCGTTGTATAGCTCTCAGTCCCTTGACGTGGTCGGAATGCTCATGGGTGATAAAGATGGCCTTGATCTTAGCCGTACTGCGCTGCAGCCGGGATAGGAAGTATGTGAGCTGATTTGCCGAAATGCCTGTGTCTATAAGGATGGCATCATCACCCTGCTCTATGTAAAAGCAGTTCTGCTTGGAACCGGAGGAAAGACTGGAAAATAACACTAGTCCCCCAGGATTCCCTTAATAAAGGTGCTGATCTCAGCCAGGGCCCGGGATTCATCCTGCTCGTGCTCCAGCATACGTTTAATAATAGCGGAACCAATGATGACCCCGTCAGAATATTCAGAGATCTGGCTAAACATCTCTCTCTTGCTGACCCCGAAGCCGGCATACACGGGCTTGCCGGTGACGGTCTTGAGATGCTCCAGGCTCTTCAGCGAGGAAGCAGGGATACTGTCCCGTACACCAGTGGTGCCAAAGAGATTGACATAGTAGATAAAGCTGCCACTGGCCTCAGCTACCGCCCCGATCCGTTTATCGTCAGCATTGGGGAACAGTAAAAGTATGGGATCGATACCCTTTTCTTTACATTTTGTAAAGGTGTCCAGCCCTTCGTCCAGCTGCAGGTCGGGAAAGATAATACCTGACACCCCGCATTTATTACACTGCTCCAGGACCCGGTCCTCCCCGTAAGTGAACAGGGGGGAATAATAACTCATGAGGTAGAGAGGTACGGTGACTTTATCTTTAATGGCCTGCAGACCCTCGAATATCCTGTCCAGATTGATACCCCGTTCCAGGGCCTTATGAGAAGCCAGAGCTATGGTAGGCCCGTCAGCCACTGGGTCTGAGTATGGCACCCCTACTTCGATAGCAGATACCCCGGCAGCCTGCAGGGTCAGAATGGCCTTTTGGGTAAATTCCATACTGGGAAAACCGGCAGTTACGTAAGCGATGAGGCCTTTTTTGGAGAAATCTATCTGCATGGGGAGTCCTTTAATTTAGTGGTATATTATAGGATAAAAGGAGGGATTTGGCAAATGAGTGGATGGGAGGGGCAAGGCAAATCTCTCACAAGGCAGGGAGTACACGGAGAAGGAAAAGAGAACATATTATTAATGAGGAATGTATAAACTTACATACAGACACCAAGTGTCCCATCCTGCATTTGATCTAAGGACAGGATCCCGGGATAGCACTTCCTGGCCTATTCTTTATATGTATGCCAGGCATCTCTCAGGTAATATACATTGCCTTTTATTTCCTGCCTCCCATTTTTTCTGATCCATCTGGCCACTTTCATATACCATTTATTAAATAGCTCAACATCGTATTTCAGCTTATTTGGGCTCAGGAAATTTTTACTCCAATAGACCCGCCCATAATTGCCCTCAGCTTGAAAATTATGCCGTGAATATTCTATGACTGGTGCTTCATAGGTATCTACGTAAAATCTTCGATTATTAGTGATATAGTTTTCCTGAATAGGCACAAGCCTGATGTCCCAATCAAAATCTTTATTCCATATTAAATAACACCAGTCTTTTTCTTCATCCATAGCAAAGCTATCTATAAAAACCGGTTCTTCCAAGGGAGACCAGTTTTTGATTATTTGGATATCGCCAGTTGTCTTTAAAAAAGAAATGAATTCTCGTTCATCTTTTTGGGTCATTGCCAGAGCTGTTTGTTTACCCATAATATTTCCTGTTGATTATTATCGGGGGATTAAGTAAGTGTATATGACCAGAGTTTTTCTACCTTGTATGACTCGGCAACGGGGGCATGCATGGCCACAGGCCTTAGTTATTGGATGCAAAAATCACTATAGCTATACATTCTATGGTAGTTCATACGTTTGGTATATATCTCTGAATCCACTAAAGTCCGGAGTCATAAATTTTTTAAGTGAGTTTCGATGCTCTGCCCCTTGTATCAAAATTTCTGAAATGCATGTATCATTATATTTTGTTCCGGGATAGACTTCCAATATCTCGAATTTTATCTTAGTCAAATTGGTGTTAATGTCAATAAAGCTACCTGGAATTATATTGACTGGATTAGTAGTATTAAAGATTTCATAGGAATTAGTTGAAAAATATTCAATTTTCGAGAGTATAGTTTCCGTTCCATTGAAGCAGGTTATTCTGATTTTTTTTAACTGATTATTTTTGAAAAATAGATCTTTTGTCTTAAGATATCCGTTAACTAAACTCAACGTATCTACATGAATAGAGTTTTCAAATTCAATACTTATCCATTCTCCCTCACCAAATTCAGTATTACCTTCAACCCAGGCAGTATCTAACTTGCCATCAAAGGCGAGACTGGCTGGATAATTTTTCAAAGTGCTTGATGCCTCAATCTTCTTGATTTTCATCTTTTTAAGTAAACTGTTTTGAGATTTATAATACAGAGTGTTCATTAGCGGTCCATCAGAGATACAAAGATAAATATCGTCTTCCCTAGTAGGTTTGAAATCCTTTTTATGTATCATTAAATGAGATGAATCGATTTTTCCTGAAAATTTAATCGCTTCTGATAACCAATTCGGGGTAGTATATCCACTTTTCAATTTATTAATTGCATCCTGCTTACCTTTTTCCAGTAAATAAGAAAAATCAATATCTAAATAGAAATCCTTTATGATTCCAAATTTCCAGTTGCCTCCTGTATGAAGGAAATATCCAAAATAATGATCCACATCACTTAAACGTGATGGATATGTTTCTTCAATTTCAAAATAATTGGGTTGAGTATAATCAATTTCAATGACTTTCATTTCCTGCGGGCCAAAATTTAGTTCACTGGTATATAGAGCTATTTTATTTGTAACCGTATGGTTATTATAGTCGTAATAACTTTTATAACTGTAAGTGCTTTCTCCCCATTCTTGACTCCACTCAACATTCTTACCATTTACTTTAATGGAGTAATTAATTTTGTTGAGCATATCCTTTCTTTTTAACCATGAGATTCCTAGATGAGCAATGGGAAAACTATATCTAACACTGTGCTTAGAATTTGATGTGTTTTTAAGTTCATAACGGACTGAGACTTTTGTCTGCGTATATTTTGGACTGATTTTCAGATCTTCCCTTTGGCATAGAACATTATTATCTTTTATATAAATGATATTTCCCCCAGCCAAATTATACCCAATAGCTGTGGGGCTGCCATTAGCAAAAGATAATGTAAATATTCCGAGAAATAAGAAAATGAGTATATTTTTCATGATAATTCCTTAGAGTGCATATTATTGTCCTTTAATGAATTTTCCTATAAGCAGGTCCTTAGTCTGGCGACATGGACTTAGTTATGGGAAGTGATAGTAGTATAGCCCAGTCGGACCTATTGTACCACCTTTCCTCTGCTCTGGCAAATATTTTTCTCTGTATGTACTCTTCATGACACCATCGACTCATTGCCATCCTGGGTACCGCCAATGAAAACGTAGTCCCTGCCTCTATCATTCTCCAAGTCTCAGTAAGGAATTCTTTGTGCAAAGTAGCCTTTCATAATGACATATACAAGTACGGTGTCTAATCCAGTCGTTCCAGAGGCTCTTCGGACAAAAAGGATTAAATCCAGAGTCGAAAAGAGGAATCAGTGATTCTATTGATTTCTTTCGACTATATGAGAATTGTAAGTTGGTTGAATTGTGTCCAGAAGAAGGCCAGTCGGGTTTCAGGCAAATCTCGGCAGAAGTAAAGGAAATAGGACGATTGTAAATTTTCCTCTGATTCATTTGTTTTGCTTGGATTCATGGTATATATTAAATGATTGGAAATTTTTTACTATTGTGTCGATATAAAGAGGAGGCATGGCATGAAAAGCAAATCTCCCTATAATGATGGACGTGAATACAGCAAATTTCGCTTACCAAATCAGGCACTGGAATATATCGCTGCGCATTACAGGTCACATCATAAGGAGGTACTGGATATGCTCAAAATCTGGGACATGAGCGGGGACCTGGATCTTTTGTCGGTTACTGATATATATATGAAAATAGAAAAAGATATGGGACTGGATATTCATGTCTGAAAGATAAAGACCTCCTGTTCGATATCTTCCGTCATTGCGGTTTCTCATGTTCTCCGGCATAGGCACTCCATGGCAGACCCGGCACTTACTCCCGCCGACAAGGCAAGATCCTTCGGTAGTCAAGTAAAGTATAGGGTAGAGACTCAGGCTGACAAATGAGTCAATAGTCGATAGTCACTAGTCAAAAGTGGGCATTTTCTTTTTAAGTCTGAGCTCCAAACTGCAACTGATACATAATCTGCAACCAATAATACTCCCTGTACCCTGCCGAAAGGCTGCCTGCTACGCTCCGCACCGTGCGCCCCACCCTACACCCCAGCAGGGCTGACCTACCCCAGCCTACACCCCTCCGCCAGGACATTCAGCCCGCCTGGCACCATGCCAGCTATACTCCAGCAGACATTCCGCGGTGGGAGGCCCTATAGTCCCAACGTCCAAAAAAGCCCCTTCTTTGCATACTTTCTTGGGGCTGCAAGAAAGTATGGAGCCCGTTAGGGCATCACAATAGTCCCATTGGATATCATATCCTTTATATACTTCACCATGAAGCTCCGCTTAGTGGCCAGTCCCATGTCTACAGCCGAGAGGCCCTGCTTATTAGTACGCAGGGGATCTGCTCCATTAGTGAGGAGCAGTCGCATCACCGGGACATGCCCCTGATGTGCTGCTATCATGACGGGTGTCAGCCCACTGCCGGCATGAACAGTCTCGGCCGGCATACCCAGAGACAGATAGTACTGTATCAATGGAGTGTACTTCTCCCGGGCTGCTACATGCATGACATTGTACCCCAGGCGGTTGGTCAGGGTGATATCCGCTCCATTGGTGACCAGGAGGGCTACGGTAGAGTACTGCCCGTAGGCATTTGCCCAGAACAGAGGAGTGTTCCCATAGACATTATCTCTTATGTCTACCCTAGCACCGTGTTTTAACAGGAGCCTGACAGACAGATTGTGCCCCTTCCAGGCTGCCATGTGCAGGGGAGTATAGCCGGTCTCAGTTTCCCTGATATCGGGATCCAGGCCCTCCTCCAATAAAGCCTGTACTACATTGGTCCAGCCTTCCAGGCAGGCCCAGTGCAGGGCAGTAGCCCCGGTATTATCACGGGTATCCAGAGGGATCGAGTATTCCGACCTGAGCTGTTCCATCCTGGCCAGATCTCCTTTTTTGGCTGCATTGATAAAACGCTGCGGGGGGGCAGCACAGGCGGAGAAACCTAACATAACAATAAAAACAAAGTATTTTTTCAATGAATTCTCCCTTGTTAAAAAAAAAGAGGGCCGTCTGAATAGACAGCCCCCTGATGTATAATATTTGTTTAGAACAGAGCCATTTCTGAATCTAAGTCGAACAGATGGGCATTGTTCAGGTCGAACCATACTTCACGGTTAGTATCACCGATATGTACTACTACTGCAGGGTCAAATTTGGCGATGAAAGGGAAATTCTCAGTAGTGAAATAGACATATGACTCAGCGCCGAGGTGCTCTACGATTTCCACATTGGCGATCACCTGGTTTCCATCTCTTTCTCCGCTGAAGGTAGATGCGTCATAGAGGTCTTCAGGCCTGATACCAAAGGTACATCTCTTGCCTACATGGTCACGGGCTTTTTCACCTTTGTCTGAGGGCAGCTTCAGGGTAAAGTCGCCGAAGTCCAGTACTACTGCGCCACCACTTTCAGTCACATCACACACCATGAAGTTCATGGGGGGTGAGCCGATGAAACCGGCTACGAATTTATTGGTAGGTTTGCGGTAGACTTCGATAGGAGATCCTACCTGTTGTACCAGCTTGTTGTTCATTACCACGATCTTGTCACCCATGGTCATAGCTTCGAGCTGGTCGTGTGTCACATAGATAGTGGTCACTTTCAGACGGGCGTGGATCTTGATGATCTCGGCACGCATCTGGCCTCTGAGCTTGGCGTCCAGGTTGGACAAAGGCTCATCAAACAGGAACACTTTAGGGCGACGTACAATAGCACGTCCTACCGCTACACGCTGTCTCTGTCCGCCGGAGAGAGCCTTAGGCTTTCTCTGTAATAATTCGTTCAGTCCCAGGATCTCAGAAGCGTCTTTTACTCTCTTCTTGATCTCATCAGTGGGATAGTTTCTCAGCTTCAGACCAAATGCCATGTTTTCTTCCACAGTCATGTGGGGATACAACGCATAGTTCTGGAACACCATTGCAATGTCACGGTCTTTGGGAGCTTTGTTATTCACAACCTCACCATCGATAAAGATCTCACCTTCGGTGATCTCTTCCAGACCGGCTACCATACGAAGGGTGGTGGATTTACCACATCCGGAAGGTCCAACCAATACTACAAATTCCTTATCCTGGATCTGCAGGTTGACATCCTGGACGGCAATCACGCCTCCTTCATACTCCTTGGTCACATTTTTCAGCAATACTTCAGCCATCTATAGCCTCCTAAGTTTTTTTTAACATTTAGGAAATTGATATACGATTTTCATCGTAATTCATTTTAACGTAAAAATATAAAAGGTCAACAATTTTTTCAGAAAAATATAAAATTCGCTAATTTTTAGGGTGTTTACTATAATTATACAGAAAAAGAGCGGATACATTAAATTTTCAGACAGTGAGAAGCCGATAAGAAGGTGAGTAATCATAAGGAAAAGCTATGTTATATTGGATGGCGATCAAAAAATACCTGTTAATGATATTAAAGACCTTTCTCTTCCTGGCAGCTATACTACTGATATACTTCTTTGCCATGGTCTTATTCTTTAAATCAGGGGGGGAGAGCCAGTTCTGGAGCAAGGCTTTGATGCAATATCTGGGGGTATTAGGCTATTCCATACCACTTATCCTGGTCATAGCCAGTACCATGTTTTTTGCTTTTCAGATCTCTTTTGACAAAGCCTATGCCATGAGGGTCATACCCATTCTGGCTGCCATAAATGCCCTGCTTATCATCCCCTTTTTCCTGGTAAAGATGGAGATCAAAGATTTTCCCGAATTCCCCGCCCTATCCACTATCACTGATGTCGAGGAATCCAGTATACATCCTGAAGGAGACCTCAAAGTCTACCTGCACAAGATGAAAGGCGGGACAATCAGAAACGGCCTTATCTTTGATGATACTGTATATTTTTTAACAGATGGCTCTGTCTCCAAGACACGCCTCTCTGTCTCAGGCAGCAGATATATTGGGAACAACGGCCCGGGATATAAGAGCTACAATAAGTCTCTGGTCCGGAAAAATTCCGTCAAACAGCTAACCGATACCGGGATATCCCACTGGTTATTTAACCATTATGTAGAGTACATCAAGAAGTTGAAGGATATCTTTAATACCTCATTTAAGATCAATAATATGATTCTTTCCCTGCTGGGACTGTTTCTGGTCAGTATCGGATTCTTCTCTCTGGTGGCCTCCATCAGCTTCTTTTTTAACGAGAAAAAGGCCTATTTCCTGTCTATGTCAACCCTGCTCATAGTGGGCCTGATTGCCTTTATAGCATTCCCCTATTATCTGACTCTGTTCGAGGTAATAAAATTCGGTATTAAAAGCCCGGTCGCCAAGGTACTGGTTCCCGGCCTCTTTACTACTGTCCTGGCATCACTCATCAGCCTGGGAATGATATTGCTCAAAGATGCCCTGATGAGTAAAAAGGGAGGAGTAGCATGAGGAAGATACCACGTTTTTTATTCTTATTTATTTTATTACTGATATTATCCATCGGGGGGGCTGTACTTTATCACTGGAAAGTGACACAGGTGGAGGCCAGCTGGCTCTTCTTTGAAAGCCTGTCTACCATTCTGACCTACCTGCCCCTGGTCGCATCCATCTCCATTTTATGGTCCCTGGTCTTTAAGGGTAAAAATGAGATGTCAGGCAATGACTCGGGCTTTGTCCTACAATTCCTGTTTTTTATATTATTTAATCTGACTTTTGCCATAATCATCAATGAAGTCGCCCTGCCCAGTATGGAACAGAATATCATACAGACCCGGATCTACAAAAAAATGGGCCTGAAGTCCAAACCCAAACTGAAGGAGATCCAGGAAGGTAAGATCCGGATGTCTGAACTGAATAACCTGCAGTATTTCCCCTATAAAGAAAATGTGGCCTTTAAAATGGGGAAAGCAGTGGTATCCATGGAAAGAGTGTATAAAGCGGATGCCATATACTATATCAAAAACATGAAGATATTCGGCTACGATAAAAATGATAATCTCTATTATATCATCACTACCCCATTCGCCAAGGAAGTGGGCGGAGAGATACTGACTCTGAATGCCAAATACTGGAATGTGAAATCGGGCAATATCAGTCTGCAAAAAACCGTCAATGGCCAGAAAGTCATACCTCTGGTGTATAACATCAATGCCATCTACCAGCTCAGTCCCGGAAACAAAGCCCGGACTACCTCTCTGGTCAATATAGTGAGGTACCAGGACTTTATTTTTAATTCAGGGATCAATTTTCACTATCTGTCTGCCCTGGTGTATAACAAGATCTCCTACTATATGATACTGATCATCCTCATGATCATTGCAGCTTCCATGGGAAAGACATTAAAAAATGAGAGGACAACTACCGGAAAAGATATTGTCCGCATCATCTTCTCCTATTCCGTGTCACTGGTCTTGATGGTATTGGCTTATGATATGCTGATCAGGTTCAGCAATATGATACAGGGTTTGATCACTTAAACTGATTAGTCCGGGCAGTGCTGAGATCTGTGCTGATCTGGGCCTGGGGGCTTTCCACCATGTCCTGAAACAGGCCATCCAGGACCATGCAGGAAGAGATCACTGAAGAGATGATAATAAAAAATACGATAATCCATTTCATTCTTTTCATTCTTATGTCCTTAAAATCTTATAAATAATATACCCTGAAAATAAAAAAAAACAAGCGTTTGTGAAACTATTTCTCTTTAAATCAGTTCTGGAGAATTTTCTCAAAATATGCTAAAATTATCATCGATTTCTTAAAAGGAGTACATCATGGACCAGCTCATTTTAGACCGCATAGAAGAATGGCAGAACACCCCCTATGATGCCCGGACCCAGGACGAGATTAAACAATTAGTAAAAGAAAATAACCATAAAGAACTGACCGACCGTTTTTACAAAGACCTCGAATTCGGGACCGGAGGCCTCAGAGGGACTCTGGGTGCTGGAACCAACCGTATGAACATCTATGTGGTACAAAAAGTGACCCAGGGCCTGGCTAACTATATCCTGGCCACAGGGCAGCAAAAACGTGGAATGGTAGTAGGCAGAGACAGCCGTATCATGAGTGATGAATTTGCACGGACGGTGGCGGGAGTCATGATCGCTAACGGCATACCGGTCTACTATTTTGAGGATATCCACCCCACCCCCACCGTATCTTTTGCGATCCGCCATTATAAAGCCCTCAATGGAGTGATGGTGACGGCTTCCCATAATCCTCAGGAATATAACGGATATAAGGTCTACTGGGATGACGGCGCCCAGGTCACACCACCCCATGACCATCTTATCATTGAAGAAGTAAAAAAAGTAAAAGACCTGAGGCAGGTAAAGACCTTATCTTTTGATGAAGTCAAAAAAAGCCCTCTGTTTAAGATCATAGACGGTGAGCATGACCCTATCTATCTGGAGGCTATAAAGACCCTGTCTATTCACCCTGAGGTGATCGCTGACTCGGGTGTCAAGATATGTTACTCCCCCCTGTACGGCACCGGCTATAAGATGGTACCCGAGGCTCTCAAATCATGGGGTTTTAAAGATGTGATCCTGGTAGAGGAACAGTCCACCCCTGACGGACATTTCCCCACCACTCCCTACCCTAACCCTGAGATCATAGAAGCGATGCAGATGGGAATGGACAAAGCAAAAAGCACAGGCTCTGACATCCTGCTCGCTACCGATCCTGATGCCGACCGTATCGGTGCAGCCGTAAAAAATCCCGACAACAGCTACACCCTCCTTAATGGTAATCAGATAGCCAGCCTGCTCCTGTTTTACATCCTCACTGAAAAGAAAAATACCGGCACTATGCCTAAAGACCCCCGCGTGGTGACCACCATAGTCACTACCAGCCTCATCATGGATATATGTGAAGACCTGGGCATACAGGCCGAAAAAGTATTGACCGGCTTTAAGTGGATAGGCCTCAAAGCCCGCGAATACGAACAAAGTGGCAAAGGCCATTACATCTTCGGCTGTGAAGAAAGCCATGGCTATAACGCTGCAGAATTTGTAAGAGATAAAGACGCAGTATCCAGTGCTTGTCTGTTTGCGGAGATGACGGCTTACTACAAGAGCATCGGTAAATCGGTGATCCAGGTCCTGGAAGAGATATACATCAAGTACGGCTATTATACTGAATCCCAGATCGCTTTAAAATTCGACGGGAAAGAAGGGGCGGAAAAGATCCAGTCCATCATGACCAGCCTCCGGGAGCACCCACCCACCGAGATCGGGGGCATAGAGACCCTGAGAGTACGGGATATCCAGGCAGACACTATTACCGACGTAAAGACCGGAAAGCTGGTGGGCAAGATAGGGCTCCCCTCTTCCAATGTCATCTCAATGATACTGGATCATGGCGCTAAAGTGATCGCCCGGCCCAGCGGGACTGAGCCTAAGATCAAGTTTTACTTTACGACACGGGGACGGGGCAGCAACCTGGCGGAAGTAAAAAAGCAGGTAGCCCTGGATCACGAGGCCCTGCGCAAAGACCTGATCCGTCAGTTAGGCATAGAGTAAAACACTTCATTCCGAAATACCCAGGGGCTGCTGAAAAGCGGCCCCTTTATTATTCAGAAGATCAGGTTGGTATTGGTCAATTCCAGGGCCGGCCTCACATAATAGGTGCCGCTCAGGTCCCTCAAGCCCTGCCCCGAGAAAACGGGAGGATTCCGGTTGTAATCCATCACATAATCTGAATCATTGACCACGTCGTCCCCGTTGGCATCTATGACATAGGCCAGGCTATACCCGAAGTCTCCATTGCCCGAGCTGTATTCCACATATTTGTTAAAATAAGTGTCATAATAGAGGCTGAAGTGTTCCGGGATAGATGCTATGGGCAGGTACTCCTGTTTGACCAGGCTGGCCGGTACATCCGCCACTGCCGTATCATAGGCATAGATATCAAACCGGATACGGGCTCCACTGGAAAAGATAATCGCGGAGTCTTCTTCCAGTACGACATCGATGGTATATACCCCCTGTAAAATGGGACAGGCGGTACAGAGAAACATACTTAACATCAGAAATATCACAGTGATTTTCATAGGCACCTCCGGACATATTATATCACCAGCCGGAAATTTCTGGAAAGTTTTTTAATGGTGTGGATGAGAGTATTTTTCGACACAACACTGAAAACCCGCGGCAATCACCGCGGGTCTTCACCTCTCTCTATTACTAATTAGGGGGATGTTATTTTAAAAACGGGAGTATTTATCCTTTAAGAGGCTGCCGTCCAGGGAGCTCTGCATGAGACTGGATAGTACCATCTTATTACCATCGGTGCTGATGGTGTAGAACATACTGGGAAGGTTAGCCCTGAATACGGCCATGATATAATCTCTGGACGAGTCATCCCGGAGGATCATTCCGTTATAGGTCACTGTCATAGAATCTTTGAGTTCCAGACGGTAGTCAGAAGTGAGTACAAAATACTTCTGAGTCTCTTCTATGATCACACAATGTGTCAGATCTTCATTTTCCAGTCCGTAGATCAGCTGTTCCTGGGAACTCATGGGACGTATGTTAAACTCAGAGGCTACGAACTGTTCATTTCCTACCGGACTGAAGTTTCTCCAGTGTCCACTCACAGCAGGCATCTCAGCAAAGGCAAACCCGGATACCAGCATCAATATCATAAGCAAACCCACTCTCTTTCTCATCTTCCCCTCCTGTTGGATTTTGAAGTATTATACACCTGAAGCAAAAAAGATGGAAGAGCAAAATCGTTTGGAATATGAAAGATTTCCTATTATTTGATATTATAGAGTGATCATTAAAAAACAAGAGTCAGCCCGACTCTGTAGGAGGGCCTTATGCTGCTGAGATCATTTTTAATAGGTATGAGCTTCTTCCTGCTATTATCCTGCAAAGGCAAGTATAATACCCTTAACTATATCCGTATACCCCATACACCTGTCTACAAGACTCCGTCAGATCCTGGATCACTGCTCACTAACCTGCAATATGGAGATACAGTATTCGTCTGTGCTGCACCCCGTGGGACCAGACAGCTCTCCACCATAGCTTATCTCAATAATCCGGTAACCTCAGCTTATGTGAGGGTCAGGATGGGGAATACTTATGGATGGCTGCCCGGGGTGGCCCTGGTGTCTTATCAGCCTGAAAAGGAACTGGATCCGGAATACCGGCGTAACGACCTCAGAGACCCTGTCTCTCAAAAATGGGAGTATTATACCAGCGAAGAGATCCAGAAGAGAGACATCCGCCTGCCCCTGCATTCAGTATGGTATGTCCTCACTAAAATGGATTTCGGAATGCGCCTCCAAAAGGCTAAGGTCATCCGGCAGGACGCAGGGATACAGTATGCTCATCCGGTAGAGACTCCTGGCAGCATCAATGGGATGTTTGATATTCCTGAAGGATCAGGGGATATACTCCTCATACTCAAAGGCCGTGAACCTTTACCCGAAGGCTACCTGAGCCTGTATCAGGCATCACTCATGAGTAATTCTATATCCCGGGCTATCTATTATAAACCGGGGTTTAGTATGGATAAATATGGAATGATAACCAGTACTGATATCCCGCTCCAGCCTGCCACTAATACCCTTAGCTCCATGGATCCAAAGGATCCACTCCAATATTCCATCGACTGGGCTGCTGACCTGGACCAGGATGGATCTCCGGACTTTTTGATCAGTACGGGGCCTGAACTGGAATACGGCGCAGTACAGACCAACCGGGATCATCTTTTTCTGAGCAGCCGGAAAGACAGTATTAGCCGCCAATATCAGGTCCTTATCCCTACTGAGGATA
This sequence comes from uncultured Brevinematales bacterium, assembly GCA_964537555.1. Taxonomy (GTDB): domain Bacteria; phylum Spirochaetota; class Brevinematia; order Brevinematales; family CAYRWR01; genus CAYRWR01. The sequence goes on from CAZIAD010000045.1 coordinate 23,600, forward strand.
TGCTGGATTCGGACATAATGACATTACGGTATGGGGGCCTGAGTATCTATGAGGATAGCAATCACACCCGGATTCTGAGAAGCAGTCTCAGAGATGAAAAAGTATATTATCCTATCAGCCAGAATTATTCTCTCATTAAGTATAGACTGCAGGGGAAAAATATGTCAGAGCCTCTGGTGAAGATATATTTGACTAATAATCAGGAGGGATGGGTAGCACGCAGTGCCCTGCTGGACCCTTTTTCAGTGAGTAATATACAGGTGGATAAAACAGCCCTGGACTATCAATCCAGGCCTGGGATAAAGATAGGCCCCCTCAGATTCATGCCTACGGAAGAGGTCTATGCAAAATCCCTGTTTGATCAATACCTGAATGTCCCCAGCGGAACCAAAGTGCATCTGTTTAAAGATAGCCGCCTCACCAGCCAGGCCCTGGCCTACAATAACTTCACCGAATATAATGATGCAAGAGAACAGGATGTATCCCTGGTCAGGGTGATAAGCCCCGAAGACTTTGAGGAACATTTGCTATGTATCTATGCCCCGGAGCTCAGGGATGGTCCGGTATTTTCACTCCCCGGCCTGCCGGTCAGTACATTAACTCTCCCGGACAGGACTGTGATCCATACTCCCACCCAGAATATTGCCATCGAGCAGTGCATCTTTCCTGATGATTATGAGAGGCATTCAGACCCGAATCAAAGCTCTGTGGCTTTATTAAGCCTATATGACAGGGATCATTCACAGACACAGGTCCTGGTCTCCCGGTATTTTTCCGGAAATGCAGACTACCGAAGCCATAAGATTACTCTGGCCTGGGCTGGTGATATGGATGGAGACAGACTCCTGGACTTTTACTTTATATACGACCTGGATGAAGATGTATACAGTGAACAAGACCATATCCTCATACTCTCATCCTATCGTAGCTCAGAATATCCCCTGGGGAGACCGGTATATTGCCGCTATTCCTGGTCGGGGTGATAAATATGACTCAGCGTATTATAACTTACATAGCATTAACCTCTACGGCCTGCCCCGCCTTTTAAGTGATTGGGCTGCCTGTATTTTTCCTTAAATACTCCCGAACCCCCTCTTCCCCGTCGGGCCGCAGTGCCAAGAAGAGGCCGATTAACCTGTTCCTGGCTGCCTCAGCACTATCAAAGTCATAGCGTAAAGGATAGCTTGCAATATACTTTTCCTGAAAGGCAGTATCCAGTTCATTATAGTACTTGATCCAATTGAAGTTAATGTTTTCCTTTGCCGCCTGTACCTGAAGAATACAGTTTCTGGCTTCATCAAGTTCCTTTAGTGCTCCGATCAGGTCGTTTCTCTTCCTGTAAATATCGTATTTTCTGATATGCATCAAAAATAAGAAATCGATATTGGGATCAAGCTGTACAAAAGAGTGATCAGCCAGCTTGTTATTTAGCTCATCTTCCAATTGTTTTTTAAAAGCAGCATCCCGGCTGAATACTACATCGACCTGTTCGGATAAGAAGTGGGTTTTCTCCATTGTGACCAGAGACACATTGAATTCCAGATCGTTATCCAGGATAGCATAGATCAGCCTCCACCCGAAATCTAGCACTTTGAAGTAACGACATGTTAATTTATAAAAATAAGCGGATATGGCATCTATGGACTGTTCAATATCTTCCCGGGTCTCACAGGAGAGCATAAAGTCCAGGTCAGAGTAAATGTCACGGAATCCGGTAACTCCAGAGCCAACTCTGGTGATAGTGTGAATGGTATCTACAGTCTTCAGAAAATCTGATAATTCCTGATAATGTTTTTCTCTTTCCAGCGGTGTGTACATTTTCTTTCCTATTCCCAATTATTTATTAAACCGTACTAAGCCTGACACAAACGTCAGGCCTTGTGGGAGTTGTTCAAATCAAGATAGGTCATCCCCGGTATTTCGACTGAGCCCTACCTCGCATAAGAGATTGGCACTGCATGGGGCAGAGTCTGTCGGTTGAGTCCTAGTTTGTCGAAGTTTTCCGGAATATATAAGCATACCCTGTTTTGGAAAAATTTTCACCCATCATTCTTTTTAGAACTTTCTGAGTATCGATTATGCTTCCATCTTTCTTTTGGAAAAAATATTCCAGATTCTGTTTTTCAATCCGAAATTTATTTCCATTCCTTTTTATCACTCCAATCAAGGTATAATCAGAATCAGTGTAAGCTATGCTGGCATCTCCGTGACTATTATTACACACCAATACTCCATTGTTCTTCAAATATTTCTTACAATGTTGAGAGATAAAACCTGCATAGAAGGAGAAAAGGATATCATACTTGTTTTCATCAATAGGTAGTTTTGTTGAATAGTCCTCCTGAAACCAGGATACTACCGGATTTTTATCATAGATTTTTTCCTCATTGATATAGTCAATTACGGCTTGGTCTGAGAAAAATTTATTCATCCTTTTATCAGAGTCTATATAAGTCATCTCTTTAATATAAAAGAATGGTGTGATATGTACAAAACTTCCTGGGTAAATACCAGAGGAAGGTTTAAAAATCTCATAAAGCTGTTCAAACATCTCTCTTCTTTCATCAGATTTATTGATGAAATATTGCTGATACAGCTTTGGAATACTTAAACTGGCCATTACAACTCCATTAAATGTTACCTAACCCACCGGGCTCGGGGCCTGGGCACGGGTTTTATTGAGAAAAATATTCTCTTTCTTCATTTTTTTTGATCTAAAATATCATTATAAGTTGCGTATGGATGGGGATAACGTCCTTTTTCAATAGTGTATGACTTCATCCAAATCTTTGAATATATTTGTACTGCACTTTTCGGGCAATAATTCAAACAAGAATAACATAAATAACAAGTGATAC
>CAZIAD010000046.1:0-26244 GCA_964537555.1 uncultured Brevinematales bacterium
CCCCTGGTAGTAGGGGCTGGGCCGGGAGCGAAACAGCTCCAGTATGCCATTCCCTATTCTCAGTCTGCCCGACACAAAATCCATCTCTATCTCGAACTCAAAATGATCACTGCCCATGCCAAACTCCATGTACAGAGCTGCATCCCCCAGCCGGGCATCCACTACCACACCCTCTGTGTGGGTATCTCCCTGAGAGCCCGTACCCCGGGCCTGCTGTACAGAGATCCGCTCTCCGCTTAAAAATTCCACCATATCCAGAAGGTGGGTGCCGTCATGTATGAGACAGGACTGCCCGTCCTGATCATCACCCTTTTTTAGGGCGGGTACATCAGTCAGGATCCGGGCCCGCACTGATTTTAAGGAGCCCAGGCTGCCTGAAGCGATCAGATTCCGTGCCGCCTGGTAATCCCTGGCATAGCGGCGTTCATGATTGACCATTACTGCCTGGCCACTCTCTCTCTGCAGTCTCAGGATCTCCCGGGCATCTGCCAGATTAGCCGCAATAGGCTTTTCCAGCACTACCAGGGACGGCCTGTGGGCGCAGCACTCTCTGAATGCAGCCAGGTGCAGCTCTTCCGGCAATGCGATCACTACTATATCAGACTGTAGCTGCTTCAGTAAAGTCTCATAATCTACAAATACTGCAGCTTTTTTATATTTAGGCTGCCACCGCTCCCGCTTATGGGGATCGATGTCACAAGCGCCTGTAATCCGGAACCCGGGATGCCCCCCGAAGGCATGGCTGTGTGAAGCAGGCTGCTCTCTTTTTTTATCCAGTCCCAGGCTATAAGCTATACGGCCCAGGCCCAGAATAGTCACTGTATATACTTTTTTTTTCATCATAAAGTGATCTTATGGAGATCTCCGCCAAAGACCTCGCTAAATACCTGTTCCATAGCCTGCTCATTGACGGAGCTATACACTATCTGCCAGCCCTCCCCCCACATCTGTTTCAGGATCTGTACTGCAGCCTTTCTGCGGGCTCCATCAAAGCTGATAAATGCGTCATCCAGTATCAGAATCCCGGGCTGGTCCATCTGTAATGCCGCCAGGGACATGCGCATGACCAGGTAAAACTGGTTCCGGGTACCAGTAGAAAGGGAGGAAAAGGGGAATCGTTTCCCGGTGCTATCCTCTACAAAAATATTCACTTTTTTATCGATCTGGGTATGCACTGCCACATAACGTCCCAGAGTGATGGACTTCCACAATTCCTGAAAACGGGAGGAATGCAGGACCCCGGCAATAAGGCCGTCCAGGCGCCCGTCCATATTTTTCAGGGCCTGATCGATGGTCTCACTATAAACTATATCCTGCTCCAGCCTCAGCAACAGGTCTTTGACCCGGGCTGAAAGGCCGGTTATATTATAGGGATCCTCTCTCAGATCCCAGCTCAGGGCATCCTGATAAAACAAGTCTAGCTTTTCCTGATTCAGGCCCTGAGTCAGGGCCAGACGGGCCTGGCTGATACGGCTCAGGATACGGGCTTTTAACTGGCCCCATTCAGAATTTATAGACTGAATGGATTGACTCAGAGCATCCTTTCTCTTAACTTTTTCCTGATAATCTTCCTCGTTATAATCGGGAGCCCCCTCTGTTTTTTTAAGGAGCTTATCCAGCTCCTTACTTTCCAGATGAAGCCTTTCTTTATTATCAGTGGAAAAAGCTTTTTTCACTTCTGCCTGCATAGTTTCAAATTCCCGGCTTATTACAGCGGCCTTCTGACCCAGGCCATCCAGGGTATTCTGTTCAGCGATCAATTGTTCATAGCTCCGGTTCAGGGCCTGCCAGTCTGATTCTTCCTGCTGGATACCGACCTGCAGGGCACTTAATCTCTCTTTTTCTTTTTTTACTTTTTCAGCATGCTCCCGATCAGAATGTGACTGCAGAGCCAGGTTTCTTTTTTCCAGAGCCGCCTCCGCCTGTTCCAGCATAAGGGATTTTTCATGCGCCAGCCCTATACGGGTCTCCAGCTCTTCCAGAAGCCGGGCCGTATCTTTTTCCCCCTGATCCAGTACACGGGCCATGGCAGCCAGGTGCAGAGCCAGCATCAGGATAAACAGAAATATAAAGACTCCACCCGCCCCATAAAAGAGGGGAAGGAGAATCCGGTTCAGTTCAGGAGCGATTTTCAGAACAGACAGAGAGTCCAGGATTCCCAGGACAAGACCTGAGAAGCCGGCCATGATATTAAAAATGAAGCCTGCGATCCATAAAGGGGAACGGGTACTGCGCCGGGTCACGGCACGGGCTTTTTCACCCTGCATGAGTTCTGTCTTTTCCCGGGACAGGCTCGCTTCCTCTTCCCGGGCCCTTTCCAGCCTGATCTGGTTTTCGATCACTTCCCTGTGGAGCTCCCGGGCCTGTTCCTCCCGGTCATTTTGAGCACGAAGCAGATATTCCAGCTCTGAATCCTGCCGGACCAGGGCGTGGGCCGTCTCCTGCTTGCGGGACTGTATATCCTGCCAGGACTTGATCTTGCGGGACAGGTCTTTGGCCTCCAGTTCCTGTTTCTGGCGGGAGAGGTCCTCCTGGCGAGCCATCACGTCAAAATATTGATCAATGAGGGCTTTTCGGCGCCGGGTGAGATCCAGCTCCCGTGACTGGGTCATGGCATCCAGCTCCGCCTGAATGGCAGCATGCTCCTCCTGATAGTGAAACAGGCTGTCTTTAGCGCTGATCATCATGTCCAGAGCCCGGTTTTCTTCTTCTACTACAGACAGGAAGTCCTGCATATTACTATGAAACTTATTGAGCCAGGTATTGGCCCGGGACACTCCCAGCAGAGTGGTAATATCTTTCTGTATCTTTGAATATATCTTGTCATTACCGTATATTACAGCACGTATCTCCTGGTTCCAGAAAGCGGTATCTTCCACATCCAGGCCCGACTTTCCTCCCCAGCGATTGTCCCCCTCCCGGATCACCAGCAGTGAGGCATAGGGGCCCAGCTCAGGGCTATCCGGATCCCGGCTCAGACTGACCTGATCATCCAGTTCAAATCTCCTGCTTATCAGTGGCTTGATGAGGCCATCTTTTTTATGTACCTGGAATAATTCATGGATGAGGATATCCGTCAGGGTGGTCTTGCCTTCTTCGTTGTTTCCCACGATGAGGTTGACAGCTTTAAAGTCTATAGTCTTATTCTGGAGAGGGCCGGCTTTCTTTATTTCCAGGGAATGTATCACATCATTTCCTTTTTCAGATCATGGTTTATTTTAACCCCCCCTTGGCTTTTTCGCAACTACTCTCTCTGCTTTATTTGACAGCAATATCGGCCCCGCCTCAAACTATTTGACTGAACCGGCACTCTTATGCTAAAACTAAACAGGAGTACACCGTGACAGTAAAAACCCTGAAAAGTGCTATTATCCTTATCATTGTTATGTCCCTGAACCTGGCCTGTTCTCCGTCTATCCGGATGGACCCGGCTGTAAATAGCTCCGCCCGCTATCAGGACCCGGCCCGGGAATTCTCAGCTATGGATTCAACAGACCCTCTGGAGCAGCAGATCAGAGAACAGGCCCTGGGGGAATTATTTTATTATCTGGATCAGCGTTACGGCCCGGAAAAGTTTCAGTCCTTCCTGATTAAGGTCAGGCAGTCCGGCATAGCTGAGGCAGTGTATCAGACTTACCACAAAAGCTTTTATCAACTGTCCTATGAGATGCTGAAAGGAATCGAGCAGGATGGCAGCACTAATGAGATGATAAGCAGCGATGAAGGGCCCTTCCGCTTTCATTATTTTCCGGGGAGCCGGGCTCAAAAAGACATGCCCCTCCTCAAGTATATGGTATCCCGGTATTTTCAGCAGATCCGGGAGGATGTATTACTACCCATGGACAGGTGGAATACTTTTGAGACTAATCTGAGGTTTATACGGGATGAAAAGATCCATATTTACCTCTATGACAACAACAGCCAGTCCGGAATCAAAAGTATTGCTGAGACCAGCATCTCCTATGGTATTTTTAACAGAGAGGGGCAGCCCCGGTTCGAATTATCAGTAGATATGCGTTTTGATTACCTGGGGCTCTTATCCTCCTATACTTTTGTCCACGAGATGAGCCATGCCATCCTGGGACTGTCCCGGGGAGACTTCCAGGCACTGGATATTGACCTGGATACCTGGAAAGACCTCCCTGTACTATCCGGTAAAACAGGAGCCGCATATTACCGGGCCCTGTTTAATGACCAGGGATTTCAGAAATACCTGAAGTCGGAACTTCAGCAGAACCTGGGACTGCTGGTATGGGTTGACCGGGCTGATGTCTGGGAGGAAGGTATGGCCGAATACCTGGTAGGTAAGTATAACCTGTTCCAGCAGTCAGGTATGGTGCCCCCGGTAGACCGGGAACTGGCATTTTATCTGTCAAGAGGACAGGCCCTCACGCCCATCACGAAGCTGCTCCGGTCCGGTTACCGTCCTGGCGGCTCCATGACCTTTAATCCGGCCCGTATCTATAAACACTACCAGGAAGGCCACTCCTGGATCAAGTACCTGGCAGATGTCTATGGCCAGGAGCGCCTTATGCGCTATTACTTCCAGGCCTGCCCCCCTGATGATTTTAAAGAGACTTTCGGGGATGACATCGAGGCTGTAAACCGTTCATGGATAGACTCAGTCCAGGCCCAGGCTGGTAAAAAACATTAATTTACTCTATTTACCCTGATTTAGGGCGCTCAACTTGAGATTTTCAGGAGTTTCCACTACAATATAGGGCATTTTAGTAGTGTGATACCTCTAATACACGAAGGAGTTAAGTATGGCTAAAACAAAACTGGACAAAAAAGTCCTGAAAAACGACATTATTCAACAATTAAAATTACATTATGGAAAGACCCTGGAAGACGCAACCAAGCAGGAGATCTATTCTGCCACCACCTATGCCGTCATGGACCTGGTCACTGATAAGTGGATCGCTACCCGTGAAGCTTATGATAAGAAAAAAGTAAAACAGGCCTATTACCTGTCTGCGGAATTCCTGATGGGAAGAGCTATGGGTAACAATCTGGTCAACCTTCAGATCATGCCTGAAGTAGCAGAAGTCCTGGAAGAATTAAAAGTCGATATTAATACCATCGAAGACCAGGAATTTGATGCCGGGCTGGGTAACGGAGGACTGGGCCGCCTGGCTGCCTGTTTCCTGGACTCCCTGGCTACCCTGGAACTGCCCGGACATGGCTATGGTATACGCTACCGCTACGGCATATTCGAGCAGCGTATCATCAATGGCTACCAGGTAGAGTTTCCTGATAAATGGCTGCGCTATGGCGATCCCTGGGCCATCAAAAGAGATGACCTGGCTGTAGAAGTCAAGTTCGGCGGCAGAACCGAAGTCGAAATAGATGAAAACGGCCGAAAACAGTTCCACCGAGTGGGTGCTGAAGTGATACAGGCTATTCCTTTTGATACCCCTATCATCGGATATGGAGTAGATACCGTAAACACCCTGCGTCTGTGGGAAGCAGAAAGCCCTGAAGACTTTGACCTGCAGCTCTTTAACGACGGGCATTATCCCCAGGCTGTAGCCAAGTCCAACTCTGCCCAGGATATTTCCCGGGTACTGTACCCCAATGACAATACCAACCCCGGTAAGGAATTACGCCTCAGACAGCAGTTCTTCTTTGTCTCCGCGTCCCTACAGGATATCGTGCGGGCCTATAAAAACCGTCATGGTTCCGACTTTTCCAAGTTCTCCTCAGAAGTAGCCCTCCAGCTCAATGATACCCACCCTGTAGTGGCTATTCCCGAGCTGATGCGCATCTTTGTAGACTGGGAGAAGATGGAGTGGGAAGCAGCCTGGGAGATCGTCTCCAGCACCTGTGCCTATACCAACCATACTCTGCTGGCTGAAGCCCTGGAGAAATGGCCTCTGGACCTGTTCAGCCGCCTCCTGCCCCGTCAGTACCAGATCGTGGAAGAGATCAACCGCCGCTTTATGGCAGAAGTACATACCAGGTTCCCCGGGGACTTTGAAAGATACAGAAAGATGTCCATCATCCACGATGGTATGATCAACATGGCCTGGCTGGCTATAGTAGGCACTCACAGTGTAAACGGTGTGGCTGCCCTGCATACTGAGCTGCTCCGAAAACAGGAACTGACTCAGTGGGATGAATACTTCCCCGGAAAGTTTAACAACAAGACCAATGGAGTGACCCAGAGACGCTGGCTTCTTAAGTCCAATCCCCAGCTGTCTGAACTCATCACCTCCACCCTGGGAGACAAGTGGATCACCCAGCTCGATGAACTGAAAGGCCTGGAAAAATCCCTGAACGATAAAGCGTTTATCAAGAAATTCCAGGATATCAAACTATCCAATAAAAAAACCCTGGCTGACTTTATCAAAAAAGAACTGGATGTAGATATCGACCCACAGTCTCTCTTTGACGTACAGATTAAAAGACTGCATGAGTATAAGAGACAGCTCCTCAATGTCCTGCACATCATCCACCTTTATAACGAAATCAAGTCTAATCCCAAAATAGATATTCAGCCCCGTACCTTTATCTTCGGTGCCAAGGCTGCCAGTGGATACCTCAGGGCCAAACTGATCATAAAGCTCATCAACAATATTGCAAAAGTCATCAACAATGACAAAGATGTCAAAGGCCGTATAAAAGTAGTATTCCTGCCCAACTACCGGGTCTCCATGGCTGAAAAGATCTTCCCTGCATCTGAACTGTCTGAGCAGATCTCTACTGCCGGCCTGGAAGCCAGTGGAACCGGAAACATGAAGTTTATGCTCAATGGAGCTCTTACTATAGGTACCCTGGATGGTGCCAATATCGAGATCGTAGAAGAAGCGGGGGCAGAGAATGCCTTCATCTTCGGATTGAAAGCCGATGAAGTCAATGCCCTCAATCAGAACGGAACCTATAACCCCTGGGACCTGTATCATTCTGACCCACGCATTAAAAGAGTGATCGACCAGCTCATAGATGGCACCTTTACTGGTAATGAAAGGCCCGATATCTTCAGAGAACTGTATGACTCCCTCATGCACGGGGTAGATGGTAACCGCCCCGATGTGTATTATGTGCTGAAAGACTTCGCCTCTTATGTCGAGGCACAGTCAAAAGTAGATGCCGCTTATCGCGATGCAGAAAAGTGGACCAAAATGGCTATCATGAATGTAGCCAATAGTGGTAAGTTCAGCTCTGACCGCACAATCCGTGAGTACGCTAAGGAAATCTGGAAGATAAAACCCCTAAGCATCTAAGACATTAAAATAAAAAAAACAGCCTTCCTGATCAGGGAGGCTGTTTTTTTTACTATCCATTATTCCTGAGATTGAGTTTCCCCTCCGGACTCTGGCTTGATTACCTTACCGGGAGACATTTTACTGGTAATTCGGCCAAATTCTTTAAAGAAATAGATGGCCTGAGCAGGTTTCAGGTCTTTTCTGATCTCTTCAGCTTCCCAGGATAGGGTCATTAGTTTTTCTTCCAGAGAAAGAGGAAGCTCAGGATTGCTATTGGTCATCTCGGGATGACTTACGAAATAATCAATATATTCGTCCACGAATAATTCGTATTTTACCAGCCAAATCCTGGATTTTTCTGTGAGGGCGTTATTTCCACAGGCTGATAACATGCCTATTATCATCAGGGCTACTAGTGTATATCGAATCTTCATTATCGTCTCCTTGCTTATCGCTTTTCCATAATCACCACAGCATTGGCCACCAGTTTATTGTGAGATAAGGAGATATGCAGTTCAGGGGAACCCGCTTTCTGCCATGCCTTCAGGGTATTTCCATGCAGTTCCAGTCCCGGTTTTCCGCTGGGATACTTTACCACTTCTATCTCGTGCAGAGCCATCACCCCTGTGCCCAGGCACTTAAAATAGGCTTCTTTAGCAGCAAACCGGGCAGCCAGGTGGGTAAAAGGTTCTTTCATCTTAAAACAGTAATCCCATTCTTTTTTGGTAAATACCCTGTCCCGCATCCTTTCATCTCTGTCCTGAAAGACTTCTTTGATCCTGTCTATCTCGATGACATCTGTACCTACACCCAGTATCAAGTTATTCTCCTTTTACAGCTTTAACAGATTATAAATTCAATGCTTTTTTAATGCTACTTTATAGAAAAACCCTCTCCACACCCCTTTTTTTCCAATATGACCCAGCAGATGTTTTTAAAGGATTTTTTGTATCATAATGACGCATATTCAAACAGGCTTTTAAGAAATGTCATGCGCTTATTTTATTACCCAGTATAGAATTAAAAAATATGGCCAATGGCACAGCTATTGCTAATATAGGGTGTTAAGAAAAAAGGAGGCAACCATGACTCTCAGTACTAAAGAAAAATCCATGAGACTTTCCGGACTGGAGAGAATGCTCAATAAAAACTCCGTATCTGTATACCTTAAAGAAATAGATAAAATACCCCTGTTAAACCGGGAAGAAGAGCTGGAGCTGGCTCGCAGGGCCGCAGAGGGAGATAAAGAGGCCATAGAAAAGCTGATCGTTTCCAATCTGAGGTTCGTCGTGTCTGTTGCTAAAAAATACCAGGGCCATGGTGTGCCCCTCACTGACCTGATCAGTGAAGGAAACCTGGGCCTTATTACCGCTGTATCCAAATTTGATTACAAGAGGGGCTTCCATTTTATCTCTTATGCAGTATGGTGGATCAAGCAGTCTATCATAAAAGCCCTGTCTGAGAAATCCAGAATGGTAAGACTCCCTATGAACCGGGCTAATGAACTGATGCAGATCGGGAAATACATCGATGAGTATTCCAAGAAGAATGGTAAACGGCCCCGTGACGAAAAAATTGCTAAAGACCTCTCCATGAACAAGGAAGAGATCAAAAAATTACTGGACATCTCATCCGGGCATTCTTCTCTGGAAGAACTGACCCAGCAGGGAGAACCCGATTTTCTGCAGAAAAAAAGTATAGATGCTGCCCTGGAATCTACTGATCACCCCGATGAAAGAGCCATGTATTCCAGTCTGCAGAACAGTATTGACCAGCTCCTGCACAGACTCAGTGACAGAGAGAGAACCATCATTGAGTACCGTTTCGGGCTCAATGGTAAAGAACCCCATTCACTCTCCCGTATCGGAGCTCAGCTGAACCTGACTAAGGAAAGAATACGGCAGATAGAAAAAAATGCCATGAACCAGATAAGAAATAATAAAGAAGTAGGAGAATTAGCTGTATATCTGAACTAGAAAGTCCGATAAAAAGACCATGTTGAATTTTCTTATTGTAAAAGAATACTTGCAATGATGAATGCCTAAGGTATAATAATCATTGTTAGCATCACAATTTCAGCTGAAGGAATTAATGAAACATGGAATTAAATACTTCTAATATTATGATCCTGGTATGGATCTCTGCCGGCATTATCCTGGTCACCGTTGTGATTATCACCATTGTTAAGTTCCTTAATAAAGACAATACCCTCTCTGCTGTAGAAAAAAGTATCAAAGAGAATAATTACAGCAAAGCCCTGAAACTGGCACAGCAGCACATTAGTACAAACTCCAGTGATATTGTAAGCCTGAACTATATGGGCCAGATCTATGAGGGATTGAATAATTACAAGTCCGCAATTGATTATTATGAGCGTGCTTCAGTAGCAGCCGAAAAAGAAGCCATGACCAATGTCAAAATACAGACTCTTATCAAAATAGGCAGTCTGTATAAAAAAATCGATATGCCCAAAGATGCCCTGGGTTACTTTTCTCTGGTTCTGGATGAACATCCCAAGCATAGTAAAGCCCTCTATGAAGCAGCAGACATATTATATAGATTTAAAAACTATAAAAAAGCAAAGGAATACCTGGCAACACTGATCAAGATAAAGCCGGATAACCTGAGAGCTCACTTTCTCTATGCCAGGGTCCTGTTCCAGGTGGGTGAGTACCAGTCCTGTTCCAAACAGCTTTCTGCTCTCATTCCTAACCTGGCACCGGGAGACAGTACCAATGTACAGGCCCGTATGCTCCTGGCTGACAGCTATGTGAAACTCAAACAATACAAAGCATCCATCAAAGTACTAAATACCTTACTGAACAGCAATGATATATTTGAGACCGTGCTGGTCAAGATCATCAACATCATGATCCTGGACCACAACTATACCCAGGCCATAGCTATGGCCAAAAAATATGTGTCCCGGGTGTCAAAAGAAGTACAGCTGGATGTGTATTACCAGATCGCTACCGCTTATTATAAAGAAGGTGAGATCTATAATGCCATACAGATGTGGCAGCAGGCTCATTCCATAGATTCCCGCTATAAAGACGTCAGCGAGATCCTGAGTCAGTTTAAGATCCTGATCCAGTATCCCCAGCTCAGATCTCTCTATGATAAAAACAACTCCACATTTGAACAATTTGTGATCAATGCCTTTTCCATAAAAGTGGTAAACCAGGTAGTGCGTGACCCTCAGTTTATGATCATTACAGGCGGGGATGAGGTGCATATCTTTTACCGGATGCCCAATGCCATCTCCGCATTTGTAATAGAAAATATCGGTAAACACCTCCATACCGAGAATTTTAATACCATCAAAGTGTTTTTATATTCTATATTCGGTGCTGACAGCAGTGCCAAAAACCACGTACTATACCGGAAAATGGAAGAGTTTTCAGGAGAGACTATGATTAATAAGATGAGAAAAGGTTAATCTATGGCTGCAAGTAATGAATACCGTATCGAACTCTATGTAAACTTTTTATACCCCGGCATACTGTTAAAAGGGACCTCCTATACCGATGACGGAGAAAAGATACAGGATGGCGGTGTTGCTTTTACCGAAGAAAAGATAAATGAATTAAAGAAAAGAAATATCAAGCGTATTTACTATACCAAAAAAATAGAACCTAAAAAACCCCCGCAAAATCCCATGATTTCCGACGAGACCATGGAAAAAGCGATTGACATGACTAAAGAAATGGTCAATGCAGTAGAAAAAAAACAAATGATCCCCGAAAAAGCCCTGAATCAGATGGTGGAAGGATTTATCGAAGAGATCAGCCAGTCTGACGGTACGGTGTTAAACCTGCTGGAACTTAAGGACCTGGATGATTATACCTATACCCACTCTATCAACGTGTGCCTTATTGCCATATTGTTTGCTAAAAAACTCTCCTACAATGCCAAGGGACTCAAGATCATCGGAGTGGGAGCTCTGCTGCATGATATTGGTAAGATCCTCATTCCACCCGAACTTCTGACCAAAAAACCCCCTCTTAATCAGGATGAAATAAACATAATCCGAAAGCACTCTATTTTCGGCTATGAATATATTAAGGCCCAGTCATCCTACGGGTCTCTTATCCAGAAGATAGTCCTGCTACATCATGAGAGATATAACGGAAAAGGCTACCCTTTTGGGATCCGGGGAGAAGAGGTGGGAGAGATCGCCCAGATCATCGGGATAGCAGACACATTTGATTCTATCACTTCAGAGAGTGCCTATAAACAAGCCCGTCCCTACTGGTATGCCCTCATAGATATCTACAAGTCCAGTGGCAAGTCCTTTGCACCCCGTATTGCCCGTAGTTTTGTACAGGAAATGCCCCGCTTTTTAACCGAAGAAGAGATCTTTGCCAAAGAGAGTTTTGTAGTGCTCAATTCCGGAGAAGTGGGCCAGGTCATAGATTACCGATTTCCCCAGACCCTGAAGCCGGTAGTCAATGTACTCATCAATGCCAAAAAAGAGATCGTCCGTTACCCTATCCCCATCGACCTGCACTTTGATGACACCCGTTTTATAGAAAGTGTCCTGGAGGACGAGGGAATCATTAAAAAGATGAATGAAATATTAAAAAAATTCAATAAAAAATCCGGCAATGAAGCGGCTGTGGAAGCGGAAGGTATGATTGAAGAAGGCTCCGCAATTCTGTCAGGTGACGTGAGTCCCTCGGCTGTCCAGGACGCGCCCTCCATCCCTGAAAATGTCATAGAAAATACCGAGGTAGAAGTAGATAAAGACCTGTTTGAGGATAGCGAATCCTCTTTAAAATAAGGGGTGTACCATGAAAAGACTGATATTGATATTGTCGATGCTGTTTCTGCAGAGTACTTTTTTTGGCTATGAGATAGTCTATCAGAAATTATCTACTAAGACATGGAAGAGCAATTATCTCAAATTCAACCCTCCCGTGACTATCCTGTTACCGGCTGATTACCAGACTTCAGGGAAAACCTACCCCGTGATCTATGCTTTTGACGGACAGAACCTGTTCGAGGCCAAGAACTCTTTTGCCGGAGAATGGAAGGTGGACGAGACCCTGATCCGTCTGACCGAACAGGGCCTTATCCCGGAAGTGATAGTAGTGGGTATACACAATACCGCCAACCGTATGAATGACTATACTCCCAGTAGAGCTACCACCAAGGCTTACGGTACATTCGGAGGGGAACTCACCAATACAGAGAAATTTATTCTCAACGAGTTAAAACCCTATATCGAAAAAAATTATCCCGCATCACCCCAGCGGAAACATAACTTTATCATGGGCTCCTCTCTGGGAGGTCTATCTTCCTTTTATATTATAAACCGTAATCCCACTGTATTTCAGGGTGCTGCCTGCCTCTCCTCCTCATTCTGGTGGGATGACAAAGTCGTCCTCAAAGATATGCTGAAATGGAACCCGCCCTCTGATGTTAAGATCTATCTGGATATGGGCTGGTATGAAGGGGGGCTCGAAGAAACAGTAGCCGATAATCGTGAGGTCTACTTCCTGCTCAGAAAAAAAGGCCTGCAGGATATAAAGAACCTGTATTTATATGAAGATCCCAAAGGCAGTCATAGTGAACAGAGCTGGTCCAGCCGGCTGTATATCCCCATGCTATTCCTGCTGGGCACAAAAGAAAGCAAAGCTCTCAGCCTATCCTCCAGCCTGGGCAGTGAGCTCCTCATACAGGGCCAGGCCTGCGATCTCTTAACTGAAGTAGAGCTGGAACATAAAATGAAGCTGACCCTGATAGCCCCGGAAGTGAGTATCTCCCCTGCGAAAAATATGAGCTGGTCTGAGGGCAAGCTGATGCCCCTGCTGCCCGGCCCTGTCACCCTCACATTAAAACATCAGGGCCTGTCTGTAGAAAAAGACCTGTACATCTATCCGGATACCAAAGGTATGATGCACCGTCAGATCGAACTGGATTCCAAACTGGTCAGCAAAGGCCCTCTATTGGAAGTCATAAGCTGGAATAAAACGGAAACCAATTTCACACTACAGCCCAGCCTGATCTCTGCAGATAAGATCATTTTTAGACTGAGCTATCCCCAGGGGACCAGCCTAAAAGTCCAGATCATTGATGAAAACCACAAAAGAGCTCATTCCTCCACGGGAAAAGTGATCTCACGGAATATTAAATTTACAGAGAATCGCCTCACAGTCATTAAGATAAGCAGCTGGAAATGACTAGGCCTGGATAGAGCGGATAAAGTACCTCAGAATCCGGGCAGTGAGGCCCCAGATCGTGGCCTCATCTGTATGATAGAAATATACATCCATGCGCTGATGCCCCCAGGGTTTATGATAGCGGGGGGGCAAATCCAGATCCTCTACCGGCAGGAGGACCTCTTCCCGCCCTTCTTTATCTGTTATCTTATGGGAAATGTGACTGGCTACCTGATAGACAGCCGGATCCTGATCCAAAAAATACTGCAGGGGCAGTGAGAATAGACGCTCCACCTCTTCATTAAAATGAATATCCTGTAGATTATCTTTGTGAATCACAGCCACATAGATATCCACCAGCATGCCCCGCATAGCCGGCTCCCGTCCCAGGGCTCCCAGTATCTCTACTTCTGACTCTTCCAGGCCCAGCTCCTCACAGGTCTCCCGTACCGCAGTACGCTCCCCCTCTCCCCCGTCCGCCTCCTCCATCATGCCACCCGGAAAGGAGATCTCCCCTCCCTGAGCGATATGAGCGGCCCGTTTTTCGAAAAGTATATGCCACTCCCCGTCTAACTTTATGAGGGGTATAGTGACAGCCGTACGCCTGTAGTCCTCCAGTCCCAGCAGGGGGAGTTCATTGCCATAGTGGCGGATATTGCGGGTGATGTCTGATAGTTTCATATTAGCTCCGGGGATAATATAGCAAACATGGGGGCGCCTGTCAATGAATGTGCTGCCAGGGATTCCTGATTGCTATCCTGCAGAAATTCTACCCCTTCATCACATAGCTTTTGTTTGATCTGGCGAATATCCTAAAAGGGATCAGTATTCTCACTTTTTGCATTCCAGTCGGCTTGAAAGTGAGGATGTTTTTGTCAAACATACCCTGGAACAGGCCGATTACCCTTGTGTCATTTTCAAGATCAACCAGTTCTAAATTATATCTCCTGCCATCTGCTAAAATCTTTGCTGTTGATAAAACTGCAGAGATCTATGGATATCTTATACGGCCAGAATTACTGAAAAAGCTCCCGATTTGCTAGTTTTTCTCCGTTTAATATGATCCAGAGTAGATTATGTGACATCGATCTGGATATCGATAATGACTCCATTTCGTATACTAACCAGAGTCCTGGTCACATAGGCATCATTCGTTATTCCGTTATAATACCCGTATGCCAGTATCACTGATGGTTTCTCAATATGAAAAAAAACATAATAATCCCCATCAGGCAGGGTGCCTATATCCACGGTATAAGCCAGGCTAGTGCCATTTCCCCAGGATAGATCAAAAGTCATAAGAGAAGTATCGTTGTTATATTGGTTGTCATCATCAATGCCCAGAGTCCCGGTCAGACCGGTAAAATTAGTGACATCGGTAGGATTACCTATATAACTTATTGTCCCGCTTATAGTACGTGAATCATCTACTACTTCAGGAGTGCAGGAGAGAATCACCACTGCCAGTATTAATCCAAATATAAAAACTGAAAAAAACTTTTTCAAAACTATCTCCTATATTCATTATTCTCTATTCGTTATTATAGAAACATATACATAGAATTGCAATAAACCTTCCAGCATTACTTAATTTCACAGACCATTCGCTATAATTACACAATATATTGGAAAGAATATCTTTTATGGTTGTTTCATTTTAGCTAACGCATAGGAATAACTGGAGTTTATTCTTTTTTTTGTGAAAACACCAGGTATAGAAGGTAATGTCAGATATCAGGACTTAACTATCAGATCAAGCACAGGGGCTAACTTGGGAATAAAAAATCATTTGGTATACCTAATATCTTTTGCATTTTTAGTATACCATCAATCTGGCTGGCCGTTAAGAGGAATGCACCGTCAACATCCTTCCTACAGATTCACCTTCTGAAAGCTGATATAGTTGATAGGCCGTAGAGGGCTCATCTTGGCATAAAACAGAGTGGGAAAGCTTGCATAGATGTTCTGGAGATAGGGCTGATCATAGTTGTTTTTATAGAGGGGAAAGTCCACCATGGTGCGGGCCACGTACTGAGCATACTCCTCCACATCGGTGACAAAGTTTAACAGGCCCTGGGGCTTGAGGACCCGGTGGATCTGGATCAGAAAAGAGGGCCGGAGGATACGGTTCTTCCACTGGGACTTTTTGAGCCAGGGGTCGGGAAAGTTGATGTGGATCTCATCGACCGATTGGGCCGGAAAGAGCTGTTTCAGGGCATCTTCCCCTTTGGAATTGATGACCCGGAAGTGTTCCAGGCCCCGCTTCATGAGGCGCTGAGAAGTCTTGCCTACCCGTTTCCGCGATATTTCCACCCCGATGAACAGGGTGTCAGGCTCTTTGGGCATCCACTCTATCATCCAGTCGCCATGGCCGCAGCCCATATCGATGAGCACCTTGCGTCCCTTTAACTGGGAATCAAATTCGACATTATCCAGCTCGATCTCGTTGGCAATATTGCTGAGGTATTGGGAGGCGCGTCTCATCAGTGATCGATCACCTTAGGCACTACGATGCTGTTCTCCATGAACTGAGGGGCTACTGCTTCGATCTCTTCTATGGTCAGAGAGGGCTGTACCACATCGGGACGGGTCACATTCTGTTTTTCTACGGCATGGGTAGTAGGAGCCACATCGTCGGTATTCAGCTCGGCTATCTGCTCGACCAGGCCCACGATCTTGTTAAAACTCCCGGCAAATACCTGCTTTTCCTCTTCACTGAACTGTAGCTTGGCCAGCCTGGCGGTCTTTTCCACGTCCTGAATAGTGATATGAGACATCGCTTCCTCCCTTTTAGAGACAGGATATTATAGCAAAGAACAGCATTTTTGCCAAGGAATGGGGCTGTCAATACTGTATAGTGGGAGCTTCAGCCACCAGCCCTGCTTTGCCAAATCAATAATATCCCTAAAAGTAGCACTACAGTACTTGATATACTATTCTACTAATGATACATTATAGTATATTTAATAAAGGAAGGTGAAAAATGAAGCTCTCTATACAAATATCTGCATGTTTACTGATACTGTCCCTGGCTGGATGTTCAGGATATTTTAATAACGGATCTGGTAGTATTACCGACCAGGCTGCCATACTCGCTATAGAAAATGGCGGGGGTTATCTGTCCGGCCCGTCCAATGATATCACCCCATTCTTATACCGGGACACCAATGGCAACAACCCGGTACTTTTCTTTTCCAGTGACAGGGATGGCACTTATGATATCTATTACGCAAAAATGAATAGTGACGGGACATTTCAGAATCCTGTAAAAATGACCAATATCAGTACGGATGTATCCAATGAGTATTCTCCTGTGATTGAATGGGAAGATGATTTTTACAATTATCCCGACATTTATCTTATGATCTCTTATATACAGGAGATCGCATCCAATACTGTGATACAGACGCATTACCTGTCTTCAGACCTGCAGGCCGGGACTATAGATTCTACCTATTACCCTGCTCTTTTCCTGACTTCACTGGATCTGGATGATACCAACATGCAGCCCGACATCCTCCTCTCCATGATCGACGGAAGAACAAATTTAGACAGTCTATATTACGAGATCCCATTCAATGACTGGGGCTTTCCCAATACTAAGTATTTTTCAGCCCCGAATATCTATTCTCTGGCTTCGGTCCATGGCTCCGGTGCCAACTGGACATCCGAAGTGCACATCTTTGAGACTGAGTACCAGGGAAAGAGGCAGCTTTTCCTGAACTATAATTTTACACAGACAACCCCAGGCTTATTCTACCGGGAATTAAACCCCATCGAGGAATATGCTTCGTCTTATAATGACCGCTGGCCTTGTGTGGACTTTGGTGGAAACGGGGAAGTGTACTTTTCATCAGACCGTGGGGTCAATGGGGATTATGATCTGTTCCGCTATAACATTAAAAACTTTGATGCAGTAGTGCCTCCTAATCCTTTTCAGTAGAGCCGGATCCATGACAAGCAGGATTAAGAGGATCACTTCTTCAGAAAATGCTATGAGGCTATTAACTGCTGTACTCAAGCCTGTCCTAAAAATGCGCAGCTTAATAATATTACCCTTTCTTTTATTTTTTTTCCTGGCATACTGTACTATGGGTTCAATACCGGAGACAACTACTCCCGAAGCCCTCAACACGATTCCCCAGACATGGGGCCCTCTGGAATACAGCGCAGGGGGATATACATTTATCAGTCCTATGAATTCCACTGAAATGTATCTGATCAACATATCAAATGAAATCGTATATTCCTGGTCTGCCTCAGAAGCTCATATTCTTACAGCCGGCCTCATGCCCGATGGCAGTGTTTTACGTCACCTCCCTGCCCCCTACCAGAACCCGGTATTTGACCAGTTCGGAGGAGCCGGGGGTAAGTTACAGATTTTGGAACTGGATAACCGTATTCGCTGGGAGTGGGTGTTTTCTGATGATACTGCCATATCCCACCATGCTTTAAAACTGATGCCCAATGGCCATATACTTCTGATAGGATGGGAACTTATCTCCGCCCAAACAGCCATTGCCAATGGGTTAGACACCAATATTTTCACCTTTCCCTGGATATGCCCTGCTATCCTCCTGGAAATTGAACCTGTAGGCACTGACCAGGCCAATATAATCTGGAAGTGGAGAGCCTGGGACCATATTGTGCAGGAATTTAATAGTGGAGCTGCTCACTATGCTGGTGTCAAAGAAAATCCCCAGCTCATACATCTCAATCACTTTGACCTCACAAAGACCAATAAGGCAGTCATCATGGATTGGTTACACATAAATTCCATTGATTATAATCCTGTACTGGATCTGATCGTAGTAGGTAGTCTGAAATTTTCAGAATTATGGATAATCGACCACAGCACGTCTACTGTAGAAGCTGCCGGCCATAGCGGGGGCACATACGGACGGGGGGGTGACCTGCTGGCCCGCTGGGGTAATCCCGAGACTACCCGCCAGGGAGACCATTCTCTTCGCCGTTTGTTTGGCCAGCATGATGTACACTGGATAGCTCCCGGACTGCCCGGTGAGGGCAACCTCCTCATCTTTAATAATGGTGCATGGCGTACACCCGACAACACCCCCCAATCCAATTATTCATCAGTTTTAGAATTATCCCTTAGCCCTTCCAATTCTCTGCCCTACCTGGTAACCGCCAGCAATAACAATCTGTCTGCCACTGTGGTATGGGAATATACTGACCCTGACAATCGATATGATTTCTGGTCCCGGAATATTTCGGGAGCCCAAAGGCTGCCCGATGGCCACACCTTGATTACCGCAGGACAGCTGAGATATGTATTCGAAAGCACCCCGGCACGGGAAAATATATGGCAGTATGATGTGGGTGAGCCTGTTTTCAAAGCATACCGGTATTACACTAATCATCCAGGTATCCAAAGCCTCATGCATAAAGCAGATTGATTTTTTAGGCATGTTCTCTATGCTGCACCAGCTCAGCCTGCCCATAGACTGATATGAAAGGAATGAACTATGTCAGACAAAAGGACTCTCGACTCATGGTCAGAAGAGGGTGAAGTCTCTCCCGGACTACTACAGGAATGGGCCTATGACGAAAATGCCATTTTCATGGAGCAGGATGAAGACCTGCTCCTGCATGATACAGATCTCCTGCCCACTATCATTGACCTCATCACTGACCTGGACTGCCCTAAAAGAAAATACCTGTATCTCATCATTGCTGATTTTACCCTGTCCAATTTCAGGCATAAACGTCTCATCGAACTACAGCGCACCGCTCAATATATCGAGCAATTCCGGGAGAAAATAGCAAATGATGACTATTTGTCTGGGTGGGCCCACTATTTTAATGATACCACGGCATTACTCAGCCATAGTAAAAACATAGACCAGGCCACCGCGAATAAATACGGATGGGCCCTCTTAAAAGGCCTCACCGGCACAGCCAGGATCAGCCCTGCTCAGAAGATCGAAGACAGGACCTGGGAAGTGATCTACCTGGCCCCTTCGGTACGTCCCTATATTCATATTGACAGCATAAGCGGGGATTATCAGTACATGGGCTATAAGTAAGTCGGTATAAGCAATTTTTCCAAAAAAAAGCACCTGTCTTGAGACAGGCGCTTTATTTTCGGGTCTGTAAAAACTACATAGGCTTGGCAATAGAGTTCAGTTCTCCATAACCATCTGAAGCAAAATTGGTGTTAGCGGGGTCATATATCCAGTTGCCATCTACAATGTACTTATAGAGAGCATTTGTGGTTACGATACCGATCGCATTGATATTGGACAAAGTTAATTCCATCACAAACATATTTCCACCGGCATTTGTCATGGTTATCGGTGAAGTATTCCAGGCAGTCATTTCACCGGCAAGCTGGACAGTCGTCGCTGTTGCGGACAGGTATCTAAATATGACTGTGTCGGTAGTAAACTCAGGGCTATGGAATAATGTGGGAGTGGTTACATCCATCTTTACAGGCACAGAAACATTCGTAGCATCATCTATAACCACGATATACACATCATAATCAGTAGCGGGCTCTAATGCAGTAGTGACATGCCACCAATGCTCGTTGGGGCCCATGCTAAATCCAGCTGAATACACTTTACCCGCAGGGGTGTCCAATAGAAAATCATTAGTGGATGGCATAGGGGAGTTATTTGTCAAAACAAAATATGCTGCAACACAATCCTCATTGGCTCTAAAATGCACATTAAATCCATAAGGCCCTAACTGTGCCACATAAGGAAAACTTCCGCTCCAGGAAGGGGCTGTAGTATCTACTACTGGTGGTTGTGTAGTATTATTATCATCTTCACCAGGAACAGGCATATCACAAGAATACAGACTCAAGCCAACTACCAACATCAATCCAAAAAACAACTCTTTTTTCATTTATCTCTCCATACTTATATATTATCTGTAATATATCACGGCACGTTAGATTTTCAAATAAATACTATGACAATAATTTATTAAAATCCTACTAGCTCCATTTGATCTGCAAGAGATCTTTAATAAATATGTTAGCCATGGCCTCTTCCCGAGAATTCAAGAATTCAGTTGCCAGCGGCCTGTTATTTTCCTGAGAATTCTCCACACACCCTGCCCATTTATAGAAATTTTTAGGGATATGCGTTAATATATTTGAGCAGGATTATGCAGATAACACCTCTACATGTCCCGGGAACACTGATAAGCCTATGGACATGCCTGCAGACCCATTTTCAGTAATAAAGGAGTTTTTTATGTACAAGATACCCCTGAGAAGCGCAGCTTCCACAGCCGGCCGCAATATGGCAGGCGCCCGGTCCCTATGGCGGGCCAATGGCGTACAGAGTGAACAGTTCGGCAAACCTATCATCGCTATTGCCAATTCCTTCACCCAGTTTGTGCCCGGACATGCTCACCTGCAGAATGTAGGACAGCAGGTCAAGAAGGTCATAGAAGCACAGGGCTGTTTCGCCGCTGAGTTTAACACTATCGCAGTAGATGACGGGATCGCTATGGGCCACGGGGGTATGCTGTACAGCCTGCCCAGCCGTGAGATCATCGCTGATTCCGTAGAATATATGGTCAATGCCCATCAGGCTGACGCCCTGGTCTGTATCTCCAACTGTGACAAGATCACCCCGGGAATGCTCATGGCTGCTATGCGGCTCAACATCCCCACCATCTTTGTCTCCGGGGGCCCCATGGAAGCGGGTATCGCCGGGGAAAAGAAGCTGGACCTGGTAGATGCCATGGTCATGGCGGCAGACCCCGAAATCAGTGACGACGAGTTGGCCGTCATCGAGGAAAATGCCTGCCCCACCTGCGGCTCCTGTTCCGGTATGTTCACTGCCAACTCCATGAACTGCCTCAACGAAGCCCTGGGACTGGCCCTGCCCGGTAATGGTACAGTAGTAGCTACCCACCAGAACCGCTGGAAGCTGTTCGAAACCGCCGCACACCGCATCGTGGAGCTGGCCGACATGTATTACAAAGAGGGCAATACCGGTGTACTGCCCCGCAGCATAGCCACCAAGGCCGCCTTTATGAACTCCATCTCCCTGGACATAGCCATGGGCGGATCTACCAATACCGTCCTGCACCTCCTGGCCATCGCCCGTGAGGCCGAGGTCGACTTTACGATGGATGATATCGACAAGCAGAGCCGTAAGGTCCCCTGTGTATGTAAGGTCGCGCCCAACACCCAGAAGTACCATATCGAGGATGTGAACCGTGCCGGTGGTATCATGGGCATCCTGGCAGAGCTGGACCGGGCCGGCATCCTGGACACCAGTGTCAAACGGGTAGACTCCCCCAGCCTGGCTCATACCCTCAAGGAATATGACCTGGCCGGATCACCCAGTGCAGCAGCTATAAATATCTATAAATCAGCCCCCGGCTTTATAGGGCGTAACCTGAAGTTCGCCAGCCAGGGCAATATGTACAAAGAGCTGGATACCGACCGGGAACAGGGCTGTATCCGCAGCGTACCCCATGCCTACTATCCCGATGGAGGGCTGGGTGTGCTCTTCGGTAACATCGCCCCCGACGGCTGTATCGTTAAGACCGCGGGAGTAGACGAAAGTATCTTCCATTTCGAAGGGCGGGCCCGGGTATTCTTCAGCCAGGAAGCGTCAGTAGCCGCCATTCTGAATAAAGAGATCGTGGCCGGTGATGTAGTGATCATCCGTTACGAAGGCCCCAAAGGCGGCCCCGGTATGCAGGAGATGCTCTACCCCACCTCCTACCTCAAGTCCATGAAGCTGGGCAAGAGCTGTGCTCTCATCACGGACGGCCGTTTCTCCGGTGGGACTTCCGGCCTCTCCATAGGCCATGTCTCCCCCGAAGCAGCCGCCGGAGGCCCTATCGCTCTCATCGAAGAAGGGGACAAGATCATCATAGATATCCCCAAACGGACTATCAATGTCGATGTAAGTGACGCAGTACTGGCCGAGCGCCGTAAAAAGGAAGAGGCTCAGGGAGCAGCCGCCTTTACCCCCCGGGGCAGAGACCGTCAGGTCACCCGGGCTCTCAAAGCCTACGCCCTCTTTGCCGAGTCAGCCGATAAAGGCGCCGTACGCAAGCTCCCCGGAGAATAGGCTTCTCCCCCTCACATGGATCCCAATACTCCCCCGGTACTTTTACACCGGGGGATTTTTTTATTGAGTCTATTCCCATCATCCCCGTATTTTCCCATTTGCCCTGCTGCATTCCCCCATGGACATCGGGTTCCCCCCGATGAGGATGGGCTACTTTGTATGAGGGCCCCTGCTCCTCATTTATATACCTCCAATA
The DNA here is from genome assembly GCA_964537555.1 of uncultured Brevinematales bacterium. Classification (GTDB taxonomy): domain Bacteria; phylum Spirochaetota; class Brevinematia; order Brevinematales; family CAYRWR01; genus CAYRWR01. The sequence continues at coordinate 22,637 of CAZIAD010000046.1, forward strand.
CTAGAAAAAAAACACACCATCATTAGTAGACACTTTAGCAAACTTTCTATAAAATCATAAAATAGGCATCAGCCATACTGCCAGGAGTAAAAAATGCCCTATACTATCCTATTCCCCCTAGTCTTCATTGCTATTATACTTTTAATCTGGTTAATTAGCGATAGAAAGACCCTCTTTCAGTCCAACACTGACCGCATCATCATTCTCCTGATCACCAAGATCGAAGGGAGTTTTTCGATTTTATCAGACTTTGTAGAAAATACAGAGGATATTTCAGGACCCGAATTATCCACTATAGTGACCTTTTCCAGTATGTTCTGGAGCCAGCTCCTTTACCTGTATGGCATAAATGCCTACACGGCCAAACGGATCCATAGTCTGCTAAAAGTTAAAGATCTGGACGGATTTTCCCAGTATCTGGAACAATTCAATGCATTGGTGGAGACTGCCCAAAAAAAGACTAGGAATTCCCCTTTAAATAACCGGATACTGGAGAATGACCTTATCTTTAAAGGCGAACAGGAGGGATTTTAATCATGGCCAATCATGTATATATCGCCACCTCCCTGGACGGCTATATCGCCACCCCGGATGGGGGACTGGACTGGCTCAGCAGTATTCCTAATCCGGAGCAGAGCGACTTTGGATTCAGTGATTTTATGAGTCATATCGATGCCATAGTGATGGGCCGTAATACCTTTGAAAAGGTACTATCCTTCGGGGAATGGCCCTATACCAGTCCGGTGTTTGTACTCAGCACCACCCTGACCCAGGTCCCGGACCATTTAAGCGGAAAAGCAGAAGTCATACAAGGACAGATCCCGGAGATAATCTCAGAGTTACACAGACGGGGCTATGCCGAACTATACATCGATGGCGGCCGGACCATACAGAGCTTCCTGGAGCGGGACTTCATAGATGAGATGATCATCTCCACCGTCCCGGTTTTACTGGGCCGGGGTATACCCCTGTTTGGATCACTGGATAGGTCTATCCGATTTGAGGTCGTACAGACAGAACGGTTAAACCACTTTTTAGTCAAGACTTATTATAAAAGAATGAGACAGTAATACTGTCAGGTGATCCAGCATGAAATATTTTAAAGCTATACTTCGGGATCAGGCTCAGGTTTTTGAATCTTTAAGGAATAAGCAATGGATAAATTAGCTGACATTAAACTGAAACACAGGATCACAGCCAGTCAGATGAACACCCTGAGACAAGCGGTAGCATGGGGCCGGTCACTGCCCCCGGAGTAGCTCGCAGAGGGCTCAGACATTCCCTGTACCGTGTATCTGCCTGGAAGGATAAGCAGATCATCGGTATGGGCAGAGTGATCGGGGACCGGGGCAATGTGTTTTACATCCAGGACATCATCGTCCTGCCCCCGTTCCAGGGCCGGGGTGTGGGCAGCCTGATCATGGCCGACATCATGGCCTGGCTGGAAAAGCACGCTCCGGAACATTCCAATGTGGGCCTCCTCTCTGCAGTGGACAGAGAGAGCTTTTACGAAAAGTTTGGCTTTTTTGTCCGGCCCACAGAGCAGTTCGGCAGCGGGATGAACCAGTTTGACCTGACCGGATGGCTGAACATCAGACACAGATAAGTGTGTAAGAAAATATCTGGAGATATTTGACGACCGCCTCTATAATCTTAAAAAAATAAAAAGGAGAGAACTATGCCCCCCACCACTAAAAAATGCCCCCTTAACGGCAGCCTGTGCGACCCCCTGCACCCCGAACCGGAGACCACGGCTAATCTGGACTGCAGCTTTTTTGTCAATGAGATGCTGGGCGCCCGTTGCATCTACATCGAGGCCATGAAGGCCCTGCCCAAAGTAGCCGAGAACATCACCCGGATCAAGCTGCAATCCTGACCATTTCCCTTTGAAAAAGAAGGAAATCCGGGAAAACAGGGTTTTTGCCTATTGGTATACAGGGGCTTAGAGAAATAGGAGAACTTTGACCAGTATAGTCTGAAAAGAAAATAACATTACTTCTGTTGATTTGTTTTCTTCTCTGTGTGATAATATATTAGTTTAGATCAGGGCTGTTCTGACCTGGTATACTTTTTGAAACCATTTTCCATATTTTATGTTAGGAGGCGTCTGAATGCAGTCATTATATAAAGCTGTTTTAGTGTTGTTTTTAGTCTCATTATCTTTTTATCATATCTATGGTGACGGAGATACTATTAGCACCCCTGTCTACGCCCCTCCAGTGATGAAGATGTACCCTAAAAGCAGTCCAAAACTGGAAATACCGGGACGAAAATTTTCCCGAATAGATTTTATTAAAAACGGAGAATTCCAGGATACAGAATTTGACATGAATAATGTCTTTTTATACAGATTGTCCCAGGAGACATTTGACACGGTAGTATCCTATTACAAAAAAATGATGAAAAAAGATGATAGTATAGAAGAAACACCGGCCTCCACGGATAATGATTTTAGACGGACCATAATCATCACCTACAACGCAGTCTATGACAATGGGCCCGCACCTGCAGCCACAGTGACCATTTCCATCAAAGATATGGATGTGTACTCCAAAGTCATGAAGCAATACGGGGGAGAAGCCGTCCTGGATGCCATGCTGCCCTACCCTTTGATGATGATGCGAAATCTCATAGGAATGCATGGACATACCCAAGTGGAATTTGATGCGCTCAAGCTTAAATACCGGTATATCAGCCAATATCAGTCACCCAGGATACTGATCAATGACAAAGAAAAAGATAAAACTGAAGCTATACAAATGAAATATCTAAAAAAGGTATATGGAGTTTCGACCGAGATGACTGACGAACAATTTGAACTGTATCTTCAAAAAGCCTCCATGAATCCAAAAACAGCCCAGAAAATGTTTTCCCCGGAAGTATGGACTGCGGGAGTGGAAGCCCTGGCTGAAATGGAAGCCCTGGCATATAAAGTCAGCATCGAACATGATCCGATAGAATACTGGGAATAAGTCACTATAGGTATGTATATATGAGAAGCATGGATCTCTACCATTCCAGACACAAAAAGATAAGAGGACTGAAGAGAAAGACCCGGAATATGGTAAAATACATTCGGGAAAGTATCTCGGCCTACCCCACAAAACTATCTGCTGATGAATCCTTCTTCCACATCCATCTGCCCCTGGCCCAGAGCTTCATCGACTCCCCCCGTCTGCCTCAGTCTGTAAAAAGACTGTGCCTCCAGACTCTGGTAGAAGGGATAGTACATCTGATAAAATCCAGGCCTCACACACAGGCATCCCGTGTCGTAGCCGCCCTCACCCAGCCCTCTCTGTGGGGTTCTCAGATCATCATTTTTTTAAATGAGGAATACTTTCGGGACTTCTTTATCCGGGAGGACGACGTTCAACAGTGGATCCCTCTGCCGGATGACTCGTCCTTTCTCCGCAAATGGAGTATAGTTCTACCTCCGGGACTTTCTATCAGAGGATATAAAGAGATCATGTCAGATACAGATTTTCATTATGAAGGAGAGATCTGGTTCATAGGGGAGCTGTGATAAATAAGGGTTTTCACAAAATATTTTTACACTGTGGTTCAACATAAATACTTAACGGTGATCTCCACAAAATAAACTTAACAGT
>CAZIAD010000047.1:0-25998 GCA_964537555.1 uncultured Brevinematales bacterium
TTACTTAATCTGAGTACTCCGGAGACAAAGACTCGTTTATTTTGATATTTAATCCTCATGAGATTATAATTCACCTATAAACACTTATATTTTTTCATTTCATACGAGGAGAAAAATATGAAAGGAATGATATTATTCATTTTCTTTATGGTAAGCTCTATCTGGCTTAATGCCCAGGACAGAAGTGCTCTATTGTCTATAGCTGAATCACCTAAATACCAGGAAGTGCTGAAGCTTTCTGACGCCTATTACTTAAAAAAGGGAATTCCCCTGGAAGCAGATGCACTGATTAAGTTACATAAGCAGTCTTTTTTATCCGAATCAGCCCGTGATTACTCCTTTTATGCTACTCTGGACTTACAGACCAGACAGGATATTTATGATTGTATCAGATTAGACAACAAAAAGGTACATGCTTATAACTTCATATTTCCTGGCCTGGGGAACTGGATTGCAAACTCAGACAGGAATCAACTAGTCAGTTTTTTCGGAAAAAATCTCTGGATGCTTCCCAATGTACTGGTAACAGCCTCTAGTATAGTAAATACTGGTGTCTGGATATACGCAATATCTACAAGTTGGGAATTGTTCTGGTTACCCTTAGGTATCAATGTAGTGGTATTTGGACTAAGTGAGTTTATATATATGTCCAGTGCAAATCAATACCACAGATGGTGGAAGGAACTGCTACTCAATGATGCCCCATACTTTTCTGGTCAATCCATGACCCGCTCTTCCGGTTTGAATCTATCTTTTCCGGTGTACTTTATCAGCTTCTGAGCGGAACTTATGAGTACATACCATTCTTACAAACGGAATCCAAAATCCAGATGGAATCCATTGACAGCAGATAATTGAAGATCAAAATCATAAAATTCGAAGGGGACCTGGATAGCGATTCGGGGTTCAATGTAAAAATTCTCGCTTTTATCCAGGAAGATCTTTTTTCCAAATTCAGAATCAAGGGATACACAGCCAAAATACCCGCCAGTCGAGTATCTGAAACCGCGTTTATAACCTCCGCCCAGTCCGTAAAACCACAGGTTTTTGTTATAGATACGGGCAATCAGCTCCAGGTCTAAAAAATGGGTCAGTCTGGTTTCATAAGAACTGGATATAAATGTAGAATAAATGAACCTATACCTGAAAAGAACGCCGATGTAATGATTAAAATATTCTGTATGGGCACTGCCTCCCACACTATAGTAATTAAACAGATAATAAGTAGACATGATCAGGGAGACTCTGGCCCCTCCTCCAATATACCATGATCCATCAGGACCGCTTTGATAAGTCGGGGAGGACTGGTCTTGTGAATACAATGATACCGTCATTCCTAGAGTGATAATAAGTATAATAATGATATTTCTCATGATCTACTCCCTGAGATATATTTCTGGCGATAAATCACCTCTTCAAAAAACAATAGAGGAAGTGATCATCTTCCTCTCCCCCTCTTAGCCAAGCGGGAGTGTTCTGAAAATCCGGCAAAATAGTCACGCCTGTACTCTATTTCCTTATACCCAGATTCTATCTCATATTCTAAAAAAACTCTATAAAACATGACTGACAGGAAGATCTAAAATCGCCCTATCCCCTTTTCTCCTGCGGGGAGCTGTCTGAAAGCATACTGGCTCTTTTCAGGATACTACAATACAGATTCGCAGCCCTGAACAGCACTTTCCCCATCCTGCTTATTTAATAGAAGCAATGATCCCGTTAAAAGTAGCACTGGGACGCATGGCCCGGTCTGCCCGCTCTTCATCGGGGGCATAGTATCCCCCCAGGTCTACTGCCTGGCCCTGGGCTGCATTGAGCTCTTCCACGATCCTGGTCTCGTTTTCTGCCAGGCGGGGGGCTATAGTGGAAAACAGCTTAGACAGAGCGGCGTCCTCTTCCTGCTGAGCCAGCTCCTGGGCCCAGTACAGGGCCAGGTAAAAATGGCTGCCCCGGTTGTCCAGCTCATGGACCTTTCGGGAGGGAGACTTGCGATTAGCCAGCAGCTGGCCCGTGGCACGGTCCAGAGTGTCGGCCAGTATCTGGGCCCGGGGGTCCTGGTACAGTCCGGCCAGGTGCTCCAGGGATACCGCCAGGGCCAGGAACTCACCCAATGAGTCCCAGCGCAGATGCCCCTCCTGTACAAACTGCTGTACATGCTTGGGGGCTGACCCCCCTGCCCCGGTCTCAAACAGGCCTCCCCCCTTCATAAGGGGGACTATAGACAGCATCTTGGCCGAGGTGCCTACTTCCAGGATAGGGAAGAGGTCGGTCAGGTAGTCACGCAACACATTCCCGGTCACCGAGATGGTGTCCAGGCCCTGCACTATCCGTTCCAGGGAGTAGCGGGTGGCCTCTACCGGTGACATGATCTTAATATCCAGGCCGCTGGTGTCGTGGTCCCGGAGATATTCTTTTACTTTCAGGGTCAGTTTACGGTCATGGTCCCGCATAGAGTCCAGCCAGAACACAGCGGGATGGCCGGTAGCCCGGGCCCGCTTGACGGCCAGCTGTACCCAGTCCCGGATAGGCTCGTCCTTGGTCTGGCACATGCGGAATATATCCCCTGCCTCTACCGCCTGTTCCAGGAGGGTATGGCCGTCCTGGTCTATAGCCTGGATCACTCCCGTCCCCGGAGCTATAAAGGTCTTGTCATGAGAGCCGTATTCCTCGGCTTTTTGCGCCATGAGGCCTACATTGGACACACTGCCCATAGTGGCAGGGTCGAGGGCACCGTGTTCTTTACAGAATGTTATAGTCTCCTGATAGACCCCGGCATAACAGCGGTCGGGGATGACATACTTGGTGTCTTTTGCCTGGCCATCGGGTCCCCACATCCGGCCCGAATTACGTATGGCTGCGGGCATAGAGGCATCGATGATGACATCGCTGGGTACATGCAGGTTGGTGATGCCCTTGTCGGAGTCGACCATGGCCAGCTGTGGCCCCTGGCTGAGACTGGTATCGATAGCAGTCAGTATCTCTTTCTTCCGGGCATCAGGCAGCTGCTCCAGGCGGGAGAAGAGGTCTGCCAGGCCCTGGTTAGGGTCGATCCCCAGCTCCTTAAACTCGTCCTGGTATTTCTCAAACACCTCTTCTATAAAGAGCTGTACGGCATGCCCGAAGATCACGGGATCGGACACTTTCATCATGGTGGCCTTCAGGTGTATGGAAAAGAGCACATCCTGTTTTTTGGCATCGGCCATCTCTTTTTTCAAAAAGGCGCGCAGGGCATTACGGTTCATCACCGAAGCGTCCAGGACTTCCCCTTTTAAAAGGGGGCTGCTTTTCTTTAAAATGCTAGTACTGCCATCCGCTCCTCTGAATTCTATGCTGAATGCGTTTGGCTTTTCCATGACCACTGACTTTTCGGTGGCGTAAAAGTCCTGGTCCGTCATGCTGGCTACATGGCTCCTGGAGTCCGGGCTCCATTTTCCCATGGAGTGGGGATTGTTCCGGGCGTATTGCTTGACCGAAGCGGGTGCCCTGCGGTCGGAGTTGCCTTCCCGGAGCACGGGGTTCACGGCACTGCCTTTGATCTTGTCGTATATGCCTTTGATCCGTTTTTCTTCTTCTGTAGAGGGCTCATCCTGGTAATCAGGGAGGGCATAGCCCTTGGCCTGCAGCTCCGCGATGGCCGCCTTGAGCTGGGGGATGGAGGCGCTGATGTTGGGCAGCTTGATGATATTGGCTTCCGGCTCCAGTACCAGCTGTCCCAGTATGCCCAGGCTGTCGGGGATACGCTGCCCGGGCTGTAAATAATCGCCAAACTGGGCCAGGATGCGCCCTGCCAGGGAGATATCTGCCGTCTCTACATGGATACCCGCCACTGAGGTGAATGCTTCTATAATAGGGAGCAGAGAGCGGGTGGCCAGGGCCGGCGCTTCATCGGTCTTTGTATAGATTATCTTGGGATCTTTCATAGGGTTTCCTTAGTGTGGAGTAGTATATTTTAGCTTGGATCGGGTATTTTATCTAGTATATACCCGGGTATTTGATATGATTCCCTTGTTTGGGGGAGGGCCTCTCGCAAAGGCGCAAAGGCCGCAAAGCAGGGGGGGGAGGAGGAAGGGTCTCTCACAGAGTCACAGAGACACCGAGGGTGGGTGGCTCTCGCCCTTCGATGAACTCAGGACAGGCGCCGGCGCAAAGATCGCTAAGTAGGGGGGGATGGAGTAAGAGGAGCCTCTCACCCTTCGACAAGCTCAGGACAGGCGCCGACACTAAGGACATAGAGGAAGGGGAAGTAAATAAAGTTTATGTCGCACTATCTCATCACATGTCCGGAAATGTATGATATCCCTTACTTACCGTTTTTTACTTGAATATATTTCTTTCAATCTATCTTCAAAATGATTAATATGGTATTTTAAGTGCCATAAATAATGTTCCATTAATCTCTCAAGGGTGATATATTTTGTATTTTCATCCCAATCCACTATCCATTTATGTTGAAGATGCAGGGAATCTATATTTGTAATTATATGAGAAAGAAGAGAATTGAAATTAAGCAGAAGATTAAGTAAGGTTCTAAATGACATTTGATTATGCTTTTCTATAGTAAGCCATTCATCTTTGTCGTAATCTGAAAATATGATATTATCCTCTAGTTGTAGGCGTATAAACCTTTGATGATTATTTGAAGCAGAATCTATCAGATGGCCTATGATCTGTTTTAAAGACCATTTTTCCTGGTTCAACTGAATAGTAGCTGTTTCTTCGTCTAAATGAAGATGCCGTGCATGAAATTCTTCCGTGAACTCTATGATCTCTTTTGCAATACTACTCATTCCGGCTCCAATTCTGTACTGTAGTATACCGAACGAAATGACTCAACGCATTGATATTGGCGGTAGAGTTCTAGTCAGGTGAGGTTTTATTATACCTCATTAAAAGGGAAGTTCTAGTCTGAAAACCCAGTTTTTTATAGAACTCAGTAATCTCATCAGGACAGTACAACTCTATATGATCAATGTCTTTAAGTCTATCATGATTTAGAACAGTTTTCATTATCATTGAACCAATCCTATTGTTCCGATATCCGTCTTTTACAATTACATCGAAAAGAAAAGCTTTGTAAACCCCATCTGATATGACTCTGCAAAAACCGATCAATTCACCAGAATCAATGAAACCAAGTACTAAATACGAATTATCCAACATTCTTGCGATATCTTCTGTTTTTCTATCTTGTGTAAACCAGATTTTTTTATATAATATGGACAGCTGATTTACCAAATCCGTATCTAGTTTTTCCACGATTTCCAATGTTCACCTCAACTTTTTTTAACTACCTACCCGTGCAGGGCAGCCTGGCGTTTGTAGTGGTCCTCCAGGACTATGGCGGCCATGGCTTCTACTACCGGTACGATGCGGGGACAGATGCAGGGGTCGTGCCGGCCTTCTGTCTTGATGTCGACTTCATTGCCTTCCTTGTCTATGGTGTGCTGGGTCTTGGAGATGGAGGAGGTGGGCTTGACCACGATGCGGAAGATGATGTCCTCTCCGGTGCTGATACCGCCGATGGTCCCCCCGTGGTTGTTACTCACAAAGCCCTTCTTATCCATGGGGTCGTTGTGCTCCGAGCCCTTCATGTCCGCCGCGGCGAATCCACTGCCGATCTCAAAGCCCCGTACCGCCCCCAGGCTCATCATGGCCTTGGCCAGGTCGGCCTCCAGCTTGTCAAACACGGGCTCGCCCAGGCCGGGAGCTACTCCGGTGATGCGGCACTCTACGATGCCTCCCACCGAGTCGCCCTCTTCAGCCAGTCGCTCGATGACGGGTATCATGAGCGCGGCGGCCTCCATGTCGGCGGCCCGCATGATGTTCTGCTCTATGACTGAGAGGTCTATGTTTTTACATTCGTATCCCGCGGCTCTTTTGGTAAAGGCGGTGATGCTCACTCCCCTGCCCGCCAGGATCTTCTTAGCCAGGGCGCCGGCTGCCACCCGGGCCGCGGTCTCCCGTCCCGAAGCGCGTCCGGAGCCGCGGTAGTCACGTATACCGTATTTCTTGAGATAGGTAAAGTCGGCATGGCCGGGGCGGAACTTGTTCAGGATATCATTATAGTCATGGGAGCGCTGGTCTTCATTGTAGAGCACCATGAGGATGGGGGTGCCGGTGGTCTGTCCTTCGAACACTCCGGACAGGATGTGTACGGTATCCGGCTCTTTACGGGGGGTAGTCACAGAGGACTGGCCCGGCTTGCGGCGGTCCAGCTCCCGCTGTATCTCAGCCTCGGTGATGGGTACCCCGGGACGGGCCCCGTCGATGACCACACCCACGGCTCCCCCGTGGGACTCACCGAAGGTAGAGATAGAAAAGTTTTTACCGAATGTGCTGCCTGACATAGGGGTACTCCTTTTTGCTTTTAACTGAGTAGTTCCGTAGTTTTACGGAAATACCCCCATAATTTACCTTAAAATCGCTGATTTGTCTATGATTAGGCCCTTAACCCAGGATATCAGCCCAGGCTTTATCGATGGCAGACAGGTCCTGAATACAAAAGTCACGAAAGCCGGGCGTGTAATACTCCGCCCGCTCAAAAAAATGACGGGCCCCTTCCAGGATAGTACGGTAGAAGGGGAGGCGGGGCAGGGCCCAGGATCGCTCCTGTATAGTGAGCCGTACTGCTTTTTCACTGATCTCTGTCAGATCTATGCGGATAGGCTGGTCGGGGAACCACACTGTGCCGGCTTTACTCTCATAACAGACCCGGACTAGCTGTACCAGCAGGGTCCAGAGATCGTCCACATCATCCCAGTACTGAGCATCCAGGAGCGTCTCTTTCGTATCTTTTTTATAGGTCAGGACTATAGCCCCTTCATTGTACTCTTCTTCAAAGGTATAGTGTATGCTCTTCATGCGGTCTTCATCATCGATATCGATAAAATAACTGTCTATATCCCGGGCCGCGGCCCGGGGATCAGTGATAGGGATATTGGGTATTTTTACATACGTGCGGCAGCTGAAGGGAGAAAAAGAGGCCTGAAAGTGATGGTTTTTCAATACATACTCCGCTGTAAAGTAATGAACTGGATATAATTTAGCTTAGCATGGGGAATTTGTCCAGTCAGGGGGATTATTGGTAAAAAAACACTACTCTCCATATAATTATTTCTATAATCAGATGAGAGTAAAACATGGAAGCCGTATATACAGACAGAGCCCTCACACCGGAGCAGATACTCAGCACCCTGTCCGCCCTCTTCCCGGAGCTGTCGGTCTATTACTGGGACATCAGCCGGGATGCCCTGCCCCCAGGTTATGACCCGGATGACCCTCTGCATATCATGGTGCATCAGGACCGCTATCCCGGCCGGAAAGAGTTTGAATATAACCTTTCGGTATTCGGGACACCGGATAGGCATGAGGAGGAACGGTCCATCATCATAGCCCGGGCCCTGTCCCGGGACCACGGCATCCGGGTACTGACGGCATTTACCCACCCTGAGTACCCGGACGATCCCTACTACGACCTGATCTTTGAGGTCGGGAAGGTATGGCTGGCTGATGACAGTGATACCAGCTTCGCAGACGGGGCACAAGGCCTGGTCCGCCTGGTCAGGGAGTACAGCCTGCCTGAGTATAAATGGGACGGGCGGGCCTGCTTTATAGAAGATACAGATGTATAAAGTACCTGAGGCCGGTTTACTCCGGCTCCGGGGACTGCAGCACCTCATCGTGATGAGGCTCAGGCATGACCGGGGGCACCGGGGCGTATCCTGATCATGGTGGGAGAGCCCAAACCCCTTTGCTGAATGGTAATATTAAGTGGATAGATTTATACTGTGCAGGACGAGATCAGGGGAGTTATATGAAAAAGACCGCTGTTTTTTTACTGGTACTGTGGGGCCTCATGGGATGTGGGGGCAGGCCGGGCTTAAAGCCGGAAAAGCAGGATCCGGCCGGTACCGTAGTATGGAACATCTATGCCTACGGGGTCATCAGCGGGGCCTATAACTACCGGACCGGGCTCATCGAGTGGCACACTGCCTCCTTCGGGGACATTGCCGCGGTGTGGAACCCCCTCAGTAATAGCGTAGAAGTCAAAAAAGCGGGCTTTGGTGAGATAACGGGGGCCTGGCATGCGGTCTCCAATAAAGTGTACTGGTACCGGAATCCCATCGGGGATATCGCCGCCGTGTATAATCCCATCCTGGAGCAGATCGAGGTGAAGAAGACACCCTCCGGATACATCGCCGGGGCTTTTAATATCGACCGGGGCCTGGTGGAGTGGTACCACAGTCCGGACGAGGACATCGCCGCCGTGTACAATCCCCTCAGCAGAGCGGTGGAGCTAAAAAAAGCTCAGCATGGACGGATCAGCGGGGTATTTCTCCCTCCCGATGGGGAGGCCTGGCTGCAGTTTCTGCGGGAACAGGGGATCTATAGTAATATTTAGGTCCCGGCAGTGACGGCCCGCCCTCTACTTGCCCCCCAGGGCAAAGGGCTTGGTCTTCAGCGAAAACAGCTCTCTTTTCTTTTCTATGCGGAAATGATAGAAAAATCTTATCCTTCCCCAGCTAATGGTCTTTTTACAGAATACGGCCTGCCTGTACCACTCCCCTTTCATGTCCAGGCAGCCCAGCTCCCCGCTGGTCAAAGACTGAAAATATTCTTTCCCCCGGGAAAAACCCAGAAAACCTTTATTAAGGCTGAATTTGGCGCCCAGCAGGAAGCCATCCTTTAAGAATGGTGACAGGCATTTGGCATCTATCATAAGGGATAGAATGTGGGCATTGTCTTCTGTTATAGCCTGTATGTCACTTTTATGGAATTTCAGTCGGATGGTCTGGGAGTTACTCTGCTGGATAAAGTCCATTTGTTCGGGGAGGAGAGCACTTTTGCCATAGCGGTGCTTCTTGGCGAACTGGGAGTAGAGGGTGAGGGTGGTACCACGCACTATCTGATAGCGGTAATAGTTTTCCTGGTAGCGCAGCCTCCACTTCTTAGTGAGATTGATAAAGAATCTTTCTATGTCATCCCACAGGTCTTTGCCCAGCATATAGGCCCCGAATATGGAGACTATGGACTCTACCGAAAACAGATCATCGGGTTTCAGCTTAAAAAAAATGAGCGTGATGACCCCTCCCAGAAACAGTCCAAACAGGTACTTCATAATGGCGTGTATCTGACTGTAGGCTGAACGGTTGTGGCTCAGAATATCCTTTACATACTCTTCAAAGGGAGAGAAGCTAATATCCTGCGCGCTGATATTCCGGTTAAAGGGATAGAGCACCAGGTGGCATTCTATGGAGTCATACCCCCTGAGGAGGCTGAGATTGTTCAGCTCCACGTCAAAAATGTTCTTAATTTTCTTATTGCGCTTTATAGACAGTATTCCTTCGGGAATCAGGACTGGTCTTTTCTTTTTATCCGACATAAGCACCCCTTCTCAGGATTTTACCGTACTGGAATAGATTGTACTATCCAGCGGTATAAAGCTCAAATCATAGGGCTCCTTTTTGATCAGAAACAGTCTTATCACCTAAGCTTGCCGGGAATGACTTGCATAATCTCTACTGCCCTATTATTATAGGGGAAAGCGGAGGTGAGGATGGAAGAAGAAAACATCTTTGAGGACTACAAAGCTGCTGCCCGTTTTGTGGAAAAGGTAGCAGTAACACAGGAAGATCTCACCGTCCTTTACCGGAATGGCGAATCGGAAGCACATCCCTTCAGTACATTCAAAAAAGTCACTGTCATCACTACAGACCAGGGTCCTTTGGTGGACGATGTGTTCTGGCTCATACTGTGTGACACTATCCTCATGATAGCTCAGGGTACACCCGGAGAGGATAAGCTGCTCCAACGGCTGCAGGAGCTGCCCGGATTCAGCAATGAACAGGTCATCAAGGCTATATCCTGCTCTGATAATGCAGCATTTCCGGTATGGGAAAAGCCGGAATAAGGAGGGGCATTGCTATGTCGATGACCTTAAAAGAGATTATCTTTTATATCTTCTCTTTAGTTTTTGTTGCAGGCTTTCAAAGTGTCAGAAACTGCTCCATGGGCGGTGAAGTGCAGGGGGCCTTTCATTTCCTGGGAAAGTATCCCAACCACTCTACCAGCCATGTCAATCTGGATGGAATCCCTCATTTCTGGCTGTTCCTGGATGTTGAATGGGAGGATCCCGGATTGGAACTATTTTATGATATTATCCTCATCCGGGAAAAAGAGATGATGGGTGTGGATAATGATAAAGATGGTATCTACGATGAGTTCATACTGAGCAGGGCAGAAGAAGAAGTTACTAACATCCGCTGTATCAGTAAAAAATTGAACCGTAAAATATACTTTCAGGAATTATTTCTCAAAGGCACAAAGAAGCTGCATTTCAGAGGCGAACTTGATCTTCCCTATCTATACCTGGAGCCTGCAGAATATACGATATTTATTAACCCCCTTATTCAGGATACTAATCATACTTTTTTTGAACATTTCATTGAGCTTCATGGCCACTGAAATGTAAGCGCTTACTTGACCTCTTTTCCGAAATCTGGTAAAATATAGGCCTAATAATAATGAATTAGGGGTTGTTGTATGAAAAAAGTGCTGAGTATTATGTTTGTAATTGCCATGTTTTTTGCAGTCTCCTGTTCTGTACAGGGCATCGACACGGATCTGGCCGGTAAAGCAGTAGTCAATGGTTATGGTGAGGGCACCATGGTAAAGCTGTTCTACGGAGAGGTAGAAGCTTATGGTACCGCGCCTCAGTATTACCTGAACTTTAACGGTGCTATCGAAATAGAAAATGCTGCCTACCAGAAAGAAGTGACTATTCACTGGGCCTATGTGGACTATGACGGCACACCTAACAGTGTGTGGTTTGATACCCCCGCAGTCTATGCCAAGAGCCTGGCTAATAACAAAGAACTGTGGAGATGGTCCAGAGACGGTATTTCTGTACCCTTCCGCGGCTCTGTGATGATCAGATTTGCTATCAAGTACAAAGTAAACGGCGTAGAGTACTGGGACAACAACGATGGTAAAGACTATATCACCGGAGTGAGTTACTTCTGGACCATCGATAGAATGGTATTCGGCAAGAGCGAAGTAGCCCTGCTCAATTCCAGAATGTTCCATACTATCTCTGAGACACCTTCTACCATATTCACCGGAGAAGTCTACACCGCAGAAAAATTTGACGGCGGCAGTGTGAACCTGGTCTATTCTACTGACAACTGGCAGACTGTTCAGACCAAGGCTCTGACTTCAAATATGTATAATGACAATGACTGGACCTTCTATGTAGAGTTTCCCGGAGAAGTCAACGAGGTAGTCTATGTGTTCAGTTATGACCATGACGGCTATACTTCATGGGATGATAACTTCGATGAAGACCACCACATGCTGATACCTTAAGTATAATATCTATTTTAAAATCCCCTGTCTTAAGACGGGGGATTTTTTTTGGAATTTTTCTACTATATAGTATAGTATTTAGCCTATAAAGAGGAGTACTGCTATGGAAAAGAAGAATTATACATCAATAGACCAGTATATTTCGGACTTTGAGGGAGAGGTACAGTCCAGACTGAAACAGATACGCTCCCTCATCAGGGAATGTGCCCCTGAGGCTACCGAAAAGATCAGCTATCAGATGCCTACTTTTTACCTCAAGGGAAACCTGGTCCATTTCGCCGCCTTTGCAAAGCATATCGGTTTCTATCCCGCCCCTTCCGGCATCACAGCCTTTGAAGAAGAGCTGGCTCCATACAAACATGGAAAAGGGTCCATACAGTTTCCCCTGGACCAGACCCTGCCCCTGGACCTGATCCGCAGGATAGTGGCCTACCGCTTGGAACAGAATATCAAGAAGTAGGCCTGTGTTTGAATCGGGGATATATATATAGCCTTTTGGAGTTACCTTTCAAAACCTGTCGTGAAAACAGGCTTTACCCTCTTGCATTATTCTCAATATAGCTTAAAATAGTTTAAAACTCTGGAGTCAAAATATGAAATTCTGCTGGACTACTATTACAGTACAGGATATGAAAAGATCCCTGGACTTTTACCAGAAGGTCCTGGGGCTGAGGCTTATTCAGACTATGCAGCCTAACCCCTCCATGGAGATCTCCTTCCTGGGAGAGGGGGACACCCAGGTCGAACTCATCTGGAGCGCGGATCACAAGGCCCCGGCTTTTGGCCCGGATATTTCCCTGGGCTTTGAAGTAGACTCCTTAGAACAGGTGACTGCCTTTTTAGAGACTAAAGGCATATCCCTGCATTCAGGGCCGGTGCAGCCTAACCCTTTTATCCGTTTCGCTTACATTCTCGATCCTGACGGATTAAAGATACAGCTGGTAGAAAACATCAGGCATTAACATAAACATAGGGAGAGGAGATACCATGACACTTGCTGAAAAAGCCTGTGAATTTGCACGGGCCCGGCACGAGGGCCAGTTCCGCCGTGACGGAGTGACACCCTACTTTACGCATTGTGAGAAAGTAGCCTCCCTTCTGGATGATGAGACGGAGAAGGCCGTGGCGTATTGTCATGATCTCATAGAGGACGGAAGGGCCAGCTATGAAGAAGTGGAACAGGAGCTGGGCCCTATGGTGGCTCAGAATGTGCTGCGGCTCACTCATGAAAAAAGTGACGACTATATTAGCTATATACTGCGCTTCAGAGACCCGGACTATAAACTGGCCCGGGCTGTGAAGATCGCCGATATGGTGTCTAATCTTTCAGACAATCCCACTGAAAAGCAGATCATCAAGTATCACCAGGCCCTGCGCATCCTGACCGCTTTGCAGGAATAAAGATAATGTATGGCTAGCAGATCAATAACTTTCAGAAAAGCTACCCCTGATGATATAGACTACCTCCTCTCTCTACGTGAATCTACTATGAAGACCCACTTTGAAAATACCGGTACAGCCTACGAGGCAGACTTCCAGTACCAGCGGGTACTATACGGACTGGATTATGCCCTCATCCTGGTCATAGACGGACAGGACAGCGGCCTCCTAAAGCTCAACCGCCAGGTATCACCCTGGGAACTGGTTCAGATCCAGATCGCTCCCCGGCATCAGAACCAGGGCCTGGGGGATCTCATCCTGAAGCAGGTCATTACAGATGCAAAAACCGCCGGAGAGGATATCCTCTTAAATGTCCTCAAAGGCAGTCCGGCCCGCCGGCTCTATGAGAGAAACGGATTTTCATTGCTGAGTGAAAAAGGGATTTCACTATGCATGAAGTGGAGAGCATAGCAGTAGTTACTACAACATCTGATAGGTTTCAACTACGGTGTTAAATCTTCGACCACCCATCAACTTCCCAAACGGTTGCATCATTGATACAAACAGATCAGTCCTCTGTTAGTTGACCGTCTTCATTATAGCATTCCACATAGCCCGGATCGTGTCCCCACCGGATCACATGGTTCCTGCGATAATCCAAAGCCGTGTAATACCCTGGGATTTGCCTCAGGAATTCCCGCCTTTCCGGATTTATGATGACATTGTAAAGAGAACAGTTCCATTCCCTTCCGGGGAGGGGGATAAATTGTACCAACTGATTCTTAAAACCTCTGGGGAAAGAGGCAATAACAAGAAAACCGTTGACGATATTTCCCTGGAGGGCATCCGCTTCCCTGATATAATGAGCCAGGATTTGGCGGTAATACGCAAGGACCCGGGGTTCTATTCCGGGATCTTTACTGATCCAATCGTTAGTATGCTCCAGTCGGACATGTATATACACCGACGCCTTTGTGACCAATATCCTGCCATAAGAAAAATCCTCCGGGAGCTGGACCAGACTGGAGTGTCCCTGGAAATATTCCTCAAAGCTTTTCCCGCTACAGTCCAGCCAGGAGATTTCACGGGGTGGAGTCAGAAGGGATAGCATACTGTATTCACTGGGCAGAAACAGCACCTTTCCCTATACTTCCATTGTGCAGCTATAACTGTCATATACGGGCTCGGTTTCAATCTTACTGCAGGACAAGCAGCAAAGCAGTAAAAATATAAGTAACTTTTTCATTCCATCTTCCTTTTAACCGGGATCATTATCGCTGTAACGGATTTCATATATAGTGAAAAGATTTCCATTTTTTTTACAGTATAACTCCAGGGTATATTCCGCCCCCATATAAAACACTATTTTCTTTTCAAAGCACAGTATTTCGTATCTTGTGTTATCGGGGTATTCGGGGTCGGGGAGAAACACCGCGCAATTATTTATAAATGAGAATTTCTTCTGATGATAACCTCTAGCCGAGGAATATTTAACCTTTTCATCATACCAGCCTTCCCCGTCGGTGTACACTTTGATCTGTATGGTCCGCTTGATGTCAGCAGCGCTATTATAGGTATATTCCCCGTCAGTACTGCCATCCACCCGGTTGTCGTCATGATAGATCAGTTTGATGTGTGAAGTGGTGAAATATTTTTCCAGGGACTTCTGTTTTTGAAAAGAGTAGATAAAGGATTCCGCCCAGGCCTGAAACTGGGGGTCACGATAGGGGTTTTCCGAATCCAGCATGATAAACGGGACCCACCCGTTGACAGATTGGTTGGATACCCAGGTCCACGGGTCAAAATTGGTATACCCGTAGTCATCCACCCCTTTTACAACACGCTCCCATCCCAGGTAAAAAAATATCTGAGATGTATCCAGTCTTTGTAGTCTGCGGCCTTCCGGGGAATCATGGAGAAATATATTTTCCTGGTCATCCCGGGTCCAGATCAGGTCCTTCAGTCCCCCGGCAAAGACCCACCCCTGCACCCCTTCTTTGGTCTGGATATAATAAAACGGCGCCGTGTACACCTTCCCTCCTAGTGTGGCACTGACCTTGTTTGTTCCGGCCACTCCGGATATACGCACGATCTCGCCCTCCAACAGGTAACCGATCACCTTTGAGTTCAGAGAGGGAGCTGTCCGGATACTCAGGCGGTCAACCCAGCTCATCTGGTATTTTTGAGTGTCTACAAAAAGAGAGGGAAGGGGTTTAATGGTAAACACCAGAAAAAATAAAACTAAAGACGAATACTTCATAGACCATCCATCCAAAAATTGTATAACACTAATTTTCTTATCCCCAGCCGGGCAAACGTTTCTCTTCAATAGAATTATTAAAAATGTATTGAATGAATGATAGGAAAATCTAAAATCGTCCTACCCCATTTCCTCCTGCCGAAAGCTGTCTGAAAACCAACCGGCTCTCTCCTGGATACTTCGACAGGCTCAGCACAGGCGCTACTCTGCCTTCACGCACTAAAATATTAGCTCAGAATCCCAAAAAAATCTACAAAATCCCAGAGTGGAACAGAAAATCTGCCATCTCAGAAAAAACAGATCGCAGGTTCCCTAGTTGACATGAGTGACTAGACAAGAACAGGCTCAGTTTTCACAGCAATGGTCTTATTTCCCTATGGTGGTGAGTGAGCAATGGGAGGTAGATGCTTCTTTCTGAGATGCTCAAGGACTTGTCGGATTGACTCAGGGTCTGAGATGACAGAGATTATCTCCAGTTCACCGGAGAACTGGGTGCTCCCAGTAATAGGTGAGGTATATCCAGTATTTCGTTGACCCAGATCATAGAAATAATCACAATCAATAATAGAACTAAAATGTAGATAATTCTTTTATGTATAGACTTATTACTGCTTTTCATTATTTGATCTCAATATACTGGTTAACCAATGTCAGAGTTCCTGACCTGTCTCGCACTTCTATTATGATCAGATAATTACCCGGAGTATAGCCTGAGAGGTTCCTGGAGGCCAGTTCCCAGGTATAGGTTCCCGTCCCGTTTCCGGTACCTCCGGTGATCTCTACCTGTCCATCAGTTTCAGTGGACCAGGTATCGAGTATAGTACTGCCGTTATTGCTCAGCAGATAGATCCGGACCCGGTTGATACCTGGATCAGGGTCCATGGATAAATTATCAGCCACATCTCCAGTAATATAGATAGTGTTTGATATAGCCATGCGCTCAGAACTTAGCGGTCCGGTGAAGGGAGCGGCAGTGTCCAGGTTAGTGCCCATCCGGTTATTTGAGGATACCGGCTCGTATTCACTGACCATAAAGTCATGAAATACCCTGCTCACATTGCCCATATCATCAATTGCTTCCAGGCAAATCAGCTTGGGCCCATCTATAGGTGCTACCGCATATCGTGTCATAATCATGGAGTATACATCATCCAGAGTGCGATTATCTCCACCACTGTCAGGGATCAATAGCCAGTAATCCGGCAGCTGATCCGAAATTGTAGGATCGATATCATTGGTATCCGGAATAGATACAGTGTAGCTGCCGCTTCCCACTAGTGCTGTCAGAGGGCCGCTTCCTCCAAACTGAATAGAGTCCGCCGATCCCTGGTTATTCCACATATAAAATCGAACTATCTTAATAGGGCTGAAAGTATCCATTACATAGCAGTTGAGACTGGAACTGCTGCTGTCCAGATCTGTATTATTGGAGCTGGTCAGATAAAGTACGGGCGGAGCATTGTCTGTCTGCAGTATGATCTGTGACTGTACAGAGGTGATACCCCGGATATCCATACACGAAGCGGTGATAGTGATACGGTTAGTATCACCGGGGCTATACAGGGCAGTATCTACATCAAAATCCACCAGGATAGTGTCTACTGAAGGAAAATTAGAAGGACTGGTCATTATCACATAGACCTGGGTCACTGATGATGAGACCTCATAAATGATTTCGGCTATGGCAAAATAGTCCGATGCACTGGCTTCAAACTGTATCGGTACCACACCGGTATGTACAGACATATCCGATGGGGTATTAAATGTGATAAGAGGCCTTTGGATTTCAGGCTCCGGGGTCTCTATCTGGCAGGATAGCAGACCGATTAAAAATAATAAAAGCATTACAAAAAATCTTGTTTTCATTAGAATACTCCTACTTTCAGTTAATTATTCATATATATTAATTCAAAACAGAAATTTTTACTATGTAAATACTTAAAAAATCAGCAAAAAAGTGATTTTTATTCCAGTTTTTTCTGCTGGAGTGGAAACTTCTGACTGTCCTTTTCTTTCCATTTCTTTATCTCAGAAATCTTATCTACAGACTCATACCCGTTTTCTATGCTATAGGCATAATCATTTGCCTGAGGTATGAGGAACAGTACCCGTTTATCCCCCGGTTTTATCTGTGAATCCCGTTCATAGAAATCTACTATCGTGGATTCTGTGATACCCTCGCATTCGTACATGCGTGTTTCATCAATATACCAGGCTTCATGTGCCATATGGACAATGATCACAGCCTGGTTGGTGAGGCCCGGCCTCTGCCCGGCCAGGACCTGCTCCACTACAAACCGTTCACTGACCACTTTCATTTTCACTCTTTTCAGGCCCTTGCACTTCAGGACTAGGGTGTTCGTGACATAATAGGACTGGGCCGGCCGGGCTACCACTATAAATGTGCTGTCTTGAACCAGATCCTCCAGGCTGATATCCCGGTAATGGACCTGGGAGGCAAAAGCAGACGAGACTATCAGCACGATCAGGATCATACTTATCCTATTCATACCAGCCCTCCAGAATGTTTTCAGAGCTGATTCAGAGTAACATGGGTCCCGTTTTTCTGCAAATATCGAAACTTGACCATATCGGCTATACCCACTATCATATACCAGAATGCTAGTATATCTGGAACAAGGATTTCTAACATGCAGATAAGCCTGGCCCTCCCTGAAAAATGGTCCCATTACCCTCTGCCCCCGGAGCTGATACGTACCGCTGCGGCCGCCTGTCCCTATAAAGAGGGCATGCTCATCTATGGAGGCAGCTCCGGCTGGATCAGGGATGAGGAGTACGCGCTGGCTCCCCCCCATTTACTGCTCTACGACCCTGAATCCAATACGATCCGGGAGTCTTATACGGTACAGGGGGATATCATGCCCTCTATGAACGCGGCCATGTTCTACGATAAAACCTCAGATGAACTCTACATCCTGGCCGCGGAACACAATGTGAAGTACGATGAGGGGCCGGTAGCCTGGATCATCGATATGCAGGCCCTCACCGCCCGGCCCTGGGACGTCCCCCGGGAGGCCCAGTTCTTCAGTGCCGAGGCCTGGGGCTATGATCCGGACCAGCGCCGGTTCTACACCTTCCACCTGGCCGGTAGCAGGGACGATCCCCGGCAGGTATTCTACCGTTATGACCTATCCGACAGAGAGTGGAATCTACTGCCTATACCTCCCGAACTACAGACCCGGCATAGCGCTGGCGGAGTCTTTATCCCGGAGAAGCGCCTGTTTGCACTGCACAGCGGATACTTCTGGGATGAGAGGGGCAGGCCCGCTACCATACACGATAACTGGTTTTACTATCCGGATAGGGGTGAGTGGAAGCATATACCCTGCGGGGAGCAGATAGGCTCTTCCTCTTCAGCCCTGCATTATGATGCCGGTGCTGACCGGATCATCATCCTTCCCGGCTCTCCCAATGGCGTAAGCCGGGCTCATACCGGCTGGTCCTACCGTTTTAACAGACTGCCTCCCCGGGGGCACTGCAGCGGGGAAATACAGGCTCTGTTCAGCCTGCCTATTACTCTGCCTATACGGCCTCTGAGCTTTATCTTCAGGGATAAGCTGTATATCATGGGTGGCAGCAGTGATAATATCAATCTGGATTACGGCCTCATACTGGACCTGGCGGATAACCCGGGCATAGATATTTTAGGATAATTTCTTTAAAACCTGCCTTTCATAGAATTATCATTTTCATAGCGATAATACTTATCTTGTTTTAAAATATCCCCACTTTGAAAAGTAAACGGAGATACAAAATGAAAATCATGAAAAGAACTTCCTGGCTGCTATTTATTATGCTTATTTTTTCCGGAGCCAGTTTTGGCCTGGACAGTATTAATGGGGTGATGAAAAATTACCTGTGGGGCAATCCTTCCCATGTTCTGTCTTTGGACATCGGCATCATGCCCGGCATCAGCGCGGGAGCCGGAATCTCCGGGTTTTTAAACTTCAAGGAGATCCTGGGTTATAAAAAAGGGCCCTCTCTGTATATCGATGGCTACTGGAGATTCTGGACCAGCTCTGTGTTTTTCGGACTGATACAGCCGGTGACAGCCCAGGGCCCGGCCAGTATGCTGGGTTATGGTGGTAAGAACTCCCGTATTGGCCTGGGTATCGCACTCTATGAAAAGACCCTGACCAACCAGATGCAGTGGATCTACTCCATGCGCACCGTGCAGGGTGGAAATATGCAGACTACGACTATCATCTATGATGTCATAGACGGAGTCACTACGTATTCCCGGATACTGTTCCTGGATGCAGAATGGAAGAATCTGGGAATTTACATCCCCAATACCAATAGCTTCACTCCTGAATTGGAGGACGGACAGACATTGTTCTTTGGTCCCCGTATCCGATGGCAAAGTGCCTTTCATTTTGACTATTATAACCCCCGGGCCGATGAAGTACGGAAATTCAATAACTTCAATTATGTAGACCTGGCACTGCAGCTCACCCCCGACCTGAAGACCATAGGCCTGGAATTCGGGGTGACCAAGGTAAAAGCCTGGCATACCTTCAAGGTCAGCGTAGGAATGTTTTACAATGCTAATGCCACCGGCTATGTGCCTTTGTATTTTCCATTCAGTGTCTCCTTTGGTTTTGGTGGGGTGACAGTGCCTCTTACGGAATCAGACCGTCAATGGAAGAAAAAAGTACTGATGGATAAACCTGCATTATAGAGACAGTAGCATGTCTGCTATGATGCTTAAAAAATGCAGATACTTCCGCATCCATAGCTCTGAAAATGCTTATCTGACCGGCCTGCCCCGGGGCCTGTTTACCGTCGTGGGTAAGCTGGTGGACTCCAAGACCCTCAATGAAGGGGAGATAGAAGAATACTGGAAAAACCGGCACTGGTTCGAGGCCCATCTGCCCGTGCCCCCTTTTTATGAGGATGGCAACACTATCCGGGCAGTCACCTGGTATAAGTATAATGACCCGGCCCTGGATATGTTTGTGAAGATGAGCTTTTACTTTGCTATGGCCCGGAAGTATGGTCTTACCCTGCTGCTTACCCGCACAGATATTATTCCGGGGCATATCATTTATGAGGATGAATACCAGGTGGGTGTTGTGGATAGCGGGCATCAGGGTCCGGATTTTGAGACTGAGGTATACCTATACAAACCCGGGACATCATAGTCAATCCTCTACAGGAAACTATGGATCACAAACAGAGAGGCCTTTCCCACTTAATCCTGTAATTCATTGGGGTACTTAAATCCTTTAGTCTTAAGCCATTTACGAAATTCCAGGTCACGGGCCAGCATGATGACCGTGTCTCCATTATGCAGGGGGATATTGGGGTTAAGGCCCAGCTCCAGGAGATACTCTATACGTTCTTTATCCCCATTATAAACCGGGTCTTTAAAAGTGGAGGAATTGCTGACCACTACTCCTTTGGTACTGAGGCCCTGATCCACAGCATAACGCAGGAGTCTTACACTGCCCCAGTTGAATGCATAGTATACCAGTCCCCGGCCTCTCTCATCTGTCACAGTCAGATCCGCTTTTTGGTCTATCAGTTCCCAGGCCATATATTCTCTTTTGGAATAAACAGCATATAACAGGGGAAATACTATATTTTTATAAGAAGGGGGTTCATTATAGACCAGAGGTTCATTGATATCCACGCCCCTATCCAGAAAAAAACTGAACCATTCCCAGCTGTTCACTGTAATGGACCATATCAGATGTTTCTGTATATCAGTGACTTTTTTCTGCTTCAGGGCTGCGGATTTTATTTTTTCATATAAATTATCACTACCATTCCTGGCTTCGGTGAGTGGTGAACTGCAGCGCAGGGGCATCCCCCCGCTCACCCGGAAAGGGTCCGCACCACGTTTCAGGAGGTCTGATACTATATCTTCATCCTGGATAACCAGTGCATTTTGGAGAGGGCTCTGACCGTAGCCGCTGCTATAGGAAACATCTATCTGGGGTAGAGCTACCACCCAGTCATACCAGGCTCTGTTCCTAGCAAACAGAATACGGCATAAGAAGGAGGAGGCCGCCTCAGTGTTCATCTTTTTCCAGTCTGCTTCCTGTTTCAGCATGTTAAATAGTCCGTTTTTAGTATATTCGATGGCCATATCCAGAGGAAAGTACCCCTTTTGGTTCTTTACATTGAGATCTGACCCCTTTTCCAGAAGAAGCCGGATGGCCTTTTTTTTATGAGAATCCACTGCCAGGTGAAGGGGAGTGTTCTTATCATAATCCTGGGCATTAATATCCATACCCTGGTCCAGGAGGTACTCTATGGTACTATACATCCCCTGTTCGGCGCAGAAATGCAAAGCCGTCCTTCCGAAATGGGTATCCCTGACTGACAGGTCGGCTCCCTGTTCCACCAGGTAGCGCAGCATGGCATCCTGCCTGTGGACCGCTGCAATGAGAACAGGATAAAACATGTACTTCTGATTGGCTTTGTAGCCTCTTTTAAGAAATTTCTGCACTTTTTCAATATCTCCGGCTGCTACCGCTTCAATAAAGTCTCTTCCCCGGTAATTACCCACCGAGGGCTGGCGAAAGGGATTTATACTCATATCCAGGCAACTGCTGAAAATCACTAGGATCATTACCATAATCAGGTTTGCTTTTCTCATTGACCATCCTTGTATATAAAATCAGCTGTATTTATCATACTCCCAAATAACCTACTCTTCAAGTATTGAGGAGCAGGAAGGGATAATGGAGGATATTTTAGTCCTCAGCACCCTTGCCATAAATCAGCGCTTATTATATGATTAAATCTAAGGACATAGCTAAGCCAAAAGGAGGTGTAATCATGGAAGAGCCCAATCTGGCAGTATTGATCCCCGTATTACTGATATTCTCCCTGGGCCTGATCTTCGGGCTTAGCGCTGTTTTCGGCCATTTCCTTACCCGGAAAAATTTCGCCATGATCCAGGATATAGGGCAGAGCCTGGGCCTACACCCCTCCCGGGGATTCCTGCTGCTCATCCCCTCAGCCCGGGGTAGCATAAAGGAGTACCGGCTAAGCATCCGCTATACCACCGCCTACCGGGCTATGCCAGCCCTCTATTATCTGGATATAGTCTATCCCCAGGCCCTGGAGCAGGACTTCTTTGTGCACTACAAGATCTCCCTGGCCCCGCCCGGCCCCGGCCATCAGGAATTTAATGATCTGTTTAGCATCAATACCCGATCCAGCTCGGTCAGTAATCGTCTGGCCTATGGTGAGCTGAGGCTACCCATACTGGCATTACATCAGCAGTATGAGCTGGACTATTTCAATATCACGGCAAAAGCCATCCGGCTGGGAATAAGAGCCGATACCATCTCTGACAGGAAGCAGCTCTTAACAGCCATAAACGATTTTATCGATCTGGCAGATAAGGTCCGGAGTGAATTTTCCGGATTTTAGAGAAAGGGGAAATTTTAACCCCATCATATTATCTAACCGGGAACTGATAATTTACAGAGAGTATGCAATATGATCAGTGTGCTCCAGGGACCAGCTCTATCTGGTAGAGCCGGTGTGTCTTATCCTTACGCCCCCCCACTTTTTCTACCGCCCGGCGGATGTCATAGGTAGTCTCCAGGACCCATCCGATATCCACGATCTTATATCCCCGGCGGCGGGCATTGTGGTACACCGCCTCGTAGAGCAGGGCATCAGCCCCCCGCTTACGGTAGTCCTCGGCTATCGCCATGGCCCACAGGCGTACATGCCTGGTACGCTTCACCTTTGCCCTCCATAGAAACTTCAGTATATTCCAGGGGGGCCAGAACAGCCTGCCCTTGAAGTCGCCTATCATCTCATTGACATTAGGCAGGACCAGGATCAGGGCTATGGGCAGACCTTCTTTATTTTCCGCGAATAATACCAGCTCAGGGTCCAGTATAGTCTTAAGCTTTCCCGAGATCTCTTCCTGGATGATCTGGGGGACAGGGATAGAACCCCAGTTTTTATCCAGCTCTTTATTGAGCAGGCGAAACACATGCTCCACATCTGTGGCAAAGTCCTTCATACGGAAGGGCCGTACCCTGAACTCTCCCTTTTTAAGGTGGCGCTGGTTGATACGATGAATGCGTTCCGGAATGACAGAATGTTCCAGATCGTAAAAATAGCTATACATATTTTTTACATTTTCAAACTTTCGGCCGTCCCTCTCATAGGCTTCCAGCAGATCCTGATAGTAGTAATGATTATAGGTATTCATGACATTATGGGGGGTATTAAATCCCTCCACCAGGAGTCCCCATTCGTGATAGTAGCAAAAGTTAGCCGGGCCTCTGACTGCTGTACAGCCTTTGGCTTTTACCCATTCATAAGCGGTATCCAGTAGAGCAAAAGCCACATCCCGATCGTTAGGGCAGAGCCAGAAGCCGAACCAGCCTATGTTTTCCTTCCAGTAGTCATTATGGGAGTGGACAATATGGGCTGTGATCCGGCCCACTACCTCACCGTTTTGATAGGCCAGAAAATAGTCCGCCTCAGCTTCTTTAAAGAAAGGGTTTTTGTCCCGGTCCAGGAGGGCGTCCACTTCCATGTCCAGCTCCGGAACGTAGTACTCATCGTCTTGGTACAGCTTATGGTGCAGCCTGGCAAAGATCTTCAGGTCTTTTTTTGATTCGACTTTTTTAACTATCACACTCATAGCTGACTCCGGTTTTCATTATCAGGAATATTGTAGTGCTTCCCTCCATCTTTATCAAGTATTTTTTATTAACTTGTTAAGAATTAGATTTTTTCATGCATTACATGCTAAAATGTGAAGCTTTTAAGGATGGCAAGCGGAAATGATTAGTGCATGATACAATTACTGCCACTCATGATAGCTTTTAATAAATAAAATGAAATTTATAAAGCAAAGGCCTGGTATGTATTTAGTTAATAATATATTGCTTTTCCACAGAAGACTCTTTTTTCCTGCACTCATATCTGCTGTCTCACTGGCCGTAATCAATATGGCCTTTTCCGGCCAGTTAACGCTCCACTTCGTCGGACTGTACTATATCATTACTGCTGCATTGACTCATTTTATCATCTATGAAAAAAGGCATCCGGAGGAATATTACTATTATTATAACACCGGCCTCAATAAAACACATCTGTGGATCAGTACCGCTGTTATCAGCCTTATTTTCTTTATCGTATTTCTTATCATTATGGTACTGATATGAGTCTATTACAGGCAGACAGCATCCGCATGAGTTTCGACATGAAACAAATCCTTACAGACATCTACCTGCAGTGCCGGACCGGAGATATTATCGGCCTGCTGGGCCGTAACGGCTGTGGTAAGTCCACCCTGCTCAAGATCATATTCGGTACACTCCCCACCGAGGACAGATTTGTAAAGGTAGATGACAAGCTGATACAGAATGTTAAAGATTCCAGAGGATTGATCGCCTACCTGCCCCAGGAAAGCTTTCTGCCCCGCCATGCCCCGATTGGGGAAATCATACGGCTGTTCTGTGACAGGGAGTCCGCCCGGTCCATAGAGGAACACCCCGTTATACAGCCCCTGCTCCGTATGAAAGGCCCCCGGTTATCCGGGGGTGAGCTACGCCTCCTGGAGATTCTCCTCATACTGTACTCCCCGGCCCGTTTTGTGCTGATCGATGAGCCCTTTAACGGGGTAGCCCCGGTCCATAAACAGGATATAAAAGACCGGATCAGGGAACAATCCAGACATAAAGGCTTTATCATCACAGATCATGACTACCGTAATGTACTATCGGTAGCCACCCGTATCATCCTCCTCCAGGGAGGAGCCACCCGGGAGCTGGAAGATAAGGATGAGTTAAAACTCCGGAGATATTTACCACCCGAAGACTAAGAATGTGGCCCTGAAGAAAATAAACTCCTGTTTTCTGGAAATATTATCAATAAAGCTATACAATGGAGTGGCCTGTGTGAAAGCACAGCACAAAAAAACAGGAGTATTATCATGGGAAAAGAAAAAGAACCCAAAAAAGAAGTCAAAAAGAAAGCAGAAAAGACTCTGAAAGAAAAAAGAGCGGAAAAAAAGGAAAAAGCAGCCAAAAAATACCAATAGGCCCGGACAGGCCCACACTAGCCATAACAGGGAGCCGTATTATTACGGCTCTTTTTTTATTGTCCGAAGCGCCGCATCACCTCGTAGGACCAGGTCTCATTAAGAGAGCTGTCTATCAGGTAGGAATTGGGATGAAATATCAGACTGGAACCGGGGTCTTCCATAAGTTTAAAATAGTAGGCGGTAGTCACAGCCATGCTATCAAGGGTACGGACATAGGCGATCAGGCGCTCTGCTTTGAGGGCGGGGTCATTTCCTTCCAGGTCGGGCTCCGGGCCTCCGAACTCACTGGCAATGATGTTTAGATAGCTGCTATTAGTCTTAGCTGTATTGGAAAGGACTTCCATACAGGCTGCATAATAGAGGGGCCAGTTCCAGTATTCGTCATAGAAATGGAGGTCCAGCATATTAAAGTCGCAGTTACTGATCACAGTGGCTATACGGGCGGCATTGGAGATCACATCCTGGGTCCCGTCTATGATCTGGGACGCACTGTACAGAGGAATGCCGTCAAAATAGACATTATCGATGCGGCCCTGCTGAAATGCCAGGGTGCGTAATCCTCCTATGGCGATAGAGCCCAGTATGACCTGGGGCCGGCCCAATGCAGGCAGAGTCTGCACTGCGGCATACAGGATATTATTTAGAGCGATAAACAGGTCCACATTGCCGTTCAGGTAGGTGTCGATCTCCCAGTTCCACTCGTTGCCCAGCTGTATAGAGGCGATCTGAGTGCCGAAGTTAGTGAGCAGGGCGGTCACATATTCAGAAAATTCCAGCTCGATCTGGGAGTCACTCATGGCCGCGGTCCAGTCCGGAAAGGCCTTGGTGTCCAGGGTGAGGAGCACCTCCACTCCCTGCTGCTCGTAGAAGTCCAGCCTGTCCCTCAGGGGCTGCCAGTAAAATGTACCATTGACCGGCTCCCGCAGGTCCCAGCTCTGGG
>CAZIAD010000048.1:0-25430 GCA_964537555.1 uncultured Brevinematales bacterium
ATGAAAGGCCAGGACATATATGCCCATGTCACTCTGGAAAGGGGAGAGCGTTCCCACCTGGCTGAGCTGGCTTCAGAGCTGCTTTAAAATCCCTGGCTAAGTCCTTTGCTGCTTGACATTCCACCTGTATATGCTATATTGTGCCTCTATCAATAATTCAGGGGGGCAAATCAATGGATAAGGCTAAATCACTGGGAAAAGTATCAGAGTCACCCACTCAACCCCCTGAGACAGGCCAGGCCCGTAAGTTCGACCTGGCAGATCTGTATGAAGACCCTGTCTCCGGTCCCGGTCAGCCTAATGAACTTCGCCTGGATGAAAAGATGCGTCAGGCCTATTTCTGGATCACTAATTATGCCATTATCACCCCTTTCTATGATATAGAATATAATAGTAAATCAGAGCAAAAATACGAACTGGGAGACCTGGGATCCACTGTGAATTTCCCGGGTGAGATGAGTTATTCCAGCTTTGTGTTGCTCCCCCTTTTAAATCTGGTTGTAAGAAGGAGATGCCTCTTTGTAGGAGGTCCGGGCCGGGGTAAGACTGCATCGGCATCCCTGATGGGACTGCTGGCCGGATACAGCAGTCAGGAGATTAAACGTACCATACAACATGGCCAGCCCCAGATGACTATAACCGACCTCCTGGGGAATCCTCTGCCCTCAGACCTGATGAACGCTCAGGATATGGATAAGATCCGCATTGCCTGGAGAAAGTGGCTGTCTATGAGGGTCAAGATCATAGATGAATATAACCGCATCCCCACCCGGACCCAGTCGGCCCTGCTTACCGTTATGGGGGATAATTATGCTGAGCTTCTGGATCAGGTATATGAATGCCCTGAGGCCGCCTGGTACCTCACTGCCAATGATGATGCAGGCGGGGGGACCTACCAGGTCATAGAAGCTCTGCGGGACCGTATTGATGTGGTGGTCAAAGCCCTGCATTTTAATTCCCGCTTTATAGGCAAACTGCTGGCCCGCATAGAGCAGGGGGTACGTCCCGAAGAGATGATCCCCCCCGATATCATCTTTACTGAAGCCGAAATAGATAAGATCTATGAACAGGTAATGCAAGTCAAAATCCCTGAAGCACTGATGTCCCGCCTGGAGTATTTTGTTAGTCAGTTCGAATACTTTGAACAGGGCTCGGAGCAATTCGAGTATAAGACCAAGGATAATGTCAAACTGGCCTCTATGGATATGAATCAGTTACTCCAGAAAGATACCGGAAAAGATAAACTCAAGGATATGGGCAACCAGACCGTAAATGGCCTGTCTGTACGGGCTCTGATGACCAGTATTGTGTTCATAAAAGCCATTGCCTATTTCCGGGGACATGATGAGGCAGCCTTTGAAGATGTAAGAAATATCCTACCCTTTGTGCTGCATGATAAGCTGGTCCAGAATTCAGAAGCTCCCTGGTTTGAGCAGGAGAATAATTATCTGCACAAAGTAGACCACATCAGCTGGATCAGACAGCTCTTCGATATGTCATGTTCCGAGTATGACCGGCTGGACCTGGATAAAAAAGACCCTGTTCGCCCGCTTATGGCTAAGTTTGACCAGGGACTGGAGGGCCTGTCATTGCAGGAGACCCAGTCCCGCCTGGTGGAGATAGAGCAGGTCATGAAGAAGTATGTCACTGACAAGAAAGTGTATGGTCCCCGTTTTGATGATGTGCTCAGTCTGAAATACCTGCATCAGCGTTATAATAATTATATGCAATGGTTAAAATGGAAAAAATAAGTGCTGCCTTAGTGGATTTTCTAAAAAATGAGCGTGATACCATCAACCGGATATGGAACCGGGATACCATGGATCATCCTCAGTTATCCTCTGTCTTTTTTCTGGAATACTGGGGGAGACTGGTGACAGGAGTCTACGGGGATGTGTCTTCCTTTACGGATATGGGCCCCTCCTTTGAACTACTATTCCAGCATATGCTGGATTATTACAGGAAGCAAAGTATATATTACGAGGGATTTTTTCAGGAAGACCTGCCCGGCTTTATCATACATTTTGGTAAGGCCATACTCATTGATAGCTTTGCCTTTCTAAATTCCTTCCAAAAAGTATGTGCCGCCCTCAATCAATATCAGCCCCGTCATCTAAGAGAATGGATACAGTCTATGCAAAACTGTCTGCTCGGGGATTGCCCAATCATCCGTTTCAGGGAGACAGGTTTAGTCCTGGCATGGAAATCCGGGTTGGCTGCCTACCGTAAGACTGCCCTGAGTCTCCTTCACAGTATGTCTGCCCGGGATTTTGGCCTTATATTTGGCCTGGAACTTATGAATGATGCCTTAAAACAGAGTCATCTGGAGTATCTGGAGACTGACAGATGGTACCGGCTGGAAGAGGAGGCTCCTCATCAGGGAATACGTCATTTTATTAAGGGAAACTTTCAGGGTTTCGGGGGAGAATTCCTGGCTCCACCTCAGTTTATGAAGAATGAGCAGGGCCTGCTGTTATATAGTGGAGAGGATATCTACGAGGTGTTCATGGATGCCTATGGATTTCAACTGGTCAGAAAGCAGGTACCAGGTGACTATAAAGTATGCCGGGATTTTACCGTGAGTGATCATAAGATACAGCTGCCTCAGTATAAGACACTGCCCCTCCCTCCGGAATGGCCTCTTTATCTTAATAGTGCTGTCATAAAGGAAGATGCCTGTTATTTTACCTCTGAACTGAGCTTTCATGTCTATGTGGTGGTAGCCCATGCCGGATAAAAACACAGCTAGCCTCAGCCTGATTGCCAGCTGGATGACACGATGGCAGGAAGCCCTGGACCTGTGGAGCAGCTTTATCCGGCTCAAGGATCCGGTATTTTGCGAGACCGCGGAACAGGAACAGGAGTATGGGCTTAGCCAGAGCTTTGCTCTCATTGACCTGCATTTTCACCAGGTCGCTTTTTCAGTTACACAGATAGATAAGCTGGGACTGGAAGACTTTCCCCTGGAGATCATGGGCCATGAGATAGGCCATCACATCCTCTGTCCCAATAATCTGGCTGATCATGTGAGGATGCTGGCTATTATGCGGCATAGCCTGCCTACCCGCGAGGATTATGCGCCCATGATAGCCAATCTCTATTCAGATCTTCTCATCAATGACCGTCTGTTCCGGGAGCATGACCTCAAAATGGACCAGATCTACCTGAAATTAAAACAGGACAAGGCAGATAAACTCTGGGATTTTTATATGCGCACCTACGAGATACTGTGGGCCCTGCCCCGCAATAGTCTCACCAGTCAGGAAACTGATAAAGAGCTGGATCTGGATGCCCGACTGGCTCATCGCATCATACGTAATTCGGTGGATAGCTGGCTCCGTAGTGCCGGCTTATTTGCCTCTTTGTGCCTGAAATATCTCCTTATGGGTGAGCAATACTCCCAGGGCCTGATCTATCTACAGGATGCTGCCCGGCCGGGACCGGGAAATATTATTCCGGACGGGCTCATAGAGATAGACGAGATGGAGGCCGAGGAGATAGGTCAGTCCAGCCTGAAGCCTGTGGCTGCAGATAAAAACCAGCAGTCTACCGGCCAGTACAGGCAGCCTTTTGAATACGGTGAGATACTGAGGGCGGCCGGTATAGACCTCAGTGACCAGGAAATCGCCATCCGCTATTATAAAGAACGGGCTATTCCCTATCTGCTTCCTTTTCCCGGTATAGAGCAGGAAGCGGTCACAGATCCTACTATGGAAGGGATGGAAGTATGGGATTTCGGAGAGTCCCTGAACAATCTCAATATAATGGAGAGCCTGTTTCGCAGCCCCGTACTCATTCCCGGATATACTACACTACAGAGGACTTATGGACAGGAACAAGGCCAGGAAAAGGAGATCATTCCCATGGATCTGGATCTCTATGTGGATTGCAGCGGCTCCATGCCTAATCCCCAGAGTCAACTGTCCTGGCTCACCCTGGCCGGCACCATCATCGCCCTGTCGGCTCTGCGGTATGGAGCCAGGGTACAGGCCACCCTCTGGAGCGGTACCAATGAGTTTTATACCACTCCCGGATTTGTCAATAACGAACAGATGATCATGGAAGTACTGACCGGGTTTTTTGGAAACGGTACGGCCTTTCCCATCCATATGCTGAGAAAGACCTATGTGGAGTCCAGGCCCCGGCGCAGGACACACATTCTGGTCATTTCAGATGAAGGAGTGGATACCATACTCATGGATGATGAAAAAGGTAATAAAGGAGCAGAGATCTCTGCCCAGAGCCTGGAAAATTGCGGAGCTGGGGGATCTATGGTCCTTAACCTGTGGCAGGACTATCGAAAAGTCCCTGCCCTTAAAAAACTGGAGTCTCAGGGCTGGAACATCTATCCCATATCCAACTGGGAGGACCTCCTGGTCTTTGCCAGGGAATTTGTACGGAAAAAATACGGGGAGATGAGTGTATGAAACAGGGCCCCCTGGTCACTGCTCTGACTCAGAGGCTGCAGCAGTGCCCCCATAGTTTTTTAGCTCCCCCCCAGATGGGCAATAGTACCGGAGGAGTCAATGTAGCGGCCCTGGTTTCCGACCTTTTACTGGGGATGGGATATACTGCCCTGACGGGTGAAGAGGCAGCAGAGTACCGGCTTCAGGAATCTCCCCCGTCCAGGAACTATCTGGGACTGGTAATGCTCAGCTGCTGGCTATTATCAGATCAGTCGTTTCAGGCTGTCTTAACAGAGGAAAAAGTCAGGCAGACCCTGTCTCATAAATGGCTTCGGCAGCTGGGGGCCCAGATAGAGTCCCGCTTGTTTTATAGTGACGGTATCCGCCGGGAGGAACTGGTCCGGGTACTGCTGCATCTTCTGGAACTCCAGCCTCAGGGAGAGAGTGAGAATTATTCCCTGGACCGCCTAAAGACCCTGGACTCTCTGGAGGAAAAGATGATACTGGAGCAGACCCGTGAGGCCCGGGAGCGCGTCCTGGAGATACGCCGGGCTCTGGCTCAAAAGGCAGCTGAAGAAGCGGCCTCCAAGATGACACGGGAATAGGGGGATTTATGCCTATTGACAGATCGATCCTGGAACGTACCCCTCTGATGCGGGAAGAATGGATGCCTACTCTGAGGAAGATGTCTAAAGATCAGTATACTCCCCGGTGGAATACCCAGTGCGGGGACAGGCTGGATGAAAATACACTGGGATATGTGAGACATTATGCCCGGGCCCTGGAAGTGGAGCGGGCAGACTATGAGAACAATATCCAGATGCGCTTAAAAGAT
The DNA here is from genome assembly GCA_964537555.1 of uncultured Brevinematales bacterium. Classification (GTDB taxonomy): domain Bacteria; phylum Spirochaetota; class Brevinematia; order Brevinematales; family CAYRWR01; genus CAYRWR01. The sequence continues at coordinate 5,242 of CAZIAD010000048.1, forward strand.
CTACTGAGATATTTGAAAACTCAGTCCAGCTGGTATTCCGGGCGTCTGGAGGGACTGGACATCAGGGACTGGCCCAGGATACCCCTCAGTCATAGAAGAGATCTGGCCCGGCACCTGGAGCAGATCATACCCAGAGATGCCGACCTGACAGGGCTCATCATCAATCCCTCCTCCGGGACTACAGGGGAGGCCCTGCACAATCCCAGTCACCCCCGGGCCCAGGGCTGCTACGACCCTCTCCTGCAGTACGCTCTGAAACGGCATGGGGTGGATGTTGAGTATGGGCCTGATACCATCGCCGCAGTCCAGTTGTGTTACCAGCAGCACACCATCACCTATCATACCGTGCACTCTTACCTGGATGGAGCGGGTTTTGCCAAGATCAATCTGTGGCCAGAGGAGTGGAGGGATCCTTCTCATCCGGATCAGTATCTGCATTCCCTACAGCCCGTGTTTTTATCGGGAGACCCGGTAGCATTTAGCTATGCCATGGAGAGCGGGATCACTTATAAACCCCGGGCTCTTTTGTCCACTGCTCTCACCCTGAACCCTCAGATCCGGAAAAAGCTTGAAGACCACTTTTCCTGTCCGGTGATCGATATGTATTCTCTGAATGAGAGCGGCCCGGTCTTGTATTCCTGTCCCAAACACCCCGGGCATTATCATATCCTGCCTCATGATATCTATGTGGAGCTGGTGGATCATGAGGGCAAAAGTGTCCCACCGGGCCAGCCTGGCTTTATCACCCTGAGCGGGGGCCGGAATCCCTATCTGCCCCTCCTGCGTTACCGGACTGAAGATACGGCTGTCAGGCTGGAGCAGCCCTGTGACTGTGGAGAGACCACTCCCTTATTTGCCGGCCTGGAGGGCAGGCAGACCGTCCTGTTCCGTCATGAGGACGGTGGCATGGTCAATCCTGTAGACATCAGTCGTATACTGAATCGCTACCCCATTGTGATTTTCCGCTGTATACAGTATAATGACCGGTCCTGTGAGCTGCAGTTGTTCGGCCCTCTATGCACCCGGGATATGACTGATGCTATTTTAAAGGGTCTCTCAAAACTTATGGGACATGGACGTATTAAGGTCACCCCTGTACAGGATTATCCCGGGGAAAAGTGGCTGCCCTTTGTCCTTTCAGAAAAATAAATCGAGGGTGATAATGCTGGACCTGTTTTTTAATATGGATCACATACTGTTTAACATCGGGGACTACCCGGTTTCCATGCTGGAGCTCCTGGGGACCCTGACCGGGATGGCCTGTGTCATACTGACCGCTATGGAAAAAGTGATCTGTTGGCCGGTAGGTATAGTCAATATAGTGTTTTTCTTTATCATGTTTTACCAGGTGCATCTCTATTCAGATATGGTACTGCAGGTCATATTTCTGGGCTTTAGCATCTACGGCTGGTGGCGCTGGACCCATCCCCATTCCCCGGAGGAAGAAAACAAGCATCAGGAGCTGAAGATCAGCCGGCTCAGCCTGAAAAGCCTGAGTCTATATTTACTGATATCGGGGGCCCTGGTCCTGGCCTGGGGTAGTATGATGACCCGGGTCCATATCTGGCTGCCTTCGGTGTTTCCTGATGCTGCTGCTTTTCCCTATGGTGATGCCTTTACTACCGTGATGAGTGTGAGCGCGTCCATCCTGCTGGCCCGTAAAAAAATCGATGCCTGGGTATTCTGGGTCATCGTAGATATTGTAGCCACTATCATCTATTTTAAAAAAGGGATAAACCTGGTAGCCGTCGAATATATCATTTTCGGTCTTATAGCCACTTCAGGTTATTTCAACTGGCACCGGGAGATGCTGAGCTATGGAAGCACCCTGGAAATATCACAGTAGAAGCTTTTTCACATTGTTCTTTTTTAGATTTGAACTTATAATATATTGAAATAAGCGCTTATTTTTGAGGGAAGATGCTGAAAAAATATTTCCTGCTCTTTTTCTTAGTTTTCACAACACACCACTTAAGTTATTCCAAAGACCAGCCCAGGGCAGTGAATGGTATTATAGATATCAGTGATATGGATCTGAATCAGGATTTTCTTATTACCCTGGATGGTGAATGGGATTTTTTCTGGGAACAATATTTGGGACCAGATTCTGATATAGATCAGTCAGAGCCACTCTCCATTACAGTACCGGGTGCCTGGAATACTCATTTTATACAAGGAAAATACTATCCGGATCAGGGATATGCCACTTACCGGTTAAGGGTCATTACTGGTTCTTATCCGGACCTTGTCCTGGGGCTAAAATTTCCCAATATGATAAATGCCTATACTGTGTATATAAACGGAGAGACCGTGGCACAGAATGGTCAGGTAGGCACGAATAAAGAAACAAATAATCCCAAATGGATTCCCCGCACGGCTTACTTTCGTTTTACCCGTACTACTAATGAAATACTTATCCATGTCGGAAACTTTCGCTATATTGATGGTGGTATACAAACCTCCCTTAACCTGGGGAGTCAGCACCGTATTTCAGCTCGTCAGGACTTTCTGGCTGGTTGGGACAATTTCCTGTTCGGGGTCTTTATCATCATGGGGATGTACCACCTGGGCTTATTTCTGCTCAGAAAAGAAGATCTTTCTACTCTGTATTTTGGCCTTTTCTCCTTTTTTGTGGGACTGAGGACATTTGTGACCGGGGAGAGGGTGTTACTGGCTCTGATACCGGCTATTAGTTGGGATTTTGGCCTTAGGATGGAGTTTTTTACCATGCCTCTGACCGGCATCTTTTTCATTCTCTATATAAGGACCCTGTTCCCGGAAGAGGCTAATAAAAAAATAATCTTTGGCCTGTCTGCTCTTCATGCCGTGTATTTTTTAATATGTATGTTTACTCCCACCTATTTTTTTAGTTCGTATTTGTTGGTATTTCATATTGTATTGCTGGTAACTATCGCAGTGGTTATTATCACCCTGATACGGGCCGGTATAAAGGGAAGGGAAGGGGCCTGGATGGTTATCGGTGGCTTCGCAGCCCTGGTCATAACCATCATAAATGATATATTATTCGTAAATAATGTTATTTTTACAGGGCATCTACTTCCCTATGGAGTATTTGCCTTTATCTTTTCTCAGGCCTTTATACTGTCTATCAGATTTTCTATGACCTATCGTAAGCTGGCGGAAATGAAAGATAAGCTCAATCACTATAACCAGACTCTAACCGAACTGGTACAGTCCCGTACTACTGAATTGGAAAAAGAGAGAAATACTTTGAAAAAACGTAACGAGACTATAGAGTCAGAGCTGGATCTGGCCCGGAGAATACAGATGGATCTGATCCCCTCTGTCAGTTATTATGAACATCTTTATTTTTACTATAAACCCATGGAAAAAGTGGGGGGGGATTTTTACGACTTTATTCCTTATCCTGACCCGGATATCATGGGCATATTTATCTCAGATGTTTCAGGCCATGGAGTACCGGCAGCTCTGGTCACCTCTATGTTAAAAAGTACACTTCTACAGATTGCTCCGGGATCTATGAATCCGGCAGCAGTTTTATCCTCACTCAATGATGCCCTGCATAATAAGACGGCCGGGAATTTTGTGACAGCATTTTACGGTATTCTCAATACCCGGACCAGGGAATTCACGTACAGTAATGCCGGGCACAACTGCCCCTTTGTGATCCATGGTGAGAGTATATTTTCTCTTCTTAATGATACTCAGGGCATGCCTCTCAGTATTCTGACCAATGAAGAATTGCGTGATAGTAACAAACAATACAAGAACAGTCTCATCCAGCTTAATCCCAAAAGCAAGCTGTTCTTTTATACAGATGGTCTTATGGAAGCGGTCAATAAGCGTAAACCTGAATCTACAGAAATGGAAGAATATCAGGACAGGTATTTCATTCAGACCGTGGAAAAGATCAAGGATCTGCCCTGCCAGTTCTTTATAGCTGAGATGTCACAGAGCCTCATTGACTTTCGGGGCAGTGATGATTTTGACGATGACGTATGTATGATCTGTGTAGATCTTTAGTCGAGGATCTCCGGCCTTTTCATGACTAGCCTATACCCATTTTCATGTAAAATGAGACTGGAAGTGTTTCACTCTTTCTATCCCTTAGGGTAGGGTAGTAAAAGGATATACGGAGGAAAAGCTTTTTCCCAGAAAATCATCCCGGGCTACTATCTTCCAGTAATACTGTAACCCGGGGGCCAGGTTTGAAAGTGTATACTGATCATTTGTCAGCGATGATACTACCAGGGGTATGTTGAAGGGTGCAGTCCCCAGGTACAGATCGTAGGTGACCGGGTCTGAATCAGGGTCTGTCACCGGATCCCAGTCCAGGGTCAGGATTGCATAGGCCTGCCCTGTGCTGTTAGAGGCGGGAGTGATCAGGGAGACGGCCGAGGGAGGCTGGTTACTGTCTGAGATGATAATATTAGCCAGAGGTATATCAGTATTTCCCGCCGTCACAGTCTTAGTCTGGCTGCCTACGGGCTCCTTAAGGCCGGCATCCCAGATACCATTACTGTTTATGTCAAAAAATGCCTTTATGGTATATACCGGGCTGTAACTGAAGCTATCCCTGAAGTAAAGGGTATATCTATAACTGAGCTGATCAGTGATGCTTGCGGTATGGTTATTTTCCGGGATACCGTCTGTGAGCAGTGCTATTCCAAAGTCATAGCCGATTGCCACACTGTCGTCCTCCACTATACCGAACAGGATGGGGAAGAGTGACATATCCAGGGTGAGACTGATAGAGGGATCGTCCAGATTTCTCTGATTGATGGGCTCATCATAGTCCCACATAGTATCGCTGTCTTTATCCAGCCAGGCTCTCAGTATGTAGGAGCTGTCGGGGGCATGATTGGATAGGGTGAGGGAGTAGCTGTCGCTGTCACCATTACTTATGACTCCCAGATCTTGCAGGGCGACAGGTAGGGAAGGCTCTGAAAGGGTATAGACCGCCACCTGCACAGAGGAACCAGAGCTGCCTGAGTTGTTCATGATGATGCCACTGATCACCGGGTCCGTCAGATAAGGGGCGCAGGTACTGAAAAACAGACTAAGAATCAGGATAACATTTTTCACATTATACTCCTGTCTATATGTTAAAGGATGATGCAGTAAAATCAAGAGAAAGTATGTTTAGACTTTATTTCAAAGAAAGGTCCTTTTGTAATTCCTGGGCGGGTAAATAGTCAGGATTTAGGCTAAAACATCCGGATAGAAACTTTTTGCTCTGATCATAATCTTTGAGAAGATAATACTCCCTGGCCAGAAGATAATGGGTCTCATAATCCTTTTTATTGATCTTCATTGTTGACAGTAGCTGGTCTATAGCTTTTTTGTGCTCTCCTGAGCGTGAATAGGATTTCGCCATTAGCCTGTATGCTTTCCAATACTCAGGCTTGAGTCTGATGATTTTACCGGTTTCTTCTATTACTAAGCGGTTTTTCCCGGTCTTATAGTACTGAAGAGCCAGATTATACCTGATAGTAGTATCCTCAGGGGTCTGATCCAGAATATTCTTATAATACTCGATAGCTTTTACAGTATTTCCGGCCTGAGCATACATGGTCCCGATACGCTTCTGTATGCTGTCATTTTCAGGGTCTAATGACTGTACCTTCAGATAGGCTTGCAGGGCATCCTTATCCTGATTAAGCTTAGAATAGGTGATACCCAGGTTATACCAGGCAGTAGTGTTATCAGCTTGTTTTTCCAGGATATCTTTATAGATCTCCAGCGATTTTTTATAATCCTCATCTCTGTTATAGATTACTGCCAGGTTTATAAGGGCCTTAAAATAATCAGGTTTATATTCTATGGCTTTCAAATAGGCCTGTTTTGCCTGCTTGAGGTCACCTGTCTGGCTGTAGATCTGGGCTATATTAAACCAGGCTGCGGCATATCCGGGACTGAGGCTGATCGCTTTATTGAAGTATTCCAGAGCAATTAAATAGTCTTTTTTTTGCCGGTATATAATCCCCAGGTTGTATAAGGCTCCCAGGTATTGCGGGTCCTGTTTTAGTGCTTTTTTATAGGAATCAATAGCCAGGTCACTATTCCCGCTTTTTTTATAGGCCAGTCCCCGGTTCAGAAGAGCTTCTTTATATTTACCACCTGCACTATCCAGAGCCTGATTATAATAAGAGATCGATTTTTCATAATCCTCCTGCAGATAATAGACACGGGCCAGATTAAACAGGTCTTTGGCACGGGGAGAGGCCAGCCGGCTTAACTTCAGGAACTCCTTCTCTGCCTGGTCCAGGGCCTCGGTCTTAATATACAATAAGCCCAGGTTATAGCGGGCAGAGCGGTAGGCCGGATAGAATTGCAGAGCCTGTCTGTATTGTTTTTCCGCTTCTCTGTATTTCCCCATTTTTTCATAAGATATGCCCAGGTTATAGTATACAGGAGGGTAATTGGGTTGCAGGGATTTTACTTTATTGAGTAATTCTATTCTTTTTTTGAGACCCTGAGCAGTATCCTCCTCCAGGAGGGCCAGATTGATCCGGGGTTCCAGATAAGATGGGGCCAGATTGATCGAGTCCAGGTAGTATTTTCTGGCCTTGGGGATATCTTTTTCATGAGATGAGAGTTTGCCCAGCATAAACAGGCTTTGAGCCTTAAGCTGTCCGCTACTACTCAGCATTGCTTTTTCCATGTTTTGTTTGGATTTCTCATAATTTTTGTCATTATAGTAGATGAGCCCCAGGTTAAAATAAGCTCTGCCCAGTCGGGGATTGAGAGATAGGGCTTTCTGGTAATGCTGCAGAGCAGTGTCTTTATCACCCTGCCTGGAGTATATCAGTCCCAGATTGAGCCAGGTTGCAGCCCATCCCGGTTCCTGCTTCAGCACTTTTTGAAAATATTGGATGGCAGAGTCTATGTGGCCCAGGTTGTAGGAGCATAGCCCCAGATAATACCAGGAGGGCGATTTATTTTGCATATCAGACAGGCTGCTTAAAAAGTATTCCTGAGCCTGTGCAAATCGGTTTTCTTTAAAGGCTTTGATTCCCTGGGTAAAGTATTTATTGGTGATAGAGCTAGTCAGAGAAAGTAAGGTTTGGCTTTCAGCTAGTGAATCCTGTCCTTCATTTTCCTCATCTTCGGCATCAGAAAACAAAAGACCCCTCTGTATACTGATCACTACCTCTTTTTTACTTTCATTGACTACTTTTATTTCCAAAGCAATAATGAAACTGGTGATCACCGCCAGGACTATTAATATTGGCCAGAAGCTTTCTTTGAAGTATTCTTTCATTTGAGTTCCTTAAGGATCTTATAGAGGCCCGAGCGGTTTACATTCTGGATTTCCAGTCCGGGCCTGGCATTGATCTCCAGGACCAGAGGCCCCATGACCTCATCGATTACTATATCTACTCCCAGGTAATCCAGAGCAACAGCCCGGCTGGCTTGTCGGCTGATATTGCATATAGTATCCCAATAGGGTATGACAAATCCTCTCAGCAGGGTCCCGCTATCGGGGTGAACATCCATGTAGCCTTCTTTATTATAACCCTGTTCAAAGGTACCTGTCTCCATGTCGATACCCACCCCTATAGCACCTTGGTGCAGATTGGCTCTTCCATTGGCTTTATCGGTGGGTATACGGGCCATGCACATCACTATTTTGTCTCTAAAAAGGATGACTCTTATATCAGAAACCCCTTTGTCATAAATATTGCGAAGCTTTTGGTGCATATTGACTTTATATTCAATAATAGCTTTATCCTGCATTCCAAAGGAGAAAACACCAAACAGGATGTCTGCCAGATGCTTGTTGATCTGGGCTGAATTGATACTTTTACCGGAAGGACTGTGCCAGGAATCAATGCTGTCTTTTTTCAGGACCAGGATACCGTTTCCCGTCTTCCCCTTGGCTGGCTTGATCACAAACTCATCCAGTTTCTGTATGGCATCCCAGGCCAGACTGATCTGCCCCATGCGGCTGATGACGGCATGCGTGGGGGGGATGGGTATATGTTTTTGTGTAAAAAGTTCTTTCATCAGGAATTTATCATTGGCTATAGGGAAGTGTTTCCGGGGATTGTAAGGGTAGATAAATTCCAGGTTGCGGCGGTTGATACCCAGCACATCATCCATAGCCGGATGCTTATACAGATTTTTTTTCATCTTCTACCAGCCATCGGAATCTTTTATACTCAGTTACTCTAATACCTATCCACTTACCCAGCCATAGATTAAATGCTACCAGTATAAGCAGGAGTTCCGGGAAAGCCAGAAACAGTGTCTGCATGGCCAGAGAATTCATAGCCAGGTAGGCAAAGCCGATCACTATTGCTGTCATGAGGCTGACTTTCAGAGCCCGGGGCCAGCCTTCTTCTACTGTGATCAGGGAGAATCTCTCGGCTGTGATGGCCAGGATGGCTATGGGGAATAAGCTGACCTGGGACAGCTGAAACAAGCCGGTCTTTACGCCGATCACAGTAAGTCCAAACATGGAGATGATTACCATGATGAGCATGATACTCATCTTGGGGGTGTGGAGCATGCCCCACTTATCCAGCAGGAGGTGGAGCAGGGACACCAGCATGATGATGATCATAAAGCCGATCATGCCCCAGAAAAATCCGGTACCCCGGCTGGCTGTGGCGATCAGTGCAGGCAGGAATGTCCCGAAAGTCTGGAATCCGATAACATTACGGAAGATCACTATCATACTTACCCCCAGGGGGATCATGATGATGATGCGCAGGAGGCTTAAGGGGATACCGATCTTTTGAAAAGCCTCCCATACCGCATAGGTATTAAAAGGAGTTTCTTTGATCTCAGCAATAAAATCTTCACTGGTAGTCAGCCGCTTTTTTATAGTAAATAAATACTTGAAATTTATGTTGGGACTGTGTTTAAACAGGAAATAGTCACCGTAATAGAGGCTGAGATAGGATTCCGGTATTTCGGCAAAATGCCGGTTAAGAGCATCAAAAGGGATCCAATAGCCATTGATATAGACTTCTACCCATTGATGACTGGTCTTCTTGCTGCCATTCTGTAGGATGAGGCCTCCCACCAGTCGTGAAGGTATTCCTGCCAGGCGGGCCAGTGCAATGAATGCCCTGCTTTTTCCGTTACAGGAAGCCTCACCCAGCTTAATAGCCGTCGAAGCATCTGTAAGACCCTTAAAAGGCATGGGTTTTAAAGAAGCAGTGTATTCATAGATCGCTTCCAGAGTCTGTTTGAGCCCCATTCCGGGAGTCACGATCTCCTCATACTTCTGGAGGATACTCTCATCGTCCAGCTGAATAGTAGGAGTCGATTTCAGATAGGGGAGCAGATGAGGGGGGAGGTCTTCAGGGATGACCAGGTCATCCGCCAGTTCAAAACGGATGTGTTTTACCAGGGCTGTGAAGGAATAGGTGATATATTGTTTCCCTTCGACTGATTCAGAGCTCCAGTTAGCTATTCTGCCGTTCTCGGTGTCTTTTAATTCAAAGGAAAAGCTTCCATAATTATGTATTTCTTCCGTAATAACCTGGCGGTCATCACTGGAGGGGATAAAAGTATCAATACTGATAGGATCTCCAAATCCTTCCATTTCCATAGCTATCTGCACATCGTATTTTACCTGGGGTATGATATTGGCTAGTCTGTAGTCCAGGAATATGACTTTGTAGAATACCAGTAAGAGACATAGTAGTATCAGTAAGAGGGCAAATGCCTGTATCTGATGATCTTTGATCCATTTTTTTATCATAGAATATCCTTTACATCTAAATAGATTATACTACAGTTTTAGTATTATTCAAGAAAATGTTCCTCTAAACTTGAATTTATTTCAAACCGGTGTATAATACTATAGTATTAGTATGGATTTTAGGAGTGATTTATGAAAAAGATGTGGCCTGTCCTGTGTATGTTATTACTGTTTACGGCTTCTTTATTTGCGGATGATGAAGATGAACGTCAAAAAAAGACCTTTCAGACAGATAACCCCTTTGAAGTCTCGGATAGTTTTGCCTTTCTTCCTTTTGCCCTGATCTCGGGAGGCTATGACAACAATATTTTTCAGAGTCCTCTCATTTTAAATACAGTGTCCAATAACACGCAAAGTGCTCCCTACCTGGACCTGGAGCTGGGTACAGAGGCCCGTTTAAAACTTAATGACTCTCAGTACATCGCTCTGGTGTACTCCTACTCACACACTGAGTACCCCGGTTTTCCGGTAAACAGAGTACAGGTCCATGATATCAGCGCAGACTTTTATAGAAAAGTCTCTGCTGATTTTAAATGGAAGCTGGAGACGGATGTAAAGAGAAAATATAAGATCGGGACAGATATCAATGGTGCCCCTTTAAATCAGAAGTACTCCTACTGGTCTTTTGATGCCGGCCCCACTTTTTATTTCTACCTGAGGTCAAAAAAAGAAAATGCCCTGGTGAAGAAGACCAGGATAAATCTGGCCTTACAGGAAAAATATTACAATTATGACGAGCCGGCATTGCCTTATATCTCACTGGATAGCCTGGAAGAGAATATAAAATTAGGCATTACCCCATACATTGGTGACCATTTTCAGGTAAATATAGATATCTCACAGAGATTTAAACACTATCTTAATGCCCTGGCCCAGGATACAAATGGAAATGATGTTCCGGGAATCACCCGTCAGAAGTATTATACTGAAATAAGCATTACCCCTGAATGGGAGATCACTAAGGGACTGTCCTGGCTTTTAGGGTATTCCTATAAAATGAGACTGGATCCCTACCAGTCCTATTATAGCTATACCTCACATATAGTGGATACGGGTATTAAGTGGGAGCTGGCCAGCCGTACTATTATAGAGCTGGATGCCCAGTATGAATGGAGGACTTATGAGGTCAAGCAGTCCCCATTAATCAATGCGGGTCTGGCCTACCAGTATTTTGATGTGTCTGCTGATGTAGAGCAGCCTCTGAAGGACTGGGTCAGCCTGTTTGTGCATGCCGACTGGTCCGACAAGGACTCCAATGGAGATATTGAGACCAGTAGCATTTACCGGGCCTATAGAGAGTTAAAGGCATTTGGCGGACTTAAAATAGACTTTTAATAGATTACAGACTTTTTGTAAAGCGGGTTTTATATAAAACCCGCTTTTTTTCTTGCCTTTTTCCGCCGATAATATTATTATTATTTATAATTACATAGGAAAGGAGTCGCACATGGGGCTCGAATATCATTTAACGGCATAATAGTCCACATTTTCCTGATCGTGTCAGAGTTACTCATCATGCTCCCCTGTGGGGGATAAAATAGATTTTTTTTCATAAATTGCGTATAATCTTGTGTTGTTTATTTTAAAAGAGACAAAAGGAGTAATCCATGTCAGATAGAGTCATAGTTTTTGATACTACCTTAAGAGACGGGGAGCAGAGCCCGGGAGCATCCATGAATCCCCGGGAAAAGGTCAAATTTGCCCGTCAGCTGGAAGCCCTGAACATCGATGTGATGGAGGCGGGATTTGCCGTGTCCAGCCCGGCCCAGTTTGAGGCCATACAGATGATCACTGATGAAGTGCGTAAGCCCATTATCGCCTCTTTAGCCAGAGCGGTGGACGGGGATATTAAGAGCGCGGCCGATGCCCTGAAAAATGCGGATCGTATGCGTATCCACACCTTTATCGCTACTTCTCCCATTCACCGGGAGTTTAAGCTGAAGATGGATAAAGCGGAAGTGATAAAAAGAGCTATCCATGCTGTTCAGTACGCCCGGACCTTTACAGACGATGTCGAGTTTTCGGCGGAGGATGCAACCCGTACCGAGCTGGACTACCTGTGTGAAGTCGTGGAGGCTGCCATAAAGGCAGGTGCGACTACCATCAATATACCGGATACGGTGGGCTTTACCGTGCCTACTGAATATAACCGTATCATCCGGACTATCTACGAAAAGGTACCCGGCATCAATGATGTGGTGGTCTCGGTGCACTGCCATGACGACCTGGGACTGGCGGTGGCCAATTCCATCTCTGCCATAGAGGCCGGGGCCCGCCAGGTCGAGGTATCGGTAAACGGGATAGGGGAGCGGGCCGGTAATGCCAGCCTGGAAGAGATCGTGATGGCCCTGGAAGTGAGAAAGGACGTCTTTGGCGTCACTACGGATATTAATACCCGGGAGATCTACAAAGCCTCCCGCCTGGTCACAGCTATTACTGGCATCCCGGTACAGCCTAACAAGGCTATTGTGGGTAAGAATGCCTTTTCACATGAAGCAGGTATACACCAGGATGGAGTACTGAAGCACCGTACCACCTATGAGATCATGACTCCCGAGCAGATCGGTCGCAGCCGTAGTGAGATCGTCCTGGGACGTCATAGCGGTAAGCACGGACTGAAGGTCCGCCTGAAAGAGCTGGGCTATGAGCTGGCTGATGCGGACTTCCAGAGCCTGTATGAAAAGTTCCTGGAAGTAGCTGATAAGAAAAAAGCAGTCTATGATGATGAGCTGATCGCCATGATGGATGAGACTTCGGGACAGGATGTGGCCAGTGTGTATGGGATCAAGGAAGTGCAGATCATGAGTGGTAAGCACGCCATTCCCACAGCTACCGTGGAGATCACTAAGGGCGAGGAGACTATTCGGGAAGCAGCTACCGGGAACGGCCCTGTAGATGCAGTCTACAAGGCCATAGAACGCATAGTAGGTGTGAGCGCGGAGCTGGAAGATTATGCCATTACCAGTATAGCCACCGGTAAGGATGCCATGGGGGAAGTCTCAGTGACCCTGAAGTATGAGGGGCATGTTTATGCCGGGCACAGCTCCAGTACGGATATTGTACAGGCCTCAGCCAAAGCCTATTTAAATGCTATCAATAAGATCCTGAGGCAAAAAGATAAATAAATCAGTCTATAGCAGAATACAGGGGTCTCTTATTAAGAGGCCCCTTTTTTTTGTGTAAAGAATTAAGTGATTTTTACTCCAGACAGGCCTGTAAATGCCGATAAATACAGAGAATAGCTCATTTTGAGGTAAAAAATGAAGAACACTACATCTGTCATCGGTGTACTGAAAGACCAGATCGAGGTGGATCGTCACCAGGACCAGGTCATACTGAATATAGAGATCAGCTATCTCAGTAAAAAACAGGCAAAGGTCATTGTGAAGGGTACCCTGGGTAAAGCCCTGGCCCATAGGCTAAAGACCGGACAGATGCTCAATGTATCCGGTTCTCATCAGGGCAATACAATACTAGCCGACTGGATACAGCTGATCTGATCAGTCTTTTTTATTGATTTGCTTTTTGATCTCATCCCTGAGCTGATTAACCTTATCCTGATTGGACTGGAAGGTCCGTTTCCTGATAAATATCCCCAAAATCAATCCCAAAGCCAGCACTAAAAGGGCGATTCCAATGTACATTTTTTATCCTTATAAATCTATTTTGAGGTGAGGAGAAGGCTCCCTGTCAATAAAAAATTCCTGAATAGTCTTCAATGATTCGACCTGGTTTCTGAATTCCAGTATGTTCTTTGCTTCATCCAGACTGGCCCATTGCCAGGCATCGTGTTCAGAGGGAGCTAACTTTGGGATAAATTCTGCCTCAGAAAAAGCCACGAATACCGGTATCAGATGTATCCTGTTTTGCCGCCATTCATAAAACTGCTCCAGGATGTCCAGAGTATACAGCTCAGTGACTACATGGCCTGTCTCTTCGCGGATCTCCCGTATTGCCGTCTGCCAGGCAGATTCCCCTGGTTCCAGCTTTCCCGATATCATCTGCCAGTTGTGAAACAGGGTAGGGCTGCAGCGTCGGAGTAATAGTACTTTGGGGTCCTGATGTCTGTGTGCTACAATAAATGCGGCTACAGTGGTAGAGGTGATAGTTGTGGCAGGGCCTGATGATCTCATTGTTTTCCTTAATTATTTATCTGTATGTTTATTTTATACTAAAATGGGATTTAATGAAATTTATTTTGGTATTGAGTCTTGAAAATGAACACTGTTCGTGATAAAGTAAGTACAATAAATTTACTGGTGGTAAAATATGAAAAAGAAAAAAACTGCATCTAAGAAACCGTTCTTATGGTTAGGCTCCTGGATCCTGGCTCTTCTTTCAGGATTCTCCACTCTTTTTGTGACCGGATGTTTTTTAATGTACCTTCCAGCCCCCGCCTATATGGCACCTGACGCGCTCACTGTGGAAGGAGTGGTAAAGGACAGTGTGACAGATACGGAGATCGCAAACATCAGAGTACGTTTACTGGATAACAATTTTCAGCCTGTCACACAGGTCAGGTCGGATGGTTCAGCCCTTCAGAATTTCTCTATATACGAAATAGGAGTACCTGTGGGAACCTATCATATCATAGCCGATGATACAGACGGGACCAACAATAATGGTGCCTATTCCCCCGCTACCAATACTTTCAATGTGTCGGGAAGTTATTATTATACCAATATTAGTATATTCCTGATAAAAACGAACTAGTTATGAAGGGTATTTTCAAAAAAGTATTGCACAAGCATTTTCAAAAAGTCTGGAAGCAAAATCAGGACCAGCATCCTATAAGATGGATAGAGCTGGAAGTAACCAGAAAGTGCCCTCTACTCTGCAGGCATTGTGGATCCAGCTGTGAGATAAACAGTCCCTATGACCGGGAATTATCCCGGGAACAGATACTGACTCAGTTTAAAAAGATAGCGGATCATTATGATGCTACTGACATCAATGTAGGTATTACCGGAGGAGAGCCTCTGGTTCGGAAAGACATCTTTGAGATCATGGCTCATATTTCCGAAATGGGCTTTAAGCTGGGCATGGTCAGTTCGGGCTACACTTTTACCGAAGATACCGTTAAATATCTGGCTGCGGCTGGTCTTAGATCGGTCTCTATCTCTCTGGATGGCATGCAGGAGACTCATGACTGGGTACGGAACAGGCCTCATGCCTTCAACCGGGCTATCTCGGCCCTTAAGGCCCTGGTAGAGAGTGGCAGATTCTATGTGGAGCCTATTACTACTGTCAACCGTAAAAATATTCAGGAACTGGAGCAGATGGAGGCGTTAATAAAAGAGTTAGGAGTACACTCCTGGAGACTGTTCCGGACCTTCCCCCGGGGGAGGGCAGAACATTATGACGATCTCTTATTAAGGCCGGATGAATACAGATATATGCTGGATTTCGTGAAGCAGCGCTTTTATCCCGGAAGTCCCGGGGAAGTCCTAAAAAAAGGGGACTTTAAGGTACAATACTGTGAAGAAGGCTATCTGGGCGATTATGAGCTGGAGGTCAGGGATCAGTTTCATCATTGTGCCGCTGGAGTCAATTTTCTGACCATTCTGGCCGATGGAAATGTAAATGGCTGCGCTGCGGTATCAGAGCAATACATCCAGGGAAATGTCCTGGAAGATGATATCATCGATATTTGGGAAAACCGTTTTCAGGTCTTCCGGGAAAGAAGCTGGACTAAAGTGGGGCCTTGTGCTAACTGTAAGGAACATGATCATTGCCAGGGTGATGGTATGCATTTATGGGATCATCCTGAACAAGGCCCGGCACTATGTAATTTTCACGAGTTACAACGGCAGGGATAGAGCCACTCAGTTAAAAAGAATTGAGATTCCTCCTCTTGACTTTCGGCATTTCTAAAATATAATAAGTACAGAAAATGAACTGGAGGAATCATGTTACAGACTACCACCGACCTGTCACTGGTACAGAGCCTGGCCCAGGGATCAGATACCGAAAAAAATCAGGCTTTAGCCACCCTGGAAGATCGTCATTTCGAATATTGCTTTGATTACCTGGTGAGATTTGGAGTGGAAGATGTCCGCGCCCGGGAGGTCCTGCATATCATTCTCAATCAGCTTAAACATGATCCTCAGAATTACCAGGGCGGAGAAGATTTTCGGGCCTGGTATAAAGATAAAGCTCTTAAAATGGCGAGGGCTAAAAAAGAGGGAGCTGATACCTCACCCGTGAAGAAGATCGTCCTGATTGCAGGCCTGGTGATTATTGTGGTCACTGTGATTATACTGATACACAAGTTTAGCTAAAAAAAAGGAGCGGTCATCACCGCTCCTGTAGAGATCTTTTTTCCATTTAGACTTCTGAAAAGCCCGGTTGTGTTTTTCCCTGTCTTTTTCAGACTGAATTACACCGCCTTTACCCAGGTTGTTCTTACCTTCCAGGGAGGATTGTACCAGGGTATTACGGGGCAGAAGTGTCTTTTTCATACCTTCCTCCTTATTTTGATGATATAATATATCTCACTATTTAATAATAATCAAGAGAGCTGCACCTAAAAGTAGAGTCCCGGCTATTTTGTCTATGAACTGATGCTGATCCTGCTTTAGAAAACGGGATGTGGCTTCTCCCAGAAAACTGTAGATACTCAAAACCAGTATCAGGCATATACTTAACAGGGACAGTAGCACCAGGTAAGACTTCAGGTTTACGGAATCCAGTTTTATAAGCCCGGGGAGCAGAGCGATATAAAACAGCATCACTTTGGGGTTGGACAGAGAGATGATCATGCCTTTAGAGAAAGTGGAATACCATTTTGTTTTTATTTCGCTACCTTGAGAGGATGGGCCTGAACTTTTAAGCCACATGCGTATACCCAGAAATCCAAGATAAATAGCCCCTCCGATTTTCAAAAAGACCTCTGCCCGGGGATAAGTATGAAGCAGCACAGCCATTCCTCCTATACTGAGGCTGAAGTAGAGAATATCTCCCAGAAGAATTCCCAGGATCAGAGGGAGTGTAGAGATATATCCCTGCCGTATACTATGGGATATACAGCTCAATACACCGGCTCCCGGTATAGCTACAAATATAAGCATACTTAGTGTAAAGGTGAGATATTCAGAATAAGGCATGAATGGATGATCTCCTGGAATCCATAAGATCGGATTGTATTAAGACAGGATACTATTATTCTCTAAGAGATTATTCATCTCTCTCCTGCATCTTTCTTTTGTTTTTTACCAGGCGTGCAATATCAGACAGATTGCTGACTACCAGGCCTTCAGGCCCCCGGGCCAGACGGCCCATATTGATATAACGGGACAGGATGCTTTCACATTCCCGTAAGTCCAGTCCGCACCAGTGGGCTACCACTTCAGCATTGGTACCGGGCAGGGGTACAGGATCCATTTCCCTGTACTCATAAGGGTTAATACCTTTCCATTCGACCAGAAGGAGAATAGTGTCCAGGACTTTGGCTTCATTATCCTCCAGTGCCAGTATCATAAGCCTGCGCTGGGCATCGAATATGCGTTTAGATAGTATCCGTATCAGGGATAATGCCCACTGAGGATTGGATGCCAGTAATTCAAAGAAATTGTGTTTTTTAAGGACTACCAGTTTACAGTCTGTTTCAGCGATAGCAGTAGCTGATCGGGGTGCATCTTCTATGATAGCCATTTCACCAAAGATCTGAGATACTTCAAAAACATCCAGTGTCTTTTCCTTGTTATCCTGGATCTTGGCTATACGTACTTTTCCTTCTTTGACAATATAAAACTCGTCACCTTTTTCATATTCACAGAAAATAATATCACCGGCCTTAAAATCAGCTTCGTATTTATCCAGAATGGAATCCGTCATACCCGGCTCCTTTTAAGTCTGTGCTTTCAGTTTATCCAGCTGGGCTTTGGCCTTTTTGGATAAATCATCGATGGGCTGCATAGCCACAATCTTCTGTAAAATACTCATCGTACCTTCCTGGTTCCCGGTCTCTGCATATATAGCTGACAGGACAAACAGGCTGTTTTTCACCAGGGTGGGGTCTTTTATAGTACGTATGAAGTCTGAGATCTTTTGAACACAGGGTTCGAATTTTTTGAGCCTGAACAGGGTCTGTATTTCCAGAAAACGGGCTTTATGCTTAAGGTCTACGGAAATGACTTTAGAATCTATATCAGAGATATGAGCCAGCTCTTTTTCAGCTTCAGCATATTGCTCACCTTTGAAAAAGCTTTCTGCTTTGTAATAGGCATTCATAAATTCCTTGAGCCCTAATTTGGAGGGCGACATATCCAATCCCGGGCGTGCATCAGCCGTACCAAAGGCGCTGCCTTCCGCGTCTGCGACCACCATCTCATCTACCGGGGTAAATTTCTTTAAAAATCCGGTCTTCTTGGCTTCATTCGCCATCTCGATACGGTTTTTAGCTTCCTGCACCAGTTGGGTGTTGCTGTATGCTTTGATGTATCTTTCGTATACCTGAATGGCCTGGTTATACTTCTTATTATTGAGGTAGTATTCACCTATTTTAAAGAGTCCCACATTAGGGGGATAAATCACATTATTGCTCAGGTAATTATTTACTTTTATCCCCAGGTTTCTGATCTGGTTGGATAAAACCTTGAGCAGCCGCTTCATCAATTCGACTTTATTGGATACAAATTTTTCAAATTCGTCAGTCTTAAAGACTACAGTGATACAGTCAGTGACTGCTTCTGCCACCTCGTCTCTGGTATGGCCTATGATGGCTGACTTCAGGCCGAAAAATTCCCCCTGATTGAGAGTCTTGGTGATCTTTTCTCCGCTCTGGGGTTCGTCGAAACTGATATCCAGACGGCCGCTTTTTAAGACATAGATCTCAGGGGTAGTGTCATTTTCAAAGTAAACAATAGCGCCTTGATTATACTTACGTTCTGTAGGCATACTATTCCTTTTTTTTCACTTATTCGTAGACTTCCACCGGGAAAAAGGGAAGTACTTTCTTTCTTTTCACATTATCCCATATTCTCTGATAAAGGTCAATGGGTTGTCCTATTAAAATTCTCTCTTCTCCGTTAATCTCCAGGAGCTGATAGTGTTCCGCGAAGTTCTTAAAGAAGTCGTATTCCGTCTTGGAACCATAGAGAGGCTTACCATCAGAGATCACCATTTTGACGTCATTGAGCCAGGCATGAGCCAGGGAGTGATAGGGGTTAGAGACATCTCCATTTCTGAGAATACAAAAGTCTGCTTTATAAGATTCTTCGATCTTCCCCAGTTTATCCAGACGCAATGCTTTGGCAGGATTGACTGTTATCCATTTGATCAGTTCTTTCGGATCCAGATCTTCCTTGTATTTCTCTTTATATAATGTCATACACATCTGCATCTCATCAAAAATATTCTGTCCTCCGGACATAGGTGAGTCAGTGCCCAGTGATATATTCACTTTTTGGGCCATGAGTTCCTTGAGATCAGCTATCACATTAAACATGAAATGATTGGAAGCGGGGCAGGTCACTACATGGGCACCCGCTTTAGCTATGTGTTTTATATCTTCCTTGGAAAAGGCGATGCCGTGTATCAGGACCGTATATTCATCCAGGGCTTTCATCTCTCTTAATATATCCACACCCAGGGTGGACTCTTCATCAAATCCTTCTTCCAGATGGGTGATAAAGGGGATGTTTTCCCGTTTTGCCTTGTCATGTTCCTCGCTCAGGCTGCCTCCCCACTGCAGGTCATAAGAAGTGCACTCGTGCTGCAGGGCATACTTGTCAAGGACACGCAGAGGGAGCTTAGGGATAAAATCCTGATTCACTGCATGGGGGATATGGTCGGAAATAGTAGTGACCCCGGAAATAATATTTCGGTAGGAAGCCAGGAGGTAGAGGTCAAAATTGGAAATCAGGCTGCGTTCTTCATAGATAGGCGCACTTTTCAGATCATTGTCCCAGGGTTTGAAATTGATGTAAGGAGCCTTCCCCACCCGGGGGTAATAATTTCCCAGCAAATGATCATGAGCATTGATGAGTCCGGGAAAGATGAGGTCTCCCTGTTCCAGAATGAGTTCAAAGTCCGCACTATTGTCATCCTTTCCCATACTTTTAATGATACCATCTTCTATAGTAAGCGATGCTCCCTGCATGATAAAATCCGGGGTTACAATCGTGCCGCCTTTGATATTATACTTCATAGTTTTCCCTCACATTTTTGGCTTGACCTTATAAATTTTCGGTTTTGCCAATCTATAACTGAAATAGCATTCATAAACTTTAAACATAGTATAGTTAGGGGAATATCAGATTTCAAGAATGGGGAGGGTGATTTTTTTAAAGGGTGGCTACTCTTCTTCTCTGCCGAAAATATTCTTGATGAATTTTCTCCAGCCGCTTTCTTCCTCAGTGACTTCTATATCCATCAGTCTTTTGGCGATATGATTGACACACAGAGATACATTTGACTTAGGAGCCATGATGGTGAAGGGTGTCTGGTGCCGTACTGCATCATGAACCAGAGTGTCTTCATAGATAAA
>CAZIAD010000049.1:0-25088 GCA_964537555.1 uncultured Brevinematales bacterium
ATAGGCTTCGTGATGTCTAAATATCATTTCAATGTCTTGATTAAAGAATTTCAAAATATTTTTAAAGTATTTTTTAAGCAATTTGGATTTAAAAAAAAGGGGAATAATTGGAGTAGAGAATACGATGAGTTCTTCAAACTAATTAATCTTCAAAAATCTAGCTTTGGAAATGTTTACTATCTCAATTATGGATATCTTTTCAAAGGATTAAATATCCCGCTCTTAAGGTTACATATTTCGTATGGATTATCATCTGACGATAAAACAGTGAATACCAGAATTACAGAACTTCTGAATTTAGATTTTGAAATTTTTGATGAACAGAGGGAACTGGAACTTAATAATTTCATGTATAAGTTGATGAATAAAAGATTTTTTAATACTGAAACCAAAGATCAAATTGTTAAAATTTTAATATCAGGACCTGAGATTAATTATATTTCAAATCTGGTCAAACAATTTTTAGATGTGTAATTTTCCATAATTGATAGACGAAATGGAAATATTTAATATTCTTAAAATCTTGCAACATCTTTAAATTAGAAGTTTTTATGTACTATGATGGTATTCACCTGACAACCTAATATGCCAAGATAGCTGTGGAAACGGAGAAAACTAAATCTCCCAGGGATTCAGAATATGAAGGCCGGGAATAGAAAAATCACTGATGTTCCGGGTGACTACTGTGAGATTGTGGGTCAGAGCAGTAGCGGCATATAAGGCCTCTATCATCCCCCAGGTAAGGGATACTTCAGTAGATATGGGGAGTATTCTATTGTGAAATCTGGTTTTGAGACCCCACATCAGTAAATTGGAGGAACTTATTACGATAAAAGAGTCCTGGGGTTTATCAGGTTATGCATTTGGTGAAACTGGACAATATAAAAATTCTCAGTTCTACAACTTTAACTATGATTTCAGTGGAATAACAAATTTCTAGTTTATTAAGGATATATTATGAAAAGAGTTACTATAGTAATGAGCTTAATTTTGATTTCAGTTACATATATTTATAGTGGTGTTCTTCCTGGGGTGGACAATGATAAATTATTAGAAATGAGTATTGAATTGAATGAAGCTGGGTTAAACATTTCGTCTAAATACTCATATGAACAAAAACAACAAATTTTGACACAGAGTGGGTATTTTGAGCGATTGAAAGAGACAAATAAGAGGCCTGTGATAGACTTTACACAAAAAAAGGGAAACACTCCAAGCCAGGAAATTGCATACAGAATGTTTGGCCCGTTCTTTAATTGGTTGATTAAAAACAAAATTTCTCCATTTTGGTTTGTTTTGGTTGGATTTGGTTTATATTTCGGTATAAAAAGAACACGTCAAATCCAACAGTCAAGGAGTATAAGGAATTTCTGGAAAAATTTAATTGCACGGGAAAAAAGAAAACTTTATTTTGAGATCTTTTTTATCATTCTCAATCTTTTTGCCCTCATTATTACGCAGATAAGCATGTCAAGACAGATATAGGTTTAAGATGTACTGTGACGGTATTCACCTGACAAGCTGAATCAACCTCTAATCATCACTAAGACTTCCATCCTCTCCCTTCACCTTCACATAAAACGGAATCACCAGTAAAGTAAATACCGTCGAAGTGATCAGGCCGAAGATGATGGTCACCGCGAAGGGGCGCCACAGGTAGGCCCCGCTGCCCGGTGTGAACAGCATGGGCAGTATACTGGAGATGGTGGACAGGGTGGTCAGGATGATGGAGTTCAGCTTGCCCCGGCTGGAGTGCATGACCTGAATGGGCAGCATACTGTCCCGGAGGTCATTCAGTATGAGTACTGAGTTATTGACGGTGATGCCCGCCAGGAGGATGAGCGCGATGTAGATAGGGGTAGTCATGCTGTAGCTGAACAAAAACAGGGCCAGGGCGGTTCCTGTGAACACAAAAGGGATAGCCAGTAGTGTCACGGCGGACTTACGGATATTCTCATAGAGGATGACCAGGGTAATAAAGGTAAAAAAGACGGCCAGGATGATAGCGATGAGCATCTTGCGGTTGCTTTCCCTGAGCTTCTCATATTTGTTATCAAACTGCCAGTAATAGCCCTGGGGGGTCTTCAGGGCCTTGAGCTCCCGGCTGATAATGTCCAGTCCCTGGCTCAGACTGTATTTGGACTTAAGCCTTGCTGTGATGGTAAAGGCCCGGCGTTTGTTGATGCGGTAGATCTTGGAGTTCCTGGTCATATTGGTGACCTGTACCAGCTGGCCCAGGGGAATGAGGTCGCCCTGAGGGTTACGGATCTTGAGGTCCAGGAAGGACTCCAGGTCGATGCTGTCATCCATGGCATCTTTGGACAATATTCGCACATCCAGTATACCCTGGTCCTGGGGGTTGAACTTGGTGGAGATCACCCCATATAGGTAAATGCGGGATTCATCGATGATATTCTGGACAGACAGCTCATTAAGCTGTATCTTGGAATAATCGGGGTAGAGCTGGTATACAGGGTCATCATCCTTAAAGCGCAGTATCACATCGGAAAAGGCGGGTGACTGGTACAGTATCCCCGAAGCCTGGTGGGCCAGTTCCTTTATCCGGTCTATATCCTCCCCGATGAGCTGGATATTGATCTCGGTATCTCCGCTGGCGGAGTCACCATAGCTGTAATACACAAAGGTCTCGATCTTTTGCCGGGTCTGAAGTTTCAGTTCTTCCAGGTATTTTTCAAATCGTTTCTTAGACAGGGGCTTATGAAAGCGGAGTATGAGGCTGGAGTGGGCTTTTTCCACCTTGGAGATGATCTTCTTATACCTCTTGTCGGCGAGGAGCAGCTTTTCCAGTTCCTTTGTGATCTCATCGGTCTTTTCCAGGCTGGTCCCCGATACAGGCTCAACGTAGGCCGAGAATTCCTCTACACCGTCTGACCCGGCTGTGCCATAGCCCTTTAACAGCACTGCCACGATACTGAATACCAGTACTATCATGGAGATGCTCTTCCACAATCCCTGGTGGACCTGTATCTTTTTTAAAAGCCTGACATAGCTGTGATTCAGAACCCGGATAAAACGGGGCTGTATATGGGGAGTATTGTCGTCTTTTTTCAGGGCATAGAAGGCCAGGGGTACCGGCCCCATAGCCAGGAACAGGGAGGTACCCAGCAGGATAAACAGTATCACTGAGAATCCAAAGTACATATAGCGGATCTCCACACTGCTGAGCAGAAGGGGGATAAACACACACAGCGTAGTCAGAAAGGACGAGGCCAGAGGAGCCCGCAGCTCTTTGACCACTGACACGATATGGGCCAGTCCCTTTTTCCGGTCCCGCTTATGCAGAAATTCCACTATGATGAGGCCATTGTCTACCAGGAGGCCTGTACCCAGGGCAATACCGGTCAGTATCACGGCATTGAGCTCAATGTGGAACAGATTGGCCAGGATAAAGGTCCCGGACAGGGACAGGGGGATGGGTATGAGGGTAATGAGCGTCATGCGGATATCTTTGATAAAGGGGATGACCAGGAGCATGAGGAGGATGATGCCGATCACTATGGACAGGATGAGGTTGACCAATGACTCACTGACTTCCCTGGATTTGTCAAAATCGATCTCCCAGGCGTAGTTATCACTTCTATTGTCCATAAAGCTCTGCCTGATACGGCGGCACAGGTCCAGTACATTGGCACCGCTGCGGCTCTGTATATACAGAGACACCCGTTCCGCCCCGTTGATGCGGGAGATGGAGTCTACTCTCTTGTGATGAAAGTCGATATCAGCCAGCTGCTCCAGTGACTGGAAGCGTCCTTCATTGCTGTTAAAGGTCTTGATGGCGATCTTGTCCAGGTCCAGGATACGGTTGTATTTCCCATGGGAATAGATAGGAATACTCTCATTATTCTCTTCCAGGTTGCCCAGAAAAAAGCTCTCATTGTTCTGCTGGAGATAGTGGTTGAGGTCCTGGAGCTGCATACCGCTGGACAGGATCTGTTGGGTATTCGCTACCACCACGATCTCTTTCTGCTTCCCCCCCGTGACGATGATCTCAGCTACCCCATCCACACGCTGCAGGACAGGCTTGAGAAAGGTGCTCACCTGATGCCTGATCTCCATGAGGGAGGAGGTGGAATTAGTCTGGGGATAAAAGGACAGTATCATCACAGGCATCTGTGAGGGGTCATAGTGGGATATCACGCTCTCCTGCACATCATTGGGAAATGAGGCGGCTACTGTGTCTACTGTACTTTTGATCTCCAGAGTAGCGTATTTAATATTGCGCTTGGGGTCCACAGACAGAGAGATGATAGACTCACCTTCTTCAGAGACAGAGGATATGTTTTGTATGCCCTTGATGGAGGAAAGGGCATTTTCTATGGGAATGGTGATGTTCTTCTCTATATATTCGCTATCCATCCCAAAATACTGAGTTTTGATGGATATGACAGGTGAAAAGGCTCCCGGTGAGATAGAGAATTGGAGCCCTTTGATACTGATTATGCCAAATGCTAGTACTACTATATAAAGGATAATAAAGGAAAGGGGTTTTCTAAAATGCCAGTTAAGCCAGGTCATGGATAGCGGCGCCTTTCCCACAGATAGTATACAGTGGGTATGAAAAACATAGTGATGACCGTAGAAATGAGAAATCCGCTCACGATAGTGATACTGAGGACCTTTTGGAACTCCATACCCCGGCCCGGAAAGATGATGAGAGGGAGCAGGGAGACTATGGTAGTGAGTGAAGTCATAAGAATAGGCCGGAGGCGGGTCAGAGCTCCTTCTACCACCAGTTGTTCCAGATTGGATTTTCTGTAGACCAGGTACTTATTCCTTTCAAAGAAGTCCACCAGTACGATGGCGTTATTGACTACTATACCTCCCAGGAGTATGGCTCCCATGAGTGAGATCACGTTAATACTGGTCCCTGTTAGTAAAAATACCGGCATGATACCTATAAATACCAGGGGAATGGATAGCATAATGATGACCGGCTTGACCACGGACTCAAACTGGAAAGCAATGATCACAAAGATCACAACAATACTAAGTATCAGGGCTAACAGCAAAGAACGGACAGACTTTTTTGTCTCTGGGGAATCCCAGCTGTAGTTTACCAGAGCATTGCGGGAATAGCTGAGCTGGTTGACTTTGTTTTGTATCTTTTTTAAAGACACGCCCTGAGCATCAAAACTC
Organism: uncultured Brevinematales bacterium; assembly: GCA_964537555.1. Taxonomy (GTDB): domain Bacteria; phylum Spirochaetota; class Brevinematia; order Brevinematales; family CAYRWR01; genus CAYRWR01. The sequence continues at coordinate 5,158 of CAZIAD010000049.1, forward strand.
ACCGTAACCAGTTCCTGCTGATCCCGTCGGTGAATTTCTGAGATACGTGTCATATTACTCAAATGGATCAGGTTTTCCAGTGAGAAAGTATTCTTCTGGTCATCCCGTACCAGTATCTTTTTCAGATTGAGTTTGTTGGTAGAAACAGAACGGGACAAACGTACCATCACTTCCAGGTCCTGCTTATCATAGTCTTCCATACTGGTGGCTATTTTTCCATTGAGGGATATCTGGGCAATATCCGCCAGGTATTTTGTGGACAGGCCGCTTTGATTGAGAGCTGCTCTGTCAAAGTAGACACTCAGCACCTGTTTCTTTTCCATGCTGAGGTGACTGTTACTGATACCCTCCTGGTACAGCATATTAGACACAGACTGGGCCAGCCTTTCCAGGTATTCCAGGGGCGTACCCTGGATATATATCTGGCTGCTGGATGGGAATAGCTTGGTAAATACTGTATCCCCGCTCTTCACTTCATTCTGGACCTGGGGATAGCGTGCCGATAAGTATTCCTGGATATTTTTAATGGATCGGCCGGCTTTTTTTCCTCTTTTAAGCTGGACTTCTATCTGGGCCAGGTGGGTCTGCCGGCTCAGTTTGGAGCTACTGAGCAGCTCCCCATTGCCCAGGATAGCGTAATAGTCAGCTATTTCTTTTTGGGTATTGAGAAAGGCCTCCAGTCCTCTGAGTTCCTCCCGGGTCTTATCCAGGGTATAGTTAGGGGGGAAGGCCAGGGATATACGAATATCCCCCTGGGACAGGTCAGGCAGTACCTCCTGTTTCAGGAGGCTGAAGGATATACCTGCCGCTATAAACAGTCCCAGGATGATCATCAGGTAGCGTTTAGGCCGGTGTATCACTTCTTCCAGGCTCTTTTCATAGAGGTGCTGGAGACGGATCAACAGGGGATTGTCTTTATCAGGAGCCTGCGCTCCCTTTTTCCGCATGAAGAGCTTGTATAAGGCCGGGGTCAGGGATATGGAGGTAAGCAGGGAGCTCAGCAGGGAGAAGGTGACCACCAGGGCCAGCTCTTTAAATATAGAGGAGGCTATACCCTGTATAAATACCACCGGTAAAAATACGGCGATATTGGTCAATATGGAGCTGAATACCGGGGCCTGTACTTCTTCTACCGCCTTGATCATAGCCAGGTCATGATGAATATGCTGGTAGCGCTTTATATTCTCCATGACCACGATATTAGCGTCTACCATCATCCCTATACCGATGGACAGCCCGCTCAGGGAGATCAGGTTGATACTGATGCCCAGCATCTGCATAAAGAAAAAAGTCAGTATGATAGACAGCGGAATGGCCGCTCCCGCAATAAGTGAAGCTTTAGCGTCTTTAAGAAAAGCGTAGAGTACCACAAAAGCCAGCAACATACCGATGAGGGCGGAATAAAAGATGTTACGGACCGAAGAAGAGATGTCCAGGGAGTTGTCATCGATTATGCTCAGTTCAATGTCCTGATTGAATTTCTTACTGATATCGGGCAGGGCTTCTTTTATAGATCGCGCCGTTTTTACAATATTGGCATCGCCTTCTTTATATAGACGGAGGCTTACCGCATTGGTACCCTTGAGGCGGAAGTCCAGGTATTTTTCCCTGGCCTGTTCTTCTACCTCAGCTACGGTTTCCAGATAGATAGGTATACCTTTATCGTTTCTGCCTATGACCAGCTGGTTGAGGGAATAAATATTATTCAGTTTTCCTTCTATCCGGACAGAATACTCATTATCATTTTCCGCGATATATCCCACCGGATAATCGATATTGTTTTTTTCCAGGGTGCTCACTATATCATCAATAGATAGGGAATTGGCATAGAGCTTATCCAGGTCTACGTTTACATTAATAATACGCTGGTCTCCTCCCAGGATCTGGACGTAGGCCACTCCATCTATTCGTTCCAGGAGGGGGATGAGGTTTTTCTTGAGATAGGACCATTCATTTCCAGCGAGACGACTGTTGAGGATATTGACTCCCAGACTGAGAGTGGCTTCCGAATTGGGATCGAATTGCAGGGCGATGGGCCGGCTGCTGCCCTGGGGCAGGGCACTCTTGGCAAAGTCCAGCTTTTCCCGGGTCTCCATGTAGACCATATCCATGTTTACACCCCAGTCAAAATACAGGGTGATGCGGCTCTCACCATAGCGTGACACAGACTGAATGTTTTTCAGTCCCGGGGTAGAGGATAGTATCTCCTCCATGGGTACGGTCACCAGGTTCCTTATCTCTTTGGGGCTTTTATTTTCCAGTGAGGTGATGATAGTTATAGCCGGGTATTCTATCTTGGGAAAGAGATCCATGTCCATCCGGAACAGGGCAATACATCCGAACAGGATGAATGACAGAAAAAGTGCAACGGTGCCGATGGGACGCTGAATGGAGAGCCTGGGTATATTCATACCAATCCTTAATTTTAATCAGTCTAGATCTTTTCCGGACGGAAATAGATCTCTATATCCTGTTTGATCCAGTTATCATTAGTGTCATTTATACTGTCTCTCCCGCCCTTTATAGTCAGTTTATACAGATTAAAGTAGGACATGTCCTTAATGCGCAGTATGGGGGTGTCTTTCAGAGTGACAGTGTTGGAAAACATAATGGTAGAAATATACGGGGAAACCAGCTCTCCGCTGCCGCTAATGTAGGACACGGATACATTTTCCAGGACACTATAATCCCGCAGGGGGCTGTTAAACTGGAGAAAAAAGTCCATGGATAATGAGCTGTTAGTATTTGTCATCTGTATTTTGTTGATGCTGGCCGGGTTCAGTATATTGGTATAATAGCGTATCTTTAATAGTTTGACGAAATAGGAGTCAGGTGAGCTGATATTGACCTGGTAATTTACCGCTGCAGCAGTCTCATTACCGGCCAGGTCCTGAATTCCCTGTTGTATACTGATAGAATAAGGGCGGTTGATCTCCCAGCTCTCATAGGGGACAAAATGCAGAATATTGGAATTCAATGTCCAGGTCCCGTCTATGGCCGGGCTGAAGGATACCGGTACTGAGGCAGTATCTATGTCCATAGCTTCAGAAAACACAAAATAGAGATCCTGTTTCTTGCCCATCGAATTGATGATATTGGTCACAAAGGGAGGATTGGCCGTATTAGTGAAGAGTCCCTGGAAGCGGGGTGCAATGAAGTCACTTCCCACGGTAAAATAGGTGTTGATATCCTCGGACTGGGTGTTTCCATAGACATCACTCACCCCTGAAATGCTCAAAGTATGCAGTCCGGCACTCATGGTGTCCAGCAGTATCAGATCAAAACGGGTATTATTTGAGCTGACCACGATATAATATTGCTCTCCAGGATCAAGGCTGAATAAGGAAGGGAGACTGCTGATGTCCACAGGTTCATCAAAGGTCAGTGAAATATTCTGGTCATTACTGACTCCTGTAGTCCCATCCGCGGGCACCAGAGACACGAGCACGGGAGCAGTCAGGTCAGACCCTATCTGAAAGTAAATATTGGTCTCATGACTGAGATTGTTCCCCTGGGCATCTTCACATTCCTGGCTGATATCCAGGCGGTATTTACCGTATTCCAGAGGATTACGGGGTATAAAGTATAGCCTTTCCTGTATGAGGCCATTATCACTCCAGCTAAAGACTCCGGCAATAGTGACTTCATCAAAATGTGCTTTATTGATCTTTTTGAGCTGCACCGAGTTTTCTACCGTAAAATGATTCATTTTGGCAGAGAATAATACAGTGAGGTTAGTCACATCATTGGTGCTGATAAAACTCTGATCTGCCTGGGGAAATACAGAGATCACCGAGGGTTCATTAAAATCCCAGAATCCACAGGAGAAGACCAGGCTAGTTAGTAGCAGTAAAATACAGCTCGATAGTCTGGTCCAGGTGATTGTGCAGAACATCCTGTATCCCATCAGGCCCTCCTTTAAATGTGATCTTATAAAAATTACTGATTGCCAGTTGGTCTAAAATAAATGAAAACTGATTTGTGTTGCTGTTTAAAGGGATGATATCACTTATTTCACCCTGTTTTAATCCATTCTCGCCGGAAATATATTCAAGGTCGGTATTATTAAATACACTTATCCAGTCCAGATTGGTAAGGCTCAGACTGGAGAAGCTGACTATCAAAGACATCGTGTTATTGGAGCCAAGTTGAAAAAAGTTTATTGTTTCTGGGAGGAAGTAATTAGAGTTTGTCCCTTCCAAAGCTTCTAGAAAAATGACTAACCTGGAATAATCTCCATCGGTTGTGAAATCAAACTTGTCTTCCTGCAGCAGGCTCCGGCCATAGGTGCTTTTAATAGATTTATCAAAGGTCAGGGTATAATTGGTGGAGGGCAGCATGGCATCCAGCATATTGATCTGGGCAATATTATTGGATATCCAGCTGATGTAGTGGTTAATAGTAGGCTCAATCGTTAGTCCCTGTTCCAGGCTGCTGCGGTCCATATCGGTATTAAACACCAGGACCAGGTTAGTACTGAGTTTTTCTATCAGGCTCTGATGATTGGTCATGTTAAATGTGTAGAGGTTAGTCCTAACACTCAGCAGTCGGGGTATGGTAAAATCCTGTCCGGGCAGGAAGTAAAATTCCAGGTCATTGAGCAGTGTCACCGAGTTCGTAGCCCGGGCTGACGCGGCCAGGTTAACCGTATAATACACTCCGTTCTGAAAAGGGCTGTCCGGTGAAAACACCAGTGTATTGGAGTATATATTGACATTCCCCTGTATATTGGGGCTGATGGAAAAAGCCTGCCGGGTCTCATTAGTGGCCATATTGAGGCTGAAAGTAATGATGACATTGGAATAGATCGAGAAATTGGTACTGGCATTGAGGGGGGTGGTAGCTATCACCCGGGGGCGAGCCAGATTCGAGAGCAGGCTGAAGGTGGAAAAGAAGGTCCCGTCCAGGCCGTTACCATCCTGGTCCAGGGCTGATGCAGGTAGGTTGATCACATATTCGGCCGGGTACTCCAGTCCGTTGAGCTGGGGAGTAAAGTGCATCATAGTATCTCCGGTCCAGCTGAAATCCCCCTCCAGCTTATTACCCCGGTCATAGGATAAAAACAGTGAAAAGGCCTGTTCCACGGATTCCCGGTCCATATCTTTGGAAAACTCGATGCTGATCACGACATTGGTGGTGAACAGGTTTTCCAGATGGTCGGGAGTCACGGAAAGCACCCGGGGGCTGCTCATAAAGCTGCAGGAAACAGAACACAACAGAGTCAGTATAAACAGAGATTTATTTATTAGTGGCACTTTCATCCTCCAGTACCTTGAGCTCCTGGTCCTTGAGCTGTACCCGCATCCCGGTCTTTAGATAGTCCAGCCCGGAGAGGGCTACTATATCTCCCTCTTTTAAGCCATTGACGATCTCTATATAATCATCACTCAGATGAGAAAAGGGTACCCATTTCTCCACAGCCAGGGCTACATTCTTTTCCTCTTTGACCGGTTTGAGGATAAAGACTTTGATCTGCTTGGTCTCTTTATCACTCATGGCTGTAAAAGGTACCGTCAAAATATCCTTTTTCACCGAAGTGATGATATTGGCCCGTACAAACATGCCGGGCAATAGCATATACTCCTTGGCATTGACCTTGCGGTTATTGATGATACAACGCACTGTAAACGTACGGGTTTTGGTGTCTATCATGGGGTATACCCGTTCTACTTCACCATTGAAATTGATCAGGGGGTGAGCATCGATCTTTAGCTTAATAGACTGGCCGGTCTTGATATTAGCGATCTGGGTCTCAGGTACAGGGAGTTCAATATAGACCTTGTCCAGCTGCATAATAGTAAACAGGGGTTTGGACTTTTCTACTTTTTCACCGCGTTCCAGGTATTTCATGGCCACGATCCCGTCTATAGGTGACTTTATGATAGTCTCACCCAGGTTCATCTTGGCGGAACGGAGCTGGATCTTAGACTTGTCCCATTCTGACTGGGCGATCTCCATCTCGGCTCTTTCTATCTTGGTATTGATGCGCTTGAGCAGCTCGATGCGCTTGACTTCAGAAGCAGGTACTTTGTAGCCGGCATTGATAATATCACTGTTTCTGAAGCCTATTTCAGCGGCTGCTTTTTGCTTTAAGATACCCTGATACTTTAATTCTGTGATCTGGTAGTTGTTTTCCAGCTCCCGGATCTGCTCCTTGGTCACTCCACCGAAAGTAAGCAGTTCACGCTTGTTGGATAATACATGAGATATATTGACCAGTTCCAGTCTTTTTTGCTGCTCTTCTATTTCCAGATTTTCCAGGGATTTGAGAGTCTTTTCTACCGACATCACGGCATTTTCGTACTTGGAACGGGACAGGTTAAAAGCTGCCTCTTTGGAATTGACCTCAGTCTGAGCTACATCATAGGAGAGCTGGATGTATTCATTATCGAGCTGGGCCAGGGTTTTCCCCCGAAAGACGGTATCCCCGATATCGTAATAGATACTGCTCACTACTTCTTCCACGCGGCTGGTCACATTCACCTTTTTAAAATAATTGACACTGCCGTAGGCTGAGATATCTTCAGATAGAGAGCGTTTCTGCACGGTATAATAGGCTATATGGGGAAGTATCATATTACTATTAGTAGAGTCTGATGCTGCACCCTGATTGTTCTTTATGAGAAATATCCCTGTAATAGTAATAGCCAGAAGTACTCCGCTAACTATATAAATGATCAGCTTTTTTGGTTTCATTTAATACCCCTCTTTTTTAACAAAAAATCCGGAATAGATGTCTTCCATTCCCCCGGCATCCAGCATGCCCTGCAGCTTTTTAACTTTGATCAATGATTTCAGATAAGAAAAACGGGCGTCCAGTTGGTCGATTTTTTTAGAATTCAGGCTGTTCTGGAACTCAATATATTCTGAGACTTTGAGCTCTCCCAGGTCCAGCTGCTTCCGCATGATGAGCAGCTTGGCTTCGGATAGCCGGATCTGCTGTTCCAATATATTCAGTTTTTGGTACTGGATATCCAGGTCGGAAACGATCTTTTTGACTTCCACCCGTATCCCGGTGACGGTATCATTATACTGGAATTTTAATTTATCCAGGGAGATGTTCTGCTGCAGTATCTGCCGGGAGTAGGAGGGGTCCTGGTATACACTGGTAGATGCCCCCTTTTGAAAGCTCTTCTGCTGGCCTTTGAAGTCTCCGCCCAGTCCGGTATTCAGTGAGACCTGATCTGAAAACAAAGGGAGCTGGATCTGAAAACCCAGGTTCCACTGGTCTCCAGGGCGGAAGGGTCTGTCCAGTGCAGTAGAGTAACTGGCATTGACCGATACGGAAGGAATAAACTGTTTTTTCTGGATGGAATTAATACGGGCCTGCTTCATGGACAGTCGTATTTTTTTAAGGTCCAGGGAATAGGACAGAGTGTTTTGCAGGATGTCGGCTTCATCTAAATAGTCTTTTTCCAGGACAGCATATTCATTGACCTTGAGTATCAGATCTACCTCCCGGTCTATGCCCAGCCCCAGCATTTTTTTATAATTGATCATCTCAAATTCCATGCTGTTGGACAATTCCAGAAGATCCAGCCTGGATTGGCCGACCTGGATTTCCCATTCATAATACTCCAGGATGGTAGCTTCGCCCAGCTGGTACTTTCTTTGACTGAGGCTTAACTCTTTTTTCTGATTCTGAAAGAGCTCATCCCGCAGCAGATAGCGTTCCTGCTGCTGGAGCAGAGAGAGATAGGCATTCATAATGGACTCGGTAAAGTCCAGCCTCTTCCGGTCACTTTCCAGTTGAGCCAGGATCAGACTGATCTGGGCGTCATTTACCTGATTACGGAGCTTGCCCCCATCATATATGAGCTGGGATAGAGATACTGAGACAGACTGGGAGCGGGAGTCTGAACTATCCAGGGCCACTGAGTCATTATCACTGAGTTGTAAGTTTAACTGGGGAAAATAGGAACGTTTCTGCTCCCGGAGGGTGAACATCTGGATCTGCAGCTCTTCCCCGAAATAACGCATATCGGTATTGTATTTCATACCTAATTGTATGGAGCTGTTTATATCCAGTCTCACTACAGACTGGGCCCTAAAAATTCCAGGCAGGACAATCATGGAGAGCAGGAAAAGGAGGTGAAGAAGACTTTGCTGAATGTGTGTCCTTTTCATATTATTTGATCTTGGTCCTTACTGTCTTGATGATCTGATTGAGCTCTTTAACCAGCAGAGATTTATTGAGGAGTAGTTCTTTGGAAGTAGAGGACAGAATAAAGCGGGCAAATTCCTGATCCTTGTTTTCAAACATATAAATCAGCGACAATGACTGCCTGTTATTGATAATGTCATTATCTTCCACCAGGACATGTATCTTCATACTGAGCTGGGCATTGCTGCTCCGGGTCAGGGCATTGTTTTCCATGACCATTGCAGTCAGGTTGACCAGGGAGTTGGATATGACCCCGCTATCCAGAAGGAGGAGTTCTGCATTCTGTATCTTGACTTCCGCCATGCGGTAGTCTTTTATCGCCGGCTTTATACTGGTGTCCCTCACATACGAGTAGCGGTATATGGGAGTGAAGCAGGAGCTGAGCAGGGCGCTCATGGCCAGAATAGTCATCCACAGTATATTATTTTTCATTTTGACTTAATCCTTTGATCTTGCCTTTCACTTCATTGATCATGGCGGTGCTGACCCCGTCTTCATCCAGGATATTCTTGTAGATGACCAGGGCCTTATCCTGCAGTCCCAGCTCTTCATAGAGGCTGGCCAGGTCGTACTTCATGTCTTTATACATCCCCTGGTAGGAAATGGCAAAGCTGTAATGATAGATCGCTTTTTCATATTCACGTTTGATACGGTAATATTTAGCCAGTTCGTAATGGGTCAGGGGATTGGAAAAGTCCAGTTTCATGGCCTGGTCCAGGTATTTGAAGGCTGCTTTGTCATCCTGGTCCAGCAGAGCGATCTTGGACATCCAGATATAGGATATCACATTGGGCCCCTGCTTCAGAGAAGCACCAAAGTACTTTTTGGCTTCATCACGTTTGTTCTGGAAGTAGTAGGTCTTACCCAGCATGATATAAGCCGGTGTGTAGAATTTATAGTTTTCAATAATAGACTTGAACTCTTTTTCGGCCTGGGCCAGGTTACCACTAAGGTACACCGGCAGGGTCTTATTGTATTGAAACTCAGCTTTGCGGTACTGGTCTGAATCCTTGGAGGGGCCGCTGCAGGACAGGAAGATCCCTACTGCCAGGATCAGCATCCACCATACTCTCTTTTTCATCTATAGTCTCCTTGTTTATTATAATAAAATTTGTCATTATCTATAGTACTTTTGTCCGGGCCCTAAATCTGCAATCAGATCAGTATATTTTTCTGCTACCGTTTATTTCAGAGTTTAACGAGCTAAATATTTTACACAGCCCGCACTCTAATGTCAAAGATATACTGTAATTATCTTCCAAATATTGACAGAAAACTCGGCAATAAGGTAAAATATGTCGTCATTGGGGTATGGTGATATATACAGCTTATTGCAAATAATAGAAATAGACGCAGAAATGTTAACTTCAGAGATTTCAGGCTGCGCGATTTCTGTTTTTCATTTTTAATCCTGACTTAAATATATCTGCTTTTTCCCTGATTTCAAATTTATTTATAAAAAAAGTTTAAATATTTCACATGTGTGCTACATTTACCAGTATAATAGGTAGATGTCAGGATTGTGAAATACCGGAAGTATAACTGCATTATCCCTAAAGATTGAGCCGGATGTGAGCCCGTCACCCTGAGTCATACGAAGGGTCTTTGAGTAAGGTGGGGAGAAGGTAAAAGATAGTGCCCTCTGTCCGAGAAAGATCCTTCGTTTCGTAGGACTCCGCTCAGGATGACAGAATGGAGTCCTGAATTATTGCATTAATAATTGATAAATATACCCATAATAAAAAAGTACACAGGAAAAGAGCCATGAAAAAAGAGAGTATTCTGCATATTGTCATAGTATCCCTCATTAGCCTGCTGCCTCTGGGGCTGTCCGGTGTGGACTACCAGGAGTACAACCAGCGGGAGATGGAGAGTAAGCTCCACTACGGGGACAGTATCAAGGACGATACCAAATGGCAGGAATACTCTGAAGATGTAAAGGAGCAGGTCCAGGCCCGCTGGGAAGCCGACGCGGAACGCCGTATCATGGCCCAGCTGGGACTGCAGTCCATAGATGAGCTCTCCGGAGCCGAAGCCAGTGAGTACACCAATGCCCTCATAGACTGGGAACTGAAGGCCGACTCTACCATAGATGCCATGTATGGAGTATGGAGAGCCCGGCAGGACTGGTCCCTCAGTCCCGATATCGTGGCCCTGCGGAATATCCTCAAAGCCCAGACCTGGCTCAACTCCACGGTCCTCACTAATCTCAGCAATAATGTGGCTGAAATGAAGAGCCGGGTTAAACAGAGCTGGTCCGACTACTATGTCTCCAAACAGACCGAAGTGTCCAACTATATGGCCGTCCTGCTGGGTTCTCCGGTGGGCCTCAATAACAACCGCTATGCCGATGTGATCGAGAGCTATGCCCAGCATCATCTCAATGCCCTGGCCGTGATGGGACGCAGTATCCTGTTCCAGGAACAGGAAAAGTACCTGAACTACATCAATAGGATGTCGGTGTATCAGGACATGGTGAGCGGGACTAACTTTATCTTTGACGAGCTGTGGGCGTCCAACTATATGGCCTGGCAGGCCTCTAATGTCAACCAGGTAGCCTCCAATCTGGTCAATCCCGTAACAGCTGTCAAAAAGACCATCAGCAGCATGCAGAGTAACCTCAATGCCCTGTCTCAGAGCCTCATGGTGCCGGAAACCCCTGAAGAGGATATAGAGGTAGCCATAGAAGACTGGGAGGAGATGGTACAGGGCTACTACCGGGACGGCCTGACCCAGTGGGATGATGCCCTGAAAGGACTCACCCTGGGTATGAACGGCTGGATGAGCAATGCCATGCTGGGCTATGAACAGGGACTGGCTGAGTGGAACCAGGCCTACAGTGAGCTCACCAATGCCAAGGTCACCTGGGTCAATACCATGAGCTCCAATCTCAATGAAGGCCTGAATGCCTGGAGTGTTAAGTTATCGGAAGCCAATCTGGAGTATAACCAGAGCCTGGTACGCCTGTCCAATGAGATGGCCCGGGTGCAGAGCGACTATGGCCGCTATCATGACGGGATGATGAATATCTTCCTGGAAGGGGGGTCTACCCTCCAGTCCATTGAGCAGAATCTGGAATGGCTTATAGGACAAAGAAGTGGTATCAATATAACATTCTGGGGTGGAGGAATCAATGAGGCGAGAACACGATATTTAAGTGGAGACCCATTAACTAATAATATTTATCCAGATCTGGCTAAATATGTCAAATTATCTGTCATGATCGATCAATGGACAGCCATGAGGAACCGCTACCAGGGTATCCTGGATGATGCGGAGGCCAGTCTCCGGGATGAACTGTTCAGCGGAGAGCTGGGCCAGGGGATCTACTCCAATGTCACGGGACAGGGGGTGGACATCTACCTGCGCTCCGACCTGGAGATGCAGTACGCCCTACGGGCAGAGGAGCTGAAGTACGCTAAACAGCGCATGGACATCGCACAAAGTGTGCTGCTCTATGCCAATGGTGAGGCTGGATTTGACCAGGTACAGCTGTCCAACAGCATCAATGGCCTGAGGGCACAGATAGACGCCATCACCAATCAAATGTCCCAGGTCATGCAGGATATGACTCAGGCTATCGCCAACACCGACATTAGTAATATTAATCTGAATTCTCAAAATAAATCACTGTATACCTCCCGTACCAATATGGAATACCTGCAGGTTCAGTATAATATAGCCCGTACCAATTTTGATTATCACCAGCAGCTGGCCACTATGCTGTCTGAAGGCCAAGCTATGGTTCAGGCCAGAGCCACAAACTATATACTGCAAGCCCTGCAGCAATATATGGGAGCCCAGACCAGCTATAATACCGCCCGCAATCAGTATTACAATCTGTTTATCGCGGCAGACCTGGAACAGCGGGCGTTGGACCTGTATCAGAATCTGACCTATTACGATGCTATGGCCACTACCAATAGCGGGGAATTCCAGGCAATGCTGGATGCCTGGCAGAACTATACGGTACTTTCAGATATTCAGTCCTATATTCCCACCAATACTTATTACTATGCATTGACTAATAATAACACTGAGCTGGACTGGCAGGGTTATGTGGAATCTATTTTATTCCTCTCCAATACCCGCGCGCAGATGATGGGGGACATCTCGGACTACCTCCGTACCGGAGATTCCAATTTTATCCAGGAATATGTGGATTATGACTCTCCTACACCCTGGATGCATCAAAATACCTTTATACAGCTCACGGTAGCGGCCCTGGACAGCTTTTCTAATTACATTGCCACTCATGGAGCTCCATTTAATGATTATATAGAGGCATTCGCCCTGTGGAGTACCAATAACGACTCCATTGGCTATGGCAACGCCGGCTTTTTTGATAAAAGTGTACGTCATTCGGTATGGATGCTGACCTCAGGTAATACAGACTTTGAGACTGAACTTACCAATAATGCTTTTAATCCTCAGTTAGGACAATTTCTCAATGTATATGCTATCCAGGCCTCGGTACTGGAGGAATACAGTGCCTCTGCCTTTGCCCTGTCTGAAGACGGGGCTTATGAGTTTCTCATTAGCCGATTCGGTTCCGGCACGGTAAACGGCTGGGATATCGATGAGTATAGGGACTGGATGGAACTTCTCCTCTATGGCGGGGGGATATTCAGTGATGTGACTGATTATTATAACGTCTTTATTCAGCCCCAGGACTCTGCCTATGACTATATGATGCAGGAAGCCTGGCAGAGGATAGGGGATGCGGGCAGTACTCTGGCCCGAAAAGAACTGGTCCTGTCAGATATCAGCCTGGTGGGTGTAAATAATACACAGCAGCTGTTTGACGCGATCATGGATCTCACTAATCATATCTCCGACAATGGTACTGCCCTGGGCCAGTATATACAGGATATGGTCCAGAAGATACAGGTACTGAACCTCAATGCGAGCCAGGCCTCAAATGATATGGCCAGTGCCATGGACCAGTATACCAACCTGGCTCCGGACTTTTACCAGAAACAATGGCTCTATGATAATATGACGGTATCTCTCAGCCTGGATTACATTGACAGTCTGCTGCAGTACAGTAATAATACTGTATGGAACACTGCCCGGGACTACATGGTATCCCGAATCATACAGCTGACCAATAACTATAGTACCCAGTCAGAACTGGAGGCTGATCTATTTATTCATTTAACAAACCTGAAGAATCAGAGACATTATGGATATGATATTATAAATACTCTCAGTGCTATAAAAGATACAGTTATAGATAGTTATCTTCAGAAAAAAGTCTACAGTCTGATCACCGCTATTGATCCGGAAGATACCGCCAGCTGGAGCATGACTCAGCTGTCCAACAGCCTCTCCGGATGGGATAGCAGCTATATCGCCCGGGCCAGCGCCTATTTTAGTATAGTAAGCTGGAGCTATATCGTGTCAGTAAACAGTACTAATAGCCTGATAACTATCAGTACCAATGACTGGTATAATAGACTGGGTAATTCTGTTCTTGCGGATTATCTGGACCTGGCAGAAATATATGCTGATTATCAAACAAATAGTTCCCATGGGCCGGCTCTAAGGACTCTGTCCCAGGGATATATGGATATCCTGGATGCAGTCCGGGATAACAGGGAATACCTGGGGCTCCTGCCTTCAGACCGGGCAGTAATAGACTGCAGTACTTATACTCCATTAAAATATCTGCTGTACCGGCAGTATGAAAATGATAGCCTGGCAGTAGCATACAGCAGGTATATTCAGGATCTGGACAGTCTGCAGGCCGGACTGGGATTGTCCCTGGACGCGGATAGTGCCAGGATAGAGCAGCTGCAGAACAGTCTCAATATAACCAATCAGCTCCTCAGTCTCTACTCTATGTGGAAGGGGACAGGAGACCTGAGAGTCAATCCCCTGGTCTCCATATTGACCAACCTCACGGCCGGGACCAATACCTATTACACCCTGGCTCTCACTAATGCAGGCTGGGATGTGCAGATCTCCAATAAGATCACCCTCAATACCGCCTATAGTGATACCCTGAATGAAGTCTATTCCATGTATATAAACCTGGCAGCACTGGTGACTAATTATAATAATGCCTATGTCACCTTTACTAATAATATTCAGGAAGTGACAAACGGTATTTCCTCCTATACAATGGCAGATACCACTGCATTTTCAGACGGGTCTATTCAGGTACTGCAGCAGAATATGCAGCAGGCCCGGAGCCAGATATACAGCCCGGTAGGGCAGATGGTAATGTGGGCTGACACCTGGTCCAAGGCCGTAGGAGGGGAAGACTATATCCTAAAGCCGGAGTATATAAACGCACAATCAAAATACCTGGATCTGCAGCAGGAAATCCAGACCAAACAGGATACTTATTTCAATGAACTGTCCGCTTACGATGAGCTCATGGCCGGCTATTACGACAGTCTGGATGTACAGCGGGTACTTAAGCAACAGCAGGAAGCCCTCACCCTGACCAACCGAATGTTCCTGGCACAGTATGATTACGCCATGACCGCCATAGTCATCGGTACTGAGACGAACTCCAGTACCACAGCCGCTATATCGAACTTTATCGATCCCCAGAGGGACTATTTGACCAACCAGCTGAAATACCAGGCCATCATAGATGCCATGACCCAGCTGGCTGGAGATATACAGGCGGAACAGACCCTGACCGCCCAGCAAAAGGCCGACTGGGATGCCTACCAGCAGCAGTATGAAGACAGTGTAAGACTGAATGCTGTGATGGAGACAGTGGCTAAGAGTCAGTATCCTATACAAACACAGATGCTGGAAGCCCAGGAACAATATTTTAAAAGTATAGGAAATCTGATAGGCCCGGCCTGGCAGGAAAACTCTATGGCAGTAAAGTTAGCTTCCAGGATAGGTAATGGCGAAGTGCAATGGAATGATGTTTTATCAGTATTAAATGCGACATTAACAAATACTGTTAATACCACAGATCCGACTTACTGGTACAACACCTTCTTGACACAACCTGACCGGCAGGATACCTATAAATTATTATATGGAGTGAGATCTAATCAGGATATTATTAATGTTATTACCTTAGAGGAATTGAAACGCTATGCTGATTTACAGAGATATTTAAAACAACGAGAGAATGTCACAATTCCAAATATTGATCTTTCTGCAAATTCGTTCTACATTGTTAATAAATACATTGATGATTTTCAAACTTTATTGGACACGATAAGAAATACGTCAACTAACAGTGTAACTAGAAACGATGCTGAAGTTCTTGTACAAAATATTATAGATAAATTAGAGTACGAAAAAGGGTGGGTTACTTTGAATAGACAACCTATCTATACACATATTTATGTATTAGGTATTCATAAAGGAATACTGGATGCATCTACTGTCCAGACTTTGGATTCTGCCAGCAGTGCTTATGGATCTTCCAGTCTACTATCCCTGGTACAAAAAGACACTAGAGTCCGGACTTTCTATTCGTTTATGATGGGGGTAGATACCACCAGAGCCCAAATGGAATGGGCTACAGAAACCGGAGCCTATATTGGTCCCCGTAAAGACTATAATTATGACCCAATAGTGAAGGGGAAGGTTGAAAACGGCAAATTGTCCTGGACCTTGACCTATAAAATTCAAAAAAGAAAAATCGCGCTGGATGAAATGGGTATGAATGTATTGCATAGTGGTGGAAGAGTTGAAATGACAAGGGAAGAGTTTGAGGGATATTATCTAAATAGCAGTTATGGTATATCACAACAATTAGTAGCTGCCAAAAATTCCGCTAAAACAGATTTTGATTCTATTAATTATTATTACACAGATTATACCAATACCATGCAGCAATATTCTAATTTCAGCATTCAAATAGATCCCAGTCTATTAAGTGGAAATATCCTTATTGATCTGGATGGTTCCTTGTTTGATAAAATTGCTGAAAGTGCACAAAGTATAGGGGATTATTCCATATCCGGAATAAAGTCTATGGTACTATTCGATAAAGCTCTTATTATACAAAAGATAAATAATAGAAATCTTATAGATACAGCTACCAAATCTATAGGCCTAAGTGGTATATTGGAAATCTTTCAGGAGATCCTCAATATAAATCTCCAGGTTGCAGAGCAGGATCTGAAGACTCAGTTTACAAATGACAGTTCCGGGAAATTATTTAATAACAATATGCTAAAGGTATTGTATTCCTATGACAGCTATACTAATGTCTCTCATACCAGTACCGCTTTTGGACAGGTGGTAAGTAAAATAGGAGAGCTAAAAGCACAGTCCTATTTACAAGCTAAGAATCAGGAAGGCTCTCTTCAGCAAAATGCCTGGGACTGGCAATACAACGACCTGGTTTATCAGAAGGGTGACTATTATGTTAAAGTCAACGACCTGATTGATACAGGTATCGCTCACTGGGATTCGGCATTAGACACCATTGTTCAAGGACAGTCAGACTGGCAGCAGGCGTATATGACAGCCTATAGTAACGGCATTGCGACATGGGACGGCAAGCTCAGTACACTGGAAGAAAGACGCTTGGCCTGGCAGAAACTATCTATAGAGTATGTAAACCAGGGCTCGAGCTATGAGATATACGACGATCTTAAACGCAATATGGAGCTGGAGATAAACGGCCTTCTGGAGGCTGACCTTCCTGAAGATGTGATGCGCAAAGTCATAAATAAAGCTAAAACACTCAAAGACGATGTCATACTCAAGCAATCGGATGGATACCAGGATTACTTCGGTACCATGCTGACTTCAGCTGACTATGCGGATATATCCTTTGTCATGGATGGTATGAGCCGTTTCGGAGGGGGTAGCCGGGCTTACAGGGAGTTCCAGCAGGAACTGAGGGACTATCAACAGGAAGAGCTTGAATTTAAGAAATTCAAGATGCAGGAAGAATTCCGTCAGGAGATGGATAAACGAGTAGATAATTTCAACAACAATCTGGCAGATGCTAATAATGGATGGCGGGAAAATTTTGAAGACATGTTCAGAGATTCGGAGTTTGACCTGCAGGGTAATATGTGGCTAAGAAAACATGTAATAGTGGATGCCACCATGTGGGAGACGCAATATGCAGACCAGGCACTATATGGATATCAGGATATGTTTCTGAGTATTACCACCAATTATGTAGATCCTGTGCTGGATAAAATCACGGGAGCACCCGAACAGTTTACAATACTATTGGACTATCAGACCACCAAAGCTGAAACTGAATTTAATGCTCTATATGGAGAATTTACCAATCACATCGGTGTTCAGAATACCAATAGAAACACCAGTGAAAAGGAAAATCGTTATCTGGATGATATGACTGTAAAAGCAAATCCAGAAGCAATTGTAGTATATGAGAGTCATAGACAGAAAAAAGACCGTGAGGACGCTGGTATTCCCAGATTTGACCCGAGACCTATTAATCTAGACGAATATACCGAACTGGACAGATTGACCTGGGCGCTTTCCTACTTTAATATGGTAAGGTCTGCCGGAATAGAAAAAGACAGCAAAATGTGGATAGACAAGGGTATGTGGGACGCCGACCGGGACAATGACGGAGGCAGTGACAGAGCTATTGATATGAGCCTCTTCGACGGTTTTTCAACCCTGGCTGCCTTAACATTATCAGTGACCACTGGTGGATTAGCCGCTGCGGCCATAATGGGGGGTATAGCTATGGCCCATACCACAGCGAATCTGGCATCCGGAAATATAAATGTAAGCGATTGGGGAGCAGAAATGCTTAAAACCGGGATTACTACAGTAACCTCTATGGCTACAGCGGGTATGGGTACAAGCCTGGGTTCTGTCATTGCCCGTCAAGCTATCAATTCAGGTACCGGACTATTAAGTCAGGGTATCACCGTAGGTCCTAACGGACTGGACTGGCATATGAGTGAAGAAGGATGGAAGCAGTGGGGTGTAGGGGCTATATCCGGAATGGTAGGAGGAGTCTTGACCTCAGGCCCCCTCAACGTAGGAGGATATGTCACAGGTGGTATTGCCGGGAAAGCCACGGGTTTATGGGGAACAGCATTTGCGAATGGCTTAGGCCAGGGAATAAACAGTTTCATCAATACCGGTTTAAATCAGCTGGGTCAGCTGGCAATCAGTACTAATCAGTTTGATTGGGGTAATCTGGGGCGCAGTGTGGCTGTAGGCAGTATGACCGGATTTGCCAGTGGTATGGCGAGTGGATTGATGGGTGGACAGTACGAAAAAGGCCATTTTGAAGGAAAAAAATGGGTCAACGGCGGATATCAGTTTAATGACCTGGCAAACAGGGGACTATATTATTCCGATAAACTTAATAATTTCAGCTCAGTAATAGGCGGCCTAACGGGTGAAATACTGGACAAATCACTGGGAGGAAGCTTCGATCTGAACTTCGGGGATTACATGGGCTTGCACTGGGGTACCAATGGAGTGAGTATGGACCATAATGCCAGCGGATTCTCAGTGGGTAATGCACTCAAAGCATTTGGAGATAGGAAAGCCCTGGCTTTCCATGCCCGGAATTACAGGGATGATAATGTAGAAGGCATGAGTACTATAACTCACATGAATACCGGTTATTATAGCAAAGATAAAAATGCTATGAATGTGGCAAATGATATACTTTTTGGTAGAAAGACTGTAGAATATATGACAGAAAGAGGATCTCGTGGAGGAAAAGCTTACGGTCATGCTTCGGAAGATGGCAGAACAATCCAATTAAACAAAGAAGCAATACTTACAGCGGGAGAAAACGGATTCAATCAGAAACTGGCTATGTGGAGCGGGATGATGACCAGAGAAGGGGTACTTTTAGACCAGTGGAATGATTATGAGAAGAAGGGTGGTAGTTATCAGGATTCAGATTATGAAACTAGAGTTGATATGGAACGACTGGCAAGTATTAAGCAATTAAATGCTATGATAAATATGCAAAAAAATCTTGGGCTGAATGTAGGAGGAAATACAGAGTATGAAGAGGTTATGGGGAAAATGGCACGATTCGCATTAACAGGTGATCCGGGTGATATGGATGTCAGTGGTGGTAGGGATTTAATTCTTACAAAAACTGTTGGTGTAGAATATACAAAATTTGGAAGAAAATTTAATAAATTTTATGATGCACAATTTGATGAAATGGGTAATTATGGAATTCCTCGGCAATCCCATGCAAGAAATGTTGAACCCACTAAAATGAATTTCTTTCTTAAAAATTTATTATTATTAGGAAATTTTGGTTTAGACAGTCCAGGTGAAATTTTAGACCCTAATTACGAAGTAAGGTCTGATAAAAAAAATAAAATTAAAGACTTAAGTGGGGTTGAAAAATTCTTATTAAATACTATCTTTGAAAAAATATTAGGTCCTGTATTATCAGAAATTCCAAAAAGTATATTAGATAATCCATCAAAAATGGAAGAGATTAGAAAAGGTATAAAAGAAATAAGCGTTTATAATCTTGCACAAAGGTCTGGGTTGGGTAGACCAGACGATTTTATATATCCTCATGAAAATATGGTTAAATATAAAATAGAATGGCTATATAATGTGCACGATCAACAAATGAACTGGCAAAAACAGTATAATCAAGAGAATGAATTTTCTGTGGATAATACTCCAGGATATGTAATAAAAGAAGAATGGGAAGAAGTTGAACAAGTTTATATGTTTATGTATCAAAATAACATTCAACCAAAGCATCAATATAGGGATTTTGTTCAACAATTAAAGTGGTGCGCAGATAAAATGAACTCTTCTAACCCATATAATAATGTGAAAAGTG
>CAZIAD010000050.1:0-23706 GCA_964537555.1 uncultured Brevinematales bacterium
AAACTGGTGCTGACAGATAAAAAGAAAAAGAAAAAGGCTGAAGAAGCTGAAGAAGTGGCAGAAGTGCCGGAAGAAAATCAGGAAGTGACTGAAGTGGTAAAACCCAAGGTCACCCGAAAAACCAAGAAATCTAAAGAGTAATTATGCCTACACAAAGAAGAATAGAAAGGATAAATAAAACCCTCATGAAAGAGATCGGGATGATCATTATGAGGGAAGTCAAAGATCCCAGGCTTACCTCTATGGTATCTGTGGTATCCGCTGAGATATCATCAGATTATAAAAACGTGAGAGTGGTAGTAAGTATTTATGGCAGTAATGAAGTAAACAATCTGAAATCACTGGAAGCATTACAGGCTGCCTCCGGATTTATTGCCTCTCTGGCAGGAGATGCCCTGAGATTAAAATATACACCTAAAATCAGATTTGAAAGTACAGACTCGATATCAAAAGGTGTAGATATGTATTTTAAGCTAAAGGAACTTAATAATGACCAAAACAGCGATACTGGGGCGGCTGAATAAGCAGCTGATCCAGGGATTTGAGGACCTGCATGCACGTATTGAACAATCACAGGGCATAATCATTACAGCACATTTTAGTCCGGATGGAGATAATATAGGTTCCTGTGTCGCCCTTTATGAATACATCCATAGCCTGAATAAAAATGTGGTCATCTTTAATGAGGATCCGGTTCCGGATTATCTGCAATTTCTGGATAGTGAAAATGTAGTTCAGTCGCCTAAAGACTATAAGGGTGACTTTAGCCTATTTGATACAGCTATTGTATTAGACTCCGGAGATCTGGACAGAATCGGTTTTGTTCAGGAATATATTCAGGGGAAATATCTCATCAATATCGATCATCACAAGAGTAATACCTCCTTTGCTGAACTGGATATCCTGGATCTGGAAGCCTGTGCAACTGCTGAAATCATTTATTCATTTTTACTCTATTCTGATATTGATATCACAGAAAAAATGGCTTATAATCTCTTTACTGCTATTGCTACGGATACCGGATTTTTCAGGTTTCAGAGTATGCATCAGGAAGTGTATCTCATAGCAGCCGACCTGATGAGCCGGGGGGTAGACCCTTCATACATCAATCAAAAGATCTATCAAAGCAGGGAACCTGGATTCTTAAAATTATTGGGAAGATCTCTTGACAGCATTGAATGGTACAGCGATAATAAAATCGCCATTGCTACCCTCACTTTGCAGGATTTTCAGGACGCGGGGACTCTGGATACAGAAGGCATTGTCAACCAGATCGGGATAGTAGACTCAGTGGAAGTATTTATTCTGGTAAGAGAAAAAGAACCTGGATTGATCTCTGCTTCACTGAGAAGTAAAAACTATGTAGATGTGAGTGATGCTTTGAGCCCCTTAGGTGGTGGCGGCCATGCCCGGGCTGCAGGCTGCAGGACGCGTGATATGGACATGCAGCAATTTAAAAATGCCATCATTCATGAAGTACAAAAACAAATAAGATAATAGGTTATTCAGGACAGGGAAATTATGTATTTAAGTAAATCACATCGGCCTACCTGGATAGAGGTAAATATTGATAATCTGAGGAAGAACTATCAGTTTATCAGGTCCCTGCTCCCCGAAAAGATGTCCATAATGGGTGTAGTCAAAGCTGATGCTTATGGCCATGGTGCTGTGCAGATATCCCAGGAGCTCTTAAAGCTGGGTGCAGAATACCTGGCTGTCTCAAATATTGATGAAGCTATCGAACTCAGACAATCCGGCATATCCTCCCCTATCCTTTTACTGGGTCCCGCGGAATCTCAGGAATTCGGGAAATTACTGGAATTCAATGTTTTTCCCACAGTGACCAGTCTGGACTATGCCCGTGAATTATCTGAATCCTATAAATACAGAGGAGTTTTTCCTAAGATTCATATAAAAGTAGATACAGGCATGGGCCGTCTGGGAATAGATATTGCGCATGCTCTACTGGAAATCGAACAGATCTCGAAACTGGAAGGCATCATTATTGATGGTATTTTTTCACACTTCCCCTCCTCTGATGATGACCTGGAATTCTCTAATCATCAGATCCGGGTATTCAATGAATTGATCGAAGAAGTCCAAAAGCTAAATATTAAAGTCAGGCATTTCCATATTGCCAATAGTGCGGCTATTTTAAACTTAAACCTGTCTATACAGGAACCCTACACTATGATAAGGCCTGGATTATCCTTATATGGTTATTCCAGCCAGAAAAACCGGGTATTAAAGGGACTAATGTCTTTAAAGACCCATATCATACAATTGAGAAAGATGAAAAAGGGTCAGTCTGTATCGTATATGAGAAAATATATTGTCAGTAGTCCAGAAGAATGGATAGCTGTATTACCAGTAGGATATGCTGACGGGATTCCTGTCTCTTATTACGAAAAAGGCGAGGTCAGCATCAATAAAAAGTTATACCCGGTAGCCGGCAGAATATGCATGGACTATACCATGATAGCCCTGGGTCAGAATAACGATGAACTGAAAGTGGGAGATGAGGTCACAGTATTTGGCAGTGAATCTATCAGTCTGGAAGAGTTCGGTGCAAGATGTAATAAAATTCCTTATGAAGTATCATGTGGAATAACTAAAAGAGTACCCAGAGTATACACAAGGAAAGAAGATGAAAGGAAAATCACCTAGCGATCTTATTTTTGAGCGCTATTCACTGTACTATCGCTGTATCTCAAAAATGCTGGAAATTGAAAATCGGGAGATCACGGATTCAAATGAACTGTCCCGTATTTTGAAAATCGATTCTTCCTTGATTAGAAGGGACTTAAGCCTCTTAGGTAAACTGGGTAAAAGAGGCATGGGTTATAGTCTTTCCCTGCTCAAAGATGGCATAGAAAAATTTCTGGGTAAGTACAAAGACTGGAATGTAGCACTGGTGGGTATAGGAAATCTGGGAAAAGCTATCCTCTTGTATTTCCTCAACCAGGAATCTAATTATCATCTCAAACATATCTATGATGCTGACCCTACCAAGTTTGATAAACAACTTTCCCGTTTTACTATCGAAGATTTTGATACTTTTTCTCAGGACAAAGAGATCAATCTAGCTGTGATCACTGTGCCGGCAGACCAGGCTCAGAGTGTGGCCAACAGACTGGTAAATAATGGTGTACAGGCTATTCTTAACTTCGCTCCTATAAAGCTCAATCTCCCCCCTAATATTTTTTACCGGGAAGTGGATATCATAAAAGAACTGGATATTCTTTCCGGAATGATGACTTATGAAGAGCTACTGGATTAAAATAAGGATTGACATAAATTATTCTTGGTAGTATACTGCATATATTTATGGGAGGTATTTTATGAAAAGGATTTCTTTAATTATTTTGCTATTGACTACCCTATTTGCAATTCCATCCTGGGCTGCTAAACCCACAAAGTTTTTCTTTATGCCCTTCATTTACAAAAGTCTGGGCGTAAAAGACGTAGATAAATTGGAATTCCAGGAAGAAAGCGTAAGAAAAGCTAAATTTACCTATAACGGGGTCAGCTATGAAGCCCAGACTCTGAACTGCGGCGCTATTTTCATGAAAGGCGGTGGCAGGGAATGGATCATTAATTTTGATATGAGTGTCTACAAAAGGCCTACCCTGGTAAAACCTTATTCTATGGATTAAAAAAAAAGCATAAAAAAAACCTGGCTTATCGCCAGGTTTTTTTATTTAAAAATCTTATTCAGGTGAACCGGAATTGGAGTTTTTCTTTTCATCGAAGATAGAAGCTTCTTTCCATTTTAACTGGGAAATAGCTTTTTGAGCTCTTTCTTTAACATAGTTCAGATAGGGGCCCTGTGTCACATGAAGCAGAGGCACGAAGGAAGACTTATCTCCGATCTTACCCAAGGCATCACAGATATCAGATACTAAAGCATTATCCGGAGTTTTTTCCAGGATATCATACAGGTAAGTCAGAACCTGAGTAGTACGGGCTGTCTCGCCTAACATGCCTAAAGCCTGAACACTGGCTCTCTGTACGATGGCATCCTGATCCTGATAGGCTCTCAGTGCCAGCGGAGCAACCGCACGCTTATCCCCGATCTGTGCCAGGGCTTTGGCTGAAACTACTCTCAGTTTCCAGGAATAGATCTTTTTGCCTCCACCTATGCTCACTATAGTCTCTGAGCCATAGCCTAAAGCATCGATAATGGTGGGAACTGCGTCTTTAGCTTTTAATTCTCCCAGTTTTAATATCGCTTTTATACGATACTCTATCCTTTCAGGATCGATATCTGCAGCAGCTTTAGTCAGCTCCGGAATTGATTCTTCTCCCAGATTTTCAAATGCATCCCCACTGGGTTCATTGTGTGCTCCGTAGAATACACCACCCATCAGGAATAATGAAAGGAAAACTACAAAAATCCTTTTTTGTTTCATTATTTTCTCCTGTTCTTTTTACCTGTTTACATTTTGATTTAAAAAACCAAATTGTCAAGTAAAATCCTATATTTTTTACTAATTAATATTTTAACGTGCAAGTTGAAATAAATCAATTGAAATTGATAAATTTTACTGCGCTAAAACATTAATTAATAAGAATCTCTTTTAAAACCTGTTCCACATTTTCTACATAAAAAAGATGTACATCCTCCAATATCTGGGGACTCATCTCTATCACATCTTTCTCGTTCTTTTGAGGGACTATGATATTAAATATCCCTCCCCTCTTGGCAGCCAGTATCTTTTCCCTAAGGCCGCCAATAGGCAGTACGTCACCTTTTAAAGTGATCTCACCAGTCATGGCGTAATCATTTCTGGCCTTTTTACCGGATAAGGTAGAAATGATGGATGATATCATGGTTACCCCTGCAGAAGGCCCGTCCTTAGGTATAGCTCCTTCCGGAACATGTATGTGTATATCGTAATCCGAAAACTGTGCAGCATCGATCTTATAATCATCAGCCACTGATTTAGCATAAGAGTAAGCGATCTTAGCAGATTCCTGCATTACTTCACCCAGTTTTCCGGTCAGTATCAGGTTTCCTTTACCTTTAAATTGAGAACTTTCAATATAAAGGACATCGCCACCTGCTTCTGTCCAGGCCAGTCCGGCTATTACCCCTACTCTAGGTTCTTTCAAAGAGGCGGTAAAATTAAAGCGCCTGGTCTTTAAATACTTTTCGACTTTTTTACTTGTAATCTTGACTAAGTTTGTTTTTTTCTTCATGGATTCACGGGCAATTTTCCGTATGATCTTACCTATATTTCTTTCCAGGCTACGCACTCCGGCTTCTTTAGTATAATAGCGTATGACATCCAGTATAGCCTCATCATCAAAAGAAATCTTTATTGAATCCATACCGTTTTCCCTGAGCTGCTTAGGGAGCAAAAAGTTCAGGGCAATTTCCTTCTTTTCCAGTTCAGTATAGCCGGAAATATCAATGATTTCCATACGGTCTCTCAGGGGTTGAGGGATCTCATACAGATTATTGGCGGTAGTGATAAAAAATACATGTGACAGGTCAAAGTCATAATTAATGTAATGATCATTAAATGTACTATTCTGCTCTGGATCCAGTACTTCCAGCAAAGCAGAAGAGGGATCTCCTCTGAAATCCATGCTCATCTTATCGATCTCATCGAGGAGGAAAACCGGGTTGATAGATCCCGCTTTTTTCATGCTCTGAACGATCTTTCCGGGCATGGCTCCCACATAGGTCCGTCTGTGTCCCCGAATCTCTGCTTCATCCCGTACTCCCCCCAGGGAAATGCGTACGAAGCTGCGGTTCAAGGCATGTGCAATCGATTTTGCCAATGATGTTTTACCGGTCCCGGGAGGGCCCACCAGGCACAGAATGGGACCTTTGGATGTAGGATTAAGCTGCCGTACGGCAATAAAGTCCAGTATACGTTCCTTGGCTTCTTTCAATCCATAGTGTTCTTTTTCCAGTATCTGTTCTGCTTTGTCCAGGTCTTTATTATCTTTTGAGTTTATACCCCAGGGAATATCCGCCAGCCATTCTACATAGTTATAGAGTACTGTGTATTCCGGAGACATATTGGGGATTTTCTGAAGACGCTCGATCTCTTTGTTGAACTTGTCCTTCATGTCTTTGGGCATCTTTTTGTTTTTGGCTTTTTTGCGTAATTCAGCAATGAGCTCATCTTCGCCTTCGTCTTCATCCAGTTCTTTACGGATCTCTCTGAGCTGCTCATTCAGAAAATACTTTTTCTGCATTTTTTCCAGTCTGTCCTGGACCCGCTTATTGATAGAATCTTCTATCTTCAATACTTCCAGTTCAGAATGTATCATGGCCAGGGTCTTGGTCAGCCTTTCATTGAGATTGTCTTCTTCCAGGACTTTTTGTTTTTCTTCCACCTGGGCGGGGATGTTAGCCATTACTGCATCTACCAGTTTCTCCGGGGTATCGATAGCCATAACAGAGGCTACCGCTTCCTGAGGAATCTTGGGATTAATGGCGATATAGTCGGAGATTTTTTCTTTGAGGGAACGGGTCAGTGCTTCCAGTTCCATTTCATTACTGATGATATTTTTCTTTTCTTCTACATCGACATAAAAAAAGGCATCGGGGGAGATGTAACGTTTGATCTCAGCCCGGTAAATACCTTCCACCAGTACTCTGACCATTCCATTAGTGAGGTTGATCACTTCGAGAATAGTAGCAACACAACCTATTTTGTATATATCTGCTTCACCCGGATCTTCTACATCTTTATTAAGCTGGGAAGCCAGAAAAAGAGGGAGTTTTTTTTCAAAGGCATGAGTGACTGCTTTTACCGAATTTTCACGGCCTATTATCAGGGGAACCACCATATAAGGAAAGACGACTATACCGCGTAAGGGGATAAGAGGCAGTTTATCTTTCCTGATGTTGTCACTGGTATTGTTTTGTTCCATTACTGCTCCTGTTTAAGCGATCTTCGGCATCTTACCATCTGTCACTACTTCCCTGGTAATAACACATTCTTTGATGTTTTTTCTGTTGGGTATTTCATACATCACTTCCAACATCACCTCTTCCAGTACCGATCGCAGGCCCCGGGCTCCGGTCTCCAGCTTACGGGTCTTTTTCACGATGGCATCCAGTGCATCGTCATCAAAATGAAGCTCTACCCCTTCCATTTCCAGAAGTTTTTGATACTGTTTGACTATAGAATTTCTGGGTTCCAATAGTATTTTTTTAAGGTCTTCATCAGAGAGTTCCTGTAATACGGTGGCCAGAGGCAATCTACCTATCAATTCAGGGATAAGTCCGAATTTGACTAAATCATGGGGCACAACGTGCTTCATGATATCTTCAGATTCAGTCTTTTGTATTCCTTTGGTCTTAAAGCCTATCTCAGACTTACCCATGCGGGAGCGGACTATATCTTCCAGTCCTACGAATGCACCACCTACAATAAACAGAATATTGGTAGTATCCAGCATAAGATTATTCTGCTGGGGATGTTTTCTGCCTCCCTGGGCTGGTACGCTGGCTACTGTCCCTTCTATGATCTTTAACAATGCCTGCTGTACCCCTTCTCCGGACACATCCCGGGTGATAGAGGTATTCTCACTTTTACGGGCTATTTTGTCTATCTCATCGATATAGATGATACCTATCTCGGCCCGTCCTATAGCCTCTTCCAGGCTGGTGTTCTTATTATTTTGGGAGAAGTCTTCAGCGGCATTCTGTATAAGACGTAACAGGACATTTTCCACGTCATCTCCTACATACCCGGCTTCTGTGAGAGTAGTGGCATCTGCGATGGCAAAAGGCACATCCAGTATCTTGGCCAGAGTACGGGCCAGTAATGTCTTGCCGCTTCCGGTAGGACCTATCAGCAGAATATTGGATTTTTCAATCTCAACGTCATTTATAGCGGATAATTCGGAGCGGTTAAAGTATATCCTCTTATAATGGTTATATACGGCCACTGCCAGGGTTTTTTTGACCTGATCCTGTCCTACTACATATTCATCCAGAAATTCTTTGATCTTACTGGGCTTGGGCAGGCCATGAGAATCAGTTTTAGCCTGGGCAGACACATCATGCCGGATAATATCCATGGAATTAGTGACACACTCATTGCATATATAACTTTCAGGCTCTTCCAGGCTTTTAAACATCTTGGTCCGTTCTGTGGATAGGGCTCCGCAAAAACTGCACTTGATCACCTGTTTATATTTTTTGTGAGTACTTCGTGAACCACCGTTATTCTTATCTGGCATTACTGTTCCTTCTTATTTTCTTTTCTGAATAATATCATCAATAAGGCCATATTTCTTGGCCTGTTCTGCTGTCATAAAGTTATCACGGTCTGTGTCTTTTTCAATATTTTCCAGCTTTTGTCCGGTATGGAAGACCATGAGCTTATTGAGGCTCTCTCTCATTCTCAGTATCTCTTCAGCCTGGATCTTGATATCAGCTGCCTGTCCTTCGGCACCACCCAGGGGCTGGTGGATCATGATACGGGCATTGGGAAGGGCAAAACGTTTACCCTTGGTTCCTGCAGTTAGCAGCATTGCACCCATAGACGCGGCCTGTCCGATACAAATCGTCGATACATCCGGCTTTATAAACTGTATGGTATCATATATAGCCATGCCGGAGGTGACTACTCCACCCGGGGAATTAATATACAGATTGATGTCTTTTTCGGGATCCTCTGCTTCCAGAAATAATAACTGGGCTATGATCAGATTGGCCACATCGTCATTTATAGGGGATCCTAAAAATATAATACGGTCTTTTAAAAGCCTGGAATAGATATCGTATGCTCTTTCACCGCGATTACTTTGCTCTACAACCATTGGTACTAACATAGTGAGAGTTCCTCCTGAATAAATTATCTCTAAATATACTCACATAAGCTGCTGTTTGACAAGTAGAAAGAAATATATTTAAACTACTGTATTCTTTTATAAAAAACAGATATATTATTATAAAAGGTAAAGTGCTGAAAGTAAATAATAAAGAGGCCAAAATGACTAAAAGCTTTAAATTCTTTTCAGGGATATTTTCGGTTCTCATCCTGTCTCATTCATTTGTATACTCCCTGGATATATTTCAGGCCTGTTCCAATGGAAATATTTCTCAACTGCAGTCACTGCAACCAGTAAAATCTGACTGGCAAATTACCGATGACCTGGGGCAGACACCCCTCATCACAGCAGTCAGATATAACCCGGATAGCAGTATAGTCAAATGGATGCTGGATCAGGGAGCCGGAGTCAGTTACCCTGACCCTTTGGGCCAGCAGGCCATCCATTATGCCGCGAGATATTCGAAAAACACAGTCCTGCTACAACTTCTGCTCGATGAAGGGGCAGATATAAATGCCAGGGATGAGCAGGGCCGCACTCCTCTCATGATGGCAGCCTGGTTTAATCCAGATCCCCGTATAACCCAATTTTTATTGCAAAATGGAGCATCGAGCCGACAGGTAGACAAAGATAAAGTACCGGCTCTATCCTATGCTGCCGCATATAATCAGCTCCCTGTACTGAATATTTTACTGCAGCCAGAACATTTTGATTCCCTGGCTGCAGTCGATGATAACGGCTGGACTGCTCTGCATCATGCCGCCCAATACAACCACAAGGATGTGATAGAAGCCCTGATCAAAGCAGGTTTTCAGCTGTCAGACCGAGACGAGACCGGGCGTACCCCTTTTATGTTCGCCTGTTCCGCCAATCCTGATCCGGCTGTGATCCGATTATTCCTGAAATATGGAGCTGATATTGTTCAAAAAGATGAACAGGAAATAAACCCTCTCATGTCTGCAGCCCAGTTCAACAATATCAGGGTAGTCTCTGAAATACTTAAGGGCATGGACCATTTAAATAGGGTGGATGAGAATGGCTGCACGGCCCTGATGTGGGCTGCCCAGTATAACAGTACGGATGTGGTAGAGCTTTTGATAAAAAAAGGGGCAGATATCAATATCCAGGATGAACTGGGTAAGACCGCCCTGATGTATGCGGCCCGTCATAACCTCAATGAAAAAACTGTGGAGCTATTATTAAAACACCGGGCAGATGCTACCCTGAGGGATGATGACGGTATGAGTGCTTATGACTATGCTACCTATAATGACAATCTCTACGGGACTAAAGTGCTGAAGACTTTGAAATCAGCTGCCAAATAGTCTTATTCCAGGGTGTTGATGAGGTCTTCCATACCTTCTATACGGATCATTACCTGATCACCATCCTGCATGGGCCCGATGCCCGAGGGTGTTCCGGTAGTGATGACATCACCGGGTAAGAGAGTCATGACAGAAGACACATAGGATAGCAACTGAAACACATCATAGATCATATCACTGGTATGTGAATCCTGAACGAGCTGATTATTGAGGTAGGTCTGCAGTCTTAGATTGCGGGGGTCGGAGAGCTGGGTCTCAATGAAGGGGCCGCAGGGCGCAAAGGTATCATAGCCCTTGGCTCGGGCCCACTGGCCGTCCTGAGCCTGTTTTTCACGGGCAGTCACATCATTGAAGGGAAGATAACCCAGTATGTACTCATGGGCTGCATCAGGGCTCACATTCCGGGCGGTGCGTTTAATGACCAGGGCCAGTTCCCCTTCATAGTCCACCCGTTCTATTCCCCGGGGCCTCTGTATGGCTGTACCATGGGGAATGAGGGCTGTGGGTGGTTTAAAAAAGATAACCGGGTCTGCCGGGATATCCATATCCAGCTCAGCGGCATGTTTGCGGTAATTGAGCCCTACTCCGATAATCTTCTGAGGATTGACGGGACATAGTATTTCCAGTTCCTCCAGGGTGTGTTCGGCATTGATCTTTCCGGGAACTGCGGAGTCGAACTCCACTACTCCCTTATCTCTGACTACCCCGGAAAAAGTATTTTTATTAGTCTTGTGATAGAAATAACCTAACTTCATTGTAAACCCTCCAGGTCCAGGAATAAATATTGTTTTTCACCTATGGGAAAAGAATAGGTGTAGATCTCCTGCTTTGATTCAAAATCTATATAGCCTTCTGAGAGGCAGCCGTTTTTGGTATAATCCATGCGGGCCACATTCCCGGAAAAATAGGGCCGCCATGCCCAGTTTTTACCTATAAATTCAGCACATAGCTCAAAAGACCCATTGTTTTGGCGGTCGAAATTAGAGGATAACTGTATGCCCTGACTGTCGCAGATATAGGCCCGGATACAGCGTTCCGGTAGAAATTTTTCCAGGAAGAGAAGCGACTTATCAGGAGATCCTGCTTCTGAGAAATTACGGGTATCGACCAGTCTTCTGATAAAAAGATTGAGCTCCTGTTCGGTCTCCAGGAGTTCATTTCTTTCCTGTATATCTTTACGCAGGGATTCCTGAAGATTATGGGTCACAATTTCATTAAAATCCTGCATACTTTCAGGCTGAAAGTCTTCCTGGGGCCGTGAAAACAGGAATCCCTGGAGGTAGGCGCCACCATTGGAGAGGGCATACTGCAGTTCTTCTTCGGTCTCTATGCCTTCAAAAATCACTTCTATACCCATCTCTACCGAGAAACGGGCCACATAATTGACCAGTTTGTTGTATTCCCGGTACTTGATACTTTGCCTGAGCAGGGTGATGTCCAGCTTCACCAGGTCGGGCATGATGAACAGGAGGCGTTCGAAGTGTTCAAATGAAAAATCATCTACAGCGATCAGACAGCCGGCTGCCCGGTATCGGTTTATGTATTCCTGAAGCTTTTCAAAGTCCACCGATATATCATGCTCAGTGATCTCAATCACGATGCGCCCCGGGGGGATATTCAGTTCCTGCATAAATTCGATAGTGGGGAGAGGCTCATCGCTGGAAGGAAAGTGATCCATCCAGGAGGGATTGATGTTAATAAACAGCTTATGGTCATGGCCCAGTTTTTTATAGAATTCCATGGCCTGCTGACGGATAACCCGGTCTATTTCCAGCTTTTCCGGAGTACTGAGACTGCTGTCCTGTAAAATGCCACCTATACTGTGGATCTGGTTGTCCCGGTCCATGCGGCCCAGTACCTCGTAACCGTAAATACTGGCATCCTTAACAGATATGATAGGCTGATAATAAGGTATTAAGTTTAAATCACTACTAATTGTATTGCTCCCGGCTCTGTATAGCTGCTATACTTTTTATTTTTATGTAATATTTTAACAGAAAAAAACGGATTAAACAATCTATCATAAATAAAAAAAAGGGCCACCCCAAAGGCAGCCCTGAAAAATCCTGGATTTGCTTATTTCACAAATACTTTTAGGTTGTCAATGTAAACCCTGGTATTAGGATTATCTGAACTGAGATAAAACCGTCCTAAAAACAACTGTGATGGAGTGTTTTCTACCTGGCGTTCAAAATCATAATTGTATTCATCATAATAAGCCATAAAATTCTCACCATATCGCAGAGTGATGATCTGATGATACTGAACCGATTTAACGACTTCAGTGGCGGCTCTTTCAAGACTTACAGGGCCCAATGCGTTAGGAATATACCCGATATCCACTCCCTCATTGGTTCCCACTGTCACTCTGGTAATATATCTAAGCGTGCCAGTGGTAGTGTCATCTGAATCATAGATGTTAAAATCCAGATGCATATTGGCTCCTGCAGGATTTTCAATCTGAATGTCATACTCTATCAGCATTTCCCTCTGGCTGATCAATGGGAGATTGAATTGCAAGTCTCCTTTAATAGTTCCATCATCTTTGAGTTCCAGCCTTCCGTCGACTGCATTGGCATTGCCTGAGATAAAGCTGAACTGTATCGGATCGAGGGGACTGCTAAAATCTTCTGAAAATATAGGGTCACCGTATTCCTGATTTACCAGTCCTTCAAATATGTCACCCTGTTGAAACAGAATACAGGATGAACTACTAAAAGTGATTATAGATAACATTAAAAATAAAAATCTTTTCATAATATACTCCGGGATTAAAATTTAACGCCAAGTTCTACGAAAGGAAATATGGGTTGATCATACTCCGCATATCTTATTCCTCCATTGACAAAGAAAGAGCCGGTTCCAAATTCTAAGCGCAGTGCCGGAGAAACCAGGACCCAGCCCGTAAATAAGAAATCTGCCCCCAGTCCCAGCCCCAGTTTGAAAGTAGAGGAATTTATAAAATTATAGGATATGAACGCTTCAGAAGTGAAAAATACACCGTCATCAACGCCGGGATAAGAATAATAACTCAGGCCCAGCATAGCAGAAATACTCAAAGCACTGATGGGGAAATACTGAATACCCATACTCAGATTATATGCTCCCATTATCTGAAAACGCAGGGGGATATAAAATTTTTTATCAGGCATAGTGGTGTTTTTTACAGGCTTCACTTTGGGGGTCTTTTCCTGTTTAGGATTAGAGTTGTTTTGCTCAACTTTTATGGGTTCATTAATGCCTGACTGCTGGCTGCCGCTTATCTCATTGGCAATAGCAGTGATCTTATTGGGGATATCATCTACATCCTTGGTTTTTGTTTCTGCAAATTTGAGTGCTACTCCGGACTTAGTATCGATCAGTCTTACTGTTACAGTGTAGGTACTACCCCATTTTGAGACGGCACCGGTAATCAGTCCATCTACCCCGAACTTCTGACCGATCTCCATGGCGGAACCTTCATCCACTACACCCGACATGATGAGTTTATCCTCTTCCAGGATCTTTTTCATCAGTACCCTTTCCACCATCGTGAATTTTTTGGTCTTGCCGATAGCAGTGATCATCCACTCTGCCATGATCTTACCGGCATCCTGAATACCCAGATCACCCTGTATCTCAAATTCCACAATAGCGACTTTCATTTTATCAACAGGAAGACTGCTGTTATCCATGTTTTTTGCCGGTTCAATATTCCCTCCGGCAAAGCTGGTATTAATAAAGCCGGCCGAAATAATGAAAAGTATAAGTGCTGTTCTTTTTAGCATTCACTGACTCCTTATCATATTATCTCTTTTTTTAAAATTTCATTTTATAATAATAAAATGTAATGTATGAATTGTCAATTTGCTTTATAATTTGTAGAAAAAGACATTTTTTTTTTACTTTTTATATTTTATGTACGATAATATGGCTATGATGATTTTAAAGAAACTTATTCTTACAGTAATGATCCTGAACACCCCTCTCAATATTGAAGTGACCCGGACCCAGCAGGAACGGATGATGGGTATGATGTACCGGCAAAGCTGGGGAAATATCAGCGGGATGCTCTTTATAGAACCCTACCCGGAACAGGTGGGATTCTGGATGAAGAACACCCATCTGCCTATGACCATTGTCTATCTCGATCAGGACTGGAACATCCTGGAAAAACATGAAGGTATACCCTATTCTGAGACAGTCATGTATTCGAAATCCAGTAATGTAAAGTATATTTTGGAACTGGACCATGCCAGGACTAACATCATCTTTAAAAACCAGAAACGTTTTTTTAAAGGCCTGGCCCAGGAAGTCACCAAAGCGGGCCTGTAAGCATCAAACGTTTGTTTTGGGTTGATAATACTGGCAGCAGGAAAGCATTTCTCCTTTGGAACTGACATGATTGGCAGAACAGAAATCCAGTCTCTGCATATCCCGATAATCCGGCCTCAGAAACTGCTCTATAGCGATGATCAGCACAGAGTCCTTTCCGGTTTTAAAAATATAACCCCACAGCATCCGCATCACTTTCCAGAATTTCCCTTTACGTATAGAACGGAACAGGTATACCGCCAGTATCCGGTCAGCTTTTTTGAAATCAATAATCCCTGGGTCTCCTTTAGGGGTGGCCTCCATGAGGGCATAACATTTCTGAATATCGATATAGAGATCCAGAGGCTGAGCCTGGCCCTTAAGTATAGCCAGAGCCAGTAAAGCCCCGCAGTCAGGATGAATATGCAGACGCAGAGGGTCATACCAGGGATAAGGAAAAAAATGTTCCAGTTTGAGTCCCGGTATAGCCAATCCTTGTATCAGGGATTCTATTATGTGCTCCCGGTCCAGAAAATAATCTTTTTCCAGAGTGTATCTTCCTGCCTCTTTGGCTGCTACGATAAAATTTATTACCTTTACATGAGGGGCAAAAGATATAAAATAGCGGGAAAATTCTCCCAGTTCCTGAAGATTTTGGGGGATCACGACGGCATTTATCCCAATATACAGGCCGGTGCCGATCATGGAGTGCAGAGCCTGCCTTTTTTCTGCCAGTATATCCCTCCCTCTCATAGTGCTGATGATATGAGGGGCCAGGCTATCCCACTGCAGATATATCTGGCTCAGGCCTGTATCCTTCAGGCGCCGGGCCAGTCCCGGATCGGACGCAAAAGCCAGGCCATTGGTCTGCAGATCGATCTTAAAGCCCATTTTTGCGACTGCATGCACCAGGGTATCTATATCAGGATGCAGCACCGGTTCCCCCCCAAAAAAAGAGATGTTCTTCCGCTGGAGCTGCCGGAGCTTACGGGCTGTATCTAACAGAGCCTCTGTATTGACATGAGTACCCTGCTCCAGACCCGCAGATTCATAACACACAGGGCATACCAGGTTACAGTCCCGGGTCAGATTGAGACGGTTGGCCCAGGAGTAACGGGACTGAGGGGGCTGTTCAAAATGGGTGTAACTGATCCTGGAACGCAGGGATCTGAAAATATGGGCATTGTGGCTGACCAGTCTGGAGTGAGGTTTCTCCCTACAGATATACTCGAAAAATATTTCCCCCTGCCTTTCGATGATGTGAGCAGGATGTTCCATACTGCACCGGGAACACCAGGCCCTGGTCACATTGAGAATAGTGCTCTCACTCATTTTAGGGGGAAGGTCCTGTGGGCCAGGGCATCGTGGTATTTATCACGGAATTCCCTGAGCTGCATACGGCAGCCCTGGAGGCCGGTCTTTTGAAACTCCGGGTCTTTGTTAAATCTGTCCCAGATCATAGGAAGAGATTCCTCAGTGATATTTCCCGCACTCATAGGCATAAAATCACAGGGCTGAATATCGCCGTAAGGATTCATGTAGAAATAGCTCTTACCCCCGGAGCAGCCCAGGCGCCAGGGATTTTTAAGATGGGTATAGGACAGAATACCGGGATAGCGAGGCTTTTTGTTGTACTCAGTAGACAGGGAGATGATGCGGTCCTGGAGCTCCCTGCCCAGAGCGCTTTCTTCTTTGGTATACAGACTGCCTGTGGGTATGGCATCAAAAAGCAGGACGGCATGGACTTTTAACTGCCTGGCCAATTCAAACCAGGCCCGCAGGGGGGCAGCGTCATCAGCCATGTCCTCCTTATAGACTACTTTGGACAGGGCGGTAATAAGGCCGGCCTTGAGGGCTGCTTTTACACCCAGAATAGCTCTGTCGAAAGATCCCGGGTAGGACTTTCTCCTGTCATGCTCCTCCGGATGTACAGACTCCAGGCTGACCATGACGGTAGACAGGCCGGCCCGGCGCAGGTCCCGGGCTTTTTCGGGAAGCTGGTATCCTGTGGTAAACATGGTGACATAGGCACAGGACTTATCGATGGAGCTGATGATTTCCACTATATCAGGATGCATCATAGGCTCTCCCCCTGTGATGTTCAATACAGCCACTCCCAGCTCCTGTATGTCATGTAAAGCCTGTTTTAACTGAGGGGTCGTAAGTTCCGGCCGGTCCTGACGTATAGTGGAAAAACTGCAGTATTCACACTGAGCCGGGCGAAATGTTAGCCATATCGGGAAGAGGACGGCCCTGAAACAGACTCTGGATCTTAGTAGTCATAGCGTAGGCCTGAGCCGGGTGAAAAGAGGGAGGGGACAGTAAAGACACCACGGGGTAGCCCTGAGTCCAGCCGATGATCTTTTCTCCGTTATTCCAGAAGCGGCGGTTCATGGTAGTAAATAGGGTCATCTGGTATTTAGGGCCTTTACGTAACATGGCCAGGGAGTACTTCAGCCGGTCCAAAAATCTCACAGAATTCACCTCATTGTGTGTATTTTGAGTAAGTATAAATCCATCTATAAGATAATTCAATATAAAATTTCTCTGATATACCATTTTTAAGCCAGGATATTAAATAGATATTTAATTTATAGCATAGATTAGACTTAAAGTTTAGAGTTATCTGCAAATTTATGTATAAACAGTTGATATTTCTTTTTTAGACATTATAATACTTTATATAAAAAAAACAGGATTTTAAATGCAGCCATTAAAACAGGTGATTACAGTCGATGAGGATAAGTGTGTCAACTGCCACAGATGTATTGCTGTCTGCCCTGTAAAATATTGTAATAACGGTACCGGGGAGCATGTAGATGTCAATACCGATATGTGCATAGCCTGCGGGCAGTGCCTTACAGCCTGTAGCCATGAAGCACGTAATTTTCTGGATGATTTTGGCCTGTTTATGTCAGATATCAATCAAAAGACCCCCATGGTGGCCGTAGTAGCACCTTCGGTCGCCGCAAATTTTCCGGGACATTATCTGCGATTTAATACCTGGCTCAAATCCCTGGGTATCAGTGCCGTGTTTGATGTGAGTTTTGGCGCCGAACTGACTGTACAGAGCTACCTGCACCATATAAAGACTAATAAACCGGATATGGTGATCGCGCAGCCCTGCCCGGCCATTGTAACCTATATTGAGATCTATCTGCCTGAACTCCTGCCCTATCTGGCTCCGGCAGACAGTCCCATGATGCATACTATGAAGATGATACGGGAATTCTATCCCCGCTATAAGTCTCACAAAATGCTGGTGATCTCGCCCTGTATAGCCAAATCACGGGAATTCAGTGAAGTGGGCATTGGTGACTATAATGTGACCATGGATCGAATCGATGAGCACATTAAAAACAGGAACATAGACCTGAGCCTATTTACTGAATCTGAATTCGATAATGACCCTGCTGAGAGAGCGGTATTGTTCTCCACTCCAGGGGGACTGATGCGGACCGCTGAACGTTATAATCCTGAGATAACTGCCCTTACCCGCAAGATCGAAGGACCGGATGTAGTATATGACTATCTGGATCATTTGCCGCATCAACTGGGAAAAGGCTATAATCCCCTGTTGGTGGATATACTTAACTGTCATAAAGGCTGTAATGGAGGTACCGGGACCCCTCGGAAAGACGACTCTCAGGACGAATTGGAATACTATATCGAGACCCGCCGCATGGATGTACAGAAGAAATATAAAACAGTAAAAAAGAGTCGCCGTCATCTGAACAGACTGGAAAAGACTATTTCGAAATACTGGAGACCGGGGCTCTATGACAGAAAGTATATAAACAGGTCCGAAAACAACACAAATATCATTCCTACTAGTCAGCAAATCCAGGAATTATATCTGACGATGGATAAGACGACTGAAGAAGACATTAAAAACTGTTCCAGCTGCGGATATAACACATGTGAAGCCATGTCTGTGGCCATCTTTAATCAACTAAATAAAAAAGAAAACTGCCATTTCTTTCTGGAAAAAAACAATGTCAGTAGTATTCAAAGAAAAGAAGAAATGATCTCCGATATCAAGACTGAAACTGCGGCAATCACACAGGCTCTCTCTGTCATTGATACTAATACTAAAGATCTGGTACAATCCATCAACAGACAGCTGGAACTGGTCAATCAGGCCTCCCAGGCGGTAGAAAATGAATCCGGGCTCATAAAAACCCTGGCTCTGAAAATGGAGACTAAAGCTACTGAAAAACTGGTAAGTCTAACAGAGTCCGGAGGTGTTAAGATCATTGGCCTCTCTGAAACGATGAAAGAGATTGGAAATATTTCTGATAAGATGAAGGAGATCGTTAAGACTATCGATGAGATATCAAACCAGACAAATATCCTCTCCATCAATGCATCCATCCAGTCCGCTCACGCCGGAGAATATGGAAAACCTTTTTCAGTCGTAGCCAAAGAGATAAAAAGCCTGGCTAATACCACGGCAGGTCATGTAGAAGAAATAGCCAGATTTATCCATTCAACCAACGTTAAACTGAAAGACGCCCTCCATCTCAGTCAGCAGGGTGGAGATTCTTTTAGCGAGATTGCCAGTGAGGTAGATTACGTGGATCAATATCTGATCGAGATCGGGCAGAATATGGATACCATGACTCAAAACTCCCATTCAGTCTTTTTAGCTCAGAATGAGTTAAGAAAGCTATCTATTCAGGTACTTCAGCAGTCTAAAGATGTACAACAAAACATCAATCATATCCAGGACTCACTCATACATCTGAAGGATATATCCTGATAGATCTAAAACCGTCATAGGAGCTATTACTATCAGTTTATTCTGGATTTAAGTACTTTCAGGTATTACAATATAACAAAACAGGAATATGCATGGAACAGAAACTCCGGAAAAAGGTGAAAATCCTACATCAAAAAATAGAGCGAGCATCTCATGTTGATAAAAGATTCAAACTATTGAGGCTGCTGGAGCTAATCGTCTTACTGGGGCTTATGATTTTGTTTTCAATCATCTCTACCCCACCCATGCAACAGCTGATGACTGCCACGATTCTGGTCATAATTTTTATATTGACAAGTCTCAGACACAGAGGATTAAGAGACATCTCAGCTAGAATCAAAGCCTGGCAGGATATCCTGAATCATGACCTGGCCCGTCTGGATCTGAATTGGAACAAAATCTCTCCATGCTCTTCAAAATCCCCTCATGATCACCCCTACTCTCAGGACCTGGATATCACAGGAGATAAATCCCTGCACAGACTGATAGATTCTACCCTGACCCGGGAAGGCTCTCGACTCCTCCTGGATTGGCTCAGCACCACATCCCCGGATCTGGAAATGATCCTCAAGCGGCAATCAGAGGTCAAATCCCTGGTATCCCTGACTGCATTAAGAAGAAAACTAGCCCTCTTACTCCACGATTCTCCCCGCCTGGAAAGTGATAGTATCCATACCTGGCTGCACAGCCCCCCTAGAAAGGGGCCTGCTCCATTATTGGTCCTGGTATTGACGATAATGGGCCTGGCGAACCTGGCCCTGCTTATCCTGAATCTGGGCGGCATCACAGGCCCCTTGTGGGTCCCCGGAATGATGCTGTATTTCATCACTATGATACTCATCACTCCCCGGACCCAGGCAGTGATGACGGAAATGGCAGACATAGAGGCTGCCATCCGGGGGCTGAGAAAAATCCTATGTTATCTGGAAACCTATCCAGTGAGGGGCAGGCAAAACCTGGAAGGGGTCTTTGCTGACTTTCATGGAAACAACAGTCCGGGAAAAAAGCTGCGACTTCTGGACAGATGCCTCAATATGATAGGCCTGAGATCGAACATACTGATGGCCCTGCTCATAAACGCCTTTATTCCCTGGGACCTGTTTTGCGCCCGGCTGGCTATCAGATGCCACTCCCGGTTCAGGGATAGCCTATCCCTATGGCTCAGGTCAGTGGCATACCTGGATGCCCTGGCCAGTATAGCGCATTACGCATGGCTGCATCCCAAAATGATATTTCCCCAGATCCGATCTGATGTCCAGGCTGTACAGGCTCAGGAACTGGGCCATCCTCTCATCAGGGAAAACATCCGGGTAGGCAATGACTGCCGCTTAAACGGGATGGGTGAGATACATCTGATCACAGGTTCCAATATGTCAGGAAAAAGCTCCTGGCTTAAGACAGTGGGTATAAACCTGGCCCTGGCTTATGCCGGGGGGCCGGTAGCGGCCCGGGAGATGACTACTGGCCTGTTCCGTCTGGCCAGCTGTATAAATATCAATGATTCTATTACGGCCGGGTATTCTTTTTTTTATACTGAAGTAAGGCGCTTAAAGTCGATCCTGGATATGGTGGAATCTGAGGGATTGCCCGTCCTTTGGCTCATTGATGAGATTTTTAAAGGTACCAATAACCGGGAAAGGCTGATGGGAAGCCGTTCCCTGATCCGGCAGTTATCCCGTTCGCATGGCATGGGTATGATCAGCACGCATGACCTGGAGCTGGTCAGCCTGGAACAGGAAGTACAGGGTATAAAGAACTATCATTTTAAGGAAAATATCGTAGATGGTAGAATGAGCTTTGATTATGTGTTAAGAGAAGGAGCCTGCCCTACTACTAATGCCCTGAGGATCATGGAGCTGGAGGGGCTGCCGGTAGACAGGGATTCAGATCAAATCTAAGCCTGGGGGTATCGACTCATGGCACTGTTTTCCTGCCTCACTGCATATCTCAGAGAGAAAAATGCTGCAGCTGCAGCCAGGGCCATCCATAGTATGCCCCACACCACAGGGGGCAGGATAAGTATGCGGGACAGGGCCCAGGCATCTGATCCTTCAATGGTATGACTGATAAGATCACTCTTTATATCAGTAATGGCATAGAGAATACTGGACAAGCCTATAACCTTCAGCGCGATGTCATTGACTATAGCCGGAGCCAGCAGGCCGATCAGAATCAGGGCTGCACCAAATAAGGCACTAAAGATAAATCCGAATAATCCTCTAACAAAAAACACCGTCAGGAAAATGATGAGCCCGCCTATAATAAGAGAAATAAGCTTGTCATTTTTCATGCGGGAGGCCAGTATCACGATCAGGGAACCCCATAGCATAGAGCCCAGGTAACCGGCAGATATCACCAGTATGCGCCAGCCTCCGGCAGTAGTGGCCACTCCGCCCAGTTCCGGGCTGATCTCCAGCTTGAGAAACCGGCCCCCGGTGAGCATGGCTGCCAGTCCATGACTGATCTCATGGAGTAGGACCGTGAACAGCTTGAGGGGATAAAAT
The DNA here is from genome assembly GCA_964537555.1 of uncultured Brevinematales bacterium. GTDB lineage: Bacteria > Spirochaetota > Brevinematia > Brevinematales > CAYRWR01 > CAYRWR01. Next base: position 21,690 of record CAZIAD010000050.1, read on the forward strand.
CCTACAAAGTCCCAGAAGATGATGATCACAGTAGTGATACCCAGCAGTATCATGAGAGCGGGAATATCGTACTGTACTCTTGATGGCGGCATATTTCCTCCCTGTGTTTGCAGGATTTTCAGATCTTAAAATATCTCATTTATTTATCGACAATATTATAAAACACTCTAATAAATAGGATATTGCTCGATGCCCTGAACCGGATGGGAATACTTCCCCGGTTTTCACTTTAATCTGTATGTACCAGCTGGAATATATAATAGCCGTAAGGCCCGGGTGTGAGGAAATAGGGCAGCTCCCCTATCCTGGGAAATACAGTATCACCCAGTATCTCCATAGGTGTAAGTCCGTTAAGCTCAGACAGTTCCAGCTCCACCGGCTGGGCCGACCGGGCCAGATTAAATACACACAGCATCCGCACATCATTGTCCTCGAGCAGGTAGACCAGTATCTTTTCATTTTCAGGATAAAGGAATCGGATCTTGCCCAGTCCGAATACCGGATACTGTTTGCGGATGGCGATAAGACGTTTGAGCCAGTTAAACAGGGAGGCCTTGTTCATTCTTTCCACATCCACATTGACGGAATTAAAATTATAAATCGGGTCGGTGATAATGGGGGCGTAAAGCTGAGAAGGCTTGGCATCCGAGAATCCGGCATTACGGTTGTCATTCCACTGCATGGGAGTGCGTACCCCGTTTCTGTCCCCCAGGTAGATGTTGTCACCCATTCCTATCTCATCCCCATAGTAGATAATGGGGGTTCCGGGCAGGGTCAGAAGGATGGCGTTTAAGAGCTCGTTTTTCCTGCGGTCATTGTCCAGGAGTGGAGCCAGGCGACGGCGTATACCCTGGTTCAGCCGCATCTGACGGTCCTCTGCATAAGTGTCAAACAGGTAATCCCGCTCATTATCGGTGACCATCTCCAGGGTCATCTCATCGTGATTTCTGAGGAACATACACCACTGGCAACCCTCCGGAATCTCAGGTAGACGCTTCATGATGTCTATGATAGGGCCATGATGCTCCTGGCTGATAGCCATGAACAAACGGGGCATCAGGGGGAAATTAAAGGCCATGTGAAACTCGTCTCCATCACCGAAATAAGGGAGCAGGTCTTCAGGCCACTGATTAGCCTCTGCCAGTAAGATACGCCCGGGATAATTATCATCCATAAAGGTACGTAATTCCTTGAGGTATACATGGGTCTGAGGCAGGTTTTCACAGTTGGTCCCGTCTTCTTCGAATAAATAAGGGACTGCATCCATTCTAAAACCGTCTATACCCAGGTCCAGCCAGAATTTCATGATCTTTTTCATTTCTTCCCGGACTTTAGGGTTTTCAAAATTAAGGTCGGGCTGGTGATGGAAGAACCGGTGCCAGTAATACAGTCCGTTTTCCTGGCAATAGGTCCAGTTAGATACTTCGGAGTCTATAAAAATAATACGGGCATCCTGATATTTCTCAGGTGTCTCAGACCAGACATAATAATCAAAATAAGGGGATTCGGGCCCTTTTTTGGCATCCAGAAACCAGGGGTGCTGGTCGGAAGTATGGTTCAGTACCATGTCAGTGATGATCCGGATATTTCTTTTATGCGCTTCGTGAGTGAGCTGTTTAAAATCCTCGAGGGTGCCATAGGCCGGATTGACGGAATAATAATCCATAATATCATAGCCGTCATCCCGGGCCGGCGTGGGATAGATAGGCATGAGCCATACACAGTCTATGCCCAGCTCCTGGAGATAATCCAGCTTGTGTATCAGTCCCGGTATATCGCCTTTTCCATCCTTGTTCAGATCATGGAATCCTTTTATGTAAAGTTCGTAAAAAACTCCGGTCTTATACCAGGTCATATCCATGGCTATCTCCTGCACGATATTTGATAATAATAGCAAAAATCCTATATTACAGGTATATTATAACGGAAAATCATGAATAAGTAAACCGCTAAAATCCCGGATTGTAGTTCCACAAAAGAAACTAAACACATATCTCCACAAAACAAAGTTAACGGT
>CAZIAD010000051.1:0-23633 GCA_964537555.1 uncultured Brevinematales bacterium
AGATGCGCACAGACAAAGAGATGAACTCCTGGATCAGGCTAAGAAAAAGAAAAAAGAAGTGCTGGCGGATTACCAGTCTAAAATAAATGACTATGACAAGATCATGAAGGATACTGCCCAGTCTGAGGGTGAATCAGTAAAACGGGGTATAGTCATCGATGCCCGTCAGCGTCTCAACAATGAGATCCTGGCTCAAAAAAGAGCGATACTGGCTGATTCATTTGAAGATGCTATAAAGGACTTTATTGCTTCTGCTGATTACCCTGCTATTATGGCCAGCCTGGCTGTAGAGGCTATCAATGGCAAAGATTCTGAGATCATCATCTCTTCCAAAGAAAAAAAGCTGGACAAAGCCTGGCTGGAAAAAGTAGCCAAGACTGCGAAAGTCAAACTGTCTTTTTCCAAAGAAGCCGGTAAATTTCAGGGTGGACTGATCGTACAGCAGCACCACGACTTTATAAACATTACCGTAGAGGCCCTGTTTGATTCTATAAAAGAAGATGCTGAGAAAGATCTCGCTGAAATACTGTTTTAAGAGGTTCTAATGGCTGATTGGGGATTTATTGCCGGATACTTACGCAGTCTGAAAAAAGACCTGCTGGATGGGCCCGCTCTGTTTAGACTGATAGATGCCAGTAATGAGCTGTCATTTTTAAAGGCAGTAGAAGACTCTGCATACGGTGAATATTTCACAGCAGGAAACATCGCTCATTATGACGATATTTTTGAAAAATATATGCAGGATTTGCTAGCTGGCCTGGAAAAACTGGTGCCGGATAGCCCTCTGCTCCGTCTCCAGCACCTGAGTTATGACCTATCTAACATGAAGATCGTCTATAAAACCAAGAGCCGGGGAGAATCTATGCGCTGGGAAAGCCTCAGTGAAAATGGAACCATTGAACCGGAAGAATTATACACTATTATAGAAGATAAGACTTATTTTAAGCTGCATCCTTCCTTTGACCAGGCATTTAAAGAGCTGGACGAGAATAGTAAGATGTTTGCTGACGACCAGATCGTAGACTTCAGACTGGACCAGGCCGCCATGGAATACAAGTGGCACACCCTGTCTGAAGATGCGGAATACCGGGCTCTGCTGCCCTATCTGTCTGCCATTGCAGATATGGAAAACATTAAAAACACCCTGAGGGCTAAGAAATTAGGTATTGAGCGCACTTTATTCCATTATATATTACTGTCACACGGGACTATACCGGTAGACAGATTTGAAATGTACTTTGGGAGCAGCCTTACAGATATTGCTGAAAGTATTAAAAACAGCCTGTATGGCCCGGATCTGGCAGACGGCCTGGATGCGGCAGTCTCAGGTGAGGGATTTTCTCTATTGGAACGGCAAATGGATCTGTATCTGCTCAAGACGATCTCCGGATTCCAGTTTGCAGCCAGTGGGCCCAGAGTGCTGGCCGAGTTTTTAGAACTGAAGAAGATGGAGATCAAAAATCTTACTATCTTATTTATAGGTAAATTGAATAATCTGGCCGCTGACCAGATCAAGACGAGGTTAAGAACCAATGCTATCTAAAAAAATAGCCATAATAGGCGCACCGGATACTATCCTGCCTTTTTCTGCTATTGGAGCAGATGCCTATGATGTCATGGACAGTGAAAGTGCCGAGACCACCCTCGATGAAGTGATACTGAAAGATTACGGCATCATCTACCTGGAAGAGGCTTATGCTAAAAATTTCAGTGAAAAGATAGAAAAACTAAATAATGCTCACCGGGAAGTAGCTATCACAGTGATAGCGGGCAGCCGGGGAGGATCCAATATGGCTGTAGAAAAGATCCGCAACCAGGTCAAAAAGGCCGTGGGTATGGATCTGTTTTCTGAATAAAATATAAACGGGGTTTATCCCCATTGCTAAGGCAAGGAGTTTAACATGGTCCAAGGAACCATCATAAAAGTCACCGGTCCATTGGTCATTGCTTCCGGAATGGAAGGCGCCAAGATGTTTGACATGGTAAAAGTGTCGAATGAAGGACTGATAGGAGAAATCATTCAGCTAAAAGGAGACCAGGCCTACGTTCAGGTCTATGAAGATACTTCCGGTATCGGGCCGGGAGAGCCGGTCATATCTACCGGGGCTCCATTGTCGGTTGAGCTGGGGCCGGGACTGATCGGTAACTTTTTTGACGGTATTCAACGCCCCCTGGAAGGTATAGCCAAAGCCTCCGGGTCTGCCTTTATCGCCCGGGGTATCGATGTGCGTGCCCTGGACAACACCATCAAGTGGGAATTTATCCCTAAGGTAAAAGATGGCGATATCGTAGACAGCGGAGATATCATCGGGGAAGTACCCGAGACCTCTCTGATCACCCACAAGATCCTGACTCCTTATGGCAAAAAAGGTAAGATCTCTAAAATAAAAGCCGGTAACTTTACCATAGACGATACCATAGCGGTATTGACCACTGATGAGGGCGAAAAGATCGACCTGACACTCACTCAGAAATGGCCGGTACGTATACCCCGACCAGTGAAGAGAAAACTGCCTCCCCGGCAGCAGATGTATACCGGGCAGCGTATTATCGATGCCTTCTTCCCTCTGGTAAAGGGAGGTACCGCTGCTATTCCCGGGCCTTTTGGTTCCGGAAAGACAGTGACCCAGCACCAGCTCGCTAAATGGTCTGACGCCCAGATCGTAGTCTACATAGGCTGCGGAGAACGGGGAAATGAGATGACCGATGTGCTGGCTGAATTCCCCGAACTGATCGACCCTAAATCGGGAAAGCCCCTCATGGACCGTACCGTACTGATCGCCAATACTTCCAATATGCCGGTAGCAGCCCGTGAAGCCTCTATCTACACCGGTATCACCCTGGCGGAATACTTCCGGGATATGGGATATTCTGTAGCCCTTATGGCTGACTCGACCAGCCGCTGGGCCGAAGCCCTGCGTGAGATGTCAGGCCGTCTGGAAGAAATGCCCGGTGAAGAAGGCTATCCCGCCTATCTGGGAAGCCGCCTGGCCTCCTTCTATGAGCGCGCCGGTATTGTGAATGTATTGAATTCCAAGGAAGATATAACCGCCTCCATCTCTGTGATCGGAGCGGTATCACCTCCGGGTGGAGACTTTTCCGAGCCTGTTACCCAGAACACCCTGCGTGTAGCCAAGGTATTCTGGGCTCTGGACTCAAACCTGGCCTACCAGAGACACTTCCCGGCTATCAACTGGCTGGTAAGCTATTCATTGTACAATGAGAGCCTGGTAGACTTCTGGAGAGAGACTGTGGGGGAAGAGTGGTATGAGATCAAGACTGAAGGGATGAAGATCCTGGAAGAAGAAGCGGAACTCAAGGAGATCGTCAGGCTGGTGGGGATAGACTCCCTGACCCGGGAACAGAGGATAGTACTGCTCACAGCCAAATCCATCCGTGAAGACTTCCTGCACCAGAACGCCACCCATGAGATTGATACTTACACATCGATAGAAAAACAGATGAAAATGCTGACCACTATCGTTAATTTCCACAATATGGCCATGGAAGCGGTACGCAAAGGTGTGGAATTTGACACTATTGAAATGATGGACAGCCTGGAAGCATTTTCCACCATGAAATACATAGAAGAATCCAAACTGGAAAAAGAATTCCAGACTATAGAAAAGAATATCAGAGCGGAATTTGCGACGCTCACTACACAGGTAGAGGGGTAAGACCATGTTAAGAGAATATAAGACCATCTCCAGTGTGGAAGGGCCTTTGCTGATCGTAGAAACCCACCACGATGTTAAATTTGACGAGCTGGTAGAAATAGAACTGGGTAACGGCGAAAAGCGCCGGGGAAAAGTACTGGAAGCTTACAGCAACAAAGCTATGGTGCAGGTATTTGAAGGCTCTACCGGTATCGATGTACGGGATGCCAAAGTCACCTTTCTGGGTAAAGTACTGCGTATTCCGGTAGCTCCCGACATCCTGGGACGTATCTTTGACGGATCAGGTAATCCTATTGACGGCGGGCCTAAGCTTATCGCCGAGGACTATCTGGACATCAATGGTGCTCCTATCAACCCCTATAACCGTGACTTCCCCGAGGAGTTTATACAGACCGGTATATCAGCTATCGATGGGATGAATCCCCTGGTAAGAGGGCAGAAACTGCCTATCTTCTCAGGTTCAGGACTGCCCCACTCCCGTATGGCTGCCCAGATCGCCCGTCAGGCTCAGACTCTGAAGGCACACGACAGCTTTGCGGTCGTATTTGCCGCTATGGGTATCACTTATGAAGAGTCCCATTATTTTATGGAAGACCTGAAAAAGACCGGTGCTATCGAACGTACCGTAATGTATATCAACCTGGCAGATGACCCCGCTATCGAACGTATTTCTACCCCCCGTATGGCCCTGACCACGGCGGAATACCTGGCTTTTGAACAGAATATGCACGTACTGGTCATCCTGACCGATATGACTAACTACTGTGAGGCTCTGAGAGAGATCTCTGCTGCCCGTAAGGAAGTACCAGGCCGCCGCGGATATCCCGGATACCTGTATACTGACCTGTCCACCCTCTATGAAAGAGCGGGAAAGGTCAAAGGTAAGTCCGGCTCTATCACTATGATACCCATACTGTCTATGCCTGAAGATGACAAGACTCACCCCATTCCTGACCTTACCGGATATATCACCGAGGGACAGATCATACTGGCCCGTCCTCTTAACGGTAAGGGGATCTATCCTCCTATCGATGTACTGCCCTCCCTGTCCCGTCTGAGAGACAAGGGTATCGGCGCCAATCGTACCCGTGAGGACCATGCTGACCTGGCTAACCAGCTCTTCGCGGCTTATGCCCGGGGTAAGGAAGCCAAGGAACTGGAAGCCATTCTGGGAGAGGGAGCCCTCACCCCGGTAGACCTCAAGTTCAGCCAGTTTGTGGACAGGTATGAAAATGAGTTCGTTAAGCAGCCTGACCATGAAAACCGGGGTATCGAAAAGACCCTGGCTATAGGCTGGGAACTGGTAGCCGGACTGCCGGTAGCTGAGCTGAAACGTATCCGTGATGATTATAAGAAAAAATATCTGCAGCCTGTACTGGACAAGCTGGGAGTAGTAGATGCAAAGGATTAATCCTAACCGCATGGAGCTATCCAACCAGAAGAAAAAGCTGGCGGTAGCAAATCGCGGTCATAAACTCCTTAAAGACAAGCAGGATGCGCTCATACAGATGTTTATGGAAAAGGTAAAAAGTGCTATCTCTTTAAGACAGGAGATTGATGCCGAGCTGAAAGAAGCCTATGCTTCATTCCTGATCGCCAAAGGAGGGATGGAAAAAGCTACCGGTGATGCTATCTTCTCCTCCTCCAATGTGAGTGTCAATCTGAATGCGGTAGTGCAAAATCACCTGGGAGTACGGTCCCCTGTTTATGAATTTTCACAGGAAGGTAACCTCCACTCCTACGGCCTGGTAGGCACCTCCGGAGAGCTGGACACTGCTCTGGAGATATTTTCGGGCGTCCTGGAAAAAATGGTCAAACTCTCAGAACTGGAAAAGATGGTAGAACTGATGGCCATTGAAATAGAAAAAACCCGCAGACGGGTAAATGCCCTGGAATACAGGCTAATACCTAATACTCAGGAGATCATCCGCTTTATCAAGATGAAACTGGATGAAATGGAAAGGTCTAATCTGTCCCGCCTGATGAAGGTAAAAGATATAGTGCGCGGAGAATAAGAATTTATTCCCGTAACAAAATAGGGCTTGATTTTTTATTTAAAAAAAGCTAGAATTGATTAAATCACAATGAGGAGAGGCCAGTGCCTTTTCAATTTAATAATGAAAACGGTATCAATATCATCACCCTGGAAGGGAGTATTGAATTTTTAAAAGCTCACGAATTGGAAAAGACGCTGGAACGTCTGCTGGAAGAAATAATCTCCCATGAGGCATCTCCCCCGATCTTATTTGACTTTAGTGAACTGACCTATATTGATTCCTATGGCCTGGGTATACTGCTGAGATGGAAGCAGTTATGTACTAAAAACAAGATACTATACGCATTTACGAATCTCAAAGGCCAGGTCAGGAACCAGTTCGAATCGGCCCAGGTAGCCACAGCCTTCCCTCTCTATGATGATATTGATGACGCAAAATACTACCTCAAAGAAAATGCCTGATTTTTTTCATAAGACTGTATTTCATTAAGAAATACCAAGGAGTGTAAATGTCCTTTTCCATCCAAGAAAAGGCTGACCATTTGTTTGTTCACCTTAGTAAGAAGTTTGAGCTGACTCAGGTTTCCCAATTTAGAGAATTACTGGTAGAAATTTTTGATAAAGTCGAAATCAATCCGGAGAAATATCCCATTATAGTCGATTTCACCAATCTGGATTATATTGACTCTTCGGGTATAGGTATTTTACTCAAACTCAAGACCCTCTGTGAAAAGAATGCAATTTTATTTGCATTCTCCAATATAAACCCGAAGATCATACAGATGTTTCAACTGATTGATATAGAATCGATGTTCCCTATTTATCCTAATAAAGAAGCTGCTCTGGAATACCTGAAAAAGGCATCGCCTCAGGCCCCTTCCAGCGGCCCTTACAAAGCCCAGCGTTACGATAACGAATAAAAAAGGGGGCATTATAGCCCCCTTTTATCAATTTTCATCTGTTTTGATTAAAAGTCTTTAAAATCATCCATGGGGATCCTGTCTTCCGGTTTGATTATCTCAACTCCGTCCTCTCTCTGGTCATCGCTGTGCAGGGTCATAGTGCGCACCGGACGGGGTACTACAGGTTTGACTCTGGAGTCCAGAAGAGTCTGTGATTTTTGGACATTTCCTTCTTTTTCCCCGTTGATCACATTATTGAGGTCTACTACTACCCCTTTCAGGTTTTCAGCCTGACTGAGCAGCTCTTCACCGGCAGCCGCTGTCTCTTCAGAAGTGGAAGCGGTATTTTGTACCACAGAATTGATCTGTCCTACTGCCTTGGTGACCTGGTTGGCACCCTTGAGCTGTTCCTGGCTGGCCCGGGCTACTTCATCCATAAGTTGAGTCACTTTTCCCATCAAGTCACCCGCATCTTTCGTGTTTTTGGTTACGAGCTGCCCCAGGTCTTCCCCTTTTTGAACACTTTCTATGGCGGTCGCTATGAGTCCGGCAGTCTCTTTGGCAGCCTCGGCGCTCTTCTGGGCCAGATTCTTGACCTGGTCAGCTACTACCGCGAATCCCCGGCCCGCGTCACCAGCCCGGGCTGCTTCTACAGCCGCATTGAGGGCCAGGATATTGGTCTGGAAGGCGATATCGTCTATCACCTTGATAATACGCTCGATCTGACGGCTGTTATCGGTGATGTCTTTTATAGCTACGGACAGCTTTTCCATCATATTCACACTATCCTGGGATCCCTTATTGGCATCCCCCATCATGACTTTGGCCTCGGTGACTGTCTTGGTATTAGACTCGATGATGGACTGCAGTTCTTCCAGGGAGGAAGTCATCTCCTCTACGCTGGATGCGAGCTCAGATGCTCCACTGGATAGCTCCTGGCTGGAGGAAGAGACCTGTAGTGAGGCATTGGTGAGCTGTACTGAACCTTTGCCCAGCTCGTCTGATACACCGGTCAGTGAACGGGACAGGTTACGACTTATCAGAATGCCCAGCAGTATAGCTAAAATAAAGCCTATCACAATAGAGATCAATATCAGGACACTGAGTTTTTTCTCAGAAGAATGCATATCGTCAGCCACATCATCATTATATTCATCCAGGACTTTCCTTACAGACTCCAGATGACCACGTAGACTGATCAGATTTATCTCTGTCACATCAGCAAAATACTGGTTGGCGTCATTCCAGGCATTTTGGCCCAGGTATTCTTCTATTTTTATGGCAGAGAGGTGCATCTGCTTATGAGGTTCTTCGATTTTTTGTAAATCTTCTGCAATGCCGGGGACCAGTTTCACCGCATTGCTCATGTCCTGGCTATAGTACCATTTACCCAGGGCACAGAGATGGTAATCAGTCTGTACCCCCAGCTTTTGTTCCTGCAGGATGAGGGCATTCTGGACCTGGCCCGCCCATTTGAGGTGATCGACTTCTTTTAGAATGAGATTTTTATTTAATTCGTCCAGTACTTCCATCTTTTGCACTCCACGAACGGTGGAACTGTTCCCGAAATAGCCTATACCACCTACCACCAGCAGGATGAGAGCCAGCATAAGAAAGCTGACAGTCAGCTTGACCCCGATACTCCATCTTTTAAACATAATTACCCTCCATAAAGAACATATCCGCATAATCCTCTTTCTTAGTGGGATTATAAACCGACCTTAATAGTCGGATAGACATGTTTTTTTTATCAATGGGTCAAAAAGGTGTGGGATTCATAATCATACTTAGAAAGAGGATTAAAAGCAAGAAATATACAAAAAAGAAAGGACTGTTTTCACAGCCCTTTCTTTGATCAACAGATTAATCCTGATTTAAAAATCTTTAAAATCGTCCATGGGGATCTGGTCTTCCGGACGGATGATCTCTACTCCCTCATGGTCTTCCTGATGGAGGGTCACGGTATGTACAGGCCGGGCTGAATTTTTGGGCGCTTCCAGATGCAGGGCTTTATTCTCTATCTCCCTGTTCTGACTGCCCCCTTTGGACTCTCCCTTGACCAGGGAGTTCAGTCCCTCTACTACCTGCCTCATCATACCGGACTGTCCCAGTATCTCTTCTCCGGCTGCGGCTGTCTCTTCCGCGCTGGAGGCGGTCTGCTGGGTCACGGAGTTGATCTGCCCTACTGCCTTGGTGACCTGGTTGGCTCCCTTGAGCTGCTCCTGGCTGGCCCGGGCTACTTCATCCATGAGCTGGTCTACCTTGTCCATGAGGTCTCCTGATTTCTGAGCGGCCTCGGCTACGGTATTACCCAGGAGCTCTCCCTTCTGTACACTGTCTATGGCTTTGGCGATCAGTCCAGCCGTCTCTTTGGCGGCCTCGGCACTCTTCTGGGCCAGGTTCTTGACCTGGTCAGCCACTACTGCGAATCCCCGTCCGGCATCCCCGGCACGGGCGGCTTCGACTGCCGCATTAAGGGCCAGGATATTGGTCTGGAAGGCGATATCGTCGATCACCTTGATGATACGTTCGATCTGGCGACTGTTATCGGTGATCTCACCTATAGCTACTCCCAGCTCAGTCATCTTGACTCCGCTGTCTTTGGCCCCTTTATTGGCATCCCCCATGAGGATCTTGGCCTGGGACACGGTTTTGGTATTGGACTCGATGATAGACTGCAGCTCTTCCAGGGAGGAGGTCATCTCTTCTACAGATGATGCCAGCTCACTGGCCCCGCTGGACAGCTCCTGGCCTGAGGAGGACACCTGGTTGGCTGCTCCCTCCAGGCTCTGGGCTGAGCTGAACAGGTCTCCTGTGACCTGATTGATAGGCCGGGAGATGGATCGGGATAAAAATATCCCAATCACCAGAGCAGCAATAAAACTGACAATAGCCACTATGAGAATAAGTAAAACCATTCTGTCAGCATGTTCCAGTTCGTCTTTATTGTGCGTTTCACCATAATACTTTAAAGCCCAGTGCTGAAGTGTGACCAGATCATCTGCTGCCTGATGGGATATTTCATCCTGCCTGATTTCTGTCTTATACTCAAAATAAGGTTTTGCAATGAGTTCAACCGGAGTTCCCGCCTCAAATAATTTTTTATAAAACTCCATTACCTGATTATTTGCTTTCTCTGCTGTCTCATGGGACTTGACATATACCTGCCACAATTGCTCTTCTTCTACTTCTTTATGGAGAGGCTTATAGTGATTATAATTTTCGTCAAAAGTCTTGATAGATTCATCATAGGTCTTAAAGAGTTCTTTGACTTCCTCTCTACTGAGATAAGGGCAAGCCAAATAGTCCAGATGCTGGTCCATACTTACCACTTCCACTTCCATTTCTATGAGTGCACTTATAGCAGGAAGAGTATTATTTCCCATTTCCATTAGATTGGAGTCTAATCCAGATATTCCATACCAGCCCAGGATACCTACTGTACCAGTAAGAATGGCTACGGTAATAAATCCGGTCATCAATTTTACTGCCAGACTCATTTTTTTAAACATGTATACCTCCAAAAACTGCTAAATCCTCTTTCCTACTGGGATTATAGGAGTTTTTTTTGGTAAGCCGGACTCAATATTATGCTGAAGTAGCTTCTGTTACCTTATCATGGACCTGGGTGATATCCACTATCTCATTGGATGTGAGGATCTTATCCATATTGAGTATCATAATCATCCTATCCTCGACCTTGGCAATACCTTCCAGGTACTGGCTCTTGAGCCGGAGGCCGATATCGGGGGTCTTTTCCATATCTTTTTCTGCTATGTCCACGACATCCTGTACGGCATCCACAGTGATACCTATGTTATACACTTCCTTGGCACCCAGGATATCTACGATAATAAATACGGTACGTTCATTGTAGTCAGACTCCTCCAGCCCGAACTTGACCCGCATATCGATGATGGGTATGATCTTACCCCGCATATTGATGACACCCTTGAGAAACTCGGAGGCCTCATGTATAGGAGTGATCTTGACAAAACGCAGGACTTCACGGATCTTGGAAATAGGTATTCCGTAATCTTCTTTATTGATATTAAAAATAATATATTTTCGTGAATCTTCAGACATGTCAGCCTCCTATTTCTTGAGAAACATCTGGACTATTTTAATAAATTTTTCCGCGTCAAAGGGTTTGATGACCCATCCGGTAGCACCCAGGGACTTGGCCTGCATCATCTTGGACTTATCGGATTCAGTAGTGAGCATCACTATAGGAGTAGCACTGTCCAGCTTACGGATCTCTCCTACCAGGGTGATACCATCCATGCGGGGCATATTGACATCCAGCACATACAGTTCTATTTCCTGGTATATGGGAGACAGTATCTCCAGGGCAGTCACGCCGTCTTCCGCTTCGACCACGTCATTATATCCATAGAGTTCCAGAGATTTCTTGACTACACTTCTTACTACACCGGAATCATCTACTATCATTATGGACATAAGATCTCCTTGTACATCGATTCTTAATTCTTTTTAGCAGCCTCTAAAAATCCCTCTATATCTACCACAAATCCAATGGTGCCGTCACCGAAAATAGTACCCCCTGAAAATACAGAGAGGGCCTGCAGGCTCTCGCCCAGATTCTTGATCACGATCTCCTGCTTCCCTATGATCCGGTCTACCAGGATACCATAGTGCTTATCTTCGTGAGATATGATGACTGCCAGTTTATTACTTGTCTCATTTTCATCATGCTTTTCATTAAGGACAAAATTGGAGAAGATGAGTGGGACATAGGCTCCCCGGTTAAACAGCATTCTGCCACCGTCATCCATGACCGAGATCTGGGACTCATCCGGGACGATGATCTCATCCACAGATGAGAAAGGAAATACATATTTATTATCGGCGATCTCAAAGACAAAACCTTCTATAATAGCCAGAGTCAGGGGCAGGCGAATAATAAAGCGGGAATACTTACCCTGCAAACTTAAGATGTCCACCTTACCATGGATCTCATCGATATTTTTCTTGACCACATCCAGGCCTACACCCCGGCCTGATACTTCAGTGGCCACCTTTTTGGTGGAAAATCCGGGTAAAAACAAGAGGGCATAAATATCTCTGTCAGACATGGACTCGACCTGGTCCTGCTCGATAAGGCCCTTACTCAGGGCTTTGTTCAGGACTTTTTGCTTATCGATGCCATATCCATCGTCTTCTACAATGATCTCAATGCCATTGCCACGGTGTTCTGCTACTATGGAGATCTTGCCCACCCGGTCTTTTTTGAGCTTCTCTCTTTCATCAGGAGTCTCCAGTCCATGATCCACCGCGTTACGCACTATATGCACCAAGGGGTCATATATGGCTTCTACCACATTACGGTCCAGCTCAGTCTCTTCCCCTTTTATATTCACTATCACTGCTTTCTGCAGTTCGGTAGCAGTATTACGTATTACTACCCGCAGTTTATTAAACACATCGGCGATAGGCACCATTCCCATAGACAGGACCAGGTTTTTAATCGAGGTGGTGATCCCCTCGAGCTGGGAAATAATACGCTCAGTGCTGCTCATATCCTGAGCGTCCTCAGTATCCATGATCTGGCGGAGCATCGACTGGTTGATGACCAGCTCTCCCACGATATCAATGAGGGTATTCAGCCTTTCATTGGACACCTTGACATAACTGATACGCTTCCCATAACCGGCCTGTTTCTTTATGGCATCCTTTATATCATCATTGGACACGATCTTTTCTTCTATAGCGATAGTACCGAACTTCTTTTCTCCATCGCTGTCCTTCTGCTGCTGCAGAATGCGGGCTACTTCCTGGCCGGTAAGCTTACCTTCTTCCTCCAGGATCTCACCGATCTTTTTAAACTGGTATTGTTGCAGGATCTTTATGATGAGATCTATGTAGGAAAATATATCCACATCCAGGAAAGATTTGACCATAGGTTCTACTTCAAAATTATAGGTATCCATGATAGTGACCAGGTTACGAAGCAGCTCTATGCCGAAAAATATCAGGTCTATCAGGTCCTTGGATATACGCATCTTCCCGTCCCGGATCAGGACGAGCAGCTCTTCCATCTCGTGAGCCACATCTTCAAAGTTCTTGAGCCCCAGGAAGGCAGAAGATCCTTTTATAGTATGAAAACTCCGGAATACTTTATTGATATTTTCCTGGTCGGTAGGGTCATGTTCCAGCTCCAGGAGGGTATATTGTGCGGAATCCAGGTGTTCCTTGATCTCATCGGAAAGCTGGTTGAGCATTTTTTTATCTTTTACTACATGGCCAAAATAGTCCTCTGAATAGCTTTTAGTGCTTTTAGGCTCTTCCGGTGCCTCTTCTTCCTGAGGAGACTCAGCTTCTACATCGTCTTCACTGGCCTCCAGGAGGTATTTACATTCACTGATGATCATATTGAGGCACTTGGCAGCTTCCTGGCCGGTGATTTTTTTGGTGAACAGAGACCGCAGGCATTCCGTAGAACGGATAAGATAAGCCTTGGCCTGCTCTTCTGCATCTATGTCAGACAGCCTCATGGATAATTCCGACATGAGCTGACAAAACCGGGACAGATCTACTAAAGCCGGAAAGCGGGAAAGTTTCTGTGACAGCTCTGTATATACATCCTTGATCTCCAGTACAGTCATCAGATCACCGCTATCATACTGATGCAGAAGACGTTCAGCGTTTTTCAGCAGTTCCAGAAGTTCTTTAAAATCCATTTTAAATCTCCCACAGTTTTATATACTAATATGAAAGCCTTTTTTTTACAACATAAATTTGTAATTATTTGTAAAAATTTTATTTCTAAATAAAGCCTTGTAATTTCTATCAAAGAATTCTACAATAAAATAAGATGTGAAATTTTTTGAAGGATTTTTTTTGAATACAATAAATCCGAAAATCGGGCATAAATGGATGGATGTCTTATTATTTTCACTACCGGTGCTGGGTATTATCGCCCTGTTTACGGTACAGTCCCTTTTATATCGGCACATCATCATTACTATAGTCCTTGTTTTCTTACTCATATTGAATATCATCAGGATCATAACAGCCAATAAAGCTCACCCAGCCCTCTCCTGTAATGACTACCTCGACACCGCTTTCAAGGGATATGAGGAACTGTCTGACTTTATCCGCAGGCAGCGGGATTATATTCACCAGCTTTCCTTAAATAATTCAGACGAAGAAATTGCAGAAATATTCCGCTGGCTGGATACCAGGTCACATGACCTGGAAACCCGAATTGTCCAGATCAAGCAATGGGCTACTCAAAATCCTGATAAACTGGACAGTGCCCGTGTGCAGGAAAGGCTTTCTACTGAACTCGCCCTCAACATCAATCAGACTTCTTCACAGATATTTGAAATCAATCGGGAGTTTTATACCAATTATTTTAAGATCAGGGATCAGAATGCTGCCCTTTCTATCAATATGGCCCGGAATCTATACTATCTGGGCAACCTGATACCCATCATCAGTGATCTATCCACATCCTCTAATAAATTTTCTCATGATATTATAGTGGATGTGGTGGGGCATTTTGAAAATATCGCTGATTTTTCTACCCGCATCACCCAGGATATACAGCAATCCATGTCCGCATTAATGGACGACTCCCGCCAGGATTCATTGTCTTATATTTTGAAACAGGCCCATGCTGTAGTTCAGGACTTTGAACAGTTTTTTCAGAGTATGGAAAGCCTCCGGGGGGTATCAGACAGCTTTGTCACTACTACCATTCAGAAACTGTCCCATATCGCGGACATTGCCCTCTCCATAGAAGACATTTCAGAGACTATTAAAGTATTGTCCCTTAATGTAAGTATTGAGGCTGCCAATACCGGCACCAGCGCCCGGGGATTCCAGGTCCTGGCCCGGGATCTCAGAGAATTTGCTCAAAAGACTCTGAAATTCGCGGGTGAAGTAAAAAGCCAGGTTAATGAGACTATAGAGACCACCGGAAATATAAAAGACAGGTACCTCCAGAATATGCAGGTAGTCTATGATTATGTCATAGGGCTCAAGGCTTCTATAGAGTCTTTTGAAGTGATCATACAGAACTCCTTTCAGTACATTGAGGATATTATCCACACCCTCAATGATTTTTCCAACAATCTGAACAAAAGTGTCAAGCAGATCATAGGCAAGCTGCAGTACCAGGATATCACTAATCAGGAAGTAGAGCATATCAGCCTCCTGATTTCCCGTATCCTGGAGCTCTCCACCAAGGGAGTCAAAGAGACCCACGCCAGTGACTATCTCGATACGGAAACCAGACTAGTGATTCGCAAAGAAATACTGGATATAATCAATGAGCTCATCACGACCAGTAATGAAAGGAAAATCCTACAGGAATATGAAGCGATTTTTGATATCAATGTTGAAGATAATGGCATTCTGGATTTTTCCAGCGGACAGACTATCAGTGAACAGGGTGAATTTATTATATTCTGAGGTAAACCATGAAAGAAGAATTATACGAAGGTAACCTGTCCCCCCTTTTGTTTAAAAAATTTACTACTCTGTTATTCGAGCAGAGCGGGATCAGCCTCAAAGACCACAAAAAATACCTGCTCATACACAGACTCAGCAAGATGGTAGGGCCGGACAAACCCTATCAGGACTATGAGAAATACTACCAGGCTCTCATCAATGACCGTCAGGGCATCCTCATGAAGGGCTTTGTAAATATCCTCACTACTAACTACAGTTTCTTTTTCAGGGAGAACCTGCATTTTGAATTCCTCAAAGAATACCTCAAAGAAAAAACCGATTTAAAAGAGGAGTTACGCTTCTGGAGTGCGGCCTGTTCTACCGGTGAGGAGTCCTATAGTATGGCCATATCCATCCTGCAGACTCTTCAGAATGCCGAGTCCCGGGACATCAAGATACTGGCCACCGATATTTCCACCAATGTGCTGAACATAGCTATAAATGGGCGTTATCATTATACCAAAGTTCGAGGGCACATAGATGATCAGGAGCTGAAAAGATTTTTTAGCTTTGACCAGAGCCATAATGATTTTATAATCAAGGAGAATGTGAAAAAACTGATCGCATTCAGGCACTTTAACCTGTTCGATACTTATCCCTTTACCCGGCAGTTTGATATTGTATTTTTACGGAATGTCCTGATCTATTTTGACAACCAGGAAAAAGAATTGATTGTCAATAAAATATTTGACCATATTAAACCAAAAGGTTATCTTATTCTGGGACTGTCGGAAAGCCTGGTAGGAATAAAACATGGATACAAACATATGAAGAACTCATTATATCAGAAATAGGTGGTAATCATGCCTCTGTATTTCATTAATCCCGGAGAGCTCATCTTCTCTAAAAAACCGGTCCAGATCAGGACGGTGCTGGGTTCCTGTGTAGGTGTGATACTGTATGACAAGGTCCGGAAATTCGGAGGTCTGGTACACTACCTCCTTCCCAATTCACCGGATAAAGAAGTCAGTACAAAATATGGCGACGTAGCAGTACCCACCCTCATCAATAAATTTCTTCAAAACGGGTCAAGGATCTCTGACCTGGAAGCCCATGTAGTGGGGGGTGCCTTCATCATATTCGATCAGTCTGAGATTTTTTTTATAGGTGACAGAAACATAGATATTGCCAATCAGATCCTGAAGAGCAATAATATCAGAATCCGTTCCAGTAATACCGGGGGCGAAAAGGGCCGTCGTGTCCTGTATGACCTGGAGATCAATAAGCTCCATGTGGAGACCCTGGACGGCATGCATATCGATGATCTTTATGATAAAAAATAGCTTATTCCTCTGATTCCAGATCCAGAAGATGGCTGAACTGGGGATAATCCACTCCATAATGTGAGATCACTACCACAGAGCGAGTGGATGCCATCTCATTGATGCACTCCAGTAAGCGCAGGCGATTCTTCCGGCTCAAAAAAGAGTCGGGTTCGTCCAGAAACACATACGCGGTATCGGGGATGAGCACCCGGGCCAGTCGACACAACTGCTTTTCCCCTCCACTGAGACTGGGGTATCTCCTGTCCATAAATCTGTCCAGCCCTAGTGCCTGGCACACCTGATCACAATAGCGGGCAGTACTGGCATACTGGCCCTGGCTGATGTATTCAGCCACACTAAAGTCCGCCTCCTGTGACACGGACTGGGGCAGATAGGATATCAGGGATGCTATTTTCTTTCTGTCCATTTCACGGTTTCTGAGGCCATCGATCAGGATGTCCCCGCTATAATCATGGTGAATGTTGAGAATACTCCTGATGAGGCTGGTCTTTCCGGTACCATTGTCTCCGGTAATGAGGAAGAGCCCTGTGGATGGAATGGTCAGACTGTCTATGTGGATGATGTTTTTTCTCGCCTGGAATATATCCAGGTCTTTTATCTCAATCATAATTACCTGCTTAAAAAGGAAGAAATATGTAAAAACTGGTGCCCTGGTGCCGGGTTGAAGAAAAAGTAATATTTCCTCCATGAGCCTCTACTACTCTTTTGACTATAGCCAGGCCCAGGCCTGTGCCCCCCTTCTTGCCATAAGTCACAAAGGGTTCAAAAATATTTGCAGCCAGCCAGTCTGGGATTCCGGTTCCGGTATCGGTTATCATGATCATTAGATCCTGCATCTTTTTTTCCGTCTTTATAGTGAGGCTGCCCCCCGGATCCATGGCGTCAATGGCATTGGAAATGATATTACCCAGGGCTCTCCATACCCGATTGCGGTCTATCTCCATCGATAGTTTGGAATTCAGGTTTAGCTGCACCTTGATCTTACTTTCATCCGTCTTCTTTTTATAGAATTTCATTATGTCTTTTATTAATTTATCTATCTCTACGGATTCCTTGACCAGGCTGATCTGTCCCCGGGCAAAGTCCATAATATCATTAAGCATAGAGATCAGCATATCCAGTTCACGGTTGACAATGACACTATACTCCTGTTTTTCTTTATCACTATAGTCGTCATCACTCAGGATCTCGATAGCCCCTTTGATCAGGCCCAGGGGATTTTTAATATCATGTATCACCGTGCTGGCGAACTGGCCCAGGCTGGCCATCTTTTCCGATTTTATCTTTTCATGATTGATTCGCATGGTATACAGGCTCAGGGAAAGCAGGTTCGACAAAGTGCGGAAGCTGTCTTCAATATAATGCTTTTTATGAAATTCTCCCAGGTAGACCAGTACATACTCGATCTGATCTATAAAGTAGACCGAACAGGCCTGTATGCTGATACTCTGATAGCTGTATTGCACATAATCACCCTGGCTGAATACTTTTTTGGCAGCTCTTTGGGATAGATGTTCCAGCTTATGCAGAGTCTTCTTTTTATTGAGCTCTTTATTACGCACCAGATCATAGACCCGTTCCAGGTTATTTGATTTCATGTTATAGACCGAGATATAACATAATCCCAGCAATTCGCTCATTTTTTGCAAAGACTTTTCCAGGAACTTATCTTCTTCCATGGTATCCAGTTTTAGGATATAGGAGCTGAAATCATTGATAAGAGAGAGACTGCGGACTTTATTCAGCAGATCTTTGGTCTTTTCTTCTACTTCCCTGGTAAGCAAAGAATTATAAGAGTCTACCGTTTCTTTATACCTGAGAATACTGTCTGACATATCGGCGAATGAAGCATGCAGGGAATCGATCTCATCCTCTATGACACGGGGGGCATCTATTTTTTTATAGGACTTTTGAAAGCTGTTAACGACTTTACTCAGATAGACCAGAGGCTGGGTGATCCTGTTACTGCGTCTGATGGCGAAAAACACTCCGAATATGGCCGAGATCACAAATACTATAAAGGATACCCAGCGAAAAAGCCGAAAAAATTCATTGACCTGGCTAAATCCTTTGAGGACGCCTAACTGGGCCAGAGTCTTTTTATCCTGGCTGAATAATGAGGTGCTGTATAAATAAAAACGGCCTCTGCCCGGAATAGTCAGGGAATAGTATTTATCCTGTTCCTCCAGTAAAATCTTATCTATTTTCTTCTTAAGAATATTGGAGCTGTTCAGTTCTTCATCAGAAAACACTATCCCGTTGCTGGTCACAGAAAATACTATCATGTCTTTTTCATTTTTAATCTCTTGCAGAAATGCCTGATCTACCGGAAAACTCACGATGACCAGCCCGGTCTTATACTTTTTTTTGTAATCATATACAATAGCCGTATTCCTTAAGACCAGGGTATTGGAGATGATCTCAGGAAAAGCCTGACGGAATCCCCGGTGATAATAGGGCATGGACAGGGTATGCCAGATGTTGGTTATGGTCTCCGGAGCTATAGTAAAGATACTGTAGTCCTCTGAAATAAACTCACGCATAGTCACTTTTTCAAAATAGGTCACTTCAAACAGTTTCAGATTAAATATGGGGGTGATCTGGTTCCAGTCTTTTCGAAACACTACGGTCTGCCCTTTATTCAGGAACTCAACATTACGGCTCAGAAAATAGGAATAGGATAATTGAAGGTCTATTTTTTCAGTGATACGCTGTTTTATGTCCAGTACATCCCGGGACAAGGTTTTCTGTACTTCCTTACGGGACCGGTATAAAGTGACCACCATAAGCAGAGTAAATGACAGGAGGACAGGTATGAGCGCAGCCATCAGATGAGTTACGAGCATCTTCTCTCGGATCTTCATACTTAACCGGGGATCTTCATACGTACCAGAGGGAGCCTGACTTGTATCTCTGTCCCTTTATCCACTTTACTTTTTAATTCAATACTGCCATTCAGCACTGTCACTATCTTCTTGACCAGGGAGAGCCCTATGCCCAGGCCGGGGGTGGTAGCCCTGTCCCTGTCCTCGATCCGGAAAAACTGATCGAACACCTTCTGCCTGTCTTTGACACTGATGCCCTGGCCGTTATCCTTGATCCTGAGCACTGCTTCCCCTTCAGAATGAGAAAGCTCCATGGAAATATCTGCCACATTATTTTTCTGACGGTATAGGTAGGCATTACTGAGCAGCTCATAGGCTATGGTAAAGAGCAGCTTATCCTCACCCCGGACCAGGAGATCGGGTTCAATATAGGTCTTCAGATTATAACTTTTAAAGTCCGGATAGAGATTTTTAAAGCGATTGATGCAGCGTACTGCGATCTGGGACATATCCACTTCACTGTATTCTATGGAATAGGGGTTAAAATCGATAATAGAGATAGTGATCATATTGTCGATAAGCCGGAGCAGTTCCTGACTCTTGACATATATCACTTTCACAGATCTTTTATCTTCTTCATCCTCCAGGTGATCCAGGAGGAGTTCAGCATAGGCATAGATACTGGTCAATGGAGTCTTAAGCTCATGCGATAATCCTACTTCAAATTCTCGCCTGATGCGTTTTTCCATGACATAGAGATGACGTTCCAGTATCCTTTCATAGATATAGACAAAAGGAAAAAAGATTATCCTGAGAATCCTGAAAAACAGATTCTTTGATCTTTTCATGGTTCAGAGTCCTATCTGCTGATTGATAAACTCCAGTAATTCTTTTGGGGAAAAGGGTTTGGCTACAAAACCATCCGCCCCTACTTCATCTGCTTTTTTTCGAGTAAATTCCATATCTTTAGCGGTGAGAAAGATCACTTTGATATCTTTTATATCCGGGTCCGACTTAATGGTATCACAAAGGTCAAATCCGGTGATCTTGGGCATCATGATATCCAAAAGGATGAGGTCGGGCCTGAATTCTTTTATGACTTCTATAGCCCGGGTGGCATCACATTCAGTCCGCACTTCATAACCATTGCGGCTCAGTTTGGTTTCAATGATATTCAGTATCTCTGGATAATCGTCTACCGCTAATACTTTTTTCATTGAACTCTCCTTTTCCTTTTGTTCATTGTAAGATATTTTGAAAATTAATCAAGAGAAATTAAGTTTTACGGGAAAAGTGGCCTGTACTCTTGTCAGCAAAAAAGAGATGTACAACTTATACTGACACCGGGTATCAGGGGATCTCTACATTATTTAAGAGCTGTTCTACCATATTATCCGGGCTGATGTTTTCCGCTTCCGCTTCAAAGCTCAGGCCGATCCGGTGCCGCAGTATGTCAAAAGCTACCTCTTTTACATCTTCAGGGATGACATAACCCCGTCCATCAAAGAAGGCCTCGATCCGTGCCGCTTTAATAAAGGCAATACTGGCCCGGGGGGAAGCCCCGTATTTCAGGTAGGCCTCAGAAATATTATGCTCCTGAGGATTTCGGGTAGCAAATACCAGATTGACAACATAATCTACTATCTTATCATCTACATATATCTCATTTACAAATTTCTGTAATTCCAGTATCTCTTTTCCATTACTGACTGCTTTGGGTTCAGGATAGAGCATGCCGGACATACGGTTGATGATCCGTTTTTCTTCAGCTTTATTGGGATAATCCACAAATACCTTCATATAAAAACGGTCTACCTGGGCTTCAGGGAGGGGATAGGTCCCTTCCTGCTCAATAGGGTTCTGAGTAGCCATTACAAAGAAGGGGGGAGACATAGGCCAGGTCTTATCCCCGATAGTGACTATCTTCTCCTGCATCACATCCAGCAGAGCAGACTGTACTTTAGCCGGGGCCCGGTTTATTTCATCTGCCAGTACAAAGTTGGTAAATACTGGCCCTTTCTTGACTTCAAACTCGCCTTTATTGTGATTATATATAAGGGTACCGCGGATGTCTGCAGGCAGCATATCGGGAGTGAACTGAATACGCTGAAAGTCCAGTCCCAATGCCTGGGATAAGGTAGATATTGCCAGTGTCTTGGCCAGTCCGGGGACACCTTCCAGAAGGATATGGCCCCCACTGAGGATAGCTGACATCATACGGGAATACAGCTTGTCCTGCCCCACTATGACCTTTTCATATTCCGCTTTGATCTTTTCTATGACCTTTATCTTTTCACCTGCCTGGGAATTGAGCTGGGCTATCTTTTCATCCATTTGTCTTTCCTCCTGCTGGACTCATATTGTAAAGAATATCAGTCAGTCTATCAATATTTCGATGGTTTACAATTAGATTTCCTTTTTAAAAACCCTCATATCTGGTGCTGGAAAACCATACAAGGATTCATAAAAATACCG
The DNA here is from genome assembly GCA_964537555.1 of uncultured Brevinematales bacterium. Taxonomy (GTDB): domain Bacteria; phylum Spirochaetota; class Brevinematia; order Brevinematales; family CAYRWR01; genus CAYRWR01. Next base: position 21,640 of record CAZIAD010000051.1, read on the forward strand.
GGTCAGCAAAATCTTCTTTATATAATCTCTGGTCTCATCAAATTCGACACATTCTATCCACAGTTCGGTTTGATAATCCTTATACTTTTTTCTCCATTTATTAACGGCCCCTTCCCCCCCATTATAGGCCCCCAGGGCATAGGCATAATTATCCTTGTATAGACGGAACAGATGCTTGAATAAAGTCACTCCCATCAGGACATTGTCTTCAAAATCATAATTGGATAATTCCGGGCGTTTCATGTTTTTCTTGAGCAGCCGGGCCGTATAAGGCATGACCTGGGCATAACCCTGGGCTCCTACCCAGGACCGGGCTTTTTTTCTGAAATGGCTTTCTTCTCTGAAACTGGACAATACCCACAGGCTGGTATTGGTACTGTTGAGCTGAGATTGAATAAAGTCAAAAGACTCCAGGGGGTACAGGTCTTTTTGTATCTCCTGGGGCAGGGTCTTGTGAAACCGGCGGGCCAGTACTACTTTGAGAGAGAGAGTATGGAGGCGGGAAACTAAATCTCCCTGGCTCTGTATATCCCGGAACAGGTCACGATACTGATAGGTATACCTGAAGCGCAGGTATTTTTGATAATTACTTTTTTTGTTGATCTCATAATTAATATAGTTCAGTACTTCCTGGTTCCAGTCTTTAAAAGGCCCCTTCCCGAATTTTTCCAGGAGGGGAATGCTTTCTCCCCCCTGAAAAGAAGCACTTATGGCTTTATGGTAGGCCAGCTCAAACTCTTTCTTTTGCTTTTCCCCAATGCTTTTCTCAAAAAGTTCAGGGTCAGTCTCGCTATAGGCGGTGCTGTAGTATACTTTATTCTTGAGAGAATAGTCCTTTATCTTCTTTAAGTAACTGCTGAATGTAGCCGTATAGACGTCTTTATACTTGTCCCTGAGCAGGGATTCATAATGCCGGGCCACCAGCCACTCGTAGGTATAGGGGTATTCCATGACAATAGTTAAAAACTGTTTATAGGCCGCAGCAGTGGCTCCCGATTCATAATACTGCAGGGCAGACACCAGCAGCACCGGGTAGCTCTTTTTTTTATTGAGGTACTCAGTGGTCAGCTCCCGGGCATATTCCGGTTTATTACGGAGCATGGTACGTATTACTTCCTCCCCGTATTTTTCTCTGAACCCTTTTTCATTGCGCTTTGCTTTGTACCAGTTATAGAGGCTGGTATAGGAATCAGATCTGCTGAGAAAATAGAGATACTGATCATAGAACCTCTTTCCATAGGTATTCACAGCCCTGGCACTTACCTGTCGGCCCAGGGTATACATTTTTGCCTTTTTCAGATAGCTGAGCAGCAGGGTGATAGTCTTGCCGGATGCCTTTCCCTTTTTCTCCAGGGCCAGAAGATCATCGATAGCTGCCTGGCGGCTCACAGATTTGTAACTGATAATGGCCATATTCCGAGTATAATAGTCCAGGTCCTGGTTCTGCTGGTAATGTTTGGCTACTATCTCTTTGGCCAGCTTATAGTTCTGATATGCCACTGCAAAATCTACCGCCCGTCCCAGGTCGGTTTTGTTCTTCAGATGGCTCAGTTCCAGCTTGTCGACTACTGCGCCATAAGGGGAGTAATATTTTGACTCCCGATAGTCCAGCAGGATCTGGCTGATCAGGGAGCTATCTCCATTGATATACTGAATAATACGCTGGTAGCGGGCTAGTTCCTCATCCGGCTTATTTTGATCCAGAAAATACTGAAAATTGGTGTTTTTCCACTGGTAATACAGAAATACCGACCTGGTACTACTGTAATATGGGGAATCCCCGGGCATATTGATCATAAAATTTGATACTGTACTGAGGCTGAAGGGATAACTTTTGGAAGAATCTATGAGGGCCTGGGTAAAGTAATAACGAAAGTTTTCCAAAAAAAAGGATGACTGGGGAAATTCTGCCAGCTTATCTTCTTTTATAGTACGGAACACCTCTACCGCCTGTTCCGGCTCCTGGAGTTCCTGATAATTACGGGCCATGAGAT